>JAKIUK010000014.1 GCA_021647585.1 Methylococcaceae bacterium
TGTTCCTTCAGATCTCTACGCATTTCACCGCTACACCTGAAATTCCACTCCCCTCTACTCAACTCTAGTTCGCCAGTTTTAAATGCAGTTCCCAGGTTAAGCCCGGGGCTTTCACATCTAACTTAACCAACCGCCTACGTACGCTTTACGCCCAGTAATTCCGATTAACGCTCGCACCCTCCGTATTACCGCGGCTGCTGGCACGGAGTTAGCCGGTGCTTCTTCTAAAGGTAATGTCAAGGTAACGGGTATTGGTCGTTACTTTTTCCTCCCAATTGAAAGTGCTTTACAACCCTCAGGCCTTCTTCACACACGCGGTATTGCTGGATCAGGCTTGCGCCCATTGTCCAATATTCCCCACTGCTGCCTCCCGTAGGAGTCTGGGCCGTGTCTCAGTCCCAGTGTGGCTGATCATCCTCTCAGACCAGCTATAGATCGTCGCCTTGGTGAGCCTTTACCCCACCAACTAGCTAATCTAACATAGGCTCATCTATTAGCGAGAGGTCCGAAGATCCCCCCCTTTCCTCCACATCTTTCAATGCAGAGCGTATGCGGTATTAGCCTGCGTTTCCACAGGTTGTCCCCCACTAATAGGCAGATTCCTATGCATTACTCACCCGTCCGCCACTCGTCATCGGGAGCAAGCTCCCATGTTACCGTTCGACTTGCATGTGTTAAGCATACCGCCAGCGTTCAATCTGAGCCATGATCAAACTCTTCAGTTTAATAATAGTTTGAAACTAAGTAAGATTAGTTTCCAATCTTGGCTCGACAACTTCAGAAGAGATAATCCTCTGACGCTTTACTTATTGACGTTGTTTGTCAGATCGACTTTAAAAGTCTTTCTTTGAATTGACGTGAATATCGTGTCGAATATTTTTTTACTACAGCTAAAAATACCCAGCACAAGTACCCACAACAAATTATTTCGATTTTATTTTTAAAGAGCGTAAAGACCGAAGTCTTTCACCAGCAAGCTGGCCAGAGCCACTGCCCTGCTGAGTCCGACTATTATACAGAGCCAAAACCCGTTGTCAACATCCTATTGCCATTTATTTTCCAGCAAAACCCGGCCCTAATACATCGGCCCGATCCTGCAAAAAAACAACCCCCAACCTCCTTGCTGAGCGCCCCTTCAGAAGCTTTAACAACCAACCCCGAAGAGCCAGTTATTATACAACCTCAATCACCTTTGTCAAAACTTATTTATTAGAGATTAAATCAAATCAGTTCAATCAATACCACTACAATAAACAACTACACCTCGCTCTTCCAATACTGCAGCTATATTGGAAGAACAGCGCACTCTATTTATTAAGCTTTTATTTCTACTCTGGCAAATCTTCTTTTACCCACCTGAAAGACTTGCTGAGTACCTGATGGGATAATCAGCTTTGGGTCACTTATCTTTTCCCCATCAATTTTTACCGCCCCCTGCTTGATCATACGCATGGCATCAGAAGTACCCTTAGTCAATCCCGCATCTTTCAACAAATTAGCAATAGCTAAACCACCCCCTTCAGCCTGCAATGTCATCTCATCCATTTCATCCGGCATGGCACCACGCTGAAACCTGGCTTCAAAATTTTCCAGGACCTTTATTGCAGAAGATGCATCATGAAACCTTTCTACAATTTCCTGCGCCAGACTTACTTTATAATTACGCGGATTAGCTCCCTCTTCACATTCTTGCTTCCATTGCTTAATCTCATTCATAGGCCTGAAACTTAGCAATTCGAAATATCGCCACATCAATTCATCCGATATTGACATTACCTTACCAAACATGTCGTCTGCTGGATCTGCGATGCCTATATAATTGTTTAATGACTTAGACATCTTCTGCACACCATCCAACCCTTCCAGTATTGGCATTGTTATTACTGTTTGTGGCTTTTGTCCATACATTTCCTGTAATTGCCTCCCCACTAACAAGTTAAACTTCTGGTCAGTCCCTCCCAGCTCAACATCTGCCCTCATTTCTACAGAATCATAGCCCTGTATTAAAGGATACAAAAACTCATGAATTGCAATAGGCTGTCCGCCTTTAAAGCGCTTATTAAAATCATCTCGCTCCAGCATTCTCGCAACGGTATGCTTTGCCGCCAACTGAATTAAATCAGCAGATGAAACCTTATCCATCCAGGTGGAATTAAACACAATCTTTGTTTTATCTCGATCAAGTATCTTGAACACCTGCTCCTGGTATGTCTTGGCATTTTCCAGCACATCCTCTTTGGTTAAAGGTTTACGTGTTACATTTTTACCCGTGGGATCACCAATCATCCCGGTAAAATCACCAATCAAAAAATGCACTTCATGCCCAAAGTCCTGAAACTGCTTCAACTTATTTATCAATACTGTATGGCCTAGATGCAAATCCGGAGCTGTAGGGTCAAAGCCTGCCTTAATTATTAATGGTCTACCTTGTTCCAGCTTTTTCACCAACTCAGACTCAACTAAAATCTCATCAGCCCCACGCCTAAGTTGCTCCAGCATTTCTTCTTGCACAATATTCTCCAAATCAAGTAATTTATATCCTTTATTATAAGATCATTGAACTAATCTCCAGAAATAAATATTACTTTCAGCTATAATTAGCAGCAATTTAGAGTATCAATTTAATTTCTGTAAGTTTTTAAACTCAATTACTTAGCCAATATACTTGTGAAGAATAATACATTTAAATCATTATTTTTAGGCATCAGCATTGCTATTGCAGCAACTGCAAGCTATGCACTCATTTCTCCTGAAAACCCAAGATCAAGCTTTAGTAGCACTGCTCTTCCTATACCTACAATTCTGCTTGAGTCTACATTTCCAGCTGTCAATAATCATGAGATAACAAAAAATGAGGTTGTTAAAAAACCTGAGTTCAATTCAATTAGCCACAAGATAAAACATGGTGAGAGTCTTTCAACCATATTCTCTAAACTTGATTTAAGCAAAACCGATTTACACTACATTATTCATGCAAACGACCTAGGCAAACAATTTGCCTCTCTTTCTACAGGAAAAAACCTTATTGTAAAAACAGACTCTAAAGGTCTGCTTCAACAACTTGTTTATCATAAAAATGCCATTGACACTCTCAAAGCAACTCGTATTAATGATAGCTTTGATGTTGAACTCATTAGCAAACCCATAGAAAGAAAAATTACCAGTACACAAGCAACTATCAGCTCTTCTTTATTTCTTGACGGAAAAGAAGCGGGGCTTTCTGACAAACTGATCATGCAATTAGCTGACATTTTTGCCTGGGATATTGATTTTGCCCTAAGCTTACGCAAAGGAGATCAATTTACGCTTGTTTACGAGAAAATTTTTGTTGACGGTAAGGAGATTGACTCGGGCAACATTATTTCTGCTGAATTTGTTAATCGAGGGCATAGCTTCACTGCCGTAAGATTTGAAGAAAAAGAGGGCTCTGCAAGTTATTTCACACCTGAAGGCAAAAGCATGCGTAAAGCGTTTTTACGTACGCCTGTTGATTTTGCACGCATTAGCTCTTACTTCAACTTAAAAAGAAAACATCCTGTACTCAATAGAATTCGCGCCCATAAAGGTGTTGATTATGCCGCAAAAAAAGGTACAAAAATCAAAACCACAGGCGACGGTAAAATTATTTACCGTGGTCGCAAGGGTGGTTATGGCAGAGTTGTTATAGTCCAACATGGACAGAAATACAGCACTCTTTATGCCCACATGTCTAGTTACAAAAAAGGACAAAAAGTGGGCAGCCGTGTTAAACAAGGCCAGGTTATTGGTTATGTAGGAATGTCTGGTTTGGCAACCGGACCCCACTTACATTATGAATTTAGAGTTAATGGTGTACACAGAAATCCATTGACTGTAAAACTACCGCATGCGAAACCTATAAAAAAATCGTTATTAGCTGAATTTAAGAAACAAACGCAGCCGCTTATCGCGCAATTAAATAAAGTTAAAGCAAGCCACCTACTCGCTCAAAACCAACGATAAGAATGTGTCCGAGCTTTATATTGGCCTGATGTCAGGCACCAGCGTCGATGGTATCGATGCGGCGCTGGTTGAGTTTGATGGGGATAAATATCAACTGATTGATTTTAACTACCTACCCTTTTCAGATTCACTTAAAAGCACTATACAACAGCTATCTCAACCTGATAACTCAATATCATTAAAAGAATATGGCGCTACTGACACGCATTTAGGCCTCTTGTTTGCCCAAGCTGCCAACAACCTGCTAGACAAAGCAAACATCAATCGTTCTGAAATTTTTGCCATAGGTAGTCATGGACAAACTATTTATCATGCTTCCAGCATATCATCCGCATTTTCCCTACAAATCGGTGACCCAAATATCATTGCAGAAAAAACCGGCATTACAACTGTTGCTGATTTTCGCAGAAGAGATATCGCTGCGGGCGGTCAAGGCGCCCCTTTAGTCCCCGCGTTTCACCAAGCTTTTTTCTCCCAACAATTTGATTTAAAAAAACAAAATATTAGCATAATAAATATAGGTGGCATTGCTAACATTACCTATTTATCCTCAGATAAAACCATTGGTTTTGATATTGGCCCCGGCAACACATTAATGGATTACTGGATTCAAAAGAATTTAAACAAACCGTATGATTCTAATGGTGACTGGGCTAAAACGGGTACCGCAAATCCAGAGCTGATTAACCACTTAAAACAAGACCCATATTTCAAACTATCGCCGCCCAAAAGCACAGGTAAAGAATATTTCTCCTCCTCCTGGCTAAGCGAAAAAATCAGTCAATTCCCTGACTGCAGTGCAACCAACATTCAAGCCAGTCTTTGCCAATTAACAGCCGACTCTATTACAGATGCTATTCAACAACATGCGCCGCAAACAGATCACACTTTAATCTGTGGTGGTGGCATACATAACGAACAATTGATCGGTTTCATTAGAAAAAACTTAACGCATCCAGTTACCTCTACAGCGGAATTCGGTATTAATCCAGATCATGTAGAAGCAATGGCGTTTGCCTGGCTGGCTAGACAAACGATAAATAATCTATCGGGTAACTTGATGGAGGTCACCGGTGCAAAAGCACCTGTGATATTGGGAGGGATTTATCAGGGAACCAATTTTACTTTGTTATAACTCACAAACACTTCGTTGTGCATTGTATCTACCCAAAGTATTATTTCGCTATTGTATTTCCATAATGGTGCGTAGAACGCACCCTACACTGAGAACGAAGAACCGCAACCGCACGTGGTACTTGCATTAGGGTTTCTTATAACAAACTGGGCACCGTTCAAATCTTCTTTGTAATCAATCTCAGCGCCATTTAAGTAACCCACACTCATGGAGTCGATCAAAACAGTCACCCCACCATTTTCAATCTGGGTATCATCATCATTGGTTTCTTCGTCAAAAGTAAACCCATATTGAAACCCTGAGCAACCGCCACCCGTAATATAAACCCTTAACTTAAGGTTATCATTACCCTCTTCAGTAATTAAAGCACCTACTTTTTCAGCAGCGCTATCTGTAAAAATAATTGGATCAGCCATTTAATTTGATTCCAGCTAGTAAATAAACTTTGATTATGACTATACCCAGCGTTTTAGTCAAGAATCAAGGATATAGTGCAACTGTTGTCAGTCCCTGTTTTTCATCCAGTTCAAACATAAGATTCATGTTTTGCACTGCTTGACCTGCCGCGCCTTTTACCAGGTTATCTATCACTGATAAAACCACTACAGTATCACTGCCTTGTGGCTGATGTATGGCGATCTGACAGTTATTGCTACCCCGCACATTTCTGGTATCTGGATGCGTTCCTTGTGGAAGTACATCAACAAATTGTTCATTTTGGTAACGCTGCTCGAACAATGTCTGTACATCATTGATATCATCCGAACTTTTATTCAACCTGCCATATAAAGTAGCATGAATACCGCGAATCATTGGGGTTAAATGAGGTACAAAGATCAGGCCTATCGATTGATTAGCGACACCTTCCAGTCCCTGTGTAATTTCAGGTAAATGCCGATGTCCAGAGACCGCATAAGCTTTAAAGCTTTCCCCTGTTTCACTCATGAGAGCAGAAACTTGCGCTTTTCGACCTGCGCCACTCACCCCTGACTTTACATCTGCAATCAAATGAGAAAAATCAATCAGCTTATTTTCAATCAATGGCAAAAAACCTAACTGTACTGCGGTAGGATAACACCCGGGACAGGCCAATAGATTCGTCTGCTTAATCGCTACACGATTAATTTCAGGTAAGCCATAAACTGCCTGAGAGATTAAATCTGGACAGGCATGCTCCATTCCATACCATTTTGACCATTCCTTATCATCCTTAAATCTAAAATCTGCCGACAAATCAATCACTTTTACATTACGCGCCAGCAACTGCTCTGCCAGCAACATTGCAGTTCCATTAGGCGTGGCAAAAAATACCACTTCGCATTCAGCCAATGCATCCAGCTCTGGTACAGTAAAATCAACATTACATAAGCCGCGTAAACTGGGATATATGGCATCAACTCGTTGTCCTGCATCTGAACGAGAAGTAACTACTGTAACGTCAACATCTGGATGTAAAACCAGGATACGTAACAGTTCTACACCGGTATATCCAGTTCCACCTACTATTGCTGCCCGAATCATTTTTATTTCAACCTCTTATACTTAATAATTACTATATATAATACCTGTTATGATTATTAACTCTTAGTCTTTTATCTCTATAACCATGCTCGCTATTGAAATATCCGACCATGCATTACAGCATACTGATCGCCCTGTTCCTGAACCATCTGAAACAGACGTTTTAATAAAAGTTGCAGCCGCCGGAGTCAACCGTCCAGATATTATGCAGCGTAAAGGCTTATACCCTGCTCCATCAGGCGCTTCAGATATACCGGGACTGGAAGTATCGGGTACGGTAATTAAGACAGGCAATCATGCCAAGCATATTAAAACAGGTGACACAGTATGCGCTTTGGTCACGGGAGGTGGCTATGCTGAATATTGTATTGCCAATGCAGATTTATGCCTTCCCATCCCTAACAACTTTAATTTTATTCAAGCTGCCGCACTGCCCGAAACTTTTTTTACTGTCTGGAGTAATGTTTTTGATCGAGCCCAATTAAAGGAACATGAATCACTGCTGATTCATGGTGGTAGTAGTGGCATAGGTACTACTGCCATACAACTAGCAAAAGCTTTTGGTGCCATTGTTTTTGTGACTGCCGGATCATCGGTAAAATGTAACTTTTGCATTCAACTGGGAGCAGATGCCGCAATTAACTACAACGACAAGGACTTTGTCAGTGAAATCGATCAAATAACTCAGGGCAGAGGTGTAAATGTGATATTGGATATAATAGGCGGTGATTATTTTTCACGAAATTTGAAATGCATGGGGGTTGATGGCAGACTAGTGCAGATAGCTATTCAAAACGGTCCTAAAGCCGAAGTTAATTTATTGCCTATTATGCTTAAACGATTAACTATTACCGGCTCAACCCTGCGAGCCAGAAACAATGCCTTTAAAAAAGACATTGCTGACGCTTTATTGAAAAATGTATGGCCTTTACTGGAATCCGGTAAAATTAAGCCTATCAATAATAGTACATTTGCACTGGAAAAAGCTGATAAAGCCCATCAATTACTGGAAAGCAGTCAACACATTGGAAAAATTATATTAACGGTTTAACCCCATGAGCTACACAACACTTGTTTCAACTGAAATACTTAAGCAACACCTCAATAATTCCAGCTGGGTTTTGATAGACTGCCGTTTTTCTTTGGCAGATGTTAATGCTGGCGCTAAAGCTTATCGTATGGGCCATATCCCAAATGCGCGTTATGCTCATCTTGATATTGATTTATCATCGTCCATTAAAGACACTACAGGACGCCACCCTCTACCAGACTTTAAACAGTTAGCAAAAAAACTGGGCCTCTGGGGAGTATCAAATAAAACTCAGGTTATTGTTTATGATGGTGGCAATGGGGCTTTTGCAGGTAGACTATGGTGGCTCCTACGTTGTATGGGACACGATTCTGTTGCCGTGTTGAACGGTGGTATTAATCAATGGCAAAAACAAGACCTGCCATTAACAACAACCTTACCAAGCATTACTGCTAAGACTTTCAGGGCTTATATTAATCATTCCGACTGGCTCACCGCATCGCAAGTTAGCAACGGCCTGGCTACAAAAAAAATTAAATTAATTGATGCCCGCACAGCAACAAGATTTCGAGGTGAGATTGAACCGATAGACACTGTTGCAGGCCACATCCCGCATGCAATCAACAGAGATTTTCAGTTAAACCTTGATAAAAACGGGATGTTTTTAACTGCCAATGATTTACATGAACAATTCATCAATTTACTGGGAACAACAGACCCAAAACAAGTTGTGCATATGTGCGGCTCTGGTGTGACTGCCTGTCATAACCTGTTAGCAATGGAATATGCTGATTTATCCGGCTCAAAGCTTTACGCTGGATCCTGGAGTGAGTGGATAAAAAATGCTAATCACTCCATAACCGGCGTTTAACATGCTTATCTAATTAATTTGTTCCTATGCTTAAGAACACAACCCAGACTATGCCAAACACTAATCCCTATATCTCATTTTAGAATGTTTACAGTATCTAGAGATGTTCTTCTATCTACAAACCCCGACCTAACAACTTGTCGTCTATCACTTTTTCTTCTGTCAGGCATAAGCTGGCTACGTGAAAATGTACTGGTAACTAAATAGGATATAACTACTGCAACAATAAGATAAATAATTAGAAACAAAACAAAACTCATGACACCCCCCCACCTAAAACCACTCTAACTTAAGCGAGACTCTTTTTGTCGCTTTTAGTTCATTATAAAGAAGATAAAAAAAATTACTAGAACATGATTTATTAATTCAACTATTAAATTAAAATTAATAACTCAATTTTTTGAATTTATGACTCCATTATGAAAAAATGACATGCTATAAAAACTCTTTTTCTTGCTGCAGTCGTTACTAATAAGTTATACGATCTAAGATTATGATATACAGCAAGACTACCCGAAAATAGAGAAATGCTATGGAAAAACTCCTTACCACGGCTTCTATCCCTGAGCAGTCTCTTAACAAAACCTAACTTTTACAGGGAAATACACCGATGCCTGAACGTGAAAAAAAACATCTAACATTACAGAAAGCCTTAGAAATTAATCTCGACAACTGTAAATATGGAACCATTGTTGAAATTGGAGCGGGTCAGGAGGTTGCCAGAAACTTTTTTAGAGCAGGTGGGGCCGCAGGAACAGTTGCCAAAACCATGTCTGCCTATGATATGCAAGTCAGTGATGATGTTTATGGTACTGAAGAATCAGGCCGCTATGTTAGTCACAGCCGTCTCATAAAAATGCTGAATAAAGAATTTACAGCAGTAACAGAGCTGTTAACAACATCACGACCTAAAAATACTACGTTTTTTTCTTATGCTGCCACAGTCACAGCAAAAAGCTACCTACATAAAAATGAATGTCATGGCTGGATAGGGATTCGACTACAACTTTACAGAAAAGCTGAACCCAGTGATATTGTTTTACATGTGCGTATGCTGGACAATGATGGTAGCGCCCAACAAGAAGCTCTGGGTGTCATTGGGGTTAATTTAATTCACGCAGCTTATAATTACTTTACTCAACCCAAAAAAATCATTGAATCTTTAGTTGATGATCTGGAGCCTGGGCGCCTTGAAATCGATATGATTAATTTTTCAGGACCTTATTTTGAAGAAACTGAAAATAGATTAATGAACCTGCACCTAATTCACAACAATCTAACGCACGCAATCATGTTTAACCCGCAAGGGGAAGTACAAATACCGGCTGAATTATTATATAAGAAAAACATTCTTGTTATTCGCGGATCATTTAAGCCCTTAACAAAAGTTCATCTTGATATGACCAAATGCGGCCAGGAACACTTCAATCAAATGGAATATATCGATACAGATAAAACCATTGTGTTGGCTGAACTTTCCATGGCCAGTCTGACTGTCGGTGATCAAATGGACGATAATGACTTTCTTGCCCGTGTTGATATGCTCAATACACAAGGATATACCGTAATGATTTCCGATTATTTACGTTATTTCCGCTTACGTCAGCATTTCCGCCGTTATACCCAACAGCAAATTGGCATGATTTTAGGTATTACCAACCTGGCCCTGATTTTTACTGAAGAATACTATAACAATCTGGAAGGTGGTGCATTGGAGGCCTTTGCTAAATTATTTCCAGATAATACCCACTTGTATATTTATCCCATGAAAAGCGAGGAGCAAGAACTCATCACAGCTGATAATTTTAAACCGCCTAAAGCATTACGACATCTATATCAACACTTTTTAGAAAATGGTTATTTAACCGGTTTGGATAATTTCGATGACCGTTTGCTTCATATTAACCCTACTGAAGTACATAAGGAGATAAAAAAAGGGCGCGGTGATTGGGAAAACGATGTGCCGGAATCTATTGCTGAAATGGTTATAAATAAAAAATTATTGGGCTTTGCTAATAGTAAATAGTCTTTTAGACACATCAGATAAATCATCTGAGCAACTAAAAACATCTATATTAATCAGGAATAATTTAAATTTTTTTCAGTTTTAAAACCTCACTAAATGATTGTGAAGTGGCTACACTAAACTGGACACTATGCCTTTGATCACCAGCCACATCCACCCTTATAAATTATTATTTATCAAAAATAGTTACTAGTTTTTATTTGTCAGTATAAAACACACCAATATTTTTATTCCATAAAACATAAACCATTCCTTGTTATCTTGATATGATCTTCATAGGACATATACCTATGTAAACAGTGATGAAAACCAGAAATAAATCCCGATATTCTCTGCATATTACTATCAGTTCTTTGTTTGTTAGTTTGATTATTGTTTTTGCAATCCTGATCAGCTGGCAAAACTATAGAAAAACCTCTGAAATTATTATATCCACGGGTAACCAGGTCTTTGATCAAATCAATAGAGAGTTACTACTCGATTTGCAAGGAACCCGCGACTCAGTGACTCAGGCTGTCGACATATTAGCATTAACGCCAATTAACAGTGCAGGATCACTACAAGAACGCATACAATCACTGCCTATATTGAGTATCGCTTTGCGCAATGAACCACAAATGTCTGCAATTCAGGTGGGTTATGACAACGGCGATTATTTTATTATTCGCCCAGTAAATTCTGAATTTGTTCGAGATAAATTCACCGCCCCTTTGCAATCAGCATTCATCGTCGACCATATTGATACTGATAATCAAGGTAGACGACAGTTATTGCGATTATTTTTTAATCAGGATTTAGTTGAAATATCTCGTGATAAACCGGTTGCTACACAATATGACCCTCGCGAACGACCCTGGTATAAATTAGCCCAGGAAAATAGCCAGGTAAAAGCAACCAAACCTTATTTGTTTTATTTTTTTCGTAAAGTGGGTAGTACTTTTACCGTAGAAACCCCTGTGGCCGGCGTTGTACTCGCGGCTGATATTTTACTGGACCAACTTTCTCAAAACCTTGCCCGGTTTAGCTTAACCCCAAGCACTGAAGTTGTATTATTCGGTAATGATGCCAATGCTTTAGCCTACCAGGATATGGAACGGTTAATTATTCGGGAAGATAACAATCAATTTAAAATCGCTAAACTTTCCCAACTAGGTAGTGAAGTACTTACTTTTCTAAGCAAAGACTTGAAACTTGAAAACCAGTCGTTAAATTTTTCTTTTCATCATCAACGCTGGCTAGGTGCGGTACGCAAACTGAAAATTGCAGTAGGGATAGATCTCTATGTACTCATGGTCTCACCAGAAAAAGAATTACTTAGCAAGGCCATAAGTATCCGCTGGCAATCCGTCATGATTACTGCATTGATTTTGCTTGCAACTTTGCCGTTAGTCTGGTTATTTGCCAGAAAAATTTCCCGACCCATCCGCCTGCTTGCTAACGAAGCCTTATTGATCAGTCATTTTAATTTTAGTTCTCCGGTTAATAACCCTTCAATGATCAGAGAAGTCGACGAACTCAGTATAGCTATGAAGTTAATGAAAGACACCATCAGTAAGTTTCTATCATTAATAAACTCTTTAGCGGGTGAGTCCAACTTTGCTTCTTTGTTACAACGTATCAATCTGGAAACAATGCAGATTAGTCAGGCGGATGCTGCTATAACCTATTTATTAGATGATAATGGAAAGACATTACATCCCAGCACTTTACACGATTGTCAGCATGGCCTTATGGATGTTGAAGAGATACTCTCTATTTCCTTAACTGATAAAAATGCTCTGGCTCAAGCCGTGACTAAAAATAGCAGCAGTCTGATCCCATTAAACAACAACCAGCCCAAACAATTACAGCAATTGCTAAAACTATTACATGCTGAAACGGGGGATATGATCGCAATGCCTCTACGTAACAGAGAGCATGATTTGATTGGTATTCTTTGTCTACTTTATCAGCATGATGACAAAGACCTGTTAAAAAATGAACAGATTTCTTTCGTTCAGGCATTATCCGGTTTTGCTGCAGTATCTTTGGAAAGCCAGCGTTTATTAATGATGCAGAAAGCATTATTAGATTCTTTCATTAAACTTATAGCTGGCGCGATTGATTCAAAATCACCTTATACTGGCGGTCATTGTCAACGCGTACCTGAACTTACCAGGCTTTTAGCTCAGGCTGCCTGTGACTGTAAAGAGCCACCTTTTGAGCAATTTCAGCTTAATGATAAGTCATGGGAAGCCTTGCATATAGCTAGCTGGTTGCATGATTGTGGCAAAGTCACTACGCCTGACTATGTGGTCGATAAATCAACTAAACTTGAAACCATTTATGACAGGCTACATGAAATCAGAATGCGCTTTGAAGTGTTAAAAAGAGATGCTGAGATCCGCTACTGGCAAAATATTGTCGCTGGAGAAGACCAGGACGACCTAAAACAAAACTTGTCAGCAGAATGGCGGCAATTAGATCAAGATTTTGCATTTATTGCTAAATGTAATGAAGGGGGTGAATTTATGCTCCCGGAAAATATCGTACGATTACAAAAGATTGCTGAATATACCTGGATCAGAACTTTGGATGATTGTATAGGGCTATCCTGGGAAGAAAAACAGCGAAAACAGAAAACCCCGAAAAAAACCTTACCCACTGAAGAAAAAATACTCGCTGATAAGATCGATCATCTAATAGAACATGATGTTAATGATCAGATTCCTGAAGATAACCCCTGGGGCTTTCATCTTCAAGTGCCTCAATATAAATACAACCGAGGCGAGCTATATAATCTTCAAGTAAGTCGAGGCACCCTTACTAAAGAAGAACGATATAAAATCAATGACCATATTGTCCAGACCATTATTATGCTGGAAAAATTACCTTACCCTAAACACCTGAGAGATGTTCCCAGTATTGCAGGAGCTCACCATGAAAAAATGGATGGCACCGGTTACCCAAAGCAATTAACTCAACAACAAATGCCTCTAACAGCCAGAATAATGGCTATTGCCGATATTTTTGAAGCATTAACGGCTTCTGACCGTCCCTACAAAAAAGCGAATACCTTAAGTGAATCAATAACTATTATGGCAACTATGTCTAAGCAACGGCATATTGATAGTGACTTATTTAAATTGTTTCTCAGCAGTGGTGCCTATCTGGAATATGGTAAAAAATATTTGCAACCTGAACAGATAGATAACGTTGATATTGCTCAATACTTAACAAAATAACAAGAAAAAATAGCTCTCCTCCCTTACAATAGCACATTTATAAAAACTCACCTGATTACCCATGAGCCTCCGCCTTATAGATGAGAAAAACGGTGACACCTTACACACCGTCATCCCCGAGGTATTTTATCGGGGATCTATTCATGCAAAAAATAGATTCCTGCTAAGAGAATGCAGGAATGACGGGCTGTGTGGTTACTTTTTTCAAAATGGCGAAAGCTCATGGGTAATCAGGTAAACTCAAGCATTATTCAAATAATCCAGAACCAAGCCAATAAAAACAACCAGTCCAAAATAATTGCTATTTAGGAATGCTTTAAAACATAAAGCCTTTTCTCTATTAAAAATTAATTTTTGCTGATAAACCGACAAACCAAATGCAACTACAACACTGGTATAATAGATAGAACCCAACTGCTGCATTTGTCCAATAACGATCAATAAAAAAATGATAACAAGTTGTAATCCTGCCATTATTTCACGGTCTTTGTCGCCAAATAGAATAGCTGTAGATTTAACACCAATTTTTAAGTCGTCATCTTTATCAACCATGGCATACATGGTGTCATAAACTAGCGCCCATAACATAACAAGCAAATACATAACCCAGGCAACGGCAGGAATACTACCCGTTTGCGCACTAAATGACATGGGCACAGCAAAACCAAAAGCGATACCCAAATAAGCCTGTGGCAAATGGGTATATCGCTTCATAAAAGGATAACTAGCTGCCAGAAACGCAGCAACAAACGACAGCAAAATAGTCATTAGATTAAGTTGCAGCACTAAAACAAATGCTGTCAAACATAAGACCACAAACAAAAGAAGCGCTTCTTTTGGACTCACTTTACCTGCAGCAATAGGCCTTTGTTTGGTACGCTCAACATGCGGATCAAAATCACGATCGGCATAATCATTAATAACGCACCCAGCCGCACGCATTAATACCACACCGGCACAAATAATAAACAATACAAATGAATCTGGCTTTCCATCACTGGCAACCCACAATGCCCAGAGAGCTGGCCATAATAAAATCAATATACCTATAGGTTTATCAAATCTAGCTAATAACCAATATTGCTTCATCCTGTCCATAACCATTACACTATCCAATGTCACCACCCTTTATTGATTTAATGATGGAGGTCGTCGAGTGACCTTCTATAAAGGACAATATTTTTACTTCACCGCCATTGGCCAGTACACTCTCATGCCCTGCTATGGAGGCAATATCGGTGTAATCGCCACCTTTTACCAATATATCAGGTAATAACTGATCTATCTCTGCTTGTGGTGTATCGCCTGCAAAAGATACTACCCAATCCACACACTCCAGTGCAGCTAACATTTCCATTCTATATTGCAAGTCATTGACTGGACGCTTTGGACCCTTCAGTCTTTTAACTGATTCATCGCTATTAACTAATACTACCAGCCTGTCACCTAACTCTTTAGCTTGTTGTAAATACCGAATATGTCCTGGATGTAAAATATCAAAACAACCATTAGTAAGCACAATTTTTTCGCCATCTTTACTCGCTAATGCCATTGCTTGCATCACATCTGTTAATGAACCGACACCTCGATGATGTGCCCTCTGCCCCTGCAAGGCATAGTTTAATTCTTCGGTATTAACTGTAGCAGTACCCAATTTTCCAACAACAATCCCCGCCCCCATATTTGCCAATACGGTCGCTTCTGATAATGATTTTTTTGCGGCTAAACTAGCTGCCAAAACTGAAATTACCGTATCTCCAGCCCCCGTCACATCAAATACTTCGCGCGCATGAGTTGGTAAATGCAATGGAGGCTCATTATTAGTTAATAATGTCATGCCTTGTTCGCCCTGAGTAATCAACAAAGCTTCAAAGTTCTTCTCCAGGAGTAAATTCATTCCCTTTTCAACCAATTGCTGTTGATCTTTACAGGTTCCAACCACCGCTTCAAATTCCGTCAAATTTGGAGTTATTAATGTGGCCCCCTGATATATGCTGAAATCTGCTCCCTTAGGATCAATTAATACGGGTTTTTTTAAACTTTTAGCCAAAGCAATAAACTGTTCAACATGACTCAAGGTTCCCTTTCCATAGTCAGACAAGACGATGACATTGGCTTGCATCATTTCCGCATGGTATTGATGCAATAATTTGTCGTTATCCACTGCATGAAAACCATCCTCAAAATCCAGTCGTATCAACTGCTGATGCCTACTCATGACTCTTAACTTAGTAATGGTTGAAAAGTCATCCAGAACTTCAAACAGACACAGCACCCCGGCTTTTTGTAAAAGCGTTTTTAATGATTCAGCGGGCTCATCCTTACCAACAAACCCCATTACCGAAACTTTTCCACCTAAAGCCGCAATATTTAATGCGACATTACCCGCCCCCCCAGCCCGTTGCTCATCATCTTTAACATGAACAACCGGTACCGGTGCTTCTGGAGAAATTCTGGAGGTTGTACCATACCAGTATCGATCTAGCATTAAATCGCCTATAACCAAAACACGGCCAGTTGAATAATTAGGTAATTGCATAGCTTTAAAACGCAGTCCATAAAACAAAATGATATTATACCCTCTTCTTTTATCTAAGAGAGCGTATCCATGAGTGTTAAAATTTATCATAATCCGCGTTGCAGTAAATCTAGGCAGACCTTACAACTATTACAAGAACAAGGCATAGAGCCGGAAATTATTGAATATTTAAAAACACCTCCAACTGTAGCTGAACTTGAAGATATTCTACAAAAACTAGGTATGGACCCTCGTGATTTGATGCGTAAAAATGAGGCTGAATACAAAACAACAGGGATGGATAACAAAGAACTTAGCAATAAAGCGTTAATTGATGGCATGATCAACAGCCCAAAATTAATTGAACGCCCTATTGTATTAGCAAATGATAAAGCAGCCATAGGCCGACCGCCTGAAAGTGTACTGGCCATTCTCTAATACGATAAAGCCATCCTACGAACCATGATAAAAATCCTAATTCTTTACTATAGTCAAAATGGCACAACTGAAAAAATGGCATATCAAATTGCTAGAGGGGTTGAGTCTATTGAAGGTGTAGACGCAATACTAAGAACGGTTCCTGAAATATCGACTGTTTGTGAACAAACTGAAAATTCTATCCCAAAAAAGGGTGCGCCCTACGCAACGCTTAATGACTTAAAGTCATGTGATGGCTTAGCCTTAGGTAGCCCCACACATTTTGGTAATATGGCTGGCGCATTAAAACACTTTATAGATAAGACCACAGAAATATGGTTCCCTGGAACTTTATCAGGCAAACCAGCTGGAGTTTTTACCTCAACGGGTAGCATGCATACTGGCCATGAAAGTACTTTACTATCGATGATGCTACCGTTAATGCATCATGGCATGTTGATTATGAGTGTGCCTAGTAATGAAATTGCATTGAAAGAAACCAAATCTGGCGGTACACCCTATGGTCCTAGCCATCTGTCATCATCTACCCATAATTTAAGTAAAGATGAAAAAATTATCTGTCGCGCACTAGGCAATCGCCTTGCTAAAACTGCACTTGCACTAAAACAGGTCTCATGAAAAGAATCTATTATTACTATATAGCTTTAAGCGGTTTTTTCGGCTTATTTATCCTGTTAATGCTTTGGAATACCTTACTGGTTCCATCTACACACTTTCCAGTTGCACTCGTACTTCTTGCTGTCATCACACCATTACTGATACCTTTAAGGGGTTTTCTCAATGGTAATTTAAAAAGCTGCACCTGGATGAGCTATCTAAGTCTGTTTTATTTTACTTATGGTATTGCAGAAGCTTATACAACACCGGCTGAATTATACTACGCTTTATTAGAAGTATTTTTTAGTCTGTTGCTTTGTGCAGGTTCAGGTTTTTACGTTTACACAGCAGAGCAAGTAAAATAAACGTGCCAGTACAACTTGCAGTACAGTTTGAATTTCAAGCAAACCAGAATTTTAGTACCTTCTACCCAGGAGATAATAAAGAGACCATTAATCACCTACAACAAATCTGCAAAAGTAAAGAGCAACAACTTTTTATATGGGGGGCAGTTGGCACGGGCAAGACTCATTTATTACAAGCTACCAGCAAGGAAGCTAATAATAATGGCAAAAATTCTTTCTATTTTTCTCTGGCTTTAAAAACCTTACCTACTCCCTCAATGCTTGAAGGGCTGGAAAGCTTTGATCTTGTTTGCTTTGATAATATAGATGAAATTGCTGGTAATACCGAATGGGAACAAGCTTTTTTTAATTTTTATAATCTACATAGAGATGCAAATAACACGCTTGTACTGTCAGCACACTGCCCCCCGAAATATACAGCCATTCAACTTCCCGACCTTAAAACCCGTATGAACTGGGGACTTACTCTTAAATTAAAACCTTTAAATGATGAGCAACAACTCAATGCCCTCATCTATAAAGCCAATGACTTGGGCTTCGAAATACCGGTAAATGTGGGTCGATTTCTAATAACACACTATGCCCGCGACTTACCTTCCATCTGGAAATTACTCGATAAAATAGAACAGGCAACATTAGTGGCAAAACGTAAGCTAACCATTCCATTTTTAAAACAAATTATGGCAGACCATGAAAATAATGAGTCAAGATAAAATCCTTATTGTTGGTGCGGGTGCTATTGGAAGCTTCTACGGTGCGTTACTAGCTAAAGCGGGTGCAGACGTTTCTGTTGTATGCCGGTCTGATTTCAACACTGTCAAAAAACAAGGTTACTTCATCAATAGCAATACTCTTGGCAACTGGACATTTACCCCTACACAAATTATAAAAACTGCAGCAGAATATAGACATCAGGCTGACTATATTATCCTTTGTACCAAAATTACGGAGCAAACAGATCGAGTTCGGATGATACAAGATGCTGTTAATCCCAGTACATGCATAGTATTTATTCAGAATGGTGTAGAAATTGAACAAGAACTTCTTGATGCATTCCCAAACAACGAAATTATTAGTGGATTGGCATTTATTTGTTGTAACCGATTAAAACCAGGAGTAATTCACCATTTGGCTTATGGTAAATTAACGCTGGGTAGTCTAAATAAATTTGAACATTCCAGCAATAAAACGCAGCACTTAAGTAACTTAATCAATCTAGCCGGTATTGAATCTATCATTACTGAACAAATTATAAGCAGCCGCTGGTTAAAGTGTCTTTGGAACGCATCATTCAATCCTCTCTCAGTATTGTCTGACGGCCTTTCAACACAAGATATACTGAGCACCCAAGAAGCATTGGTGCGTACTATCATGCAGGAAGTCAGTACAATTGCACAAGCCTGTGGACATCCATTACCTGAAGACAGCATAGTTATTAATATAAAAAACACCTATGCCATGCCTCCATATAAAACCAGTATGCTTCTGGATTATGAAAACAATCAGGCGATGGAAACAGAAGCTATCCTGGGAAATACTGTCAGAGCAGCTAAAAGGGAAAAAGTCTTCACTCCTACACTGAATACACTCTATGCGTTAATGAAACTAAAAGAGTTAAAAATAAAACAGGATAGTTAACTTCCAATAGATTTTTTGTTAAAACCTAGTTATTTATAGCCCTATTAGATTCAATTAATCTGCACCTAAAAGCCTTTTCTTCAAAGTTTTAACAAAAATAAAATACTAGCACTCTGTTTTTTTTAAACTTTAGTGTAGAATAGGAGGATTTTCGAAGTATAAATTTTATTATATCTTTGAATACCCAAACAAGTGCTTTTATTTATCGCCTTAAAAGCTGGTTAGATACAAATATTGAGATGACCCGCCTAAAAGTATAAATACCCCTATTACTAAAGGATCACCCTTTATTAATAAGAGGATTTACAGTTTTTTTATTTTCATTTTTAGAGTACAAACATGACAGATCTATCTCTCTATAGAAACATCGGCATATTCGCCCACGTTGATGCTGGTAAAACCACAACAACCGAGCGCATTTTAAAACTTACAGGTAAAATCCATAAGTTAGGCGAAGTACATGATGGCGCTGCTACAACAGACTTCATGGAACAAGAGCAGGAACGTGGAATCACTATTCAATCAGCTGCAACATCTTGCTTCTGGGATGATCATCGCTTCAACATTATTGACACACCAGGACACGTTGACTTTACCATTGAAGTATACCGTTCACTAAAAGTTCTAGATGGCGGCATTGGTGTATTTTGTGGTTCTGGCGGTGTTGAGCCACAGTCTGAAACTAACTGGCGATATGCGAACGACTCAGAAGTTGCGCGCATCATTCTAGTCAATAAACTAGATCGCTTAGGCGCTGATTTTTATCGTGTTGTCAAACAAGTTGAAGATGTTTTAGGTGCCAACCCTCTGGTCATGGTTTTACCTATCGGCGAAGAAGATGAGTTCAGTGGCGTAGTCGACTTACTTACTCGCAAAGCGTGGGTATGGGACAACTCTGGGGACCCAACGAATTACGAAATACAAGACGTGCCTGCCGACATGGTCGACAAAGTTGAAGAATGGCGTGAAAAACTCATTGAAACAGCCGTTGAGCAAGACGACGACGCGATGGAAAAATACCTGGATGGCGAAGAGCCAGACATGGAAACAATCAAAGCGTGCATTCGTAAAGGAACAATCAACCTTGATTTCTTCCCTACTTACTGTGGTTCTGCTTTTAAAAACAAAGGTATTCAGCCTCTCCTTAACGCTGTTATTGACTATCTTCCTAGTCCAACTGAGGTTAAGCCACAACCGGAAGTTAATGAGGAAGGTGAAGAAACAGGCGAGTTTGCTATCGTTGATGCTGACAAACCTTTACGCGCATTAGCATTTAAAATTATGGACGACCGTTACGGCGCATTAACCTTTGTTCGTATTTACTCCGGTAAAATCGAAAAAGGCATGACCATAATGAACAGTTTCACAGGAAAGACTGAACGTATTGGTCGTTTAGTAGAAATGCACGCTGACGAACGTATCGAACTGGATTCTGCTCAAGCAGGTGATATTATTGCTGTTGTAGGAATGAAAAGTGTTAAAACAGGCCATACACTGTGCGACCCTAAACATCCAGCAACACTTGAGCCCATGGTCTTTCCAGACCCGGTAATCTCAATTGCTGTTGCACCTAAAGATAAAGCCGGCTCTGAAAAAATGGGTATTGCAATCGGCAAGATGATTGCAGAAGATCCTTCTTTCCGCGTTGAAACTGACGAGGATAGCGGTGAAACTATTTTAAAAGGAATGGGCGAATTACACCTGGATATTAAAATTGATATCTTAAAGCGTACTCACGGTGTTGATGTTGAAGTAGGTAAACCACAAGTGGCTTATCGCGAAACTATCACCAAAAGTATCGAAGATAGCTACACCCATAAAAAACAATCAGGTGGCTCCGGTCAATACGGTAAAATTGATTACATCATCGATCCTGGCGAACCAGGCTCTGGTTTCGTTTTTGAATCTAAAGTAACAGGCGGCAATGTACCAAGAGAATTCTGGCCTGCAGTAGAAAAAGGCTTTAAAAACAGCATAGACACTGGTGTTTTAGCAGGTTTTCCATGCCTAGACTTCAAAGTAACATTGCTTGACGGTGCATACCACGCTGTGGATTCATCAGCCGTTGCATTTGAGATTGCAGCAAAAGCAGCCTATCGCCAGTCCATTCCTAAAGCTGGACCTCAGCTGATTGAACCAATCATGCATGTTGACGTATTCACCCCTGAAGACCATGTTGGTGATGTCATTGGTGACCTTAATCGTCGTCGTGGCATGATCAAATCACAAGAAGCTGGTGTAACTGGCGTTCGCATTAAAGCCGACGTCGCTTTGAGCGAAATGTTTGGCTATATCGGTGATTTACGCACCATGACTTCAGGTCGCGGACAGTTCTCTATGGAATTCTCACATTACATGCCGTGCCCTAAAAACGTGGCAGAAGAAGTAATAAAAGAAGTACAAGAACGTAACAAAAAGAAATAACTGCTAATTCATTACTTAGAAAAACCCACTTAAGCAATTGAGTGGGTTTTTTTGTACCCAGCAAATATTAACACCCCAAACAACATTGTTTTGACAAAGTTAAGAAGCTAAACAGTGGTCCTTTGCTTAGTCACGCTTGTTTTGTTAAGTACAAACGCATACTCTTTGTAGACAAGCCACTGCTCAACTCTATATCCACCATTGAAACAACGATGATTAATAGACATAAAAAAACCACTACCCCCATTAACCTAGAAAAATCAGTTGGATCACAGATTTTAGCACAAGCTCTTGATTCCACAGCACCTCAAAAAAAAGCCCGCTTAACCTAATGGGTGAAGCTCAGATTTTTTTAAAATACTGTAAAACCAATATCTTGCACTATAATTCCGCGCCCAACTGATCTTTCTAGGATTAAGAGTGTAGCGATTAATAACGAGTACTTATAGAAATTAAGCAGAAAAGTTTGCTGATGCAAAACCCCAGTTAACTAAAGCCCAAAAAGCTTCTAAATACTTAGGCCTGGCATTTCGGTAATCTATATAATACGCATGCTCCCAAACATCACAAGTCAATAATGGTGTTTGACCTGCAGTTAATGGAGTAGCCGCATTACTTGTACTGACCAATTCTATACTTCCATCAGCATTTTTAACCAGCCAAGCCCAACCAGAACCAAATGTGGTAACCGCACATTTTGTAAATTCAGCTTTAAATTCATCAATTGAACCGAATTTAGCATTTATAGCATCTGCTAAAGCACCGGAAGGAGCACCCCCGCCATTAGGAGACAGACTATTCCAATAAAAAGTATGATTCCAGATTTGTGCGGCATTGTTAAACATACCACCTTCAGAACGCGCTACGATAGACTCTAGAGAGGCATCCTCAAAGGAAGTACCTGAAATCAAATTATTAAGGTTAGTTACGTAAGTCTGGTGATGTTTTCCATAGTGAAACTCAAGAGTTTCTTCAGATATATGAGGTGCTAACGCATCTTTAGCATAAGGCAAAGCTGGCAATTCAATAGCCATTGTTATCTCCGTTTTGTGTGAAATTGTATAACGAAAAACTACCAGGAAATAAATACCTAGTAATTTGATACAGTATTATAACTCTATCATTGCCTATTAATAAAATAAAGAAAAAGAGACCGGATATTATCGATATAATTTGCCTCTTAAACATGAAATATCCAAACAAACCTTTCAAATTAAAACTACAAATATGCCAATAGAAATAGAACATAAGTTTTTACTAAAAAATGATGACTGGCAAAAGAACATCAGCAAATCAATTCGATATAAACAAGGCTACCTTGTCAGTGACAATAAAAAGTCAGTACGAATTCGTATCTCAGACAATAAAGCATGGCTAAATATTAAAAGCGCAACCATCGGCACATACAGACAAGAATATGAATATGAAATACCTTTTAAAGAAGGAATAGAAATTTTAGATACATTATGCGAAAAACCAATTATTGAAAAAACACGTCACTTTGTTACATATAAACAACAGCTATGGGAAATCGATGTTTTTGAAGGTGCTAATTTAGGCTTAATTGTAGCCGAAATTGAATTAACTAAAATTGGTGAAAAGTTTCACAAGCCTATCTGGGCTGGTGCAGAAGTAACAGATGATTTAAGATATTACAACAACAGTTTGTGTAACAACCCCTTTAAGAACTGGGATCCTGCCAATAAGAAAAAATAATGATTGTAATTTTCCCAAAATTGCTTTATATTTTGTTGTATGAAAAAGACAACCTTTGTTGCTTTTTTGCTACTACTACTTAGTAACCTAGCATCTGCAACTAATATAACACCTGAAATAAACGACATTGAGTCTCAATGGGCACACATTTACTATGCTAAATCCATTACTGAGCAAAACAGCGGATACATAGAGCTTTTGGCACAAACGGAAAAACTAGCTAAAAAGCACCCACACTCTGTTGAATTAATGATCTGGAAAGCCATCATTATTTCAACAAACGCAGCATTCGAAACTCCGTTTACTGCATTGGAATCAATTGACAAAGCAAAAGCATTATTAGAGGTATCAATTAAAAAGGATCCAAATGCACTTGATGGCGCAGCTTTTGTGACGCTGGGAACACTTTACTACTTAACACCAGGCTGGCCTATTTCTTATGGCGACTTCAATATGGCTGAACAACTACTAAAAAAAGGGCTAACTATAAACCCCGATAGTATAGATGCAAATTATTTTTATGCTGATTATCTGCTTTCAAAAGACAAAATAACTGAAGCCTCGATGTATTTAAAATTAGCTATAAAAGCCCCCATTCGAACAGAACAGTTATTTGCCGATACGCAATTAAAGAATGAAGCCTTAATTGCCTTGAAGAAAACAGAACAAAGAAAGCTAAATACAGGAAAGAACAAATTCTTATCTTTGTTTTATAGCGCAAACTCCAATTAGAAGTACACCCCACCAGTATCAGCATACCCTCATTAATTATAAGCAATCATAAACACAAAAATCCTCTTGTAAGACCTAACTTTCTGCTAATATAATCAGATTATTTTTAGACTAATAACTTGGAAAATACTATGACTTTTGTCGTTACAGAAAACTGTATTAAGTGTAAATTTACCGATTGCGTTGATGTTTGCCCAGTGGATTGCTTCCATGAGGGCCCTAATTTTTTAGTAATTGACCCTGAAGAATGCATAGATTGCACTCTGTGCGAACCCGAGTGTCCTGCAGAAGCGATATTTGCTGAAGATGAACTTCCTGAGGGTCAGGAGCACTTTATCGCCCTTAATGCTGAATTAGCGGAAAATTGGCCTGTAATAAGCGAAGTTAAAGATGGCTTAGAAGATGCTGATGAATGGAATGGAAAACCCAACAAAATTGAACTCCTGGAGAAATAACTTACAACATCATTCCAACACACTGCCTCAGTCAACCTGAAACTCACATGCACTGAGGCATTCCTCCCTAGCCCTACTACAATCTAAACACCAAGCCAACTATCTATATCTACGGCCCCAGCATAGACTCACACAACTCATTACAGAATTAACAACAGACTCAAATTGCTTCAATTTATATATTTTCTTTGACTTACATATATAAAAAAGGAGAAGCGGCTCTGTTCTTTATTACAGCTGAATACGCTTTATCCTAGAAAAATCAGTGTACCGCTAAAAACTTACCAAATCAATTGAATGATATGGGTAGTCAAGATTACTGCGACCCACCCGTGTGGTGAGAGTAAGCCGCCCCATGATTTTATGAATAAATATGGACGAAAAATACTGCAGACTCATTCTTGATATGGACTATGGCCATTAACCTATATGGAAGTAAGTAAGGGGCGTATGCAAGATGTGGAAGCTTTATCTGCAAGTGATTATTTGTCTTTGAAATACATGTATGTATTGAATGCAGAAGCATTTTACTGCCTCGCCCAGATTTTCCACAAACTTCATGTCCAACCGATTTTTCTAGGTTTATAAGTAAAATACATACTCCATTAACAAATACAATTGTGTATTATTAAAACAGTTGTCACAGACCTATTTTCTGTTAAGCTCAACTTTACACAAAACCAGGAGGCTGTGACCGAGAATAGAAATCGTAGCAAAGGAAATCCATTGTGAATCAGTTTGTTTGATCATTTGAGTTAAATAGTTTAGGCGTGAAACGAAAATGAACAGAATAATAGCCAAAAGAGATTTTTCTGTAGCAGGTTTACTATTCTCGGAAGCCTCCTAGTACTTCACTCGTGCGCCAGCAGCTAACCACTTCTAAACCCCCTATACCCATCAATATAACAATGACAGAGTACTAGTGAAAAACTTATTTTTTTGCTTATGGAGAAAGCAATTTTATTTTAGGAAAACACAGATACTACAGAGACAAAAAAACCGGTAAAAACCGGTTTTTTTGTTTTGCTAATAGAACTTAGTCTTCTTCAACTAATTCAGGCTCTGGCCTATCAACCAATTCCACATAGGCCATAGGAGCCGAATCGCCAGTTCTAAAACCACATTTTATGATTCTTAGGTAACCACCTGGACGCTCCTGATATCGAGGGCCCAACTCATTAAACAACTTTGTTACGACGTCACGATCACGCAGTTTTGAAAAAGCTAAACGCCTTTTAGCAACAGAATCATCTTTAGATAAAGTTATTAAAGGTTCAGCAAAACCACGTAACTCTTTAGCCTTAGGTAGAGTTGTTTTGATCAGCTCATGCCTGAATAAAGATGTTGCCATATTACTGAACATAGCTTTACGATGACTGCTATTTCTATTTAATTGTCTGCCCGTCTTACGATGTCTCATTTCTTTAGACCTTAATGTTAAATTGCTGTTTGGCTTTGATCAATTAAGTTTTCAGGGGGCCAGTTTTCCAGCCTCATACCCAAAGACAAACCTTTCAATGCCAAAATATCTTTAATCTCTGTAAGAGATTTTTTTCCGAGATTGGGTGTCTTTAATAACTCAACTTCAGTACGTTGAATTAAATCACCTATATAAAAAATGTTTTCAGCTTTTAAGCAGTTAGCAGATCGCACTGTAAGCTCCAAATCATCAACTGGTCTTAATAGAACAGGATCAAATTCAGGTTCAGCTGGTACAATATCCTCAACTATCTGTTCATTTACCTTCTCAAAATCGACAAATACAGATAGTTGATCATGCAATATAGTTGCAGCCAATTTTACAGTTTCTTCAGGATCTACAGTACCATTTGTTTCCAGTTCAATTATAAGCTTATCCAAATTCGTCCGCTGCTCAACACGCGTACTCTCAACAGTATAAGAAACCTTGTCCACGGGACTAAAAGATGCATCCAGTAAAAGCACTCCAACCGGTGCAACCACAGTGTTTTGTTCTTTTCTTACACTTGCTGGAATATAACCTCTATTCCTTTCTACCTTAAGCTTGATATTTAAGTTTCCAGATTCTGTTAAGTTAGCAATAACAACATCAGGATTGATAATTTCTACATCATGTGGCAAATCAATATCAGCAGCAGTTACAACTCCTGCACCTGATTTTGACAAGGTTAACTCTACTTCGTCCTTAGAATGCATGATAATTGCTAGATTTTTTAAATTCAGCAAGATATCAATGACATCTTCCTGAACACCATCAATAGTAGTGTACTCATGCTGCACACCCTCGATTTCGACTTCAGTAACGGCACACCCAGGGACAGAAGACAACATCACTCTTCTTAATGCGTTGCCCAAAGAATGACCGAAACCTCGCTCTAAAGGCTCAATGACAATTCTTGAATGATTAACGTTATGACTGACTACCTCGACCAATTTAGGCTTAAGCAAACCAGAAAGAGTATTCTGCATAGTTTATATCTCAGTAACAATTATTTAGAGTATAGTTCAACAACTAACTGCTCATTCATATCAGTGCCTAAGTCAGCACGCTCTGGAAGTGATTTAAATACACCTTCCATTTCTTTTTGATTCACTTCAACCCATGAAGGAAATCCATATTGATCGGTTACAGTGAGAGATTCTATAATTCTCTGCTGTTTTTTTGATTTCTCTCTTATTTTAATCACATCACCAATATTTACCTGTAAAGAAGGTATGTTGGTTATCTGATCATTGACTAAAATTGCTTTATGAGACACTAACTGACGTGCTTCTGCGCGCGTACTGGCATAGCCCATTCTGTAGACCACATTATCGAGTCTAGATTCTAATAAATTAAGCAGATTTGAACCTGTGGCCCCTTTCTTTAAATCAGCCGCTTTATAGTAGTTTCTAAACTGCTTTTCTAAAATTCCATAAATTCTACGTATTCTTTGTTTTGCACGTAATTGCAAAGCATAATCAGAGTTTCTTGTACGTGCAGCTCCATGCTGTCCAGGTCTTTGCTCTAGCTTACACTTCCCTTCCAGAGACTTTCCTCTGCTTTTTAATAAAAGGTCAGTACCTTCTCTACGACTTAATTTACAAGTTGGGCCAAGATATCTTGCCATTTTACTACTCCAAATATTTTAAACGCGGCGCTTTTTAGGTGGACGACATCCATTGTGTGGAATTGGCGTTACATCAACTATATTATTGATCTTAAAACCCAGATTATTCAACGATCTAACTGCTGATTCACGACCAGGCCCAGGACCTTTAATCATGACATCTAAATTTTTCATACCATACTCTAAAGCCACTGTCCCCGCTCTTTCAGCAGCAACCTGGGCAGCAAATGGTGTACTTTTACGCGAACCTCTAAAACCAGATCCACCTGCTGTTGCCCACGCCAGAGCATTACCCTTTCGGTCACTAATTGTTACAATTGTATTATTAAAAGACGCATGCACATGAGCAATACCATCTGCTATTTCTTTTTTTATACGCTTTTTTATACGTTTTTGAGTTGCCATTTTACTTAGCCTTTACAGAATATCTTATTTTCTAATTGGTTTACGAGGACCTTTTCGGGTACGCGCATTTGTTCGAGTACGCTGCCCTCTTAATGGCAAACCTCTTCTATGTCTAATACCACGAAAACAACCCAAGTCCATCAATCGCTTAATATTCATTGAGACTTCGCGTCGCAGATCACCTTCTACAGTCATTACCGAGATCGCTTTTCGTATTGTCTCTAACTGCTCTTCTGAGAGTTCTTTGATTTTTACTGAAGGTTTAATTTTAACCTGTTCACAAATTTGTCTAGCAGTTTGACGACCAATACCATAAATTGCTGTTAAAGCTATTTCTGCGTGTTTATGGTCTGCTACATTGATTCCGGCAATACGTGCCATCCAGATACTCCTACTACGGTATTCCAAAGTTAAGCGCGCAAGTATAGCATAATGACACAATATGCGCAATAAAATTTACCCCTGACGCTGTTTATGACGCCCATCTTTACAAATTACTCTTACAACACCATTTCTTTTAACTACTTTGCAATTTCTACAGATTTTTTTTACGGATGCGCGGACTTTCACGTCGAACCTCTTTTGTTAAATTATCTTTTCAGATTAGCCTTTTTCATCAGGCCATCATATTGTTGAGACATCATATGTGTTTGTAGCTGAGAAATAAAATCCATCACTACCACAACAATGATTAATAGAGACGTACCACCAAAATAGAAAGGTACATTCCAATAGACAATCATAAATTCAGGCAACAAACATACTAAAGTAATATAAAAAGCCCCGACTAATGTCAATCGTGTCATCACTTTGTCTATGTATGCAGTAGTCTGTACTCCAGGTCTAATTCCAGGAAGGAATGCACCTGATCGTTTAAGATTATCTGCAGTTTCTTTTGAATTAAAAACTAACGCTGTATAAAAGAAACAGAAAAATATAATTGCTGTAGCGTAAAATAGCACGTAGATGGGCTGCCCAGGAGATAACATAGTCGAAACATCCTGTAACCAGCCAAAGCCTTCATTACTACTAAACCAACCTGCAATTGTTGAAGGAAACAAAATAATACTGGATGCAAAGATAGGTGGTATTACACCTGCCATATTAAGCTTTAAAGGTAAAAAACTACTTTGCCCCGCCATCATTTTTCGACCCTGCTGCCGCTTTGGATAATTAATGATTATCCTGCGCTGGCCACGCTCGACAAAAACAACAAGTGCAGTCACTGCAATAGCTATCAAAAATAACAACACAATAAATGCACCATTCATTTCACCAGTACGAGCTAATTCAAGCGTACCACCAATAGCTTTAGGAAGACCTGAAACTATACCTGCAAAAATAATGAGTGATATACCATTACCTATACCACGTTCTGTTACTTGCTCCCCCAGCCACATAAGAAAAATGGTGCCCGTTACAAGAGTGATCGTTGTAATAAATATAAAACTGACACCCGGATGAATTACAACACCCAACCCACCAGCAGTCTGATTTTGAAGAGCCATGGAAATCCCTATAGCCTGAAAAGTCGCTAAAACAACTGTTCCGTACCGGGTATATTGAGAAATTTTTCTTCGACCAGACTCCCCTTCTTTCTTAATCTGCTCCATTGTGGGAATAACGACTGTCATCAATTGCATAATAATTGATGACGATATATACGGCATAATTCCGAGGGCAAATAGACTTAAGCGCATTAAAGCACCACCGGAAAACATATTGAACATATCAAGTATAGAGCCACTTTGCTGTTCAAACATTATTGCCAATGCATTTGGATCAATTCCTGGCACCGGTATATGGGCACCCACACGATAAACGAAGAAGGCGCCAAGTACAAATAACAACCTTGATCTCAACTCTGCAAATGCTCCGCTTTTGCTTGTCATTTCTGCTCTTGAAGTACTCACTTATGCCTCTACTTTGCCACCAGCAGCTACTATTGATTCCTTTGCTCCTGCAGTTAATTTCAATCCCTTGATAGTGATAGACTTTGCTATTTCACCTGATTTAATTACTTTTACTGTTTTAGTAAAAGCAGGTACAAGATTAGCTGCAATCAATGCTTGTAAATCCACAACATCTGATTCCAAAGAACCTACTTCATACAATGTTACTTCTGAAGAATATTTTTTAACTCTTGAACTAAAACCAACTTTAGGCAATCTACGTTGCAAAGGCATTTGACCACCCTCAAAGCCGACTTTATGGAAGCCGCCGCTACGTGATTTCTGGCCTTTATGACCTCGACCACAAGTTTTACCTAAAGTAGAACCGATTCCTCGACCTACTCTTTTAGCTTGTTTCCTGGAGCCATATGCCGACTGAATAGTATTTAAATTCATGACACTTCCTCAACTTTCAGCATGTATGATACTTTATTGATCATTCCCCTGTTTTCAGGAGTATCAATTACTTCAACTGTTTGACGTATTTTACGCAAACCCAATCCTTTTAAACATGCTCGATGACTTTTTAGCCGTCCAAACTTGCTTTTAGTCATGGTTACACTTATTTTTTTATCCGCCATGATTTCTATCCAATGATTTGGTCAACTGTCAAACCACGTTTAGCCGCGATTTGTTCAGCATTTTTCATTTCAGTCAATCCTTTAATTGTTGCTCTCACAACATTAATAGGATTATTAGTACCTATGCATTTAGCCAAGACATTATGTACGCCAACAACTTCGAAAACAGCACGCATTGCGCCACCCGCGATAATACCAGTACCTTCAGAAGCAGGCTGCATATAAACTTTTGCTGCACCTGTTTCACCAGTAACTGTATACTGCAATGTTCCTTCTTTTAACTGTACCTTGCGCATGTTTTTTCTTGCTTGCTCTAGGGATTTTTGTATCGCAATAGGAACCTCTCTTGCTTTACTTACCCCGTAGCCTACTCTGCCTTGCCCGTCACCAACTACGGTCAATGCAGCAAAACCAAATACTCTACCACCTTTAACAACTTTAGCAACACGTCTAACAGAAACTAACTTTTCCTGAAAACCATCTGCACTTGCTTGACCTTGAGGTCCTGATGTAGCCATTATATTCTCCTAGAACTTCAAACCGGCTTCACGTGCAGCATCTGCTAATGCTTTAACACGACCATGGTATTTAAAACCCGAACGATCAAAAGCTACTTCTGTTACACCCGCTTCTAATGCTCTTTTTGCGATAGCCTTGCCTACTGCAACTGCTGAAACAGCATTCCCCGTATTGGCTTGACTACCTTTAATTTCTGCTTCTAATGTTGAGGCACTTGCAACTGTGGCTGTACCATCTTCACTCATAACTTGAGCATAAATATGCTGCGATGTTTTATGTACCGTGAGTCTATTAACGCCTAGCTGCTTTATTTTACTGCGTTGTCTTAACGCACGCTTTATTCGAGATGCTTTCTTATCCATTATCCTAACCTACTTCTTCTTGGCTTCTTTACGTGCGACATACTCATCAGTATATCTCACACCTTTCCCTTTATAGGGTTCTGGCGGACGAAATGCTCTGATTTCTGAAGCTACTTGACCAACTCTTTGTTTATCATTACCCTTTACAATTAATTCAGTCTGGCTGGTAGCCTCAACAGTAATACCTTCAGGCACTTGATACTGTACCGGATTGGAAAAACCTAAAGCAAGCGTTAGCAAGTTACCTTTTATTTGAGCTCTGTACCCAACACCAATCAGGGTTAATTTTTTTTCAAAACCTTCCGAAACGCCAGTCACCATATTGTTGATAGACGCTCTTGTTGTCCCTGCTTGAGCTTTAGCATTCTTGATAGCATCATTCCATTTTACTTGAATGACGTTGCCATTAATATCAACGCTCACATCTTTATGTATCTTATATGTCAACTGACCACCTTTACCTTTTACAGTCATGGTAATGCCATCTAATTTGACATCAACACCACCAGGTATATTTACAGCTGCATTTGCTACTCTTGACATAACACACCTATCCTCTAACAAACAGTGCAAATAACTTCACCGCCATGCCCAATTGCACGGGCAGCACGGTCAGTCATTACACCATTAGAAGTTGAAACGATTGCAATACCCAATCCAGCAAGAACTTTTGGAAGTTCATCTTTAGATTTATAGATTCTAAGCCCTGGCCTACTGACCCTTTTAACTTTCTCTATAACAGGCACACCTTGATAATACTTTAAATCAACTGTCATTTCAGTGTGACTGCCAGTTGTTTCTATTTTAAAGTCAGTGATATAACCTTCTTCCTTCAAAACCTTTGCAATTGCGACTTTCAATTTTGATGAAGGCAATTTAACACTTTTCTTTCCTGCAGATTGACCATTTCTTATTCTGGTCAACATGTCTGCAATTGGATCACTCATACTCATTTTATAATCTCCAAAAACTTGCTAACCACATTACCAACTTGCTTTAGACAAACCGGGAACATCACCACGCATTGTTGCTTCTCTTAGTTTATTACGACCAAGACCGAATTTACGGTAAACACCATGCGGACGACCAGTTATACTGCAACGATTCCGGCGTCTTGATGGACTGGAATCACGCGGTAGTTTTTGCAGACTTAACAGAGCTGCTTCTTTATCTTCGTCTGAAGTATTCGGGTCTCTTATAAGTTCTTTTAATGCCCTTCTTTTTACTTCATATTTACCGACTAACTTGTTACGCTTGTTTTCACGCGCAATCATAGATTTTTTAGCCATTTGTATACGCCCTTTAGTTCTTAAATGGAAAATTGAAAAGCTTCAATAATGCCAAGCCTTCCTCATTTGATCCCGCTGTTGTTGTGATAGAAATATCCATACCGCGCAAGGTGTCAATCTTGTCATAATCAATCTCTGGAAAGATGATTTGCTCAGTTACACCCATAGAATAATTTCCACGACCATCAAAGCTTTTAGGACTCATTCCTCTGAAATCTCGTATCCGAGGAATAGCAATACTAACCAAGCGATCTAAAAACTCGTACATTTTGTCACTGCGAAGAGTCACTTTACAGCCTATAGCCATATCATCACGAATTTTAAAACCAGCAATTGATTTTCTTGATAATGTTACAACAGGTTTCTGTCCGGAAATTTTTTCCATATCAGAAAGCGCTGACTGTATTACTTTTTTATCAGCCACTGCTTCTCCGACACCCATATTAAGGGTAATCTTAGTCAGTTTAGGTACTTCCATTACCGATTTATAGCCGAACTGCTTTTGTAAAGCAGGAATTATGTTTTGTTTATATTCAGTTTCTAGTCTAGCCATGATTTTTATATCCTATGCATCAACTACTTCATTAGTAGATTTAAAATATCTGACTTTTTTTCCATCATCTAGAAACTTGAAGCCAACTCGATCAGCCTTTTTTGTTTCGGGATTATACAAACCAACATTTGAAATACTGATAGGCATATCCTTATCAATTATACCGCCTTGCACACCCGCATTTGGGTTTCCTTTTTGATGTTTTTTGGCACGGTTAATCCCTTCAACCAATACTTTTTTCTCATCAATTATTTTCAGAACCTTACCTTGCTTACCTTTATCTTTTCCGATAAGCACAATAACTTCATCACCTTTTCTTAATTTTTGCATCTGGACCTACCTTTACAATACTTCTGGAGCAAGTGAAATAATTTTCATGAATTTTTCACCCCTTAATTCACGAGTTACCGGTCCAAAAATACGAGTCCCTATTGGCTGTAACTGGGTGTTTAAAATGACTGCAGCATTGCCGTCAAATCGAATCACAGAGCCATCTGGCCTGCGTACGCCTTTGCGGGTTCTAACTACTAATGCGTTATATACCTCGCCTTTTTTTACTTTTCCGCGAGGAATTGCATCTTTTATACTCACTTTAATGATGTCACCGATACCTGCGTACCGCCTGTGTGAGCCACCTAATACTTTGATACACATGACCTTTTTTGCACCGCTATTGTCAGCGATATCAAGGCTAGTTTGCATCTGAATCATTGTTAAATCCCAATTATATCGATTAATATTTTACAGTTTCAATCTGAACTTTCTAATATTGAAACTAATTTAAAAGTCTTGTTTTTTGACAAAGGTCTACATGACGTTATTGAAACCACATCACCTTGCTTTGCCTTATTTTGCTCATCATGAGCCATATACTTAGTAGAACGTTTTATATATTTCCCATAAATTGGAAATTTGATCAAACGTTCAACCATAACAGTTATCGTTTTATCCATTTTATCGCTTACCACACGACCTGTTACTGTTCGTATTTTTTCATTATTCTCAGTCATGCCTATGCACTCGCCATTTCATTTAAAATCGTATGAATTCGGGCAATATCTCGTCTTACCTTCTTCACTTGATCCGGTTTGGCCAATTGACCAGTCCCTTTTTGCATTCTTAAATTAAACTGTTCACGTGACTTTTCAAGTAACAATGAATTTAATTCTTCTTTTGTCTTTTGACGTAATTCGCTTGCATTCATCACATTATTGTCCGCGCTACAAAGGTTGTTTTAACTGGTAACTTAGCGGCTGCCAAGTCAAACGCCGCACGTGCCACTACTTCAGGAACTCCCTGAATTTCATATAACATGGTTCCTGGTTTTACTTGTGCCACCCAGAATTCCACACTACCTTTCCCTTTACCCATCCGCACTTCTAACGGCTTCTTAGTAATTGGCTTATCAGGAAATATTCTGATCCACATTTTCCCCTGTCGCTTTACATGGCGTGTTATTGTCCTACGTGCTGCCTCAATTTGGCGGGCGGTAATTCTACCACGCCCCAATGATTTAAGTCCATATTCTCCAAAACTTACTGAAGAGCCACGAACTGCAACACCATTATTTCTGCCTTTATGCTGCTTACGAAATTTTGTTCTTTTTGGTTGAAGCATTTTTTTGTCCCTTCAACTGTTATTTACTGTTAGATTTAGCAGATGCACTGTTTGCATCCACATCAAAGACTTCACCCTTAAAGATCCAGACTTTAATGCCTATGATTCCATAAGTAGTGTTTGCTTCTGCTGTACCGTAATCAATGTCTGCACGCAATGTATGTAGAGGAACACGTCCCTCTCTATACCATTCGCCTCGTGCTATTTCTGCACCATTTAAACGACCACCAACATTGATCTTAATACCTTCAGCACCTAGACGCATTGTATTTGTAACTGCACGCTTCATGGCACGACGATACATGATCCTTTTTTCCAGTTGTTGAGCTATACCCTCAGCAACTAATGTTGCATCTAATTCAGGCTTCCTTATTTCTTCAACATTTATTTTAACCGGTACGCCCATCATTTTTGAGACTGCTACCCTCAATTTATCAATATCTTCACCCTTCTTACCAATGACGATACCTGGTCGCGCAGTATGTACAGTTATTTGTGCGTTGTTCGCAGGCCTGTTGATCTGAATCCGACTCACAGAAGCATGCGCTAATTTTTCCTTGATATACTCTCGAACCTTCAAGTCTTGTAGCAAGTATACCGGATAATTTTGGCTATTTGCATACCATCTGGAAGTCCAATCTTTAACAATTCCGAGACGTATACCCGTTGGATGTACTTTTTGACCCATTTTATCCTCTACTCGTACTCTGAAACTTTAACGGTTATATGACAGGTTCTTTTCAGGATATGATTCGCACGTCCCTTAGCTCTTGCTCGAACCCTTTTCAAGGTAGAACCTTCATTAATAAATACTGTTGAAACGAACAACTCATCAATATCTGCACTTTCATTGTGCTCAGCATTTGCTATGGCAGATTCTAAAACCTTAACCATTATTGCAGCCGCTTTTTTGGTACTGAATTTAAGTGTATTCAATGCTTTTTCAACAGGAAGACCACGTATTTGATCGCCGACTAATCTAGCTTTTTGAGCTGATAATGGAGCATTACTTAATTTAGCAGAAATTTCCATCATCATCACCTTCTGGCTTTCTTATCAACAATATGACCTCTGTAGGTACGAGTTGGAGCAAATTCCCCCAATTTGTGTCCTACCATATTTTCTGATATCAATACGGGAACATGCTGACGCCCATTATGAACGGCAATAGTCAAACCTAGCATATCAGGACTAATCATAGATCTTCTTGACCAGGTTTTAATCGGTTTCCTATTATTACTTGCAACAGCTGCCTCAACTTTGTTAAGCAGATGATGATCAATAAACGGACCTTTTTTAATTGAACGTGGCACTCTTTATACCCCTTATTTCTTATTGCGGCGTCTGACAATCATCTTGTCAGTGCGTTTGTTTTTTCTAGTTTTATAACCTTTAGCAGGTGTACCCCATGGAGACACAGGATGTCTACCACCAGAAGTACGACCTTCACCACCACCATGCGGGTGATCAACCGGGTTCATAGCAACACCACGAACTGTTGGCCTAATTCCTCTATGCCTGGATGCGCCTGCCTTACCTAGCGAAATCAGGTTGTGTTCCGAATTTGAAACCTCACCCACTGCTGCCTTACACTCAGACATGATTTTACGCATCTCACCTGAACGTAAGCGCACAGTCACATACGCTCCATCTTTTGCAACCAGTTGTGCAGAAGTACCTGCACTTCTGGCTAATTGCGCACCTTTACCCGGCTTTAATTCTACACAATGAATTGTTGTACCTAATGGCATATTACGCAAAGGCATACAATTTCCTGCTTTAACAGGTGCATTTTCAGCAGAAAGAATTTCTTGACCTACTTCAATTTTTGAAGGTGCGATGATGTATTTGCGCTCACCATCTTTAAACAACAAAAGTGCAATATTTGCAGTTCTGTTAGGATCATATTCGATACGTTCAACAACGGCAGGAATGTCTATTTTATTCCTTTTGAAGTCAATAATTCGATAATGTTGTTTATGCCCACCACCAATATGGCGAGTAGTTATCCGACCCTGATTATTTCTACCGCCACTTTTACTTTTCTTTTCTAATAGCTGTGCAAATGGCTTACCCTTATGTAATGCATCATTTTTTACACGCACTACAAATCGTGAGCCTGGTGAAGTCGGTTTAGATTTTAGAATAGCCATTGCTTTCTACCGTTGTTTATTTTGTTATTTATGCCGAAGCAAAATCAATATCATGACCAGATTTAAGCTTTACATATGCTTTTTTCCAATCAGATCTTTTACCCAAAGTACGTCCGAAACGTTTAACTTTACCTTTAACGTTAAGAACTTTAACTGAATCAACTTCAACATCAAACATCAATTCAACTGCTTTTTTTATTTCTAACTTAGTTGCAACCTTCTTCACCTTAAAAACGAATTGATTACTGTCTTCAGCTGCGTTTGTGCTTTTTTCAGACACAACTGGCGCCAAAAGGACATTTGCTAGTTTGCTTTGCTGATCACTCATGCCAAACTCTCCTCAATTTTTTTCACAGCAGCTGCTGTTGCTATCACTTTATCGGCTGAAACCAATGCCACCGGATTCAAACCTTCTACAGTAGATACTTCAACATAAGGAATATTTCTGGAAGCCAATATCAAATCATCTGTCAACTCGTTAGCTACAATCAACACACGTTTTGCATCAACATTAGATAATTTCGCCACCAAATCTTTAGTTTTAGACGTAGTAGGTAGTACATCATCACTAACTACAATTCTTTCTTGGCGCAATAACTCTGAAAATATAGAGCGGATACCCACTTTATACATTTTCTTATTAAGTTTCTGTGTAAAAGACCTGGGTTGTGCAGCAAAAGTCACACCACCTGAGCGCCAAATTGGACTGCTCATTGTACCAGCTCTTGCTCGACCTGTCCCTTTTTGTCGCCATGGCTTAGCACCACCACCACTAACTGCAGAACGATTTTTTTGGGCTTTTGTTCCAGCACGCGCACCAGCGAGATATCTTACGACCAACTGATGGACTAATGTTTCATTGAATTCTTGACCAAATATATCTTCAGCAACATCAACCGCGCCAGCCGAATCCTGGACATTTATTGCAGGTATTTGCAAAGTCATAACTTAACCTTTATTCCGCATTTTTACAGCGGGAGTGATAACCACATCACCGCCTTTAGCTCCAGGCACTGCACCCGTAACTAAAATTAAATTTCTCTCGACATCAATACTATGGATAGTAAGATTTTGCATAGTTCGCTTAACTGCCCCCATATGACCCGACATTTTTTTGCCTTTAAAAACACGACCCGGTGTCTGACACATACCAATAGAACCATTCGATCTATGTGATATTGAGTTACCATGAGTCGCATCCTGCATTTGAAAGTTGTGACGCTTTACACCACCTTGAAAGCCCTTACCAATACTGGTAGCAGAGGCATCAACTACTTGACCCACAGTAAAAACATCCAAATCAAGCTCGGAACCGGTCGCCAAGTCTTCACCCTCACCGTCGTCCAGCCTGAACTCGTGCAAACCACGGCCTGCTGTAACATTGGCTGCAGCATAGTGCCCCGCCAATGCCTTGTCGACTTTTGATGATTTTTTATCACCCACTGCAACCTGAATTGCGCGATAACCATCTGTATCAACATTTTTTACTTGTACAACTCTATTTGAGTTTATCTCTAAAACCGTGACAGGTATTGCTGCCCCACCCTCAGTAAAAACTCGTGTCATACCACATTTACGACCAATAAGACCTATTGACATCTGCCAATTCCTCGCACTTACAAATACTCCTGTGAGTATCTTTATTATTTATTTAAGTTTTATCTGAACATCTACCCCGGCTGCAAGATCTAATTTCATCAATGCATCCACGGTTTTATCGGTAGGCTCGACTATGTCCAGCAACCTTTTATATGTTCTTAACTCATATTGATCTCTGGCATCTTTATTAACATGCGGAGAAATCAATATGGTAAAACGCTCTTTTTTAGTAGGCAATGGAATAGGGCCCTTCACCAGGGCGCCCGTTCTCTTTGCAGTTTCTACTATCTCACCAGCTGATTGATCTATTAATTTATGATCAAATGCTTTCAAGCGAATTCTGATAGTTTGATTAGCCATTTAAATTACTCAATAATTGAAGCAACAACACCCGCACCAACTGTGCGACCACCTTCACGAACCGCGAAACGTAAACCTTCATCCATCGCAATTGGGTTAATCAAAGTAACTTCAACAGTTACATTATCCCCCGGCATTACCATTTCAATACCATCTTGCAATTCTACAGCACCCGTTATATCAGTTGTTCTAAAGTAAAACTGTGGGCGATACCCATTAAAGAATGGCGTATGTCTGCCACCCTCATCTTTAGACAGAACATAAATTTCTGCTTTAAATTTAGAATGAGGATTGATAGAACCTGGATGAGCCAATACCTGACCACGCTCAACTTCTTCACGCTTTGTACCACGCAACAAGACACCAACGTTATCACCCGCTTCACCTTGGTCTAGTAGTTTGCGGAACATTTCCACACCAGTACAAACTGTTTTCGCAGTATCTTTAATCCCAACAATCTCAAGCTCTTCACCCACTTTTACAATTCCACGCTCAACACGACCGGTTACAACCGTACCACGACCTGAAATTGAAAACACATCTTCGATAGGCATTAAGAAAGCACCATCTACCGCTCTTTCTGGCAGTGGAATATAGCTATCCAATGCTTCTACTAATTTAAGTACGGAGGGAACGCCAATTTCACTTGTATCGCCTTCCAACGCTTTTAATGCAGAGCCAATAATAATTGGCGTATCATCACCTGGAAATTCATACATATCCAGTAATTCACGAACTTCCATTTCAACCAGCTCGACCAACTCTTCATCGTCAACCATATCCGCTTTGTTAAGGAATACAACGATATATGGAACACCCACCTGTCTCGATAACAAGATATGCTCTCTAGTTTGTGGCATAGGACCGTCTGCTGCCGAGCATACCAGAATAGCGCCATCCATTTGAGCAGCACCGGTAATCATATTTTTCACATAATCTGCGTGACCTGGGCAGTCAACATGCGCATAATGGCGATTTTCTGATTCATATTCGACATGTGACGTAGCAATAGTAATACCGCGCTCGCGTTCTTCTGGTGCATTATCAATTTCGTCAAAAGCCTTAACTTCGCCACCCATTGCCTCAGCCATTACTTTAGTCAAAGCAGCAGTTAATGTTGTTTTACCATGGTCAACGTGACCAATTGTACCCACGTTTACATGGGGTTTGTTTCTTTCAAATTTTTCTTTAGCCATGAGTCAATACCTTTTACTGTTTACTTTATAAAACTTTACTAATAATAGCTTCCGCAATACTTGCAGGTGCTTCGCTATATTTCTCAAACTGCATACTGTACGTTGCCCGACCTTGTGTTGCCGAACGTAAATCAGTTGCATAACCAAACATCTCAGCCAACGGAACCTCACATTCCAGTACTGTTCCAGCTGGCGAATCATCCATCCCTAGAACAATTCCGCGACGTCTATTGATGTCGCCGACAACGTCCCCCATATAATCCTGGGGAGTAACCACTTCAACCTTCATAATCGGTTCAAGTAACACAGGACTTGCAGTTTTCGCCCCATCCCTGAAGCCTATAGATCCTGCTATTTTGAAAGCCATTTCATTCGAATCGACATCATGATAAGAACCATCGAACAAACTAACCTTTACATCTACAACCGGAAAACCGGCAACTACGCCACTTTCCATTTGTTCTTGAACACCCTTATCAATTGCAGGAATATATTCCTTTGGAACAACTCCACCTACAATCTCATTGACAAACTGATAGCCGACCCCTTGTTCCAAGGGCTCCAGCCTAAGACATACATGCCCGTACTGACCTCTTCCACCCGTCTGTCTAATAAACTTACCTTCACACTCCACAGTTTGTTTAACTGTTTCACGATATGCAACCTGTGGATCTCCCACATTGGCCAGCACACTAAACTCTTTACGCAAACGATCAACAATAATTTCAAGATGCAATTCCCCCATCCCAGAAATTATTGTTTGCCCAGAGTCTTCGTCAGTCCGCACTCTAAATGAAGGATCTTCCTGAGCCAGCTTAGCTAAGGCTATTGCCATCTTATCCTGATCAGCCAAGGTTTTTGGCTCGACCGCAACAGATATTACCGGCTCAGGAAAATCCATCTTCTCAAGCACAATCTGTTTCTTAAGATCACACAGAGTATCGCCTGTAGTCACCTGTTTTAATCCTATCGCAGCAGCAATATCACCTGCCCTAACTTCTTTTATCTCTTCTCGGTGGTTGGCATGCATTTGGACAATACGACCCACTCGCTCTTTTTTACCTTTTCCGGAATTATAAATAGTATCACCCGATACTAAAACCCCCGAATAAACTCTAAAAAATGTCAACGACCCTACAAAAGGGTCTGTCGCAATTTTAAACGCTAAAGCTGAAAATGGTTCTTCATCATCAGCATGCCTTTCTTTTGCTTCATTCTCAGAATCCACGACCCCTTGAATTGACTTAATATCAGTTGGAGCAGGCAAATAATATACCACTGCGTCCAACAAACTTTGAACACCCTTGTTTTTAAATGCTGAACCACAAAAAGCAGGAACAATTTTATTCGCCAAAACCTGCAAACGTATTCCCATTCTAATTTCGTCATCTGTCAAAACACCTACTTCAAGGTATTTTTCCAGTAGCTCATCATTAGCATCTGCCGCCGCTTCCACCATCTTCTCTCGCCAGTCCTCAGCAAGAGGTAACATATCCTGAGGAATAGCCTTTTCTTCATAGGCCATACCCATATTTTCTTTTTCCCAATAGATAGCTTTCATTTTGATCAGGTCCACGACCCCTTCAAAATCTTCTTCAGCCCCTATAGGTAATTGCATTGGCACTGCATTAGCAATTAAACGCGTACGAATCTGCTCCACTACACGCAAAAAATCAGCACCTGAGCGATCCATCTTATTTACAAATACTATCCTTGGAACCTGGTATTTATTAGCCTGCCTCCACACTGTTTCTGATTGTGGCTCAACCCCGCCTACCGCACAAAAAACAGCACAAGCTCCATCCAAAACACGCAACGAACGCTCAACTTCAATTGTAAAATCAACATGGCCTGGCGTATCAATAATATTAATACGATGCCGGGCAAACTGGTTTTCCATTCCACTCCAGAAACATGTTGTCGCAGCAGAAGTAATTGTTATCCCTCGCTCCTGCTCCTGCTCCATCCAATCCATTGTTGCAGCTCCGTCATGAACCTCTCCAATTTTATGAGAAACTCCAGTATAGTACAAAATTCTTTCGGTCGTAGTCGTCTTCCCTGCGTCTATGTGTGCCATAACCCCTATATTTCTATAACGATCAATAGGTGTTTTTCGCGCCACTCCCAAACCTTCTATCTAAATTCTTGCTTACCAACGATAATGAGAGAACGCTTTGTTTGCTTCTGCCATTTTATGCACATCTTCACGCTTTTTATTTGCAGAACCACGACCTTCGAAAGCATCTAACAATTCACCAGCCAATTTAGCAGGCATTGTTCTTTCGTTCCTTTTACGAGCAGCTTCTATCAACCAACGCATCGCTAGTGCAGTTCTTCTTGCCGGGCGAACCTCAACAGGAACTTGATAGGTTGCACCACCAACGCGGCGAGATTTAACCTCAACTCTAGGCTGAACATTTTCTAACGCCTTAGACAGAACTTCGAGAGGCTCTTCATGCCCTTTTGTCCCAATAACATCTAAAGCACCGTATACAATACCCTCTGCAACAGATTTCTTTCCATTCATCATTAACAAATTCATAAATTTGGTCAGCATTTCACTGCCAAATCTTGGGTCAGGTATCACCGACCTTTTTACCGCTGCTCTTCTTCTAGACATCTCTACACCCCTTTATTTTTTTGGATTATGACTTAGGCTTTTTCGTTCCATACTTGGAGCGACCCGCCTTTCTTCCATCAACACCAGAAGTATCAAGACTTCCACGAACAACATGATAACGAACACCAGGTAAATCCTTAACACGTCCACCTCGAATCAAAACCACCGAGTGCTCTTGTAAATTATGCCCCTCCCCTCCGATATAGCTACTCACCTCATACCCACTTGTAAGTCTCACTCTTGCAACCTTACGCATTGCTGAATTTGGCTTTTTAGGGGTTGTAGTATATACACGCGTACATACACCACGTCTTTGAGGACAAGCTTTCAACGCTGGAACATTGCTCTTATCAATTTTTTTAGCACGAGGCTTACGAACCAACTGGTTGATCGTTGCCATATCTTATTTACTCCGGTATACAAATTTTAATTGTCAGATAATAAAAGAACCGCTATACATAAATGCACAGCGGCTCTTAGCACTCATTTATTCCTGACCAGAGCCCTTAGCTCATGTGAGCCAAGTATATTAGCTTTTTATACAACCAAGGTCAAGAGTTTTTTATTATTTACTACTCTGTATTTAACGCCTGCTTCAACGCTTCTTCGACATCAACCGTATCAACTACTGGAGTATCAACCTCCTTACCTGATGCTTTATTTTTCATCCGTCTTTTTCTACGTTGCTCATGATATGCCAAGCCTGTTCCTGCAGGAATCAATCGGCCAACAATTACATTTTCTTTCAGACCATTCAGACCATCATTTATTCCTCTGACAGCTGCATCTGTTAATACTCTGGTAGTTTCCTGGAAAGATGCTGCAGAAATAAAAGATTCTGTTGCCAGAGACGCTTTAGTTATACCTAATAGAATAGGTTCATAGCTCGCTGGTATCTTACCTTCTTTTTCCATCTGATCATTAACTTCATTCAAGTAAGCTCTTTCGACCTGCTCACCTTTAACAAAATCAGTTTCACCAGCGGCAGTGATATCAACTTTTCGCAGCATTTGTCTTATAATGGCTTCAATATGCTTATCATTAATTCCAACACCTTGCAAACGATAAACATCCTGAATTTCTTTCACTAAATAATCAGCCAACTCCTCAACACCCCTTAATCTCAGAATATCATGAGGTGTCAACTCACCTTCCGCTATTGTTTCACCTTTTTCAACAAACTCACCTTCAAATACAGTGATATGGCGCCATTTTGGAATCAAGGTTTCATAGTTCTCACCCTCTGAATCTGTAATAACAACACGCTGCTTACCCTTGGTTTCTTTACCAAAAGAAATCATACCTGTTGCTTCTGCTAGAATTGCCGGGTCTTTAGTTTTTCTCGCTTCAAATAAATCAGCAACACGCGGCAAACCACCCGTAATATCACGGGTCTTGCTGGATTCCTGCGGAATTCTGGCTAATACATCACCAACCTTCACTTCACCACCATCTTTTATTCCCGCAATAGCACCAGCAGGTAAAAAGTACTGTGCTGGAATATCCGTTCCAGATAAATTTATGGTTTCGTCATTTTCATCTACCAGTTTTACCATAGGACGCAATTCTTTTCCGGCAGCACTTCTTTGCTTAGGATCTGTTACCACTCTCGATGTCAGACCGGTCACATCATCAGATTGCTCCTGTACAGTCACCCCATCAACAAATTCAATCAACTTAACAAACCCATCCACTTCTGAAACAACCGGATGTGTATGCGGATCCCAGTTGACAATAATATCCCCAGTCGTTACAGAACTATCCTCACCCACTGTCAATACAGCTCCATATGGAATTTTGTAGCGTTCACGTTCACGCCCATAAGCATCCATGACACCTACTTCACCCGAACGAGATACAGCAACAAGATTTCCTTCCCTGTTTTTAACAGTCTTCATGTTATTTAGCTTAATCGTTCCCGCTGACTTAACCTGTACATTACTGATTGCAGCAGACCTTGAAGCAGCACCACCAATATGGAAAGTACGCATAGTCAACTGAGTACCCGGCTCTCCAATTGATTGCGCAGCAACTACACCCACCGCCTCACCTATATTTACCAGGTGACCACGACCTAAATCACGACCATAACACTTAGCACAAACCCCGTGTCTTGCTTCACAAGTGATTATTGAGCGCACTAACAATCGATCTACACTATTATCTTCTAATAGTGACACCAAAGACTCATCAATCATTGTCCCAGCAGGAATAATAATATTTTCATCTTTTTGATCCATAACATCATTAACAGCTACACGCCCCAGCACTCGTTCAGCCAAAGGCTCAACAACATCACCACCTTCAATAATTGGTGTCATAGTCAATCCATTGGCAGTACCACAGTCTACGTGGGATACCACCAAATCCTGGGCCACATCAACTAACCTGCGCGTCAAATAACCTGAGTTAGCTGTTTTCAATGCTGTATCTGCCAATCCTTTACGTGCACCATGCGTGGAAATAAAATATTGCAGTACATCCAGACCCTCACGGAAATTAGCGGTAATAGGCGTTTCAATAATAGAACCATCCGGTTTTGCCATTAATCCACGCATACCAGCAAGCTGACGAATTTGTGCCGCAGAACCCCGCGCACCTGATTCAGCCATCATAAAAACCGAGTTAAACGATTTTTGTTTTACCACTTTGCCGTCAGCATCTATCGCATCTTCTTCACCCAAACCTTGCATCATTACCTTAGCCACTTGCTCATTGGCATGAGACCAGATATCAACGACTTTGTTATATCGCTCACCATCGGTTACCAAGCCAGATGCATATTGACTTTGAATTTCACGTACTTCTGTTTCAGCCGCATCGAGTATATCTGCCTTCTTTGCAGGTATGACCATATCTTCAATACCAAAAGAAACTCCAGACCTGGTAGCATATTTAAATCCTAGATACATGATTTTGTCAGCCAGCATTACCGTATCTTTGTTACCTAAATAACGGTAACTAAAGTTAATTAGGTTTGAAATGTTCTTTTTGGTCATGTCTACATTAACGATGTCGAAAGGCATTCCTTTTGGAGCGATAGCCCAAATTAATGCCCGGCCAACTGTCGTATCATAGCGCTTAACTGATTCAACTAGCTTTCCTTCATGGTTTGCAACACTTTCCGTTACTCGAAGTTGAATCTTGCTTTGTAACTCTACCGCTTTACAATCAAGTGCTTTATTAACCTCATCCAGATCTGCAAAAATACTTCCTTCGCCTTTACCATTAATTTTTTCACGACTTATATAATAAAGCCCGAGAACCACATCTTGAGATGGGTTAATCACGGGCTCACCATTAGCGGGTGAAAGAATATTATTGGTAGCCATCATTAATATTCTGGCTTCAAGCTGGGCTTCAATTGACAGCGGAATATGCACTGCCATCTGATCGCCATCAAAGTCTGCATTAAACGCACTACACACCAAAGGATGTAGCTGTATCGCCTTACCTTCAATCAAGGTCGGCTCAAAAGACTGGATACCTAATCTATGCAACGTAGGGGCTCGATTAAGCATAATAGGATGTTCACGAATAACTTCTTCTAGAATATCCCAGACTTCAGCACCTTCTCTTTCAACCATTTTCTTTGCTGCTTTAATGGTTGTCGCTAGCCCGCGAAATTGTAATTTACTGAATATAAATGGCTTAAATAACTCTAATGCCATTTTTTTTGGTAATCCACACTGATGCAGTTTTAAAGTCGGCCCTACTACAATAACTGATCGCCCTGAGTAATCAACGCGCTTACCTAACAAGTTTTGTCTAAAGCGCCCTTGCTTACCCTTAATCATATCCGCTAATGATTTAAGAGGCCTTCTATTGGTTCCTGTAATTGCCCTTCCTCGACGCCCGTTATCTAACAAAGCATCAACTGATTCCTGCAACATGCGCTTCTCATTTCGAACAATAATATCTGGCGCATTAAGATCCAACAATCGACCCAAACGGTTATTACGATTGATTACGCGACGATATAAATCATTCAAATCGGAAGTCGCAAACCGCCCGCCATCAAGTGGGACTAGTGGACGTAATTCAGGCGGTAGAACCGGCAGAACTGTCATAATCATCCATTCAGGACGATTATTTGATGCCACCAATGACTCAATCACTTTAAGTCGTTTGGAGAATTTTTTGATTTTAGTTTCAGAATTTGTGGAATTAATTTCTTCCCGAAGAACGTTAATTTCTTCTTTTAAATCAATTGATTTTAGAAGATCAAAAACAGCCTCAGCACCCATTTTTGCATCAAATTCATCACCATGTTCTTCTATGGCATCAAGAAACTCATCATCAGTCAATAACTGACCACGTTCCAATGGTGTCATTCCTGGATCAAGAACCACAAATGATTCAAAATATAGAACACGCTCAATACTGCGTAACGTCATATCCAGCAACAACGCAATTCTTGATGGCAAAGATTTTAAAAACCAGATATGTGCAACAGGGCTGGCCAAATCAATATGCCCCATCCTCTCTCGCCTGACTTTTGAGATCGTTACTTCAACACCACATTTTTCACAAATCACACCGCGATGCTTTAATCTTTTATATTTTCCGCACAAACATTCATAGTCACTAACCGGACCAAAAATTTTTGCACAAAATAAACCATCGCGCTCAGGCTTAAAGGTACGGTAATTAATTGTTTCCGGCTTTTTTACTTCCCCATATGACCACGAACGAATCATGGCAGGTGATGCTAAACCGATACGAATGGCATCAAAGTCATCAGTACGACCCTGACGTTTTAAAAAATTCATTAAATCTTTCAAGAGTTTGTCCTCTTTATTTATCTGGCTAATCTAGAATAAATCCACTATAAAAATGCATTTAAGAACTAATCCTGCTCCAATTCAATATTTACAGCCAAAGATCGTATTTCTTTAATTAATACATTAAATGATTCAGGCATACCTGGGTCCATTTTATGATTACCATCGACAATATTTTTATACATTCGGGTTCTTCCATTTACATCATCAGACTTAACAGTCAACATTTCCTGCAGCGTATAAGCAGCACCATATGCTTCAAGTGCCCACACTTCCATTTCTCCGAAGCGTTGTCCACCAAATTGTGCTTTACCTCCCAATGGTTGCTGAGTAACAAGACTATAAGGCCCTGTTGAACGTGCATGCATTTTGTCATCCACCAAGTGATTGAGTTTCAACATATACATGTAACCAACAGTCACTTCACGCTCAAATGGTTCACCAGTTAATCCATCATATAAAATAGTCTGTCCATGCTCTGGCAGGTCAGCCAGACTCAACATTGCACGAATCTCTTCTTCAGAAGCCCCATCAAATACCGGCGTTGCCATAGGCACTCCTCCTACCAAATTAGCAGCCATTTCCATAATTGCTTTATCTGAAAAAGAATCGAGATCTTCTTTTTTACCACTGCTATTATAAATTTTATCTAAAAAGCCTCGGATTTCTATTATTTTAGCTTTGGCTTCCAGCATCTGCCCTATCTTGACACCCAAACCCTTTGCCGCCCAGCCCAGATGTGTCTCGAGTACCTGCCCAACATTCATCCGTGAAGGAACACCCAATGGGTTTAACAAAATATCAATAGGGTTACCATCTGCTGTATACGGCATATCTTCTACTGGAACAATCTGAGAAATAACCCCTTTGTTTCCATGTCGACCCGCCATTTTATCGCCAGGTTGTATACGCTTTTTAACCGCTAAATAAACTTTAACCATTTTCAAAACACCTGGGGCCAAATCATCACCCATGGTTATTTTCTTACGTTTGGTTTCAAATCTTTCTTCAAATTCTTTACGCTGCTGCTCAATTTGTGCAGCTATCGACTCTAACTGAACATTAACATCTTCATCTTGTACTTTTATTTTTAGCCATTCTGAATGCCTTAATTCATCCAGTCTATTCTGAGAAATTTCTGTGCCTTTTTTAAGATCAGCTACCCCAACATCTATCTTTTGACCAATCAACATTTTAGCAATACGCTCAAAAATATCGGCCTCTACTATTTTAAGCTGATCATCCAAATCCTTTTTGTAACGTTTTATTTCGGCCTCTTCAATCTCTAAGGCACGCTTATCTTTGGTAACTCCATCACGAGTAAATACCTGAACATCAATGACCGTCCCACGAACACTTCCAGGAACCCTTAACGACGTATCTTTTACGTCTGCCGCTTTTTCACCAAAAATTGCACGTAGTAATTTTTCTTCAGGGGTTAACTGCGTTTCGCCTTTCGGTGTAACCTTCCCCACTAGAATATCACCACCTTTTACTTCAGCACCCACATAAACAATACCCGATTCATCTAGCTTAGATAACGCATCTTCACTGACATTAGGTATATCTGCGGTTATTTCTTCAGGACTATGCTTAGTCTCTCGAGCCACACAGGTTTTTTCTTCAATATGAATAGTCGTAAAACGATCTTCTTTAACTACTCTCTCAGAAACAAGAATCGAATCTTCAAAGTTATATCCATTCCAAGGCATGAAAGCGATACGCATATTTTGGCCCAACGCCAGTTCACCTATATCTGTAGATGGACCATCAGCCAAAATATCACCGGACCTTACTATATCTCCAGGTCTAACCAATGGTTTTTGGTTAATACATGTATTTTGATTAGATCGTCTATATTTAGTTAAATTATAAATATCAACACTAGGCACACCTTCAATAGTTTCACTATCGCTCACTTTAACAACCACTCGCGCAGCATCGACAGTTTCAATAACACCACCACGTTTTGCAACCACTGCCACCCCAGAATCCTTGGCAATCACACGCTCCATTCCCGTACCCACTAGAGGCTTTTCAGCTCTTAAAGTTGGAACAGCTTGGCGCTGCATGTTTGAGCCCATCAACGCACGGTTTGCATCATCATGTTCTAAAAATGGAATAATTGATGCTGCTACAGAAACTATCTGCCTTGATGACACATCCATATATTGCACAGAATCCGATGGAGCCAGGGTAAATTCATCTTTATATCGTGCTGACACCAGTCCTTCAACCAGCTTACCATTTTCATCGATAGCAACGCTGGACTGAGCGATTACAAAGTCACCCTCCTCAATGGCCGATAAATAGTCGACTTGGTCTGTGACCATACCATCATTTACTTTTCGATAAGGCGTTTCTAGAAAACCATATGAATTAGTCCGCGCATAAACCGACAAAGAGTTAATTAGGCCAATATTTGGCCCCTCGGGTGTTTCAATAGGGCATACCCGCCCATAGTGTGTTGTATGCACATCTCGCACTTCAAATCCTGCACGCTCTCTAGCCAAACCACCCGGGCCTAATGCAGAAACTCTTCGTTTATGAGTAACTTGTGACAATGGATTATTTTGATCCATAAATTGTGACAACTGACTGGAGCCAAAAAATTCTTTAACAGCCGCAGAAACCGGCTTTGCATTAATAATTTCTTGAGGCATATAGCCTTCAGAATCAGCCAGTGTTAAACGTTCTCTAACCGCTCTTTCCACTCGAACCAAACCAACGCGAAATTGATTTTCTATCATCTCACCGACTGAACGTACACGCCTGTTTCCTAAATGATCAATATCATCAACCGTGCCATTACCATTACGGATTGCAATTAACTCTTTTAAAACATCAACAATATCATCATTGCTTAATGTACCTTCACCCTCCACTTCCTCTCTGCCTAGACGACGGTTAAATTTCATCCGCCCCACAGCAGATAAGTCATACCTGTCAGTAGTGAAAAACAAATTTGTAAAAAGATTCTCAGCCGAATCTTTAGTTGGTGGTTCACCTGGACGCATCATCCGGTAAATTTCCACCAATGCCTCCAACCTGTTGGTAGAGGCATCCAATCTCATAGCATTGGATATATAAGGTCCAATATCCAAATCATTGACATACAACACATTTATTTCAGGAATTCCAGCCTCTAATAATTGCTGCAGTAACTCTTCAGTGATTTCATCGTTTACATTCGCGATCATTTCGCCAGTAGTTTCATCGACGATATTATGAGCTAAGATTTTTCCATGCAAATATTCTTTAGGTACTTCAATTTCTGTCACACCCGCTTTAGCCATTTGCCTGATATGTTTGGCTGTCACCCTTCGACCTTCCTCAACAAGCACCTCTCCATCATACATGATATCGAACACGGCCATTTCACCACGTAAACGCTCGGGAATAATGTGGTACTTAATACTGTCAGAGCTAAAGGTAAATTTATTGGTTTCGAAGAACATTTTAATCATTTCTTCGTTGTCATACCCTAAGGCTCTTAACAAAATTGTTGCTGGTATTTTACGTCGTCTATCTATCCTTACATATACCGCATCTTTATGATCAAACTCAAAGTCCAACCATGAGCCACGGTAAGGAATGACTCTGGCATTAAAGAGTAATTTCCCCGATGAATGCGTCTTTCCTTTATCGTGATCAAAGAAAACGCCAGGTGATCTATGTAACTGAGAAACAATAACCCTCTCTGTTCCATTAATTACAAAAGTACCATTTTCTGTCATTAATGGCAGCTCACCCATGTAAACTTCTTGCTCCCTAATATCCTTAACAACTTTCGCTGATACAGGCGCTTCTTTATCGTATATAACCAGTCGCACTAATACCCGCAGAGGTGCAGCATATGTTGCACCACGTTGTTGACATTCCCTCACATCAAAAGTAGGCTCACCTAATCTATATTTCACATACTCAAGCACAGCATAGCCAGAATGGCTTACAATAGGAAACACACTGCTAAAAGCACCATGCAATCCACGTTCGAACCTTTTTTTAGGTTCTATACCAGACTGTAGAAAACTGGCATATGAATCAATCTGGGTTGCCAATAAATAGGGTACATCAAGTACTTCAGTACTTTTCCCAAAATTATTACGAATACGCTTTTTTTCTGTAAAAGAATAGGCCATATTGCTTTCATACCTTTAATCAAGGATTGTTTAAATTATGTCTAACTCAGAATTGCTACTCTGTGTCAGGCAAGACTTTCTACAAACAGTAAAAGGCCGGCGACAAATTGTCACCAGCCTTACCGTATTAGACTTAGAGCATCAACAATAAAAACAACTATTATCAGTGTGCCTCTAAATCTTCTATCAATCAAATATTATTTGATTTCAGCAGAAGCACCTGCTTCTTCAAGTGTTTTCAACGCTTCTTCTGCTTCACCTTTACTTACAGCTTCTTTAACTGGAGTTGGTGCACCTTCAACTGCTGCTTTTGCTTCTTTCAGACCCAGGCCTGTAATACCACGTACTGCTTTAATAACAGAAACTTTGTTTTCACCAAATGATGTTAAAATAACATCAAATTCAGTTTGCTCAGCACCGCCACCAGCGTCACCGCCACCAGCTGGTGCAGCAGCTGCAACGGCAGCTGTTACTCCAAACTTCTCTTCCATCGCTGAAATTAAGTCAACGATTTCCATAACAGTCATGTTTGATACTGCTTCCAAGATATCTTCTTGTGAGATTGCCATTTGTAATATTCCTCGTGTAATAGGTTCTAAACTGGTGTAGGTTATGCCGCTTCTGTTTCGGATGCCTGCATTTGATCTCTGACAGCAGCCAAAGTACGCGCTAACTTGCCTACTGGAGCTTTCATTACAGCCATAATCAAACTAATACCTTCATCGCGCGTAGGCAAACTTGCCAGTCGAGCCAACTCAGATACTTCAAGTGATTTGCCGTCAAACGCAATAACTTTAGCGATTAACTTATCATTGCTTTTTGCAAAGTCATTAATTAGTCGTGCTGCTGAGCCAGGTGCTTCCATTGAGAATGCAAGGATAAGAGGACCTTTAAATCCATCTTGCATACATTCAAATTTAGTTCCTGCAACTGCACGCTTAGCTAATGAGTTTTTTACTACTCGCAAATAAACGCCAGTTTCTCTTGCTGTCTTACGTAATTCTGTTAATTCAGAAACTGTCAGACCACGATATTCAGCTGCAACTGCAGATAATGCTTTAGCAGCATACTGCGCAACTTCATCAACAACTACCTTTTTGCTATCCAGGTTTAATGCCACAGATTACCTCCGGTAATTTATCCAGACTCGCGTCTGAATTTAATAAAACACATCCATTTGGATGCACCTTACGGTCCCTCACCAATACTCCCGGTAAAGCTCCCGTCTACGCTGGCCTATAAAACAGCTATAAATTATGCCTTTGAGCACCAACGGTCTTTGACGGTTGCCGAAACCGGCAACCCAAAGTTCTTTTATACTTCGATACTACTTTGATCGATCCATAAACCAGGACCCATCGTTGAAGAAACAGCAATTTTCTGCAGATAAACACCTTTTGACGCAGAGGGTTTAGCTTTCTTCAAATCAGCTATTAAAAATTCCAGATTCTGCTTGATAGCAGCTTCATCAAATGAAACCTTACCAATAGAGCAATGAATAATACCGCCCTTATCTGTACGGTAACGAACCTGACCCGATTTGGCATTTTTAACTGCCGTGGCAACATCAGGCGTTACTGTTCCAACTTTAGGGTTAGGCATTAAACCTCTTGGCCCCAAAATCTGCCCCAACTGACCGACGACTCGCATTGCATCAGGTGATGCAATAACCACATCAAAATTCATTTCGCCTTTTTTTACTTGTTCTGCCAAGTCATCCATACCTACTACATCAGCACCGGCTTCTTTAGCCGCATCTGCATTTGGTCCTTGTGTAAAGACAGCCACTCTTACTGTTTTACCTGTACCATGTGGCAACACTGATGCTCCACGAACATTTTGATCTGATTTTCTTGGATCAACCCCCAAAACAACACTGACATCAACTGATTCATCAAACTTCGAATTGGCGAACTCTTTCAATAAAGCCACAGATTCAGAAATTGAATATTGCTGACTCTTGTCAACTTTCGCTTCAATTAATTTTGCTTTTTTAGATAACTTAGCCATTACACACCCTCCACATTCAAGCCCATGCTGCGCGCACTGCCCGCTATGATTTTCACTGCAGCATCCATATCTGCTGCATTTAGATCTTGCATTTTTGTAGTTGCAATTTCTTCTAGCTGAGCCCGAGTAACCGTTCCAACTTTTTCTGTGTTAGGTGTACCACTGCCTTTTTTAATACCTACAGCCTTCATTAACAAAACTGAAGCGGGCGGTGTTTTTGTAATAAAAGTAAAACTTCTATCACTGTAAACTGTTATTACAACAGGAATTGGAAGACCTTTTTCAACATCTACAGTTTTCGCGTTAAAAGCCTTACAGAATTCCATAATATTCACACCATGCTGACCCAATGCAGGACCAACTGGCGGACTAGGATTCGCTTCCCCAGCTTTTACTTGTAATTTAATATACGCTTCTATTTTTTTTGCCATCTTTTACTCCAATCAGGTTTTAGCGCTTTCCAGCTCCCCAAGAAACAAAAATCCCTATTCTTAAAAAGAACAGAGATTCGATTTACCAATAAACAACAACTAAAGTTTTTCTACTTGACCGAACTCCAACTCTACAGGTGTTGAACGACCAAAAATCAACACCGCAACTTTCAATCGGCTTTTTTCATAATTTACTTCTTCAACGTTGCCGTTAAAATCTTTAAACGGGCCATCAATAACTCTTAGAACCTCGCCCACCTCAAACAATACTTTGGGTCTAGGCTTATTAACCCCTTCTTCAACTCTATTAAGAATTGCAGAGGCTTCTTTATCTGAAATAGGAGCAGGCCGGTCTGAAGTCCCTCCAATAAAACCCAATACTCTGGGGATATTACGAACCAAATGCCATGTCTCATCAGTCAACTCCATCTGAACCAACACATATCCTGGAAAAAACTTCCTCTCACTCTTGCGTTGCTGACCCATTTTCATTTCAACAACTTCTTCAGTAGGAACAAGAATCTTACCAAAATGATCCTGTAGACCTTCTAATTCAATCTTTTCTTCCAGCGCTAATTTAACTTTATTTTCAAAGTTTGAATAAGCATGCAACACATACCAGCGAAGAGCCATTCTCTACCCCCCCTGACCCGTTAAAGTGCGAATCCCCCAAAACAAAAACATATCCAAAAACCACAAGATCAAACCAACAATAAAAACCATACCAAATACTAACAATGTGGTCCTAATGGTTTCTTCTCGAGTAGGCCAGACTACCTTTCTGACTTCTTGTTTTGCTTCAAGTGAAAAAATCCAGATATTTTTTCCTGTACTTGTTGTCAACATAATACCTATTGCAAGCAGTACAACCACAACCAGCGCCAACACTCTATAAAGCAATGTAAAGCCTGGCACATCAGCAAAATAATAAAACGCAGCTACTCCAGCCACTACAAATACAAGAGACAAACCTTGCTTTATAACATCAACTACCTTTGATGCCTCTTCCGCCTGTGCATTCATTTATAAATTTGGAAAATTAAATTATTGAGTTATTTTCTGAATGGCAGGCCAGGAGGGACTCGAACCCACAACCTGCGGTTTTGGAGACCGCTGCTCTACCAATTGAGCCACTGACCTATTCAGAAAACCGTAAAGAATTGAATACTTTACTACACAAAAAAAATAAATGCAATAAAATATATAAAATTGCTGCACCACTCTTACTGCTCCTACTGGTATCGACCAACTGGAGCTCATAACCGGATTTGAACCGGTGACCTCTTCCTTACCAAGGAAGTGCTCTACCGACTGAGCTATATGAGCACATTTTTTGTTTTTTGTGGAATTGGAGCGGGTGATGGGAATCGAACCCACATAATCAGCTTGGAAGGCTGGAGTTCTACCACTGAACTACACCCGCATATTTCCCTTATTGGAAAGAATGGTGGAGGGGGGAGGATTCGAACCTCCGAAGGTAGAACCGTCAGATTTACAGTCTGATCCCTTTGGCCACTCGGGAACCCCTCCTGAACCGACTATTATGATTCACAACACCCTTGCAGTCAATAATTATTTTCAATTTTCCAATAATTCATATACCTTTATAACAAACCAAAGGTTTTGATCTGCCTGTTTTTTTCAAGGCTATCAGCAGAAGCAACATCAGACCCAAGGTTAAATAGATGTATTCACAGCATGCTTAAGGAATAAAACAGAAGCAGTCTATTGCAAGCTCACAACAATCATATTGATTATTCTTTCGACTAAAACCGGCTACAGACAACCACCTAGCCAGGAGATTTATTTAATCCATTCATAGCTGTTGCCATATCACCAGCCACAATCTTATTTATTTGTTGATCAATCAGAACAAAGGCCGACAACATCAAGCCAAATTCTTCTTTAGACGGATTAGACAATACGTAATCAGCTACCGGTCTGCCAGAAACAGGACGCCCTATCCCCAGCCTAATCCGATAAAAATTCTTTTCACCCAGACTCGCCATGATATCACGCAAACCATTATGCCCAGCATGCCCCCCGCCCTTCTTAAGCTTTACCACACCTACACTTAAGTCCAGCTCATCATGAATAATCAAAATCTCATCCACCTTGAATTTATAATACCTCGCCACCGAACCCACCGACAAACCGCTACGATTCATAAATGTCTGAGGCTTGAGAAAAATCACCTTTCCTCCGCCCACATGACTACTAGCAGTAATACCATGAAACTTTGACTCTACAGACCAGGATCCGCCACAACTACCAAGCAAATGATCTAAAAACAAAAAACCGGCGTTATGCCGGTTTTTTTCATACTGTCGACCCGGATTACCCAGACCAGCTATAAGCTTAATCACTACTGCTATTCATCACCATCTTCAGCATCTTCTTCAGAGGAGACCTCATCATCCTCATCCTCTTTAACTGCTTTTGTCTTCACAACTTGAGCAACAGTATGATCATGATCACCCTTTTGTGCCAAAATAACAATCTCGACACCTTCCGGTAGTACAATATCAGTAAGATGGAGTGAATCACCAATATCGAGTCCACTTAAGTCTACCTCAATATATTCTGGTAATGCAGAAGGCAAACAAGAGACCTCAACATCCACCATTGCATGTGTTACCACTCCACCTGCTTTCGCCCCAACACACGTATCTTCATTGATAAAATGCAAAGGGACATGAACTTTTAATACATGCGTTGCATCAACACGCATAAAATCCATATGCAAAACCTGGGGCTTCGCTGGGTGACGCTGAATACCTTTTAAAATCGCCTTCTCTGTTTTTCCATCTATCTTTAAATCTAAAACATGAGAATAAACTGCCTCGTGATCTAAATGCTTAAGCACCTCGTTATGCACTAAAACAATCGATTGAGGCACCTGACCCCCACCATAAACAACCGCAGGCACATTACCATTGCGACGGACTGCTCTTGCCGCACGCTTACCTGACAGATCGCGATTTTCAGCTACAAATTCAAACACGCTAGACATCTTTTTCTCCAAACTCGCTCTTACAAGCGCTTCAATATAAATTTCATTCAATCAATCAACATAGAGCGAACTCACCGACTCACTCTCAGCAATTCGCCTAATTGTTTCAGCCAGCATCTCAGCAACGCTTAGCTGTCTAATTTGTCCTATCGACAACAATTCTTCGTTTAATGGTATGGTATCGGTTACTACCAACTCATCCAACACCGAAGCTTTCACATTTTCTGCCGCTGCACCCGATAAAACCGGATGCGTGCAGTACGCTACGACCTTCAGGGCCCCATTCTTCTTCAATGCCGCCGCTGCATGACACAAAGTTCCCGCCGTATCAACCAGATCATCAACCATCACACAGGTCCGCCCAGAAACATCACCAATAATATGCATTATCTCGGACACATTAGCTTTCGGACGGCGCTTATCAATAATAGCCAAATCCGCATCACCCAAACGCTTTGCCAGAGCCCTTGCTCTAACAACACCACCGACATCGGGTGATACAACAATTAAATCCTTATATTTTTGCCGCCAGACATCACCCAACAACAAGGGCGAGGCATAAACATTATCAACAGGAATATCAAAAAACCCCTGTATCTGGTCAGCATGCAGGTCAACCGTTAAAACACGATCCGCACCCGCAGTATCTATCATATTAGCGACTAATTTTGCAGTAATTGGCACTCTTGCCGAGCGAGATCTCCGGTCCTGCCGGGCATACCCATAATAAGGTATTACTGCAGTTATACGTGACGCAGACGCTCTTTTTAAAGCATCAATCATCACCAATAACTCCATCAGATGCTGATCAGCTGGAGAACATGTCGGCTGAATGACAAACACATCCCTACCACGAACATTTTCTTCAATCTCTACTACAATCTCCCCATCACTAAAACGTCCAACAGTCGCCATGCCTAAACGCATGTTCAACTTCCTCACTATACCTTCAGATAAAGCTCTATTAGCGTTACCAGAAAATACCATCATAGAGGAATCTTGCATCAAAGCACTCCGTCAGATTTTGCAATTGGAGACAAAATGGCTGGGCTGCCAGGATTCGAACCTGGGTATGCGGAGATCAAAACCCCGTGCCTTACCGCTTGGCGACAGCCCAATAAAACTTTTAAACCAGCGCATCCAACAATAGCGACCTATTCAACCCTTTGGTTAAATAAACCTGCCATTGTTTTTTCAATGTCTCATATGCCTCTACTGCTGATTCTTTACAATCAAACTGTGCAAAAACACATGCCCCTGTACCTGTCAACCTAGCCTCAGAAAACCTCGCCAGATCAACCAAAGCTTTTTCAACTGGCTGATAAATTTTGCGAACTACAGCAACACAATCATTTTGATGCTGACCCGCAATAAAGTCAGCCATTGTGATTGATTTACTATCCCTTGTCAAATCTTTAACCGAAAAAATTTCTTTGGTATCGACATGACAATCTGGCTTTATTATCACTAACCATTTTTCATCCACATCAATTTTCTTCAATATTTCACCTACCCCCTCTGCCCATGCCGCATGCCCATATATAAATACCGGTACATCTGCGCCTAACTGCAAGCCAAGCTGCATCAATCTCTCTACTGACAACCCCAACTTCCACAACCGATTTAATATAACCAGTGTTGTCGCTGCATCTGAACTACCTCCACCAAGCCCACCACCCATAGGCAGGTTCTTTTCAATTTCTATACATACTCCCTGCTGACAGCCTATTTCCTGTTTTAACAGATTTGCTGCTCGTACAGTCAAGTTCATTTCTTCTGCAACCCCGGGTATAGGGGTATGCAGACTTATGCGCCCATCATCGACCGGGCGAAAAGTCAGCCAATCACATAAATCTGTTAACTGAAATACCGTTTGCAGCAGATGATAACCATCTTCCCTTTGCCCAGTGATCCTTAACATCAAATTTATTTTTGCTGGTGCAGGCCATTTTTTACCCCATCCAGTCATATCATTGCTCATTATATTTACTATTCTAAGTTCTCAAAATTAACAGCTTATTTTATACCGTATTTTGTCTGGCCAGATTGCCTCAAAAAGGCTAGCCGTTAAGGGTCTTACATCTGTCATTTGAGACATGATGCTGTTTAGTTATTATCACCCTACTTTTCGATTATGATGGCCTGGACAGACTCAACGAGCTCAGAAAAACAGAAGCGATTGCTACTCTTGAAGTACAAATAAGACTGGTAATTTATTTCTTCAAACCACCTTAGATGTCCCAATGACTAATAATTAACTTCAATTTAGTTAGCTCTTTCTCTACTTTTATTTTCCTTGGCATCTCATTCTGACCCTCAAGCTGCATCTGCAAATATTGTACACTCCATCCTGATTGCAAAAAGCCATTTTCAAACTCGACATAATTGGCAGTGGGTTCAGCCAATCCGAGAACCCAGAATTTTAACGCTGAAACCGGCACGACAATTCCCGTGTACATTGAAATAACTTCATCCAGATTGCCATAATGTTGCAACCGCTTATCACCAAAATCAATGACTACACTGTCTCCAGTGAGCACTAATAATGTTCGCCCTTGCCCAAAAGGTCCGGCCAGTTCAATTTCATCCCTATCCGCTTGGTGCCTCCAGTTAATTGATGCTGAAAAAGATTCGTTTTCATTTGCCAAAGCAAGCCTACCGGCAAAAGACCAAACGCTACTATCATATAAATATTCACGTTCGGCCAGTTGAAATGGAATTGCTGATTTAATGGGTGCATCTGCACACGAAGCCAAAACTGCTAACAACAATAACCCAAATATTACTCTGACAATCATCTATTGATGGTTTTCCAGAATCATATGCTGAATCTTTAAAAGATATTCGTCATCAGGGGATTTTTTTATCGCTTTTTCAAAAATATTTTTTGCTTCTTCCTTATCACCCAGACTCCACAAAACTTCGGCAAGGTGTGCAGCAATTTCACTTTCAGGTTGTTTTTCATACGCAGAACGCAGGTATTTTAATGCCTTCATGCTCTCACCTTGCTTAAAATGCAACCATCCAATACTGTCTATAATCACAGCTTCTTCAGGTTTAAGTGTAATTGCACGTTGCAAATAACCTTCCGCTTCTTCAAATCTATCCGTTCTATCAACCAAAGTGTATCCTAATGCATTCAAAGTACTGGCATCATCAGGATTCTTTAATAATATTTTTTTTAAGTCTGATTCTAAAAGATCAAGTCTATCCAGTTTTTCTGCTATTAAAGCTCGCGTATAAAGTAAATTCCGGTGATCAGGATTTTTTTTCAGTGCATCAGTCAAAATATCAAATGCTTTTTGATAATCTTTTTGCCCACTGTAGACTTCAGTTTCCAGCAACAGAATTTGTATTTTTTGTTTTGGAAATTCATCAGTTAAAGCAGATAAACGACTTTCAGCCTCAACGAAATTCTTTTGACTTAACAATACAGAAACTGCCGCCATTGAAGCCTCATAGTGATAAGCGCCTTGAGTTACTTTATCAAACCAGACCAAAGCCTTCTCATAATGCTTATTTTTATATTCAATTCTTCCAATATAAAAACTTGCCTGCGCACCCCATGTAGGGATATTAACCATTTGTTTCAATTTAACCAGTGCTTTATGTTCTTTTTCTTGCTGTAGATAAATCAAAGCAATGGCAAACTGACTTTCCGCGTCATCGGGCTTGTTTGTTAAAATTTCCTGATACAACTGCATCGCATCTTCTAATGCTTTGGTTTTAACTAAAACCTGGGCCAGCATTTTCTTTACTCGATGATTATCTGGTGTTTTTTCCAGGATTTTTTCCAAGTCATCCCTAGCCGCGTCCAGTTCACCGACCTGAGCAGCCAATTGTGCTCGCAAAATAAGTGCTTTATTCCAACTAGGCTCCAGAGCCAAAGCTTTATTAACTTTTTCTTTTGCTACATTCCCTTTATTAAGCTTTCCAGCTATTAAGGCCTGTACAAAATAAACCACTGCCTGCTCAGGGTGTTGAACCGCAACATCTTCCAGCACACTAAATATAACATCGGCTCTACCATCCTTAGCAAGAACCTTAGTCAACTCCATCAACGTTGACTCAAATCCTGCCGGGTCATCTGCCAAAATCCTATTCAAATGTGCTAATGCTACTTTTCTATCTCCTCTTCTCAACGCAGACAAAGCAGCTATTTTTCTAGCCGTCAGATTTTTATCATCCTGTTTTAGCCATAGTGAAACAGCCTCAGCAGTTTTGTCAGTGTTTTTTAAAAAAACACCTATTTTGGCGGCTCTTTCTGAAATCCTTGGATCATTAACTCGTTTGGCTGCTTGCAAATAACCATCCAGAGCAACGCCATATTGATTTCTTTGGCCAGCAATTTCTGCCGTTAATAATAAATAAAGTACATCAGGTGAAATAGCCGTAATTTTTTCCGAATCAACTTCCTGTTCAGCACTATTTGTTTCAGCTTTCTGTGTCGATCGTTTACGCAATTCCTTATCAGGCATGCTTGCACAGCCGACTAAAAACAAAAATATCAGTCCTGTTATTAACTTTATAATGAACACCACGAGTCCCTATTTCATAATATTAAACATCCTTATAGAGTATCAGAAAATCAAAAAAAATTAGACCAAGATTTTATTCTATTTGGATAAAAGCAATATATTCCTTAGAATAAGCCATTTAAATAATACATTTCGTTATCACTCAAATGACACTTTTGGCCGTAGGGGTAAATTACAATACAGCACCAGTTGCAATCCGGGAACGCTTAGCATTCCCGGCAGATATGCTTGAATCATCACTAAAAACTTTATGGAATAGCCATAAAATTAACGGCGCTGCCATCTTATCCACCTGCAATAGAACTGAATTTTATTATCAGACGGATGAAAACGAACCTAACACCCTGATTGAATGGATTGCTGATATTAAAAAAATCAGCCCAAATGAGTTCACCCCTTATTTATATAGCCACACAGACAGCCAAACAATACGCCACATGTTTCGTGTCGCTAGCGGCCTGGATTCCATGGTTCTCGGCGAACCCCAGATTCTTGGGCAAATGAAAACGGCCTATCAGGCGGCTTATGACGCAGGTACACTAGGAAAACATTTAGGCAAACTGTTTCACCATACCTTTTCAGCAGCAAAAAAAGTACGCACGGATACTGCCATCGGTTCCAGCCCTGTCTCAGTCGCTTTTGCTGCCGTACAACTGGCACAACAAATTTTCGATTCACTCAGCGAACAAACTGCTTTATTAATCGGGGCTGGAGAAACTATAGAATTAACTGCCAGGCATTTATATCAAAATAATATAGGCCGTATTATTATTGCCAACAGAACCTTTGACAAAGCCCACGCGCTTGCCGCGCAATTTAATGGCTATGCAATTGCCTTGTCAGAAATCCCTACGCATCTTGCTGAAGCTGATATTGTAGTTTCTTCTACTTCCAGCCAACTCCCTATTTTAGGCAAAGGTAGAGTTGAAAGTGCTATCAAAAAACGTAAACACAAACCCATATTTATGGTTGACCTTGCTGTCCCACGTGATATAGAAGCTGAAGTAGCACAACTCAAAGACGTCTATTTATATACTGTTGATGACCTGCAACACACCATAGACCAAAACATGGATTCCAGGCGTAAAGCTGCTGAACAGGCCGAAGAAATCATAGATACTCAGGTAGAACACTTTATGTCCTGGATGCGTTCTCAAGGTGCTCAATCAGTCATTAAGGACTATCGCCAACAAGCGGAATTAACGCGCGATGAAGTACTAGCAAAAGCATTGTCTCAACTTAACAACGGTAACAGTGCAGAAGAAGTATTAAATCGCTTAGCGCATACATTGACCAACAAACTAATTCATACCCCCAGCAGTCAACTGCGAGAAGCAGGAGCCAACGACAGACACGATTTAGTCTCAGCAGCTAGAGAAATTTTTAAATTAAAATAATGAAAGCATCAATACAAATAAAACTTGAGAACCTTGGCGAACGCTTTGAAGAAATTGCAGCACTTCTATCCCAACCTGAAGTACAAAACAACCAAAACAAATTCCGTTCATTGAGCCAGGAATATGCACAAATTGATCCCATTGTTACGTGTTATAGACAGTATCAGCAGAATCAGGACAACCTTGATGCCGCTAATGAAATGACCAAAGACCCGGATCCGGAACTGCGGGAAATGGCCAAAGAAGAACAACAAGAATCGGAGAAACTGAAACAAGGTTTAGAACATCAGTTACAAGTTCTGCTATTACCAAAAGATCCAAATGATAACCGAAATGTTTTTTTAGAAGTCAGAGCTGGAACGGGAGGCGATGAAGCTGCTATATTTTCAGGTGACCTGGCAAAAATGTATCAGCGTTTTGCTGAGAAGAAAGGCTGGAATATTGAAATCATCAATGAAAACAGAAGTGATCACGGTGGCTATAAAGAAATTATTCTGCGTATTGCCGGGCAAGATGTTTACTCACAATTAAAATTTGAATCCGGTGCCCACCGTGTCCAACGTGTGCCTGAAACAGAGTCTCAAGGCCGGGTCCATACCTCTGCATGTACGGTAGCCATCATGCCTGAAGTTGAAAGTGTTGATGAATATGAGATAAAGTCAGCAGATTTGCGTGTGGATACTTTCAGAGCCTCGGGTTCTGGTGGCCAGCATGTCAACAAAACGGACTCTGCGATTAGACTCACCCACATTCCGACAGGTGTAGTCGTGGAATGTCAGGATGAGCGCTCTCAGCATAAAAACAGAGCACGCGCCATGTCACTTTTACAATCACGATTATTAACTGCAGAACAGGATAAACAACAGGCAGAACAGGCTGAAACCAGAAAGCTACAAGTTGGATCTGGCGATCGCTCTGAACGCATTCGTACCTATAACTATCCACAAGGTCGCATGACAGACCATCGTATCAATTTAACCCTGTATAAACTTGATGAAATTATGCAAGGTGGACTTGAGCATGTGATTAAGCCTTTAATTAACGAACATCAAGCAGAACTACTCATGCAATTGGGTAATGACTGATATCCAAACAACCCTTACAACAGCAACAAAATGTTTGCAACCGTCCTCTGATTCAGCTGCGCTAGATGCAGAGGTTCTGCTCTGTCATGTGTTAGATAAACCGCGCTCACACCTTAGAGCCTGGCCAGAAAAAAAGTTACAATCAGCAGAATTCACAAATTTCCAGCAACTTCTTGAGCAACGCCAACAAGGCGTACCTATTGCTTATATTACAGGCCATCGGGAATTTTGGTCGCGTGATTTCAAAGTCTGCTCTGATGTTTTAATTCCCAGACCTGACACAGAATTACTGATTGAACTCAGTTTGCAGCTGATTGACAATAAATCAAAAGTTCGCCTGCTTGATTTAGGCACTGGCTCAGGTATTATTGCTATTACCCTGGCAGCAGAAAAACCGTCAATAGAAGTGATAGCAACGGACCTAAGTAACAAAGCATTGAACATAGCAAAACAAAACGCTAAAACACACCACATCAACAATATTCACTTCATTCAATCATGCTGGTTTGATCAAGTCATTCAGCTCAAATTTGATTTGGTTGTTAGTAACCCGCCCTATATTGAGCATAACGACCCTCATTTATCTCAAGGAGACTTACGTTTTGAACCAGAGAGCGCATTAGTTGCAGCTGACCGGGGACTTAAAGATATAAATACCATATGCAATCATGCATACAATTATCTAACACCAGACGGCACCCTCCTTATTGAACACGGTTTTGATCAACAGTCGGCCGTTCAAGCCATTTTTAAATCATTTGATTATCACAACATCAAAACACATACAGACCTGTCAGGAAACCCCAGAGTTACAACAGGACAATGGAATCCATAATGCAAACTCAAGAAATACAATTATCCAGAAAAATCACTACCCAACTGCTACATTTAGCACAAATTTCTCCTGATCAGGAAATTTGTGGCTTAATTGGAGCGCATAAAGGGATTGCCACGACCTGTTATCCAATAAATAACACTGCCAAGCATCCTGAAACACGTTTTCAACTGGATGCAAAACAACAAATTAGCGCAATATCTACCATGCGCGATAAAAATGAAGCTCTTTTTGCCATATTTCACTCTCACCCAACATCGCCTGCAACCCCTTCATCTACAGATATAAAACTTGCCACCTATCCTGATGCCGTTTATTTAATCATTTCACTCAATACAAAAGGCGTGCTAGAAATTCGTGGATTTAAAATTAATAGTAAATCCGTTGAAGAAATGTCTCTTAGCTTATTATCAGACTAACAATCCCATAAGACTATTCTACATTTAATGCCATTAAATAGCGCTCATGAAATTTAATGAATAAAATTGTTCAGGATGTGTAAAAGTAGCTAAAAAGAAAACAAGTATTAAATTATCTGGCAAACATTGAACCTTGCCTGGTTGTCATGGAAGCTTGTGGGGGTGCCAATTATTGGGCGGGTGAAATAATAGCCCTTGGCCATGAGGTAAAACTGATTGCTCCACAGTATATAAAACCGATAGCGAATGTTTTCAACTGATCCACTGAAAAAGAAGCATTAAGTTTAATTCAGAAAAAGTGAAATTAATCGTGGTCTGTCCCGAATGGCACTTACTTAAGAACAAAACACTTTTAATTACAATCACTTACTTTGTTTTCTTTGGGTGACCATTTTTTCTAATCTCTGCTCTTGCTTCTTCTCTAGGCTTCATCAGCAAGGAAAACGGCTTTGGCCTTCGTTTAACTGCACGGGGTTCTATTCGACCCGGGCGATTTCCAATTTTCTTCTGGGAGATCATAACAAAGAGTAATTCCTGATTTGTTTCATGACCGATGTATGCGCCTTGTTGATTCCAAGCCAACCATAATTGTAAGGTATGTTTAAAACTAAGATGACGCGGAATGATGTCTGCTAATAAGGCAGACTGAGCCATTAATAGCCGTATCAAGTTATAGGCTAAAAAGTAAATCCATATTTCTTTTTCACTCATTTCAGGTGTTTTGCAGCTTAATGTTTCCATACCCATTGTTGTTTTTATATTCCGAAAATCGACTTCGATTTGCCATCGACTTTTATAGAGAGACTTTAATTCCGCTTTTGAAACATCTTTGGATGATAATAATGTCGTGATGAGTATTTTGCCCTTGATATATAGCTCGCGAATAACCAGTGTTTCGGGTTCGCTATCATACTGTTCCTGGCTCATCCAGTCAGGCTTTATCTTTGGTTTGGTCAGTTCAATCAAATGATCCTTAGAACCTAGCGGCTTACCTTTTCTAAAATCAGTGATCCGCTTCCGGGCACCCATTTGTTCAAATACCGCATCAACACCTCTTTCACGTAGAGAGGCTAATAAAAAATAGGTGCCATAAAATGCATCTCCAAGAACAAGATCACCTGATTTAAATGTATCGATGACATTACGCAACAAGCTCTGTTCATCCGACCCTTTGCCTTTAAAGGGTCCGATAGATGCATTTAAAACAGCTCCGCTAGAAAGGCAGATTACACCAACAAGGCGGCAGATAGGAAAACCTAGCCCTGGCTTTTGGCCACTCTGCTGAGGATAAATCGCTTGATTTTCCTCTGTATCAGGCATTGTGACTGTTGTCCCATCAATTAAATGTACACGCCTGCCTTGCCAACACCATTGTTCAGGTATTTGATTGTTAATGAGGTCGCCAGTTTGACAAACCAATTCAGATACCATCGTTAAGGGCAAACGTTGTCTTGCTTTGCAATAGCCTCCCATCGCTGTGCTAATCGTGGGGAGTCCACCTATAATTCGTTGTATCGCCGCATCATTAACGGCTTTTTGACATGAGCGATCTTCATTCAATGCCTGAGCTAAAAACATAGAGAGGGTTTCTGTGGGTGGGTAGAGCCGTTCTCGATGTTCTGGTAACAATTCTTCTACGGTGGATAGTAGCTCTGGGCTAGTCAACAGATTAAAAAATTTAAAGGAGTCACTATTTTTTGCGTGTTTTTGAATTCTTTGTTGTTGGCAGCGTGAAAATTTGGTATTAATGAACATTAAGGCAGGGTCCTTGGTGATTGCTTATTTGTTTTGTGGCAATCAGTTTATCATCAACCCTGCCTTTTTTATTGTTTTCAAATAGTTATGGCTTAAGTAAGTGCCATTCAGACCTGACCCTATTTTTTTGCTATTTTTTCCTATCCCTCGAATCCGTTTGAACGCTATGCTGATGATAGTGTTGTCCACTGTGATTCAAAAGCACAGGCAATGGAACTGAAAACTGCAATAGCAAAAAGAATGGAGCAGTGTGGTTTGGAACTGCATCCTGAGAAGACTAAGATAGTCTACTGTATGGATGCAAGCCGCACTGAGAATCATGATCTCCATAGTTTTGATTTTTTGGGTTTTTTTTTCAGGCCAAGGCTTTCACGTAATAAGTATGGACAATACTTTGTTAACTTTTCTCCAGCAATGGCCCCAAAAGCGAAGAAAGTAATTTTTTCAGAAATAAGGAAGTGGCGTTTACACCGTAAAAGTGATCTTTCAGTGAAAGAGCTGGCCGACAAATTGAATCCAGTTGTACGCGGCTGGATTGAATACTACGGTGTATTCTTTCCATCAGAGTTAATCTTCTTGATGTATCATCTGGATAAACTGATTTATCGATGGGTGATCAGGAAATACAAGAAGTATGGAAGTAATTTCAAAAGAGCAGAAAATTGGTTAAAGCGCATCAAGCGTCATTCACCCAATTATTTTGTACACTGGGGATTGCTGCGTGCTTGACCGAATGATAAGAGCCGTATGAGTCGAGAGGTTCACGTACGGTTCTGTGAGAAGCTTGGGGGGAGGTTCCCCTTGCTTATTCGACCAAGGCGCTGCACCGGAATTTTGTTACGCTGCACTTCACAAAATCCCGTGATCTGAGTCGTTATACTTAGTAAAATAATCTAAGTTAAGAAAAAACTAATATTAACCTTTTCTTAACTCTAGAATCCATAATCCTAGATAAATCAGTTGATCGCTTAGTATGTGCTTAAGCTATTGAATAGTGAGTATAACTTAATTTATCAGCACTCACCTGTTGGGTGGGGGATGTTCGCTTCACGGTTTTGTGAAGAAATCTGGAC
>JAKIUK010000094.1 GCA_021647585.1 Methylococcaceae bacterium
CCCGTCATTCCTGCATTCTGTTAGCAGGAATCTATTTTTTGCATGAATAGATCCCCGATAAAATACCTCGGGGATGACGGTGTGTAAGGTGTCACCGTTTTTCTCATCTATAAGGCGGAGACTCATGAGTAATCAGGTAAACTTTAGTCAGATATTTGCTAGCAACTGTGGTTCAACCATTTTTCTTGGTTTGATGCTATTTTATTCGAACATGTAATTAACTCACATTTATAGCGTGAATACTTCACTGAATAATTTTTGTTAAAGAGTCAAAATAAACGTAACGTAAAAGGGTGCTTCCTTTACGTTTCCTTCCTAAAATTATTGCCCTGGCTGCAGAGATAGCGCCAGGGTTTTTTCTTTATAGAGTGATAACTGGGTGATGAACTTGTTGTAGGTCCTATTCGTATGTCCCACAAGATTTTGCATAAATTTCAGTTTAGTATTGATGACAATACATAGGGTAATGTGACTTTTGTTTTTATGGCTATTAGCGATAGTTACTTAGTTAATAATTCACTATGAGTTAATAATTTGGTAATAATAGTATGATTAATCTTGTCCAATGTCTGGGGGTATGATATTAAAACAACTTAGTAATTTTTCTGTAAAATTCACATTACCTAAATGAATCATAAAATTAAACTACAATGCACTTATGTTTTATTAATAACGCTTTCATTTTCTGCTTTTTCAGCCCAGGAGATACCATTAACAATGAAACTTAAACAATGTCCAAATTCGCCTAATTGTGTTTCCAGTCAAAGTCATTCTGAGTCAAGTAGGATAACACCATTGTCTTATAAATTATCAGAAACAGAAGCTATGGAAAAGATTAAAAACATCATATTAGGGCTACCCCGCACTAAACTTATAAAACAGACTAATCAATTTTTGCATATCGAGTTTAAAACGGCTATTTTAAGATTTGTTGATGATGTTGACATTGTCATTAATGATAATGAAAAAGTAATTCATCTGCGATCAGCATCAAGGCTTGGCTACTGGGATTTAGGGACCAACAGACGCAGGATTGAAATTATTAAGAAAAAATTCATGGAATAATCATACCGATCTAGAGCATAGAGTTGAACTTGGCCATCTAATGAGAAAGGATATTATCAAAACTACCTTGCAACTCTTGGCTTTAATTGAGGAGTAAAACCTATGCAACAAACATATGCAACATTGCTTGCTCGAGATGAAACTCAGTTGCTGCTTATAAATAATTTATAGTCAATGGTGCCGAGGAGAGGACTTGAACCTCCACGGGGTTACCCCCACTAGCACCTGAAGCTAGCGTGTCTACCAATTTCACCACCTCGGCTTTGCTGTTTCTCCCACAAATATACAATTAAGTTTATTTTTTGTCAAAAAATATTGATAGCCCAAAACCACACATAGAGTCACAAAATTGATTTTCATGCTTTAATTCCGTTGATTGTATCAAAGGATAATCTAACTATTCGTCCAAACTTCTAGATTCGAAACAATGCTACAGTAGATATAACCTTGCCTCGTCATCTCAGGACTCTCATATAGGCTTGTAATCATTTGGTTCAAAATTTTTCATCTTTATAATTTAAGTAAGGGTATGAAGCGATTTGTTCTTAACTAAATAGTAGCTAAAAAATTAAAGCGTTTTCAATATTAAACTATTTGCAAAAAAAATTAATGATCAACTGATTTATCTAGGAGGCTGTCCGAGAATAGAAACCGTAGCGAGGGGAACTCATTTTGAGTCAGTTTTTTTGATTATTTAAGGCGAATAGTTGCGCTATTAAACGAAAATGATCAGAAAAATTGGCCGAAATGGGCTTTTCCGCAGTAGGTTTTCTATTATCGGACAGCCTCCTAATACTATTAACCGTATAGGCAACATCCAGATTGAAATAATTGTTATATAAACTACTATTTAATTAATAGAGTTGTCTATACGGAAATAATTAAAGATAGTAATGTTTAAACTAAACAATCATCAATCAATCATTCCATTTCATTTTACAATATTACTATTGATTTTTTTTGTTTGTAGCTTCAGTACAGGTGCAAATGCAGCAAGCTCAAGTAAAACAACTATCAAGGCACTCTATATCCCATTAGCAGATCATTATGCTGCATTAGTAGCTTATGAACGCTACCGCGATAAAATGCATTATGCCGATTTTCAACTGCAACAAATGAAAAGCTGGGATTTGTTGCAAGCCTATTTTCAATCCGGTGAGGTTGATATGGCTTACGTGACGGCTCCACTGGCTATTTCAATGTTCCAAGACAACCCCCATTTTCGTTGGATAGGCTTGATGCACCGAGATGGCAATGCATTGGCAATTAATGAAATACTTAATAAAGAGGTACAATTGCCTGTTAGTCGTAGAGCACGACAACCGAATGCCAAAGTGGCTGAGGCACTGTTAAAAGCATATAAAACGAATGTCCAGGTGACCGAAATAGGCGTGCCTCATCTTTTATCCACCCATAGTGTTGCACTCTATAGCTATCTAAAAAACCATAATCTAATTTTGGCTTTCAAACCCCATTACCCAGGAGAGGTTCTGGCTATTGCTGTTTCTCCACCAAAATCACCTGCTTTCATTCTGGGCAAAAAAAACCGGGCTAAGCCTGCTGCATTTGAGCAATCGTTACCTTGGGCAGATATTGTAGAAACCGAGGGCTATGGATATGTAGCCTGGTATTCAAAAGATGTATTGCCTTGGCCACATGGACATGTGGAATGTATTGCGCTGGCAACGGATCAGGCTATAAAGGGTAAATTCGATGCGGTAAAGGAAGTGATGCATTATATTCACAAAGCAGGTGCTGATATAGAACAAGCCAGAGAAGAAGGGGGTGTAGCCTTAGAACAGATCGTGGCAATAATACGTAAACATATTCCAGCACATAGCCAGCAAGCAATAATTGCCAGCTTATCACCTGAACTGCGTGTTATTAACTATCAGCATCTTAATGTTGATAAACCGGGTTTGCAACTGATTATGGATTTGGCAATAGAAGCAGGTATTTTGAAAGCCCCTGTAGATATTGATGAATTTGCTGATGAACGTTTTACAGTCGCTGAAACTGATATTTCAACCAAGCAAACGGGTATTCCTTCAGCATATGAATAAATCTCATAAACCTGTTCAGAAAATAAGGCGGGTAGGGTTCCTTCATTCTATTAAATATACACTATTAGTATGGTTTCTAGTGCTGGCTTTATTACCTATGATTTTAACTGCCTGGATTGGTTACCAAAGAGCTTCAGAAAGTTTACGTGTAGCTGCTGCCGACTTACTGGTGCAGGCTTCAGTGTCAAATAGTCGGTTTATTAAAAACTGGTTTGAATTCCGGTTTTTGGATATTCTTCAGCAGGCAGAGGATCGTCATACAAAGATTTTATTTGATCAACTGCTAACTGGCTGGCAGCAAGAGGGTGGACTGTTACCTGACTATGTCAAAAGTTACCATTGGGCGCAGCTAGTCAATCAATATGATGAAGACCTGATCATAATGATGAAAAATTATGACTATATTTATAATATTTTTTTGATCGATCTTAAGGGAAATGTGCTTTATAGCATTGCTCGGGATTCTGATTTAGGAAGTAATTTGTTTTCCGGTGAATTACAGAATACGATTTTTTCGCAAACAGTTAAAACCAGCCTAAATACAGGTCAAACACTGGTAAGTGATTTAGAACACTATGGGCCCAATAATAAATTAGCAGGATTTATTATAACCCCGGTTCTAAATGAATCAGGCCATAAAATGGGTTTAATTGCAATACAACTTGTGATGAGTCGTGTTTTCTCTACTATCGATAAAAACACTCAGCAAGGCAATTCAGTGCAACACTATATTGTTGGTAGTGATGGTTTGCTGCGTACTGAACTGAGACAAGGCACTAGTGATGTTTTAAAAAAATATATTGATACAGAACAATTTAAGCTCTGGAAGCTAGAGCATGATAAACCAAGTTCTTTTGCTGATGATATGCAGGAAACTGCATTTGAATATATCGGTCCATCAGGTCAATCCGTGATCGGTATTCATCATGCGATACGCTTGGCAGGTGTTAATTGGGTGTTGATCTCAGAAATCAATCGCAATGAAGCTTTGGCAACCGCATTCTGGTTAAAGCAGTTCACCTTGGGAATGGTTGCATTAACCGGTTTGATTGTTGCCGGGTTGGCTTCTATGCAAGCGCGACGCTTGAGCAGGCCAATTATAGATTTGGTAGATGCTACACGAGCTGCAGAAAGTGGTGACTTAACTCAGGTTGTGACTGTAAAGGCTAATAATGAAATAGGTATTCTGGCTGATGCATTCAATAAAATGTTGAAAGTACGACAACAACAATGGGAAACGCTGGAAGAAAGTAATAGCATTGCGCAACAAGCCTTGGCAGAACTGACAGAACAGAAGTTTGCAATGGACCAGCATGCTATTGTCAGCATTACCAATGTTAAAGGTGATATTACCCTGATAAATGATAAGTTTTGTGAAATCAGTGGATACAGTCGTAATGAGTTGATAGGTCAGAATCATCGGTTGCTTAACTCAGCTTATCATGACAGACACTTTTTTGGTGATATGTACCGTACCATTGCTAGTGGTAATGTTTGGCATGGTGAAATCTGTAATAAAGCCAAAGATGGTTATTTGTATTGGGTAGAAAGCACTATTGTGCCTTTTAAAGATAATGAAGGTAAGCCACAAAGTTATATAGCTATTCGTACAGATATAAGTGAACGGAAACGATCTGAATTAGCTGTAAAAGAAAGTAACAGTCAGATGGAATTGGTGATGGCAAGTACAGGTGTCGGTGTTTGGGATTGGCAGATGTTGACGGGGAAGATTGATTTTAATGCGCGCTGGGCTGCGATAACGGGTTATACCCTGGATGAATTGAGACCCTTTGTTATGCAAACCTGGACAGCTATGGTACATCCTAAAGATTTGATGGCTTCCAATCAGGCCATGGAAAAACATTTTGACGGTGTAGCAGACCGTTATGAGTGTGAAATTCGATTAAAGCATAAAAAAGGTCACTGGGTATGGGTATTGGACACCGGGCGTTTGGTAGAACGGGATGAAAATGGATTTCCTCAACGGATGATCGGAACACTTCTGGATATATCGGAGCGAAAAAAGGCCGAACTACGTCAGCAACAAAATGAACAAAAATTTCTTGAATTATTTCGTAGCTCAGATGATGCCATGTTACTGATGGATAAAGACACATTTATCGATTGTAATGCTGCGGCTGCCAAATTGCTGGGATTCAGTGATACAAATCAGTTATTGCAATATCATCCATGGGATCTATCCCCCCCAACACAACCTGATGGACAAGATTCATTAAAAAAAGCAAAAAAAATGATTCTTATTGCTTTAGAGAAAGGGGTGAACCGGTTCGAATGGGAACATAGAAAGCAAACTGGAGAATCTATTCTAGTTGAGGTGTCTTTAGCACATACGCCTATTTTAATCGGTGGCAAAACTGTCATTCATTGTATATGGCGTGACTTAACCCGAATCAAACAGGCTGAAGCTGATTTAGTTCAGGCCAAGGAAATAGCAGAAGCGGCGAATAAAACTAAAAGCGAATTTCTGGCTAATATGAGCCATGAAATTCGTACGCCTATGAACGGTGTTATCGGTATGACTGAGCTATTACTGGATGATAACCTGGAACCGGAGCAGCATAAACGCGCTTTAACCATTAAGCGTAGTGCTGATTCATTATTAACCATTATTAATGATATTCTTGATTTTTCTAAAATTGAAGCAGGCAAATTGGATCTGGAGATACTGGACTTTGACTTGGGCACACTATTAGAAGATATTGCAGATACATTCGCTTTGCGTGCAATTGAATCAGATCTGGAGTTTATTTGTTCTGCCAATCCAACAATACCCCTTTGGTATAAAGGTGATCCAGGTCGTATACGCCAAATTTTGACAAATCTGGTAGGTAATGCCATTAAATTTACTGCCCAGGGTGAAGTTTCCGTGCATTATGAATTAATTACAGCTGAGGATGGGCAGGCATTATTACGCTTTGCAGTTAAGGATACTGGAATTGGCCTAAGTGCGGAGCAACAACAAAACCTGTTTCAGAAATTTAGTCAGGCAGATGGTTCAACAACTCGTAAATATGGAGGTACAGGATTAGGGCTTGCGATTTCAAAACAGCTGGTTGAAATGATGGGGGGCAAAATTGGAATTGAGAGTAAGTTAGAACATGGTTCTACTTTCTGGTTTACTCTGGTTTTAGAGCAGGTGGAAGCTAAAGCATCATCACTACAAACTCATGATTTACGTGATGAAAATATTTTAGTTGTGGATGACAATGCCACCAATCGCCTGGTATTTGGTGAGTTTTTTAAAGCATGGCAAGTACCTTATGATCTGGTTGAAAGTGGGCCACGAGCACTGCAAACCATGTATGATGCGGTGGACAATGAAACCCCGTACACTATGGTATTGATTGACAGACGAATGCCAGGTATGGATGGTGTCATACTGGGTAATTCAATTCGCAATGATGAACAATTGTCATCTACCCGACTTGCTTTAATAGCGTCGCATGGTCAACGAGGAGATGCAAAAAAAATGCATGAACACGGCTTTGATGCCTATTTGACTAAACCTGTCCATCAGTCTGAATTATATTCTGCATTATTACAATTGGCCGGGTTGCAATCTGATAAACCTACTGAGGCAATGATTACTCGTTATACAGCGCGAGAACAGCAACCCAATTTTCAGGCAAAAGCATTAGTGGTGGATGACAACAATGTTAATCAAGTCGTCGCGCGAGGTATGTTGGCCAAATTTGGTATTGAAGCCGATATTGCGAATAATGGACAAGACGCTTTAGATTTGTTGACAGAGTTTAATTATGACCTGGTTTTTATGGATTGCCAAATGCCAGTTATGGATGGATATACAGCGACACAGCATATTCGTGACTCCCAATCATCAGTGCAAAATCACCGTATTCCTGTCATTGCAATGACTGCCAATGCTATGCAAGGAGATAGGGAAAAATGTATGGCAGTTGGAATGGATGATTTTATAGCTAAGCCTGTCGATCCAATTAAACTGCATAAGGTATTGGAACAATGGTTGAAAACGAGCCATAAATCAGAGCAAAATTCAGAGGTTGAATCGATACTAATTGCTGATACAGCTACTGATGAAGATGAACAGCCTATCTTTGATTATGCTGCCATGAGTGAAAGGTTAATGGATGATAAAGAATTAATACAAGTTATTGCTGATGCTTATTTAAGTGATATGCCAATTCAAATAAAACAGCTAAAAACTTTAGTTCAAGAAGGCAATATTGAGCAGGCCGCTGCTCAAGCACATAAAATTAAAGGAGCATCATCTAATGTTGCTGCAATGAAATTGAGTGACTTGGCATTTAAAATGGAACAAGCGGGTAAAACTGGGGATATAGAATTGATACGCCAGCATATAATGGCATTGGAACAATGTTTTGAACAATTAAAATCCACAATGGAGGAAACCATTTAATGAAGTTACTGATAGCAGATGATGATCTTACTTCGCGTACTATGCTTGCAGCTGTTACTCGTAAATGGGGCTTTGAACCGATTGCAGTGGAAGATGGAGAGGCAGCTTGGCAAGTGTTACAGGAGTCACATCCTCCTTTATTATTGTTGATAGACTGGGAAATGCCAAGGCTGGATGGATTAAGTTTGTGCCTGCGCATTCGTAACAGGGTTAAAAATAATCCACCCTATATTCTCCTTTTAACATCCCGAAGTGAAACGGATGATGTAGTTGCTGGCTTGGATGCTGGGGCGAACAATTACATAATAAAACCATTTGCTAACGCAGAATTAAAAGCCCGTTTGCAAGTGGGCCAACGTATGTTGGAATTGCAGATTGAGCTAAAAAAGACCCAGGATATTCTAACGAATGAACGTGAAGTCATAGAAAACATTATTCTCAAAATGCGGGCTGCCAAACCGTTTGACGCGAATCAGCTTAGAATACTGGATTGTCCAGTGGAAAAGACTTCGGGTGATATTATTTTATCTGCTTTTAGACCCGATAAAAGCCGTCATGTATTAATGGGTGATTTTACCGGTCATGGTTTAATGGCTGCCGTTGGTGGGCCTATTGTATACGATGTTTTTTATACAATGACAGCCAAAGGTCTTTCAATTCAACAAATAGCCATAGAAATTAACCGGCAGTTGTTAGAAAAAATGCCAACGGGTTTGTTTTTAGGGGCTATTTTTATCGAATTAAGTCCAGATGGCCGATCATTATCATTGTGGAATTGTGGCATGTCGGATATTCTAATTTATCGCAAGGGTAAACTTTGGCAAAAAGTTTCTTCCAGTACTTTGGCTTTGGGTATTATTAAGCAAGATTTTGAACCAACTGTAACCCTAGATGTTAATTCGGGTGATATGGTTTATGCATATTCGGATGGCATTACTGAAGTGATCAATAGTGAAGAAGAAGAATTTGGACAAGACAGGTTTGAGCAATTAATTTGTGAGCTATTAGCAAGCAAATCCGAAATTGGGTTTCTGAGTGATAAAGTCTATCAATTTAAAGGTGATGCTGAACAGTTTGACGATATTACCCTGGTAGAATTGACCTGTTAATTGCCTTAGGCTTGGTTTTTGTATTTATAGGGTGCCATTGCGATTTTTCTGATGGATGCGATTATTTATTGCTTGCTTGCTGATGATGATTTGAATCTCAGACCTTAGTTCTACTTTGTCACATATGAATGGATACTATCCAGTAGGGTGCGTTGTACGCACCATTTTGGCAATGAAGGATAATAAATAATTTGGGTGCGTGCAACGCAGCATTTATAATCTGACAAAGTAGATCTGTTCCTTATTTATTCGCTCTCAAGTTGTGCAATCTTCGTTTCTAAATTTAATATGCTGGTATAATATATTTATTTTTAAATAATTCTGGACGAGAGATTTGCATGATTCAAGGTAGTATCGTTGCTTTAGTAACCCCTATGACTAACAACGGCACGGTGGATAAGGATAGTCTAAAGAAATTAGTAGCATATCACATAGAACAGGGTACTGACTCTATTGTTGCTATGGGGACTACCGGTGAGTCAGCAACACTGGATGAAAATGAACATTGTGACGTTATAAAGACAGTTGTAGATTATGTTGCTGGTAGAATTCCGGTGATTGCAGGGACAGGTGCAAACTCTACAACAGAAGCAGTTTCATTGACCCAACGGGCTAAAAACGCAGGTGCTGATGCCTGTTTGTTGGTAACACCTTATTATAATAAACCCACGCAAGAAGGACTTTTTCTGCATTATCTAGCGATAGCAGAAGCGGTAGATATTCCACAGATTTTATATAACGTACCTGGGCGTACAGCTTGTGATATGTTGCCGGAAACAGTTGCACGTTTATCCGTTATAAACAATATTGTAGGTGTTAAGGAAGCAACAGGGGAGTTGGATAGAGTTATCAAAATTCGCAATTTATGCGGTGATGATTTTGCAATCTATACTGGAGATGATGCGAGCAGTTGTGAATTTTGTTTGATGGGTGGTAATGGTACCATTACAGTGACAGGAAATGTTGCACCCAAATTAGTTCATGAAATGATAACTGCAGCAATCAAAGGTGATAGAGAGACTGCTGAAGCAATTGATACAAAATTAACAGCTTTACATCAACATTTGTTTATACAGTCTAATCCTATTCCGGTGAAGTGGGCTGTTGCTGAGATGGGATTGATGACTAAGGGTATCCGTTTACCATTGACATGGTTAACAGATGATTGTTTTGACACAGTGCGTAATGCAATGCGCCAGGCAGACGTTATTTAAAAACAGATGAAATCAATTACATTTGTTCCAATATTTAGTTTGTTATTGCTTAATCTTTCAGCGTGTAGTCATATTAAGACGCTTTTTCCCGATAAAGAAAAAGATTATCAATTAACTGCTGAGATTCCAGAATTAGTGATACCTTCTGATTTGACCAGCCAAACATTTCCAGATAAGTCGGCTACTTCATACCAAAAGTTTGCATATCTTGATGAAGAAGAGTCCAGACCTGTAAATACAGCGAAAGACAACGCGATAGCCGTTGATCTGGTTGAATTTGCTGGCGGAACTACCCGAATACGCATTGAAGATACATTAACAAGATCCTGGCGTACAGTAGGGAAAGCTCTGAGTCACCATTCCATTGAAATTATCGATAGAAACGAAATGGATAAAGTTTTTTATGTGCAATATGACCCAGATTTCAAGAAAGTAGAAGATGACTCACTATGGGATGAAGTGGTGTTTATTTTCGGTTCTGACCCAGCCCAAGAAAAAGAGTTTAGGGTTAAACTTGCCGAGAAAGAAGGAATAACAGAGGTTATTGTACTTGATGCAAATAATACGCCTTTATCAAAAGGGATGGGTTTAAAACTATTAAATTTATTGTACAAAACCATCAAGGATGATTTGACCAATATAAAATGACACATAATGTCAAAGAGTAGTTTATATTTTTGAGTTAAAAGTTAGTTGCTTTATTTGGAAATAGAGTTTCAACCTCTCCAGATTTGAACAGGGTTGAAGCCTCTTTCCAATAATCAATAAATCATAGCTAAACATATTTATAACCTATAGCCCTTGTTTGTTCGCTTTTCTTTGACAGCTTGTATGCAGTATATGTTTGCTTTCAAGTAGTTCATAACATCACATTTATCTATACCCCATGCTAAAAATCCTTGGAACTTCTGCTTTTTCGGAGCATCGTTTAAAGCAGTTATTAAATCGACTACAACTCGCTGATTCCACTATCAGTGCAGTATCAGCCAGATTTGTTCATTATGTTGATGCAGATAAGGAATTAGCTGCTGAAGAGACAGAAAAGCTAGAGCGTTTATTGACATATGGATATGCCAATCCAGAGCATATTTTTCAAGGACAAACATTCCTTGTTGTGCCCAGACCCGGTACGATTTCCCCCTGGTCTAGTAAAGCAACTGAAATAGCAGAGCGTTGTGGGCTGCAATCAGTTAAACGCCTCGAACGAGGTGTGGAATATATTATTTCTAGTACGCATGATTTGAGTTTTGAGGTTAAAAAGAACATTAAACCACTGATTCATGACAGGATGATTCAATCGGTCTTTGAAAGCGAACAAGGTCTGGATTTATTTATCCATCATGATCCTCAACCTCTACTTACCGTGCCAGTTACTGAACAGGGGCATGATGCATTAGTACAGGCTAACAAAGAATTGGGTCTGGCATTGTCAGCTGATGAAATTATTTATTTAACAGACAGTTTTCAACATCTGGGTAGAAATCCATCTGATGTTGAATTAATGATGTTTGCTCAGGCGAACTCAGAGCATTGCCGGCATAAAATATTTAATGCCAGCTGGACTATTGATGGTGAAGATCAAGGCAAGTCACTGTTTGCCATGATTCGAAATACAGCAGAAATAAACCCTGAGGGTATTTTGTCTGCTTATAGTGATAATGCATCTGTTGCAGTAGGTTCAAATGCTCTGGTTTTTATCCGTAATCCACAAACGGGTGACTATGCATATGTGGAAGAAGATGCGCATTTGTTGATGAAAGTAGAGACCCATAATCATCCAACTGCTATTTCACCGTATCCAGGCGCTGCTACTGGTTCTGGTGGAGAAATTAGAGACGAAGGGGCAACAGGGCGCGGCTCAGCCACCAAAGCGGGGTTAACGGGATTTACGGTTTCTCATCTTAAAATTCCAGGGTTTGAACAACCTTGGGAACAAGATTACGGTAAGCCTGAACGGATATCATCGGCACTGGATATTATGTTGGAAGGACCTATAGGTGGGGCTGCTTTTAATAATGAATTTGGTCGACCGAATATCGCTGGATATTTTCGCAGTTTTGAACAACCTGAGGAAACGGGAAAAGAAAACCAATACCGAGGCTATCACAAGCCAATCATGATTGCTGGCGGCATGGGAAATATCCGTCATATGCTGGTAGACAAACATAAAATACCTGCCAATTCATTGATTATTATTTTAGGGGGTCCTGCTATGCTAATTGGTTTGGGAGGTAGTGCGGCTTCTTCTCAAACTTCTGGCGAAAGTGCAGCAGAGCTAGATTTTGCATCTGTGCAACGGGAAAACCCGGAAATGGAGCGGCGCTGTCAGGAAGTGATCAACCACTGCAATGCTATGGGCGAGAAAACCCCCATCATTTCTATTCATGATATTGGTGCGGGTGGTTTATCAAATGCAGTCCCCGAAATTATCCATGACTGTGAAAAAGGTGGACGTTTCGAATTGCGTGATGTTAATAATGCCGATAAAGGTATGTCACCCATGCAAATCTGGTGTAATGAAGCGCAAGAACGTTATGTAGTGGCTATAGCACCTGAGTCGCTGGATTTATTCAAATCTTTTTGCGAACGTGAACATTGTTTGTACGCTGTGATTGGCGTTGCAACGGACGAAGAACATTTAACGTTAACGGATAAATTACTGGGGGGAAATCCAGTTGATATTCCAATGTCTGTGTTATTTGGCAAATCACCGAAAATACATAAAGATGTTAAGCATATTACTCGCGATCTAAAGGCATTGGATACAACGGGAATTGAATTGTCCGAAGCTGTTGACAGGGTATTATCTTTTCCAGCGGTAGCGGATAAAAGTTTTCT
>JAKIUK010000095.1 GCA_021647585.1 Methylococcaceae bacterium
ATTCGTTTTTGCATTCGTGTGATAGCCTTGGGACATATTAACTCCTTTGTCGTAAAAGATTTTAATATGTTATCAGGGCTGTCCTTTTAAATTTTTAAATCAGGTATAACGTGGTGAAACTATACAAGTACCAACGTTGGTTTAATGAATTATGTAGAGCAGACTTTAATCCGCAATGTCCAAACTGCCTAATTACTACAATTGTTCAAGTTAATCTGTGCACGTTCCTTATTCTTTCTCAAACATTACTTCGAGAGAAAAAAGGGGTTAAGCTGTTAATTTTCCCCAGCTCTAACATCAAACTCAATCTTCCATCGGTGATTATCTTGTTGAGAAACCGCATGTAATTCCAATGTCCCTACCTCTGTGACTGCTGCACTCAAATGGACAGGAATAACTTCGCCTGCTGTACGCCCTTCTTCAGGCAGTGTAATTTCAATTTCATCCAGTTCTTCTAACTCCTCATCAGTCCAGTAATCCAGCCGGGTACCAACGAGATCATCCCTACGATTATTAGAAGCAAAAAACCTAAAACGAACGGGCTCTCCTATCACCAAACCAAATTCATCATCTGGCAATTCTTTTTCCGTTCCCTCTTCCATACCAAAAGGTGCAATACATAAAGCTTCAACTTCCGGCGGCATTCCTGGAACCGCTGGCATGGCACTTTCCACCCCAACATAATAAGATGCTGCTGTACCGCCTTTTATTCGAACACCTTTGCCTTGCCGTACCACACCATAATAGGCAGCACCTTTGGCTACAGCTAAATCAAGGTCAGCGCCTTCCAGCATTCTTAATTCCGGTGCCTGTTCTGAAACTAACCATGAATTCAAAACTTTGGTTAATCTATCAGCTAATACGTCCGCTTTTAGTACCCCCCCATTAAACAAGATTGCAGTTGGATGCAAAAAACTTGCATTTTCAGGAAGATTAACATGTTCCAAGTCTTCAGTAGCCGATAATTGTTTAGCCAGAAATGCAGCCAAATGACGAGTAATACCCGCATCTTGTGCATAAGGTAAACCTTTGGTTCTTAACCCCGAGCGTGGTCTTGAAACAGGCCTGTCACTCACTGCTACTTCAGGTAAAAATCCTTCAACCAATACCTTGTCAACTTCTTCTCTGGTCAATTCTGTACGTAAAGTCCCGCCAATCAAAGATGAACCACGACTTGGCACAACCAAGGGTATATTGTCCATTTCCGGGTTGTTAAAAATTTTTTCTTTTGCATCCCTACAAGCATGGGTCAATGCCTGTACTTGCCATGCTTCTAGACGATTGCCACTTTCCTGCTCCATTTTAGCTTTAATGGTATAAGCTAAGGCCAAGTCCATATTATCGCCACCCAGCAGAATATGATCACCTACGGCCACCCGAGTCAGTTCTAGATTTCCTTGTTGTTCTGTCACAGCAATCAATGATAGATCCGTGGTTCCACCACCTACATCAATTACCAAAATAATATCACCTACGCTAACATGATTACGCCAGTCACCCAGGCTATTATCAATCCAGCTATACAGTGCCGACTGCGGCTCTTCTAATAACAGCGCCTGATTAAGCCCAATAGACCGTGCTGCTTCCACAGTTAATTCTCTTGCAGCCGGATCAAACGAGGCTGGAACTGTAATAATGACATCTTGCTGTTCTAGCGGAGCCCCTGGGTGCAGGTTTTCCCATGCATCCTTCATATGCTGTAAATACGACCTTGTCGCTTGAAAAGGTGAAATCCTGTTGACTTCTTCTGGCGCCTCAGATGGTAAAATTGATTCTTTACAATCAACCCCCGCGTGACACAACCAACTCTTGGCGCTAGCAACCAAACGTATAGGCGTTTTACTACCCAGATTTCGAGCAATATCTCCCACCAGATAATCAGGTTTTGCAGTCCAGGGTAATGTAGTTGAACCTTCTGCAATTTCAGCATCATGTGCCAAATATAAAAATGAAGGCAACTGTTTTTTGTCTTCAACAACACCGGGAGCAGTTAATTGTGGAATTGCCATTACCTGTTGCGTAATTTCATCTTCATCTTGAGTCAGGTCAACATAAGACAATACACAATGGGTAGTACCTAAATCAATACCAACAGAATATTTTGTTCCCTCATGTTCTACTTGTTCTGATTCAGACGATTGAGTCTGTTGAATTTCATTTTCATTGCTTGATTCAGCAGATAGTTCATCAACTTTTCCCTGCTGATCTTCATTCTCACTCGCCGTAGATTCACTTTGGTTCACATGCCCAAACAAACCATTCACAGTTCAACCTCTGCAGCGGCCACTATTTTCGCATTATGTCCTTCAGTTAACTTGGGTAAACGAATATTTGTTACCTTCCAACCCTTGTGAATCAAAGTTCCAGTAAACGGAGCTTCACCCACTATATTTCCTGTTAATCGTACTTCAGCCGCATCAAAACCTTTTGCTAAAGTCACCTTACTTCCTTCCTGATCTGAACGCACTGTTTCCAAAGTAAAATATTCATTAACTACTTTCTTACACCCTTCATGAACCACTCGCGCTGCAACGCCTATATCAGTATCATTATAGGCAGTAATATCTTCTTTAATAAAATCAATAAAGCGTGCTTCTTTTTGTAACAATCCTAACAACTGTAGAGCTGCATCGGGTGTAGCTTCTTTCAAAACAACAGGTTCAGGCGCGGGTGCCTGAACAATTTTTTCAACTTCAACGATTTTTTCTACAACTTTAATCTCTGGTTCAGCGGCAATCGGTTTTACTGCATTTTTAATAGATTGTTTCGCCCTACTCGCCATACCGATCACCATTGATAACAGTACAATGATTAGAATGAGGGCTAAAACTAACACACAAGCCATTAAGTAAACATGCCATAAATCAAGCGTAGTAGGCATTAAAGTTAAATCGATAGTAAGATTTTTATTCATAATTTTGGTTTTCAAGTTTGGTACATATCATACCTTTAATACTGATAAATCCGTTTAGGTACAATTATTTTCAACATCTCTTTAAGACCTTATTTAACCGCAAATAAAGCCACCAAGTGCTACAGTGGATATCTCCTAAATTAATTACCTGCTTTAAGAGCTGCTTCCGCAAACATTTGCTGCTTTAAAACACGACGCGTTATCTGAATGCGCAGTTTTTTTAAATGGCGGTCGGCAATGATGCCCGGCACTTTAGCATCTAGATAAACTTGACGCATCTTAGATAAAACTGTTTCACACTGTTTAATAATGGCGTCTGTCGCACTACGCGACTCAATTTTACTATATCCTGGTTTCTGCATTTCATCACTTACACATTTTTTATATTGATACTGTGCTTGTTGAATATTTTTAATGGTTGCTTCGCTTAATGATGTTGCGTGCCATTCATTTTTTGCATCGTCAGCAAATGCGAGGCTTGAAGAAACTAATAAGGCTAAAAATAAAATTTGTTTCATAATGCTTTCCACATAGATTTTGTTTGATTTATGATAATTTTACGCGAACTAAAATAGGATTTCCTAAAATATGGGGGAAATCTATCCATTTTCAACTAACACTCGTGTTTTAAAAACAACGACCATAGACAAACTACGCGCCAGCATAAATACTGTCATAGCCAACCATAAACCTTGATTTCCTAAATGTTGAGTAAAATACCAAACAGGTAAAAAGACCGCTAATATAGAAAACAGCATGGTATTGCGCATTTCTCTGGTTAACATTGCTCCAATAAATACGCCATCAAAAAGATAACAAACAAACGATACCAAGGGCATTACTATTAACCAGGGTAAATAAATATAAGCCTTGGCCCTTACGTTATCTAACCCCGTCAATAAATCAATAATTTGTTCACCAAAAGTCAGATAGCAAATAGCAAAAACTACTGCGATTACAAATGACCAAATCCCGGCTGTTAATACCGCCTGTCTAGCCATCACTTTGCTTTTTGCACCCACAGCTTTTCCCACCAAGGCTTCTGCAGCATGAGCAAACCCGTCCAGTGCATAAGCCATAAAAGTTTGAAAATTAAGCAAAACAGCATTTGCTGCTAAAACCACATCACCCATTTTTGCACTTTGAGCGGTAAAAAAAGCAAAAGCAAAAATCAAGCACCAAGTCCGCACAAAAATATGGCTATTAACAAGTAACAAGGCTTTAAATTTATCGAACCTGGCAAAAAGTCGCCAATTCCAAAATAATCTGTCCTTTGTTATTGTTCTAACAACAATGACCAAGCCAATAATAAACCCTATATACTCAGCAATAACCGATGCCAAAGCCACTCCTTCCACTTGCATATCAAAATGATACACAAACAACAAGTCCAAGCAGATATTTGTAATATTGGTAATTAACACAATCAGTAGTGGAACTCTTACATTCTGACGACCTAAAAACCAACCCAATAGCACATAAGAACAAAGGGTAGCTGGCGTACTCCAGATTCTAATTTCAAAATATTGCAATGCCAACTGCTCAACTAAATGACTACTTTGTAGTAACCAGAAACTGAATTGAGAAATCAATTGATGTGACAACAACAAAAGACAAGAAATAATTACAGCTATTCCAATAGCTCTGATGAGTACAGCATATATTTCTTCTTTATTATCTTCCCCAAATGCTTGAGCAGTTAAGCCTGTTGTTCCCATGCGTAAAAAACCAAACCCCCAAAAGATAAAGCTAAAAATCAGTCCACCCAAGGCAACCGCTGCTAAAAACTGTTCCGTATCCAGATGACCTAAAACTGCCGTATCTACCAACCCTAGTAGTGGCGTGGAAATATTAGTAATAATCATGGGGATAGCCAAACGTAAAACCATAACATGTTCAAATCGTTTATTTTTCAAGACAAATCAATCTTTATAGGAGAAAATAGCACCAGTGTAAAATAATCAAAGGGTTTTATGTATAAATATGACGGCTTGCTTATCCACCAGACTCAAGATGAAGAAGGCATCATAGAAGTTATTGAAAAAAAAGGGGTACGGTCTCTACATTTTGGTTCCCATTCAAGACAAAGCTCCATGCTTTTAGCAGACCCTAATCAACTACACTCCCTTTACGCACGAGCCATGATGGGCCTATTGCTTTTTAACGATAAACCTGAAGATATTTTAATGATTGGTTTAGGGGGTGGCACCATTACTAAATATTTATTACATCAATTTGACGAATGTAAAATTAAAGTCGTTGAATATAGAAGCCACGTGTTAAAAATAGCACGCAGTCACTTTGAACTGCCCTTGGATCCGCGATTAAAAGTAAAGATTGGTTGTGGCGGTCAATATGTATCCATTCAAAGCAGGAGAGTAGAAGAGAAACATGACCTGATCATGATTGATGCCTTTGACCATGAAGGGATGGCCGTTGAAGTCAGTAGTGAGAATTTTTTTGATGGCTGTAGAACTCTTTTAAAGGATGATGGTCTATTAGCCATTAATTTATGGGGAACCAATAAAGATTTATTTCAGCATGTCTCATGGAATATGGGACGTGTTTTTGAATGGAAAATTCTATTTTTACCGGTACGAAAACGTGGCAATATTATTGGCTTTGCTTTTAGAGAAAATACACCAAAATATTCCATGAAAGAACTAAGACAAAAAGCAAAACAACTGGAACAACAATATCACATCGAATTCCCAATATTTATTAAAGATTTTAAACGTAACAATACCTCCGTATTAGACAAAGTAATCAAAAAATGACCCAAACAGCACCAAACCTTTTCGGCTATAAAAAATTCTGGGCACAACGTTTTGGCTCCGCCCATGAATTACCTATGAGTATGGACGAAATGGAACAATTAGGCTGGGATTCCTGCGATATTATCCTGGTAACTGGGGATGCCTATGTTGACCACCCCAGTTTTGGCATGGCAGTTATTGGGCGAACTTTGGAAGCGCAAGGTTTCAGAGTCGGTATTATTTCTCAACCGGACTGGACCAGTGCAGAAGATTTTAGGACATTAGGCCGGCCCAATTTGTTCTTTGGTGTCACGGGCGGCAATATGGATTCTATGGTCAACCGCTACACCTCTGATAAAAAAATTCGTTCTAATGATGCCTATACCCCTAATGGGGAAGGTGGAAAAAGACCTGATCGTGCAGTAAATGTCTATTCCCATCGCTGTCGGGAAGCTTATAAAAACATACCCATTATCATTGGCGGAATCGAAGCCAGCTTAAGACGTATTGCTCACTATGATTACTGGTCAGATAAAGTCCGTAAATCAGTACTGCTGGATTCCAAAGCGGACATACTGGTCTATGGTAATGCAGAAAGACAAATTGTAGAAATCGCCCATCGCCTGGCAAATGGCGAAACTACGACTGATTTAAAAGGCATTCGCGGTACCGTTCATTTCGTCAAACAAATACCTGGCGACTGGACTGAAAAAGATTCGAGCTCAATTGATAAACCTGGCATTATTAATCCGCCAGTAAACCCCTATCAGGAAGAACCCGCTTGTGACAAAAAGTCCACCGAATCAAATACAGAAAAAGTCATCCACTTTAACAGACATATTCCTAATAAACACAGATCCCAAACTGTAATTCGACTACCTGATTATGAATCTGTTAAACAGGACCCTATACTGTATGCCCACGCGTCTCGTGTCATGCACGGGGAAACCAACCCAGGTAATGCCAGACCTTTGATACAACGCCATGGTTCACGGCAAATATGGATTAACCCCCCCCCAATTCCCTTAACCACCAAAGAAATGGATGGGGTATTTGATCGCCCTTATTCGCGTTTGCCACATACTCAATATGGCGAAGCCAATATTCCCGCATTTGAAATGATCCAGCATTCAGTCAATATCATGCGAGGCTGTTTTGGAGGCTGTACTTTTTGCTCAATTACTGAACACGAAGGACGTATTATTCAAAGTCGCTCAGAAGATTCCGTTATCAAAGAGATTGAAGCAATTCGTGACACCTCTCCCAAGTTCACTGGCCATATTTCCGATTTAGGCGGCCCGACAGCGAATATGTATCGCCTGGCGTGTAAAGATAAAAAAATAGAAGAATCTTGCCGACGACTTTCTTGCGTCTACCCAGGCATTTGTCATAATCTGGATACCAATCATTCCTCACTAATAAAGCTTTATCGTAGAGCCAGAGCACTGCCAGGTATAAAGAAAATATTCATAGCCTCTGGATTACGATATGACCTGGCTGTTGAATCGCCAGAATATGTCAAAGAATTGGTCACTCACCATGTAGGCGGCTATTTAAAAATAGCACCCGAACACACGGAAAATGGTCCTTTATCAAAAATGATGAAACCAGGTATGGGAACCTATGACCGCTTTAAACAAATGTTCGATAAATTTTCCAAAGAAGCGGGAAAAGAACAATATTTAATCCCCTATTTCATCGCAGCCCACCCCGGCACAAAAGACACCGACATGCTTAATTTAGCTTTATGGTTAAAAAGCAATGGTTTCAGAGCAGACCAGGTACAGGCATACCTACCCTCACCTATGTCTATATCAACTGCCATGTATCACTCTGGCAAAGATACGCTGCAAAAAGTAAACCGTAAAGCGGATGATATTTCAATCCCAAAAAGTATCAAGCAACGACGCATACACAAAGCTTTCTTACGCTATCACGACCCCAAGAACTGGCCATTATTACGCGAAGCATTAAAAAAAATGGGCAGAGCTGATTTAATTGGTAATGGAAAAAACCATTTAATACCCTCATTCCAGCCTAAAGGTACAGCTTCTATAAAAACTGATAAAACAAGAAAATTTAAGACAAAATACACTATGTCTATTAAGAGCAATAAAATAAAGCACAATCAAAAAAAGAAAAACCGTAAATAGCGCTAGACAGAATTAAATAATTTTGTATAATACTCGAATCAACATTGCTGATGTAGCTCAGTTGGTAGAGCAGTTGATTTGTAATCAACCGGTCGTAGGTTCGACTCCTATCATCAGCTCCATATATATAAAGGCCTGTAGCGGTTTCGTTACGGGCCTTTTTTATTGACCGTAGCTAAATCGTAACCAATTGGATCATCAATTGTACGAAGTGCTGACAATCTATCTACATATTCCGCTAAATGCTCACTGGATAAATGAGCATAGCGTCGTACCATTTCTACCGACTCCCAACCACCGAGTTCTTGAAGCACATGAAGCGGTGTTCCTGCTTGTACATGCCAACTCGCCCAAGTATGTCGTAAATCATGCCAGCGAAAATCTTTTATCCCTACTCGCTTTAATGCATTACGCCACGCTTTAGTATTCACTTCTTTGACAGGCCTGCCAAAATAAGTAAAAACAAACTGAGAATGACTACCAATCTGTTCCCGAATGAGTACCATCGCTGTTTTTGACAGCGGCACTGCTATTGCACGTTTGGCTTTTGCTTGATCTGGATGTATCCAAGCACAACGCCTAGCCAGGTCAATTTGTGACCATTGCAATCCAGTAACATTAGATTGTCTTAACCCTGTTTCTAAACTGAAAAGAACCATCACTTTTAAGTGATTAGGTAGTACTTCAATTAGCCGTTCTGCTTCTTGCTGAGTGATCCATCGTATTCGTCTAGTCGGTTCAGGTAAAAGGCGTATTTTTGGAACCTTTTCTGTCCATTCCCATTCTAAACATGCTCTACGTAAAATAGACCTGATTAACGCAAGGATTCGATTGACAGTAGAATTACTCACTCCTTCAGCAAGTTTTTCTTTGATAATGTTGTCCAAACAATCACGGTTTATTTCATCTAAAGGCAATCCATTAAAATAAAAGTCTAACCATCTCAGATGAGATAGATCAACTCGAGCAGATGCCTTATATTTTGTTTCACTTATCCAGCGTACTACAGCTTCATTCCAGTTATAACGTGGTTTATTCCCCAGCTTTATTTGATCCCATAATGTCGTTTTTAAACGGTCATGGAATTCTTGAGCTTGGTGTTTGTCGGGCGTTCCAGTGCTTTTTTGTATAATTCGTCCGTCGATGGTAATTTTAACCCACCAAACTTTCGAGTCTTTTCGTTTGTAGAGTGACATATTATTTTCTCCTGTTCACCCTGCAACGTCCGTCTTGGATATTGTGACCGAAGATACTCGATCAGGTCAATCTCTATGAATACCCAGCATTTCCCAATTTTGGCTCCAGGTATGTTTCCACTTTTAGCTTTTGATTGAAGTGTCACCGGATGAATATGCAGTAAATCAGCTGCTTGTTGCAGGTTGAGCATTTTCATTTTCGGTTAACTATTTTTGTTTTTCTTCGGAATCAATAGAAAAAATAGTTTCAATTGATTGGTCAGCTAACTCTAGGCGAGAGGGAATGCCAGAACGTTTAAGCCGTTCTATCACTTTTTCTGGACTCCCTTCCACTTTCAACATAACATTAATCAAAGACCCATAAGCTTGTTGAGCATAATAAGTTAAATGTTCATAACTTATTTTATTTGCTTTCTTTATGGTTTTAATACGTTCTTGAATTTCATTGACCCACGCCATACAAGGATAAGCAGCTGCAACATATTTCCCCGGTTCTAAAATAACATCCCAAGGGATGACTCGATCTCGACTGTGTAGCTCTAATTCCCAACGCACCCAAGCACTGTCAGGATCACCTAATTGTTTGCCTTTCTCATAGACTCTGAGTAACTTGCCATTTTTACGTTTACCGACATAAAAAGTGCGGCCTGATCCGTCAGGTTCAATCCAATTACCATGTTGACTACAAGAAGGCCGATTACCCCCCGCATTAAACAAATCAGACTTATAAAAATTAACCGCATCATTAACTGAGGGAATACCATCAAAAACATCAACAGCCCCATCCCAACGGGTTATTTTTGCATTAAGAATCTCATGAAATAAATGATAGCAAGATTCCCAATCTTTAATTAAGGCACAGGTTGAACCAGGCATACTGAAAAAAGCGGTGCCACGTTGACCACCATAAGCAAACATGGCGCTAGTTTCACCAACCGTATACGAGACCTTATAACCATGTAACCCCCCGTTTCTTTTCTCAAGTTCTCCAAAAGCTTCACCCAAAAAAAGCTTAAAGTAACCCAATAATTCCAAAATAGTTTCTTGTGATGGTGAAAATTGAAATGTTGTATTAAGATAATCCGTTAGAGCTGCTTGAGGTTCTGCATCTTCTTTTGGTAAGGGTTTTCTGATTACTCTATATTTACCACTATTACCAAAGGCTTGAATATCTAGGCTTTCATCTAATTCTGAATTATTTAATGTATATCTTTCCCCCCGTATTACCAGACGGGGGACAACTTCCGTCGCTGGGCAGCCTCGCTCGGGCGGAGCCGCTCGTTCCTGCCCAGCGTCGGAGAATTGACCTTCTTTGGCTTGTTCAGGTAGATGAGCTATTAATTGATTTTTTGGTTTTATTTCTGTGATATGTTTTTTTTGTTTCATAAATTACTCTTTAATCCAGTACCGAACAGCCATTCCGTTCAGTAGTGGATAGGTAATATATGAAACAAAATACCAAGTTACGACACCGTTAAAGTTTATTTCACGGGGTTGACAATCTACTAAACTCCTGAAACTCTCTATATTTTTTCAAACGTTTAGTTAGTGCTGGAACAGATTCTATTCTATTTTGATATCGGTCTAGGCAAAGATCATCACAAATCCTAAGTATTTCTGGATGAGTTAAATCATTTAGCCAATTCGTTCCTTCAAGTAATGCAAAAAGCATATAAAGTATATGGATGTCTGACTCGCCCCTTTAGCTGTGGGGACTGGATTCTATAGTTAACTAATCCTAGAAAATCCTCATCGCCTTGTTGAATTGCTTGCTGATGACGTTGTTTAAAAAAAGGAATATGATCTAAGATTGATTTATCAATATGTACAGCATAACAAAACGACGTTTGATTCCCTGCCATCGCCTCGGCGACAAGTTGTGTTAGTTTTTTTCCATGGACCATGACAGCCAAATAATTATGAAAACTGGCTAAACTAAACGATAAACTATATTGACTAAATCTTAATATTTGTCGCTGTTCTTTTTCACTAAATTTGTCCCACTCTTTTTGCGCCTTAACTTGCCCAGCAGGAGACCAGTCCATATCATCTAAATGCATTAAATTATCATCTATTAATTTACCAAGTTCATTAGAACCTTCAGCGAATTCGTTTAAATATTGACTTTGCTCTTCTTGCGATAAAACTCCAAATTCATTCCACAATTCAACTATTTGTTCATCACTGTCTAAAAAAGCTCTAAATAATACCGTTTGAATTCTAGCCTCATCCTGATATAACTCTGGATAGTTATTGCATTTATACTTAGTCATTAATTCATAGAGTCTAGGTGAAAACCTCACCCATCCATTATGTGAATTAGCTTTTTTTAGAATATAGCTATAGTCAGGAAGAGAAGATCCATAGAGTTTTATGACATGTTCAAGATCAGGTCTGATTTTGGTCATTTAAATAAAAGGGATAAATAATAAAGAATAGTTTAGATTGTAGAGTATGCCACCCAACCACGAGGAACCTCCCACCTCTGGGGCTGCCGCTTCGCTGCCCCGGCGGGTCCCTCCTGTGGATGGCTGCCCATAACAATGGAGATAGTGAAATAAAGTTGTAAATATAATATTATGGATAGTTTTATCGCTTGCAAAATATCAGTTTAAATTAGAATCAAAAACTTTATGAACTATATAGAAAAATACGAAAAAGGACATGGTGGCTTCGCAAAAGTTATGGTCGTTGAAAATGCAAATGGAGTTCAATTTGCAAAAAAAACATATTCACCAATGCAACATTTAATTGATGCTGTTGGTCATGAGCATCTAAAAAAACGCTTTAAACGTGAAGTTAAATATCAAAACAAAGTAAAGCACAGAAATGTAGTTACAGTGTTAAGTACAAGTTTAGAAAGTGATCCTTTGTTTTTTATTATGCCACTGGCTACTTGTACACTGCAGGATGAATTAAAAACTGCCCCATCCTATAACGATGAATATAAAAAAGCTCTTTTTGATGTACTATCAGGATTAGAGTGTATGCACGAATTAGGTTATGTCCACCGTGATTTAAAGCCCGCTAACATATTAAAATTCTCTTCACAAGATAGTAACTATTACGCAATATCTGACTTTGGTTTATTATCAATCAGTGAAACCGATTCTTCAACTTTAACAGGAACAAATGCACAAGGGGGCACACAAAATTATGCAGCTCCCGAGTTAATGAAAAACTTCAAAGCCGCAACACATTTAGCTGATATTTATTCATTTGGTGCAATTTTGCACGATATTTTCGGAACGGGTTCAAGAATCCCATACACGGAACTGTCAGTTCCCGGAGAAATTGGAGAGATTGTTAAAAAATGTACAAAAACCAATGCAGTAAGACGATACAGCTCTATATCGTCGCTTAGAGATGATCTGTATAAAGTTCTTGACAACCGTGATATAGAGTTTAGTTCTGATGAAGAAGAATCACTTGTCAATATCTTAGATTCAAATAACGCTCTTTCAGATGATCAATGGGATGAGGTTTTCGTATTTTTAGAACTAAAGTTTCGGAGTTCATTCTACCCTCAAAAAAGGTTGCGCAACATTGATTTATAAAGCCTCAAGTCTAAGTGTCTTTAGGTCAAGTTGAAGGACTTGCACAAAAAAGCATTGTATGTGT
>JAKIUK010000096.1 GCA_021647585.1 Methylococcaceae bacterium
AATATAAATGCGCTTTGTATGGATAATCTGCATGCTATTTTGTTAGTGGCTGCCATATTTTTGGGTTCGGTATATTAAGTTTAACAGCTTTTGTGGTGAGTAAGATTCCTCCCGCTGGTCGGAATGATATTCACAATCACGAGGCTTATGCATAATCCTAGAAAAATCAGTTGGATCACAAGTTACTAGCACAAGCTATTGATTCCACAGCACTTCACAGATAATTGCTCCTGCATGATCTGCATTCATTACATCCTTGTACTTCAAAAAAATGCCCGCATAACCGAATGAGTGAAGCTTCCGCTCCTGCTCACGCCCCTTACCTACATCCGTATAGGCAAAGCTCAGATTTTTTGACCTACATGGAAGTAGGAAATACAGGTTTTGCAGGAGCAAAAAACCTGTTAAAGCACCGTGAAACCAATACCTTGCACTATAATTCCGCGCCCAACTGATCTTTCTAGTCAGCTATAATTAAAAACCTTACTTAATCATATTTCATAACCCACTACCAACACCTACGCTGGTATTGAAAACAACGAGTTCTCCATCTGAGGAAGTTATTTCCAGTATTATTTCCACCAAGACCACGCGTCCACTCCCCTGAGGAAAACGTTTTACCAGAAAAGAACTGACATTTTCAGCAATCGGATTTACCTGAAAATCAGTTCCATCAACTGGATTTATATTGGGCACACGTTGCATTAAAGTAGACCCACTAAGAAAATAGACTACAGGATCCAGCCAATCTTCGTCACGCAGGCCATCTTCATCATCATCATCATTATTGCCTTCATCCACTGTGCCATCATAATCATCATCAACGCCTATAACACCCGGTGCATTGTCTTTGTTCATATCTTTTGCAGTATCTTCATCTATACTGCCATCAGCATCATTATCGACACTATCCATGTTATCTTCATCAACCGCACCATCTTCATCATCATCTGGCTTGTTACCTTCATCAACACTCCCATCGGCATCATCATCAATACCAATAATACCGGCTTGTGCATCATTGGTTATATCATTACCCAAATCTTCATCAATTCGTTCAGGCTCACCCACATCACGACTGCCATTATTATTTATATCCAGATAATCCTTATCATTATTGGCATCGGCCCAGCCATCTTTATCACGATCCAAGGTAGGATCCAGTGTCACTACTAATACATCACGTTCTGATTCGAAATAAACAGTACTGGGATTTTCAGCTAAGGGAATCATTAATCGCTGGGTCATACGCACTGATTTAACCATCATCTGCATGGCAAAGCGACCCTGTTGCAAACTGTCATTATGCGCCCGGGTGCTACTTTCAGCATCCAGGGCCATACCAACCAGTCCCTGCATACCGGCAATCAAGAACCCGGCAATGGTGACTGCAATCAGTAATTCTATTAAGGACAAACCCTTTTGCTGATTAACATGCAGCTTCATCGACTGATCAGGGTTTCCACGCTTTGCGCACTGTTTTCTATCTCGACTCGTAGCCACAACAGATTAGAGGTATCGCCAGTATAAATATTAGAGTCTCCGTCGTTATTCGGATCAAGCAGAATAAAGGGATCGGCATCGGCATCATATAAAGCCAGAAAAACCAGCACCCGTTCTCTCTGTCCTGCTGGATCAGAGTAACTGCCAGGCGTAGTGGCATTGCCTGCTGTTTGTGCTGAAATCAATAGCTTCCTATACGCTTCGGCTCGCACTTCTTCCATCCGTTTAATCAACGCAAAGTGTTGTCGAGTCAACGATTCATGAATGCCCGCACCTTGGATACCTGATTGAATAGCTTCCATAGCCGGCACAAGGGTTAAGGTTAGAACAAACATAGCCACTAGTACTTCTATGTATGAAAAGCCACCTTGTTTGTTGCTTTTTTCGAGTGAAATTATGTCAATTAATTTCATTGTACCGTCACTCGACCCGTCATTGGCGCCACTTTAATCACACGGGTTTGCCCTTTATAACTCAGAGTAATGGTGGCAGAATCCAGCAAATAATCTCTGCCTAAAAATGTAAACTTTGGGATACCATCAGTACTAAAGTCAAGATATGACACATTAATACCAGAACCTCCATAATAAATACCATAACTTAGGAAATCAACACCGGCCGTTGCACTGTCAGTTGCTAGGTTTAAAATGTAAAGTTTTTTATCTACAGGATGATAAACATCATAAGTTGCCGTTCTTGATAGTCGCCTATAAACTTTGATCGTATCACTACTTGAACTAAAATTGACTCCATAAGAAATGCCTGTACGTATTGCTTCTACTCTCGAGAAACGTATGGCCTGTGCAACTTCTTCTGCAGCAAGTTCAAGCTTTTTGGGATCAACTGAGGATAAATTGGGTATGGTAACAGCGGCTAGAATACCTAGGATAACGACTACACTGATGATTTCTATGTAGCTTATACCTAGTTGAGAATATTTTTTTTTAAGTCTCACGCCACATTAACCAAGCTACTTTCTATATTATTTAGTAGATTGAAATGGATATAATGTATGCAGACAGGAATGAATATCCCAGCCTTAATGCCAACCCTACAAACAAAACAGATACTATCATCTTAACAAATAGTAATGACAGTCGTTGAATACACTATTGCTTTACACTCACATAACATAATTCGACATTAAGGTTAATGCTCGGAATAAGCAACACCCGTTGGATCTAAAGTACTATCATCAGCAATAAATTTGCCGGTTTTTGTATCGTATGTCCAGCCTTTTTTTGCTTGAACTGTCATGATCAAATTACCACCTGTAGCAACTACCAGGGTATTAATATCAGTAATAGGATTATTAGGCAGTGTACTTTTTTTCAAGTACGGGCCATATTTAAAAGTGACAGGATCAGTCGTACTGCATGCCAATCCATCTTTATCCGTGTACATGCTGAGTTGCGAAGTAAATGCGGCAGCCGAACCTGCCGCCCCTCCTCCTGCAGTTCCCCCGCTAGGGCAAATTCCTCCCGATGCGATCAAATCTCCAGGATATTCACCATGCTGCTGATAGTAGAGATCAATAGCAGCCCGCATATTAGAGAGCGTAGTATCTAGTGCAGAAAGCTTGGCATCATCCGTGGTACTGGCAAACTGAGGCACCACTATGGCTGCTAAAATAGCCAGAATAATAACTACAATTAATAACTCAACCAGGGTAAACCCTTTCATAATCTGTTTTTTAAAAGTCTGCTTATGCATGCTTATTTCCATAATGGTTTTTACAATAGTGTAGTTCAATACCTACACTTTTTTTGATATTTGTTATCAAATCGTACTTTAGCATTATTTGTTAATTCACCGCATGTGAAAGTTTAAATATAGGTAGTATCAGCGAACTCACTAAAACACCTACCACAACTCCCATAACTATCAGCATAACCGGCTCTATCGCTTTGCTAATAAATTGTAGCAGTTTTTCTAATTCTTTTTGAAAATAATCCGCGATTCGTGTACTGACCATTGCCAGGTTTCCTGTTTCTTCACCCGTATTAATCATTTGCTTTACGATGGGCGGAATAAATTCTGCCTGTTTAAAACCACTGGCCAACGTGCGTCCTTCACTAATGCAATCACCCAGGTCATTAATAAAATCTTGAAAAATCCGGTTTTTAACCACATTTTTCGCCATATCCAATGCTTCAACCAGATTAACTCCGTGGGATAAGGATAAGCCCAGTACCCGCATAGTCTGAATCAAATAGAGTTTGATGAAAATATTTTTTAATATCGGTGTGCGTAATTTGATACCGTCCATGGTGCGATTGCCTGACTCGCTTTTTAGCCAATAAATAAAACCCATTATCAATACAGAAAAGCTAATAAGTATGGCCCACCAGTAATCTATGATGATATGACTGGCTGCCATTAAAACGATGGTTGTGGCTGGCAATTGATCCTGGATGGCAACGAACATGGCGGCAAATTTTGGAAATACCACGACCAGAATAAATACCACCATTGCAAAAGAAAAGAACATCAGAAAAGCCGGATAAGACATTGCTGAAACCAGGGTGGTATGCAGTTCGTCCCGCTGTTTTTCCATGGCTAGCAGATGTTCCAGTATTTTACGAATGTAGCCCCCGCTTTCACTGGCTGCAATTAAACTGACATAGGTATTAGAGAATACTTCAGGGTGTTTGGCAATTGCCGAAGCAAAGGTTTTTCCTTCGTTGATGTCATCGCATAACATCCCTATCACTCGGCTCATTTCTGGATTATCACTTTGCTGCTTCAGTGCGGTTAAACTACTGTGCAAATCACTACCGGTTTCCAGCATCATCGCTAATTGCTCGATAAAAAACATACGGTCACCAGCAGTCACTTTTTTGGGACCGAACAAGTTTATTTGTCGGTTTAAAGCACTTTCGCCTTTTGGCTTAACTTTAGTTTCAGGATTATCATTAATTTCTAGTGCCATGAGATTACCTTTATTCTGAAACGATAACGCGAGATACTTCTTCCAGCGTGGTTTTTCCTTGTAATACCCGGTCTATTCCATCAGCAAACAGTGTTTTCATGCCGCTGGTTTTGACATATTCTTTCAGTGACTCTTGATTTGGATTGTTAACCATCAGTTTTTGTAAAGGAGCATCCACATATAAGGTTTCGTGGATGGCAACGCGTCCTTTATAACCTGAATCATAACACTGCGGACAACCCCTACCTTTACTTAACCGAACCTGCCCTTGTTGCTGCCAGTTATAACGTATCAGTTCTTCTGGACTGGCCAGATAAGAGGTTTTACACTCCTGACATACTGTTCGCAGCAAGCGCTGAGCTACTACACCAATCAGTGAAGATGATAACAAATAAGGTTCTATACCCATTTCAATCAGCCGAGTAATGGCTCCGGTACTTTCGTTGGTATGTAAAGTTGACAACACCAGATGACCTGTTAAGGCGGCTTGTACTGCAATTTCTGCTGTTTCTCGTTCACGTATTTCACCTACCATGATAATATCTGGGTCTTGTCTTAACACGTGCTTAAGAATTTTAGCAAAACTTAAACCGATCATCTCTTTAACCTGATTTTGATTGACTATATCTACCTGATATTCAACCGGGTCTTCAATGGTAACGATACTTTTTTCAATCGAATTCAAGTAATTAATGGCCGCATACAAGGTGGTGGTTTTTCCACTACCCGTTGGCCCAGTGACCAGTATCAGTCCATGGCTGCGCTTTAATAGCTTTATAAAAGTCGCTTGATTGGATGCACTCATGGCGAGCTTGTCAATATCAAGCAAACTCTGGTTTTTATCCAAAACTCTAAGTACTATCTTTTCACCAAAAATACCCGGTAAGGTGCTTAATCTTAAATCGACTGTTCTGCCCTGCGTATTCACCTGAATTCTGCCATCTTGAGGTAAGCGCCTTTCTGCTATATCTAGATTAGCCATTACTTTAAGTCTGGAGACTATGGCAGGATGCATTTCTGCAGCAGGTGTCATCACTTCATAAAGGATACCATCCAGCCTAAATCGAACCCGACATTTAGTGCGTGAAGGTTCTATATGAATATCACTGGCACCATCTCGAATCGATCTTTGTATCAAGGCATTAACCAGATTGACAACAGGGCTACCACTGGACATTTCATCTATAGCAGAATAATCATCGGGGAAAGCTTCCTCGATAACTTCAAAATCTTCTTCCAGTTCGGTCAAATATTCATCGATATTTACATCGCCCTCCATGGAATCCTTAAACTGTCTTACAATTTCTTCAGTTTTAGCCAATACCGGTTTGATAGTGCAACCCGTCGATTGTTTCAGTTCATCAAAGGCATTTAAATTCTGTGGATCGCTGGTTGCGATAACCAGATTTTTGTGAATTTTAAATAAGGGTAAAAATTGTAAACGTTGCTGGGTATCTTTTGCGACTACGTTGCTAATACTGGGATCCCAAATACCCGGTCTTAAATGGATATACGGAATACCTAATTGCAAACTCAAGGTTTTAAGCATATCTGCTTCAGAAACCCAGTTCTTTTCAATTAAAATGGCACCCATACGTTTGCCCGTTGCTGATTGCAGTTGCAAGGCTTTGTCTACGTTTTCAGCAGTAACCAGCTGCTGTTCTATCAGCAAATCACCCAGTCTTTTGTTTTGTAACGCAGGTTTTTGATAAACTGATTCTGTTTCGCTGCGCGATACTATATTTATATAACTACTGAGTTCGGTGATTTTTAATACATCCAGATTCACCAGATTAGCGTTGACAATAGTTAAGGAGCCGCCTTTGGGTAACAGCTGATCTTGCCAGGTCAATAAAAATTCTAACACCTGACTACTCAGTGTTGGCACATTGTTAAGATCAATAATGAGTTGATTTTCAGCGTTCTTGATACTGGTTTCAACTTCCTGTTGTAATTTCTCCAGTGTTAGAGCATCGGCTAGCGATCCTTGAGGTGCAAGATAGGTGTTAACACCCACACGGCTGCGTGTAATTTCAGTCATTAATCATTCCGATCGAACATTTTTGATAGTACTCCATCACCCTTGTATTGACGGTTGGTGTAGAGCGGACTTCAATCCGCAAATTATACATCACGTTAACCATAGCGGACTGAAGTTAGCTCTACAAAACGTCTACCCATAAAGATAAATATGATATTTTTTATTGTTATATAGATCAGGTATAAGTAGGTTGAGCATTGCGCTGGTGTGTCCAACAAAGCTCTTAGTAATTTATAACAAAAGGCTCTGGTTTACCTATGCCATACCCTTGTCCATAATCAACACCCATGTTTTTTAATTCCTTAAATATTTCATCATTTTCTACAAATTCCGCAATGGTTTTTAGACCCATCACGCTGCCAATTTGATGAATTGATGCAACCATTGCATGATCAATTTTATTTTCTAACATGGTTTTAACGAAATATCCGTCAATTTTCAGATAATCAACGGGTAAATTCTTTAAATAAGTAAATGAACTCATACCGCTGCCAAAGTCATCCAACGAAAACTGACAGCCAATTTTTTTAAGGGTTTCCATAAATTCTACGGCTTGTGTTAAATTGGATACGGCTGCTGTTTCTGTCATTTCAAAACAAATCCGGTTTGCCGGTACGCCAGAGTGTTTGATTTGCTCTAGAACATATGTCACAAACCCTTCTTCACAAAAAGATTGCCCAGAGAGGTTGATAGAACAGATTAGTTTTGTTTCTGGTTTGTGTTCAAACTCAAGAGCCATCAAAGTTAAAGCATTTTTTATCACCCAGCGATCAATTTTGGGCATCATGTTATATCGTTCAGCTGTAGGAATAAAATGATAGGGAGTAAGAATTTCATCATTTTCATCCTTCAAACGAAGGAGTAATTCATAATGATCTTCCTGCTCAGGGTCCTTCTGCAGTAACTGAATCTTTTGCCGGTATATTTGAAACCTATTTTCATCTATCGCACCATTTATCCGACCAACCCATTGCATCTGCTTTTCATGCTTAAGCATTGCTTCATCCGTCAATTGATGAACATGTACTCGATTACCCCCCTCTTCTTTGGCAATTGTGCACGCTAAATCAGCAGCACTCAGTGCTTGAGAAAAATTTTCAATACTTTTATTGAGTTCCACAACACCTATACATGTTGAAATCTCAAATATTTTTTCTTTATATACAAAACGAAATTGGCTAATAAAGATACGAATTCTGTCGGCAGTAGTCTGTGCATTCTGAAGATTACAATTATTCAGAACGATGACAAATTCATCCGACCCTAAACGCCCCAGAACATCTGTACTCTTCATGTTTTTTTGCAATAATGTACTGACTTGCTTTAATAAATGATCTCCACCGCTTAATCCTGACGATTCGTTAATGAGCTTAAATTGATCCAGGTCTATAAATAACAGGCAACTCACATTGTTACTTGTTTTTTGCTGTTGAATTATTTTATCCAGCCGTTCGGTAAACCCCCGACGATTTAATTGCCCCGTAGTTGGGTCGTGGCGAGCCTGTATTAATTTTGAGGCTTCCGATGCCATCACCTCAGTCAATTTACGATCACTATTTGAGAAATCCTGTTTATTTAAGTTATTAATCAAAACAAGTATTCCACAAAGACTGTGATTCACTTTGAAAATTGGCGCCGCGATCAATTTATAAGGCATAGACCAGTCTAAATCAGTCCAGTCTATTTGACTGTCATGGTTAATCACCAAGGTTTCCTGATTGGTTGTAAGGTAGCCAAACAGGTCAGAGATCAAACCTTGCTTTACCTGTTCCCAATTTATCGATTCAGTATCGACGCCCAGATGGTGTATAAAAATATCCTGATCTGGTAGAAGTAATGCACCTAAATCTATGTTGAGATAATCAACACAGTTTTTAATAAGCTGACTTAACGATTCGTGTTCATCATTGTCTTTATAAAACGTCTCTACTTCATCTATTCCATATAACAGATTTAACTCTTCATACCGTACAGCCAGTTCATCAGCCATACCCGCGACTGTTTTTGCAAGTAGATAATCTTCATTAAGACACGAGGCTATGTGGCTGAGGAAATTCAAGCTAGCGGCCTGCTCATGAGTATTTAGAACCTGGTTTGTTCTTTGGCAACCCAATAACCAGAATTCTTCATCATTAGCGCCCAAAATTAATTTAACAAACTGGATATAACCCACATTTTCTATAGAAAGAAAATTATTTTGTTCTGAAATTCTGTCCCAATCTATATCCAAGGTCTCGGACTGTTGCAAAAACAGCTGCAGATTTTCTGAGTGATCAGTAGTTGACAATAAATACTGTTTACCCAGTTTGCTATAGATGCCTAATGCGAAAGCATTTTCACAAAACGCCTGATAAAATGTCAGGTATTTTTGTAAATTTAGTTTAGACGACTTGTTTGATTGATTCATTATGTTTCAAGCGTGGAAAAATGTTCATTCAAACGTGCTGTTAAGCGTCTCATGCTTACTGGTTTTTCCATTAATTCAATATGTGAATGCGGTTCTGCCCAGACACGAATATCGTTGTCAGTGCGTGAAGTCATAATGATAATCAGTTTGTGTAGTGTCGGATAATCACGGTTAATGATTTCACATAGCTGAATGCCATTCATCTTGGGCATTTGCACATCCGTAATCAATAGATCTGGCATTTCCTGAGCAATTTTGTCAAGAGCCTGCTGACCATTCAATGCGATAGTCACTTGATAATTTGCACGCTCCAGAAATTGTTTCAGAATCATACTGACATGAGGTTCATCATCAACAACTAAAATTTTTTTCATATTTGTCTGGATTTTAAAAATGAAGTTGTTTTCTTTAATTCAATGGTAAATACACTGCCTTCTCCCACAGTGCTTTGCAGGCTCAATTTACCTTGATGTAAATCGACAATTTCTTTGGCCAGAGCCAGACCAAGCCCGTGCCCACTACGTTGAGTTACATTATCGTCATCAGAGCGATAAAATTTTTCAAAAACATGACTCTGGTCTTTTTCGGTTATACCTATCCCGCTATCCGTTATTGTAAAAATCACATTATCCTCATTTTCTTCAACCTTGAAACTAACCTTACCCCCAAGTCTATTATATTTAACCGCATTAGTAAGTAAATTATTAATAGCAACACGTAATAAGTGTTTATCAAACTGAATATCCGGCAGATGTCTGGGTAAATCAAGATCAAACTGAATCTGCTTGTCATTGCCACTTCTTACCACACTGTCAAAAGTATCTGTCAGGAATTCAGTAAGCTTTACTCTTTGAATATCCAAAGCAATGCTCCCTGCTTCAATTTTTGAAATATTTAATAGATTAAAGATCAGGCTATTCAATCTCTCAACTTCATCATTAATAACATTTATGGTTGAGATATGTTGTTCGGCATCCATATCAGGTTCCAGCAATGCTTCTGCATACATATGTATGACATTGAGAGGTGATTTCAGTTCGTGAGCAACATGATTAATAAACTGATCTCTTGCCTGATTAGCCAGTACTTCTTGCGTTATGTCTTTAAAAACAACTAATGTCCCGCATATACTATCCTTTTCTTTGGCTGTAAATAATGGGTAGGCGCTCACTGAAATAGTGGCTGAAAAATTATTAACAGGATTAAATTCTATACTGTCTGAAAGTTGGAAACGCTGCAAATTGATTTGATATTTTGCCAACAATTCATTGAGTTCAACATTTTGACACCACTCATGGGGTTTCGCTCCAATGATGGATTCCAGGCTGCCGCCAATTAAAGGAATAAGCTTGGAATTTGCATAAGTTGCTTTGCCTGTTTCATCCATCACTAAAATAGCATCTGGAAGTGATTGTAAAGCTGATTCAGTACGTTGCCGCTGATAGGTTAATGCCAGTCCTGATGCTTTCACTTTAAAATTCTGTTGATTTAATTCACCAAAACGCTGATCAACCTTTCCCATAAAACGTTCAAAATTGAGCATGAAATCTTGAAAGTTTTCATTGCTGCCAGCCCCCTCGCCCAGGCCTTGCTTTTGCATAACTTCATTTATTTCAAAACTTGCTTGTTTCAGAGGTTTTAGCTCGCGTCTGATTAATAAATAGGTGAAAGGGACTAATAAAAAAATGGGTAAAGCCAATTGTGCTATAAAAGGTATTTCCGTGAGTTCTAAACTCGGCTTGAAATAACCAACACGAATATAACCTGCCAGATTTCCATCATCAAGTACTGGCGCTCGGAACTCGTACAATATCCGCTCATCATTTTGCGAATTAATTTCATGCTCTGTAGTCCATAAGTTTTTTTCATGGGACAAAGTAACTTGCGGAATAATTGCCTCACCTGATGCTGTTACTGCGATAGGCTGTCCTGTAAGATTGACAATGGCTGCATAGGCAAAACCAGAATCATCTCTTTTACTATTTAGCAAATCTAATATGCCACTACGTCGATCATCAGGAACTAATTGTTTATAAGGTAAATTTGATAATAAACGTACGATATTTCTACCTTGCACTTTAATAGCTAAATCTTTAATTTTATGGCGATGGTTCAGGTATTGTGCAGCAATCAGAACAATCACCAACAGAGTTGCAATGATCATTACTATTCCAAAGCGATCGCCTTTAATTAGCTTCATCTTTTATAGTATGAAAAGTATCTGTAGTGGATTCATAATAAAACAATTTTCTGTACATAGCTTAGCTGGCAAATAATAGTCGTAAAATATCTGCCATGTTGGTTCTGGCCTCAATTTTAATCGACATAAGATCTTCTTCAACCAGCCCTGTCTGCTGAAAAGCTACCGGATTAAAGCCTGGTGCAATATAGCCCGTTTTTTTGCTTTCATCTTGCAATACCATAATATTAGCCAAGTGAACAATGGAACTATCCAATATAAATGGATTTTCTGGCTTTAAGTTGGTGTGATTTAGAATAGTTTGATAAAGACTACTAGGAAGTTTCCAAGCTTTTAGCAATTCCCCTCCCACCTCGGCATAGTCAAAACCCAGCATTTCTCTTTCCAGCACCTCTAAAGGTATTTGTTCCTCCCTGGCTCGACTTAGTAACTCCGGCAAATGCGTTGATAGCCGGGTATAAATAACCAAGTGACCAATATCATGCAGTATTCCTGCTACAAATAAACGTTCACTATCAAGAATATTGCACTGTCTGGCCATTAAATGAGTAATGGCCGCACAATACACACTGTGTAACCAAAAGCTTTTCATATCGACCAGATTCTTATCTATCCCTTTAAATGCCTTTGTTGCAGAAACGGCTAATACCAGATCGTGTAAATGCGAAAGCCCCATAATACTGACTGCACGAGTCAGGGTCTCTATTTCTGTTGCAACACCAAAGAATGAACTATTTGAAATTTTTAAAATTCGCGCTGAAATATTAGGGTCCTGGCTAACTATCTTTGCAACATCATCAATGGTTGACTTTGGATGATCAATAGTCTCACTAATACGGAAATAAATTTCCGGTAATGAAAACAGATTTTCAACTTCTGATGCTAATTGTTGTGGCGTCATTTAAACCAGTGGGTAAAATTAATAGAATTACATATAGTGATTGCTTTAAGAATAGCCTTTTTATTAGAAGGCGCAAATAGAATTTAGAAAATTTAGTGTTTGCTGATTTAATTGACTAAAAGAGACTTAGTAATCGGCTCTAGCCATCCTTGGTGGCACAGAGTCTGGTGAAATTCAATTATGTTAATTTACTTGTTCATAATTTTTGAAATTTTATAAACCTTCCTTCTAAGTAACTAAAAATCAACATGTTGATTTTATTCTATTGTAGTTAATTTAAGTTGGGTGGCCGTTTCAACCTAGAAAGATCAGTTGGGCACGGAATTATAGTGCAAGGTATTGGTTTCACAGTGTTTTAACAGGTTTTTGCTCCTGCAAAACCTGTATTTCCTACTTCCATGTAGGTCAAAAATCTGAGCTTTGCCTATACGGATGTAGGTAAGGGGCGTGAGCAGGAGCGGAAG
>JAKIUK010000097.1 GCA_021647585.1 Methylococcaceae bacterium
GTAGTTTCTCCAGTTCCAGGCTAATTTTTTCATTTAATACCATTGCAGTAACTCACCGAAAAATAGAAGAAAAGTAAACTCACAACTTATTTCCATACAAAAAAAATGTTTAACTTCATGATAAAAATGCATAATACAGCAAACACAAAACCGTCAGAATAATTATCTTTTCATTAATGTATATCTCTTTCAGCATTTCCCGCTAAAATTAACAGTCAAATAATTATAAAAACAAAACTATTCAGCTCAACGTCCGTAATTGTTCAGATTGCCTCTGAGATGCTTCAGAACAAGGCGAAAGCGCACAGTTTATACGTATAAATGAGCACTTTCAACGCAGTTATGGAGCTTCTCAGGGGTGAGCTGAATAGTTACATAAAAACAACAATACTTACTACCCGCTAATGAATGCTTGCATAAAAACATCTTTATCCTGCTTATCTATTTTGCTGATCGGGGTTATTGGAGCCTTTGTTTGCTTAACACCTCATGGCATCCATCTTGAAGAAGAATTTGGTTTGACCTGGCTGTTTAAATCAAGAGGGGCTATGCCTCCTCCTGAGAACATTGTGATAGTAACTATCGATAAATTGTCCGCAGAAATATTACATCTCCCTGAAAACCCTGAAAAATGGCCTCGCTCGTACTATGCTCAATTAATTGACAAAATAAACCAGCAACAACCTGCTCTGATTGCAATTAATATTGTCTTTGAAGAAGACCGAGATCCTGAAAATGACCAACTGTTAGCAGCAGCTATCGCTAAAAACAACAATGTTATCCTTAGTAATTATCTGAAACTGGACATAATCCCAACCAGCAATCCTTTAGAGACACTGAGTTTTGAACGTATTATCGATTCTATACCTGTCATAAAGCAGGCTGCAATTGGCACTGCTCCCTTTCTAATACCAAAAACCGTTTCAACTGTTAAACAATTCTGGACTCACAAAAGTGATGGCATTGCAACATTTCCTTCCGCCGTTTTTCATTGTTTTGTGTTTAAACAGGTCTATGGCGAAATTGTACAATTAATAAATCAAATTAATCCGCCGCTCCCTTTGCTATTACCCACAAATTTTTCACAATTAACTGATGAATTTAAGGTTTTTGATGCCATTCAAGTGATACAGACTAAAATTACAAATAATACAGAGGCACTTGCACAACTTAATCAGCTATTAAAAACATCGTCCTATTCTGCAAAAAAAACTAGAATATTACAGGCATGGTTAGCTTTGCTGAATGGCTCAAACAGCCTTTACTTCAATCATTACGGTAGGGCGGGGACAATTACTACGGTTCCTTTGTACCAGGTTCTTAGCAGTGGCATCATAAACCCTAATCTGTTCTACAATAAAATCATTCTAATTGGCTATTCAGAAGATATAGAACCGGAAAAAAACCCGGGCCAATATACTGTGTTCTCTGATGAATATGGAGAAATTATTAGTCCTATAGAAATTGCTGCGACGGCTATCTCAAATCTTGTTAATCACAACTGGATAGAACCGTTTCAATTTCGGGATCAGTTTTTATTAGTATTGGGCTGGGGCATTTTATTAAGTATTGTCTGTCGCTTTTTCCCTTACACATGGGCCGTAAGCCTAATAATTTCACTCAGCCTGGGTTTTGTATCTCTGGCCTATTATAGATTTACAAACTCTAACATCTGGATGCCTGTTTTTATCCCACTCATTGTGCAAACACCGCTAGTATTAATTATTGCATCTGTATCCCGTTATTTAAAAAGAAAACAGGATCAGCAAAATATGCATAAGACATTTAGCCTCTACGTACCTGATGATGTCGTTAAAAACATTGCCTACCAGCATGATACTGAAACAATATCCCGCTATGGTGAATTGATGCAGGGAATATGTATGGCTACCGATGCGGATCAATATACCACCCTGTCAGAAACCATGAATCCAGAGAAATTAAATAACTTGATGAATGAATATTATGGAGTGATGTTTCCGCAGGTAATAGAACAACAAGGGATTATTTCTGATGTTATTGGTGATGCCATGCTTGCAATATGGGCTAAGAAAGAAATAACAACACAAACCCGGGAAAATGCCTGTCATGCAGCCCTAAAAATCAAACAAGCCGTATTAGCCTTTAATAATTCTCATCCCATTCTACTGCCTACTCGATTAGGCCTACATTTTGGTGAAATACGCTTGGGTAATGTGGGTGCAGCTGACCATTATGAATATCGTGCGATTGGTGATACCGTAAACACAGCAACACGGATTGAGGGACTGAATAAAATATTAGGTACTCGCATACTGGTATCTGCTGAAGTCATCAATGGATTGTCTGATTTTTGTTCTCGTGAAATGGGTTTCTTTATTCTGAAAGGCAAAACCCAACCTGTGCATATTTATGAATTGGTTTCCGAAATCAATCATCAGCAAAGCTCACCTTGCACAGCATTGGTATCTGAATTTTCAAAAGCACTTAACTTATTTCAACTATGGCAATGGGATGAAGCGCTGGCAACATGGCTAAATATTGAAAGGAAATACCCTGGTGACAAACCAACTATTTTTTACATTCACTATCTAAAACATAATATTCAGCTATTATCAGAAAAACAAAATACCAGTCAACCCGCTATGGTAAAGATTGGTAATATTACCACTCCCTTGCAATTCCAACAGTGATGAGCATAGAATGACCTTAACAAAGAAAATTATTCACTCAGGATTCAGGGACTTAGTGGTAGGGACTAAATAACGCTTAATAATGACAGTTGCAATAACTATAAAAATATAATGCATCAGAAAATTAAAAGTATTTATCTTTTTGTATTCATGCTCGCCCCCTACAGTGCAGATGCCACGCATGTCTGTCCCCAATGGATTGCAAAAATTGTCTCCCTTGAGGGAAAAGTCGACTCCCAATTTTCAGATGATATGCACTGGCATACTACCAACAGCAAAGAAACATTTTGTCGTGGTGATAAAATCCGCACAGACCAACATAGTCGAGCAACTCTGCTGTTCAAAAATGAGTCTCGTGCCACGCTTAATCAAAACACCACACTGACATTTATTGTCCAAGAGAAAGAATCAACTACCTGGTATATCAATCTGTTTGAAGGCGGCGCTTTTTTCAGAAGTCGACAACCACAACGTCTGAATATCCACACTCCTTTTATCAATGCGGTACATGAAGGCACTGAATTCCTGGTGACTGTTGATTCCCAGCAAACCCAAATCAGTGTGTTTGATGGGCAGGTAGCCGCAACCAATCAGATGGGAAAAATACTGATCAAAAAAGGTTATACAGGGATTGCTCAAAAAGACCTGCCCCCCAGCGTTCAAGCATTAAAAATTCGACCTGAAGATGCTGTGCAATGGACATTGTATTATCCGCCCATTGTTGATATTCAAACGCTTGAATTCGCTAAACAGAATAATCTTCAGTCGGCAATTAATGCTTATCAACAGGGAGATATCTTTCAGGCTTTAACGCTTCTAAACAAGATAACTATCAAGCAACAAAATTGTCGTTATTTAACCCTCAAAGCGTCTCTGTTGTTAACTGTAGGCAGGGTCGATGAAGCGTTGCCCCTTATTGATAAAGCATTGTTTCTGCAACCCAATAACAGTCATGCCTTTGCATTACAAGCAATCATAGCCGTAGCTAAAAACCGGCAGGATAGCGCCTTAAATCTGGCCCAGAAAGCCGTCACTGCTAATCCAAAATCAGCCGTTGCACAGATTGCTTTATCCTATGCTTATCAATCCAGTTTCAATATAGAGTCTGCTCTGGAAGCCACGCAACAGGCCGTTCATTTATCACCGGATAATGCATTGGCCTGGGCCAGGCTGGCCGAATTACAGCTTTCAACCGGTGAGCGTAGTGATGCACTGGAATCCGCACAAAAAGCTCAAGCACTCAACCCTGGGCTGGGCCACACCCAAACCATCCTCGGTTTTACTTATCTAAGCCAGGTTGATATTGATGAAGCAAAAATAGCCTTTACTAAAGCCATTAATCTCAATTCCGCTGATCCCTTGGCCCGTTTAGGTTTAGGCTTAGCCAAAATCAGGCAAGGAGACATCGAAGAAGGCACCAGTGATATAGAAACAGCGGTCAGTCTGGACCCAGAAAATGCCATCATGCGCAGTTATTTGGGCAAAGCCTATTATGAATTAAGAAATGATGGCTATGCTGAAACTGAATTAACCATTGCTAAAGAAATGGACCCGAATGACCCGACACCGTGGTTTTATGATGCCATCCGCAAACAGACTACTAACCGGCCGGTAGAAGCTCTGCATGATATGCAGAAGGCGATTGAGCTGAATGATAATCGCGGGGTTTATCGGTCCAAATTATTGCTGGATGAGGATGCAGCGGCTAGATCTGCTAATATGGCTCGTATTTATCAAGACCTTGGGTTTGATCGAGTGGCTTTAAAACATGCATGGACTTCTCTAGGTCAAGATTACACTAACCCTTCTGCTCACAGGTTCCTATCAGATACCTTACAGGGAAAACCCAGACAACGTATTGCCCGTGCCAGTGAGTTACTACAGGCTCAACTGTTTCAACCGATTAATACCGTTCCAGTACAACCCCAATTAACCAGTGAAAATATTGGTATTCTAAATTCTACCGGTCCAGGTAGCTTATCTTCTAATGAATATGATCCACTATTTACTTCAAATGGTGCGCATATATTATTAAATGGTGCGTATGGTAGTAATAACACCTTAACTGATAGCGCAATTATTTCTGGCGTTTACGACCAACTATCTCTGAGTCTAGGTCAATTCCACTACCAGACCGATGGCTTTCGCAACAACGATGGTTACCAACAAGACATTTATAATGCTTTTATTCAATATGCCGTCACGCCTGATTTTAATTTTCAATTTGAATTTAAAACTGAAGACATAAGAAATGGAGACGTGCCATTCCGCTTGAACGATTTTCATCGAGAAAATTTCACACAAGCCATAGAACAAGATACCGCTAGAGTAGGCGTTCACTATCACATAGATTCCAAACAAGACGTATTGGTTTCGACTTTTTACACGACCCGAAAAGAAAAAACCCATGATATATCTCAAACTCAATTAGGCCCTTTTTTGCTTACCGCAAATATAAAAGCCGAAGGTCTAGCAGAAGGCTATCAAGCAGAAATTCAATATCTGTTTCATCCCGGATCATTCGACATAACCACAGGATTAGGGTATCTTGATTTTGATCAGAATATCCAGCTCAACACCACAATTACACCTTTACCCATTCCTCCAGAAAAAAAACTTAATCAATCTAAAATACAGCACTTTAATGCCTATATATACTCGAAACAACAGTTACTACCCAATCTGACTAGTATTATTGGTCTCAGTTTCGACTCTTATCGGGATAGTTTTGTTAATCGACAAAATTTGAACCCAAAAGTCGGCTTACTTTGGAATCCACTGACTAATTTAACCCTACGTTCCTCCGTATTTCGTACGCTTAAGCGTCCCTTAGCGGCTAATCAAACTATCGAACCCACTCAAATAGCTGGTTTTAACCAATTTTTTGATGGTAATAATGGAACATCAACCTGGAGTTACTCTTTAGGCGCTGATTACCAACCAATAGGCAACCTGTTTTTGGGAGGGGAAATCAACTGGCGCTATAACGATGAACCTTTTGTAGACGATCCATTTGATTCTATTGGAGCAAAAACCAGGAATAGAAATGAGGCTTCCCATCTTGCTTTTCTCTACTGGACACTCACCGACTGGTTCTCTTTCAAAACAGAATATCACTTCGATAAAAATACTCGCGACTTCATAGTCGATAAGGGAAATCTGCTACATCCACAACGTATATCGACGCATCAAATACCGTTTTCCGTCAACTTATTTCATTCGAGTGGTATTTTTGCCCGCCTGAGCGCAACTTATGTTAAGCAAAAGGTTGCATTAGTTACTGATTCCGTATCATCACCATTGGAACATGATAAAGAACAATTCTGGACATTTAATACCTCACTTGGATACCGAATACCTAAAAAACTCGGCTTAATCAGTCTTGAAGTAAGAAATATTTTTAATCATAGCCATTCCTACCAAAGCTCTTTTAATGCGAGTGGGCCGCAAATCAGTCTATTTACGCCTGAACGGGAAATCTTTGTCAAACTGAATTTATCCTATTAAATCGACAAAATACCTGGACAGAATTTACTATAAAAATGAGGAGAATTTAGAATGAAATTAAAAAATAAGTTACCAATTCTAGTTGCATTAGTAATAAGCAGCTCATTAATCTCGTATAATTCAAGTGCAAACAATACTCAGTCTCTATCGACCGAACAAAAGAAAAACGTTGAAACAACAAAAATCTTATCCAACTTCGGCAACAAGAATAAAGAAAGAAACAAATTTAGTACTATAAAATTCTTATCAAATCTCGGCAAGAAAATTGAAAAAAAGGGCCTAATTAGCAAAAAACAACTAAATAGACTTGAAGAAATTGCTAAATCACCGACATTAATTCCACAATTGTTTATTCAAAATGCTATTTTAGCAACTGGAATAAACTTTAAAACAAAGGAACCTGTTATTTTCAATACACTCACGGGAAGCCGAGTAACCCCTTGTGCAAACAATAATAAAATTAATGGATTGGAAAATACAAATTCAACCTGTAAGACCCAAGCCATTCCACCTAATAAGGCTCTGGAAACAGCCCTAAGTATCAACCAACCAATTGAAGGAACAATTGTTAAAAATGGTAAAACGATTCCTGCAACTTATATCGTCAGCGTAAGAGCTTTATATAAAGGCTCGCATTGTACAACCATATATATTTTAGGATATGAATTTGAAGTGTGTATTGATGTTCCCCACATTGAGTAATATCTGCAAATTACTAAGACGGATATACATGCTTTTTTAGATAATAAAATTTACTGGGCCGGAGGGAGCAGCAGCTCCTGAACCGCCCATACAGGTGCAAGAGAACCTCATCTCAGCACTAATCTCCCTGAGTGACACGTTTTTTCTTCATATGAGTAGTTAGCACAAAGGTTGCTTCGATAAATTGATCTAATTCGTTTCCTGTACAACATATTAGTCAATTGTAGAGCCTAGTTTTCCCTAAGATTTACATTTTTCAAACATAGACGATGCGTGAGACATTGACAATATACCTTGAAATTTAAAGTTCACCCCTTAGATTAAAAACCACTATTTTTACCATATTTACGATTTAAAACAATAACTAAACTGTTTTAATAGAGACATGCTGACTGTCAACCTACAATCGTTAAAAAGGTAATAATACCACTCCCTTGCATTTGCGAGTGTGATGAGCATAGAATGACCTTAACAAAGAAACTTATTCACTTAGGATTCAGGGACTTTGTGGTAGGGACTAAATAACGCTTAATAATGACAGTTGCAATAACTATAAAAATATAATGCATCAGAAAATTAAAAGTATTTATCTTTTTGTATTCATGCTCGCCCCCTACAGTGCAGATGCTACGCATGCCTGCCCCCAATGGATTGCAAAAATTGTCTCCCTTGAGGGAAAAGTCGATTCCCAATTTTCAGGCGATATGCTCTGGCATACTACCAACAGCAAAGAAACATTTTGTCGTGGTGATAAAATCCGCACAGACCAACATAGTCGAGCAACTCTGCTGTTCAAAAATGAGTCTCGTGCCACGCTTAATCAAAACACCACACTGACATTTATTGTCCAAGAGAAAGAATCAACTACCTGGTATATCAATCTGTTTGAAGGCGGCGCTTTTTTCAGAAGTCGACAACCACAACGTCTGAATATCCACACTCCTTTTATCAATGCGGTACATGAAGGCACTGAATTCCTGGTGACTGTTGATTCCCAGCAAACCCAAATCAGTGTGTTTGATGGGCAGGTAGCCGCAACCAATCAGATGGGAAAAATACTGATCAAAAAAGGTTATACAGGGATTGCTCAAAAAGACCTGCCCCCCAGCGTTCAAGCATTAAAAATTCGACCTGAAGATGCTGTGCAATGGACATTGTATTATCCGCCCATTGTTGATATTCAAACGCTTGAATTCGCTAAACAGAATAATCTTCAGTCGGCAATTAATGCTTATCAACAGGGAGATATCTTTCAGGCTTTAACGCTTCTAAACAAGATAACTATCAAGCAACAAAATTGTCGTTATTTAACCCTCAAAGCGTCTCTGTTGTTAACTGTAGGCAGGGTCGATGAAGCGTTGCCCCTTATTGATAAAGCATTGTTTCTGCAACCCAATAACAGTCATGCCTTTGCATTACAAGCAATCATAGCCGTAGCTAAAAACCGGCAGGATAGCGCCTTAAATCTGGCCCAGAAAGCCGTCACTGCTAATCCAAAATCAGCCGTTGCACAGATTGCTTTATCCTATGCTTATCAATCCAGTTTCAATATAGAGTCTGCTCTGGAAGCCACGCAACAGGCCGTTCATTTATCACCGGATAATGCATTGGCCTGGGCCAGGCTGGCCGAATTACAGCTTTCAACCGGTGAGCGTAGTGATGCACTGGAATCCGCACAAAAAGCTCAAGCACTCAACCCTGGGCTGGGCCACACCCAAACCATCCTCGGTTTTACTTATCTAAGCCAGGTTGATATTGATGAAGCAAAAATAGCCTTTACTAAAGCCATTAATCTCAATTCCGCTGATCCCTTGGCCCGTTTAGGTTTAGGCTTAGCCAAAATCAGGCAAGGAGACATCGAAGAAGGCACCAGTGATATAGAAACAGCGGTCAGTCTGGACCCAGAAAATGCCATCATGCGCAGTTATTTGGGCAAAGCCTATTATGAATTAAGAAATGATGGCTATGCTGAAACTGAATTAACCATTGCTAAAGAAATGGACCCGAATGACCCGACACCGTGGTTTTATGATGCCATCCGCAAACAGACTACTAACCGGCCGGTAGAAGCTCTGCATGATATGCAGAAGGCGATTGAGCTGAATGATAATCGCGGGGTTTATCGGTCCAAATTATTGCTGGATGAGGATGCAGCGGCTAGATCAGCCAATATGGCTCGTATTTATCAAGACCTTGGTTTTAGTCGGGTGGCTTTAAAAGAAGCCTGGAATGCACTAGGTTCTGATTCAACCAACCATTCTGCTCACCGTTTTCTCTCAGATGCTTATATTGGTCAACCCCGTTTCAGAATCGCGAGAGCCAGCGAACTGTTACAAGCGCAATTACTTCAACCCATCAATATTACGCCAGTACAACCTCAGTTAACCGCTGAAAATATCGGCATTCTGAATAGTACCGGACCCTCCCGTTTATCTGCCGGAGAATACGACCCCATGTTCACTTCTAATGGTGCTCATATCCTGCTCAATGGTGCATATGGAAGCAACAATACCATCACTGACAACGCCATTATTTCTGGAGTTTATGATCGACTATCTTTAAGTTTGGGGCAATTTCATTTTCAGACTGATGGCTTTCGGGAAAACGATGATTATCAGCAAGATGTCTATAATGCTTTTTTTCAATATGCATTAACACCTGATTTTAATGTCCAGTTTGAATTTAAAACTGATGATGTTAGAAACGGAGATGTACCATTTCGTTTAAATGGCTTTCATCAAAAAAACCTAAGACAAACCACAGAACAAGATACTGCAAGAGTGGGAGTTCATTACCGTATTGATCCAGAACAAGATGTGATTGTTTCAGCTTTTTATAACGTTCGTAAAGAAATTGAACGTAACCTCGTGTTTAATACTGATGACCCAGACTCTTTCCAACATTTTAACCAAAAAAAATCAAGTATTAACACTGACAAAGGTTATCAAGTGGAATTGCAATACCTGTATCATCCTGATTCATTTGATATATCAGCCGGTATTGGTTATCTTGAATTAGACAATGATAGCGTAGTCTCCAACATAGCCAGATTTACAGAGCCACCTCCAGATATCATCCCCGAATTATCGTTTGGTCCGACACATTCCAAAGATAAAATTAAAAACTTTAATGCTTATATTTATTCAAAACAAAAATTATTACCTGGATTGATCAGTATTTTAGGTCTCAGTTTTGATTCATATCAATCTGATTTAGTTGATCGACAACAGCTAAACCCTAAATTTGGTCTTATTTGGAATCCTATAAAAAACCTTACCTTTCGAGGAGCTGCATTCCGTTCTCTAAAGCGGCGGTTAGCTACTAATCAAACCATTGAACCAACTCAAATTGCTGGCTTTAACCAGTTTTTCGACGGTTTCAATGGTACTTCTGCATGGCAATATTCGTTTGGCACTGATTATCAGCCTATAAATAACGTATTTGTAGGTGGAGAAGTAAACTGGCGATACAACGATGAACCCTTTCTTTCCACCAACTCAAACAGTAGGGATAGAAATGAGAATTCACATCTTGCTTATCTATATTGGACGCCAGTAGATTGGTTGTCTTTTAGAGCCAAATACCAATTTGATAAATTTGATCGTGAATTTATAGTTAATAATGGTAACCAAATAGATGCAAAGAGCGTATCAACCCAACAGATACCACTTACTATTAATTTTTTCCATTCCAATGGGTTTTTTTCTAAAATGACAGCAACGTTTGTTAATCAAAAAGTCTCGACAGTTAGAGATCTTGATTTCCTTCCTGCCAACACCCCTCCACTAAGCAATGATAGTGAGATGTTTTGGACCTTTGACACTACTTTGGGTTACCGATTACCCAAAAAATTAGGACTGATAAGTTTTGAAGTAAGGAATCTGTTTGATACTAACTATACTTATCAGTCTACTTTTGATGCAAGTGGGCCACAATTAAGCCCTTTTGTCCCTGAGCGGGAGCTTTTTATCAAACTCAGTTTTTTTTATTGAGCAGAAATCACTTTTGCTCAGAATTTTTTACGTAATAAGAGGAGTACAATTAAAATGAAAATAAAAATAAAAATAAAAACCATGAGTCAAACCATAGCAATCCTGATGCTAAGCAGTTTGTTAATATCATGTTTTGATAAAAAAGATTCAGCTAATTCCACACAGAGACCGGTAACGCCTGAACAAGCATCCAAAAGACTAAATGTTCTTGGCAAAAGACTTGCAACAGGGCCGATAAGCAAGATAGATGAAGCACTGATTACAAAGTTAGCACCCATAAAAATACCTAGTCCAATATTAATTAAAAACAATGTTGTGCTAGCTACTGGCATCAACCATGTTAATAATAATTTTTTCGTATTAAACCCAAGAACAGGGCAAGAAGTAAATTCTTGTGGAAAACTAACTCCCCTCAAAAATAAGAACCTAAAAATTTGTAATATAACTATTATCGAACCATCAGACGCACTTAGAAATGTTATTAGCATTTCAGCTCCTTTAGATGGAAAAATTGTAAAAGAGGGGGAAGAAGGATATACCGATATTAAGTTTTTTGTAACAGTAACAGCTGTATATGATGGTTCCGATTGCACTACAACTATAGCAAATGGTGATGGTACTGAAACTTGTTCGCAAAGACCAAATCGTCGTAGGTAGTTTAAAACTCAAAAAATATAAAACTGAATATCAGAAAATCTTGGAGAAAATCTTGGGGTCAGCCAACTTGATTTCATCTTTCAGAAAGTAATAATGGAAAAAGAGTATGAATGACGAAAAGTACCTGATCCGTATTGAATCATCAGTCTCACTAGATATTGATTTGTATCGTAGTGGAAACGCTGATTCCCCTAGATTTGATAATGTAAGAGACAAAGACATTGTTAAATATAAAGATAATGGGTTAATTAAAGTGAGAGGTATGTCGGGTGGCATATCTACGTTCACTTCCCCAAAACCAGATAAAAACTGGTACTGGATAAAGGCTGGTACGATTGTTCCACCTAAATTAACAATTACTAGAGATAGAACTGACCCAGGCACTGGCATCACGCATTATACTATCCGCCCATCAGAAAACATGCTGCTATCAGAATACGTTGAGCAGATGCAAAAAATATCCGGTGTGGATAAATTAAAACTTGAGCAAGCAGTTATTCTGGCGGGGCGTTGGGAAAATAATTGATTTCACAAGAGGAGATAAATATGGATTGGCAAGAAATTAATTGTCTTATTGAAGCTTTGACCACATTGGTAGAAAAGTACCAAATTGAATTAGAAAATCAAAGTATCGATGATGATACTCGCTCAGATATTTCTAACGACTTGGCATATACTCAGATTTTACTAGGTGACTACAAAAAAAAACGTGACCAGATAGCTTCTTAGAACATCATGGGGTCAGCCAATAATGCCGCTACCAGTGATGAATCAAGTGATTGAATAATAAAAGATTTCATATAAATTAAAGTTAAGCTTTAACTTCATAATGGATATAATTGAATTTCCTACAAAACAATTAATCCTGAGAAAAAGCTTAACTAATGA
>JAKIUK010000015.1 GCA_021647585.1 Methylococcaceae bacterium
CATGTATATCTACTTTATATTTCTCTGCTGCTTCTTTTAACCAGCCCAAATAAGCTTTCCTATCAGCATCTTCTGCAAAAACCACTCGCCTCGCATTTCCTCTTATTACCACATGAACAGGGATATTGGGTAAGAAAAAACGAGGCTTTCGTGGCATTATCAATAATTGTAAAAAGATTAATCATATAAAGTATACCATAAATCTGAATAAAAGGGTACTGACCCCTTTATTTTTCGCTTTATTTTTTTATTTTTTGACCCCTTTATTTTTATTCCAAGTTCAGAAACTTAATTAAACCGTAAAGATAACCACATGTTGCTATTAAACCAGGTAATAAAAAAATCAAATAAAACTGCTGCTTGGTTCCATAGCCAATAAATGTTTTTTTATAGCCTTCTTCGTAAATAAAAGCATACAAACAAAGAAGCATAAATGATGATTGAAAAATCTCCACTTTCATTTCGCTAGTTGAATCAATTAACCACCAAAATCCAGCAAAAAATGAAATTATAAAAACTACTAGAAAATCAATGGTCGTTATAAAAATAACCGCTAATTTCATTTGGTGTATACCGAATGTAAAGCGTTTGTATTTGGCTTACTGGGATACAAGACAAAACCTCCACCAGCAACATTTGAAAGGTTATTAATTACTTGTTCTTTAACACCATTCACAGTTTGAGCTGTAGCAGCACCCTGAAGTACATTTACTGCACGAGTCACAGCCGATGCGCCGGGCACAGCAATATCAACCGGTAAATTACCTATAGATCGTGACGCAGCATTATAGTTTGCTAACTCTGAGAAATTAGCTAATCGCGTAGACTGTAGCGCACTTCCTGCACTAGCCAAGTCGGGCATTAAACCAACTGGAACGCTGCCACTTGCTAGGTCTAATCCTAAATTTGCAGCATTTGCCAATAAAATGGCATTAACATTGCCTGGAGCAATTTGATTTGCGATAACTTCAGGAAAATTGCCAGGTACACTTGGTCGAACATCTATTAAAGCATCCACAAATCTTCTCCCATTTAGTGCGATATTTGCAGCTGAATTAGTGAAAACTGTTGCTCCAAAAACAGCAACTGCACTACCAGCAATCGGATTAGTCGCGAATAAGCCCGCACCACCAAGAACGGTTGCCCCACCAACTACAACACCTGAACCTCCGCTAAATAGACCTAAGCTAGCATTGCCTAAGTCGCCCCATCTCACTAAACCACTAGGATCATTAAAATTAACCGGATTATTCCCAACATAAGCATAGAAATTAACCCCAGCTTGAAATCCAAGTGGATCTTCACTAATAAACCGCCCAATCTCAGCATCATAATACCGCGCCCGATAATAGTAAAGCCCGGTATTAACATCCAGCTGCCGACCGGTAAATAACTGCTCATTCCCCGTACCCGGAAAGCTCAGGTTTAAAATCGCCCCAAACGCATCATAACGATTGCTTTCTTTTGTACTGCCTGCATGACCAGTCAATGCAGTAACGCTGTTCAAATGGTCATGATGAAAAGTATAGTTAGTCCAGTCATTGGCATTATCTGAATGGTAGGTATATCCATTAACAATCTCGTCTACTACTACGCCTCTGAGGTATTTGTTTTGCAACACACCCGCGCTGGTATAGGTGGCTTCAAGGTGCTCGCCTTCCAGTAAATACAGACTGTTTTGCCTTTTAATCCGATAATCGTTAGGATCATAGGCAAAGCTATTACCGTTAATGGCTTTGGCTCGGCCTTTGCCGTTGTAGGTGACGTTATAAAGGGCTGTGCCTGCCCCATTTCGTTTTCTCAGTAACCGTCCACTGTCATCATAATCAAATTGACGATACAGCGGGCCTGTGGCACTTCCTGTTCTTATATTAATCAGGCGATTACCCTTGGGGGCTGCATTGCAATTGCTGACATGATAACAATACACATAGGTCGTGCCATTTTGGATTTCGGTTTTGCGGTTACCCACTTTATCATAGGTGTAGCTGCGGTCTTCAGCATTTACGGTGCTGTTGACATTTGTTAAGCGGTTAGGTGGGTTAATTGTTGCTAGTGCCTAATGATTCACAAAATACAATAGCACCAGATTACTAACTAGTAACAAAGCGGACACCACTTTCCAGAATAACACTGGATTACGTTCAATAATCGGTAAACTATCAGCAGACTTTAAGTATTCAGAGTTAGGCGTGGAAAGGTCAAAAATAAATTCCGATAAAACTTCGTACCGGGACTGAGGTGTTATTGATGTTGCTTTTTTTAATGCACCATCAATCCAATGAGGGACCATGGTATTGTTATGAAAACTAGGCACATACTTCAATTTGGAAAGGTTTATTTTATTGGGTTTTTCCGGCATATCTCCACCGAATGGTAATACTTTATTGATCATCTCATAGCTAATTACACCTAATGAAAATAGATCAGATTGAACGGTACCGCGTTGCCCTAGATGATATTCCGGTGCAGTATAATTCAATGTACCCAACACATTTTCTTCATCTTGATCCAATGGCGAAATTTCAGCAATTCCAGCAATTTTGACTGAACCGAAATCTATAATTTTTACCTTCCCAGTTTTATCGAACATAATGTTCTCAGGTTTTAAATCCTGATGCAGCATTTCCATCCGATGAAATGCCCTTAATCCTTTAGCAATTTGCTCTACGATGACTCGAACCTCTCTGATATAAGGTTTTGGATGACTGTCCATCCAATCTCTTAGAGTCTTTCCCTCTAGATATTCTGTTACATAATAGATACAACTTTTTTTCCGGTCTGAGCCTAACACTTTTAATACATAGTCATTTTTAATACGCTTACCCGCCCATTCTTCATGTAAAAAATGTTCTATATAATGGGTATCGTCCTCATACAACACAGAAGGTGTTTTTAAAATCACTTGTGTTTCTGTTTTGGTATCAAATGCACGATAAATCTGGGTTCGTTTACTCGCATGTATTTCTTCTTCAATACGGTAACCATCAAGCACCATACCTACATCTAATATCGGAGGGAAAGGCAAATTAGCATGACGACGAATGATTTCATCCTCTTTCGCTGATGGCAGTTCGTCAATTTTAACTAACTGGCAGGTAAGGTTATCATCACTTTGATTATCACTCGCCAATTTTGCCAGATATTGAGCACATTGATTTAAATCAATTGATTCCATCACAATCTTCTTCAATGATTTTTCATCTATAAAATCATGAACACCATCTGTAGTCATGATAAACAAATCCCCTATCTCTAAAGGAAAGGATTTGTAGTCTACTTCTAAACGTGGCTCGATTCCCATAGCCCGATTCAAGTAATTTTTATCATCTGACACCTGAATTCTATGATCTCGAGTCAGTAATTCCAAATTACCTTTTCTTATACGGTATATTCTGGAATCACCTATATGAAAAATATACCCGGTAGTCGATTTACACAGCAGTATGCTCAAGGTAGTGACCATTCCTTTGCTTGATTCGAAATGCCGATGTCCTTGACTGTATAACCAGGAATTGGTAGCAGAAAGAATTTTTTGACCCGCATTTTTTACTGTCCATGAATCTGGGGTACTGTAATAATCGGTTAAAAAACTGGTAACACAGCAGTGACTGGCCTGTTTTCCTGCATCGCTACCACTCATACCATCAGCAATGACGGCAGCCATCCCTTTATGAGTCAATTGTGGTTCATCAGGTATTTGCACACCGTAACAATCTTCATTATCTGCTTTTATACCTTTATCACTAAAAGCGCCTATACTGGCTTTTAATGTATATTTTCTCATACAATACTCCAAAATAAGGATGAGCAAAGTGTCATAAAATAAGCTACTTGTGATTTTAGTTTACATTCGCGCTTCAATTTCATTTTGATTAAGGTAGCATCCTGGGTCTTCCGCCCAGAAGTTATCGAATATTTGCTGCGCCCTCACCCGGGTATTACCATTGCATATTTTCTGATAGTCACAGGCACCGCAACGTCCTTCGAGAGGCCTTGGGCTTTGTTTAAGTCCTGCCATAAGTGGATCAGAAGTATCCTGCCATATTTCGGAGAAAGACCTTTGTTTCACATTTCCCAGGTTATAATGCCACCAAAAAGTATCAGGGTGAACATTACCCAGATTATCTATATTGGCAACATTCACACCTGAGGCATTTCCACCCCATTGTTCCAGTTTTACTTTAATATGTTCAGCCTGGTCAGGATAGTTTGCCCTAACCCAATGCAAAAAATAAACGGCATCAGCATCATTATTCCCTGTAACTATTTCTCGCTCTATTCCTTGCTGTTCCCATTGTAAGCATTGCTCAAATAACTGATCCATTACATCCCGAGTCATTTTAAAAGCGGCATCATCTTTACGATTTTTATTCCCGCGTCCACCATAATTTAAATGGGATAAATAAAACTTATCTATATCCTCATCATCCATCAGCTTCAACATGGCTGGAAAATCATGAACATTATCTTGTGTTAGAGTGTAACGAATACCCGCTTTAATTCCATTATCCCTGCACAAACCAATCCCTACTAATGAGTCAGAATATGAGCCTTTTTTTTGCCGAAACTTATCATGAGTTTCGCCTATACCATCCAGACTCACTCCGACATATTGATAGTTTACTACAGCAATTTGCTGGATATTTTCTTGTGTAATTAATGTACCATTACTGGAAAGGGCAACATAAAATCCCATAGCTTTAGCTCGATGAGAAATATCAAAAATATCTGGATGCAATAAAGGCTCACCACCAGATAAAATCAGTACGGGGACTTTAAAGGCCTTTAACTCATCCATGACACTGTATATTTCAGAAGTTGTTAACTCTCCAGGAAAATTAATATCTGCCGAAGTGGTATAACAATGTTTACAGGTTAAGTTACAACGACGAATTAAATTCCATATTACCACTGGGCCTGAAGGTTTACGTACCGGTTTTAAGGACGTTGGGTGTAATACTTCTCGCATATATTGGCTTAATCTAAACATTGTTGCCACCGATCCTTAAACCTGTTTTCTTTAAAATTCGAGTACTGTATAAAACATCCTGCCCCAGATTATATTCACCTAATAACCTAGCTATAATTTGCTGTTGCTGTTTAACACCAGCCTCAGTTTTGCTATGCACCATGGCGAATAAGTTGTAACTCCATTCCGGCTCGCGTCTAGGTCTGTGATAACAATGACTGACAAATTCTAACTGACCCACTTGTTGCCCTAGTTCATCGATATGTTCATCAGCAATATTCCAGACTGTCATGCCATTATAGGTATAACCAAGGCGATAGTGATTGGGAACAGCACCGATTCGTCTAATAACACCCTGTTGTTGCATAACTGATATTCTGCGCATAACAGTTTCAGCACTTATTCCTAATTCATCTGCTATTGTTTTATAAGGCTGGGGAATTAATGGCAAACCCGCTTGAGTCGATGCGATTATTTGGCGGTCTAAATCATCTATATTCATCTGTTTATTGTAGTTTTGTAGAGACGTTGCATGCAACGTCTCTACCCGGTTTTTTATGCTTTTAATTTCAGACCTACAAAATACTCGTTGATTTTTGGCATGTTGTACACAAACAAACCTGTTTGTTGTTCAATTTCAATAATAACTTCCGGCAGTCGATCAGGCACGTCGGTAGCTATAACAAACCACATATTCAGCGCATGATTTCGTTGGTAATTGTGTGCGACTTCAGGGAAAGCATTGATTATTTTGGTAATCTGCTCGAATTGTTGTTGAGGTACTTTAACAGCTGCCAAAGTCAGAGCCCCTCCCATTTGTTCGGCATGATACAGTGGGCCAAAACGCGTAAGAATCCCGCTATCTAACAACGCTTTTATCCGTTCAATTAAATCAATTTCAGTTAGGCCTAGCTGGTCAGCTACTACTTGATAAGGCGATTCACACACAGGAAAACCATCTTGCAGATGATTAACAATTTGTTTATCTAACTCATCCATTTGTTAAAATTTTTCCTTTACAGGGCATATTTTATAAAATGCCCCGCGTTGCTTAAAACATTGTTTACTAAACAACACTTCACTATTAAATTGACTCAATCCACATGATTCAGTCAAATGACCCAGTTGTTGTAAAACTTTCTCTTTGTTTTTCCCATGAATCATACAATACAGATTATATGGCCAATACTCACTTTGACGTGGACGCTGATAACAAAGATTTACATAGCTAAATTGACTGATATGCTTTCCTATTTGTTCAACCAAAGCATTAGGCACGTCAAAAACAATCATCGCATTCGCGTTATAGCCTAATCGTCGATGATTAACGATGACTCCTAAACGTTTGATCACACCTTGCTGTTTTAGAATAGATAAACGTTTAAGGACCTGGTCTTCGGATAATTTAAGTTGCTCAGCCATCACGGTATAAGGCCTTGAAACAAGTGGTAATCCCTGTTGCAATAGCTCTATCAACTGAAGATCAATCTTATCAGTCATTAAAATCTATCTCAAAACCTAGGTTTATATAATAATCAGCCACTAAAGGTAAATAGAGTGTTTTAAAGCCCGTTCTTATCTCTATATCTTTTATCACCGACTGCAAATGCTCTTCATCTGTTCCAATTAATACAAACCATAGATTAAAACGATTTTCTCTTTCGTAGTTATGATTGACTTCCGGGTATTGACTAACTAGCTCTGCAATCTCCTGTAACTGCTCTGACGGCACTGTCATCGCAATCAATGAGCTGCTACCTATATGATTAGGTGCTATCACCGAACCAATACGTGCTATAAACTGCTGATCCTTTAATTCCTTGAGTACAGATAAAACCTCATCTTCAGTAGTACCCAAAGAATCAGCAATATCTTTATAAGGAGTGAGTGATAGCGGCAAGTCTTGCTGATAATCATTCAGCAATTGTTTATGCAATGAGGTTAGCATCACAAACCCAGTTGATGCGCACGTGAACTAAAAAAAATACCGCTGGGTTTTTCGGCAGGTAAACGTTTTTTTTCTTTAAAACTCTCTGTGTCGTAAACGATCAACTGATTTTCATCACGTACTGAAACCCAGACTTCTTCCCCCCGAGGAGTAAATTCCATGTGTAAAACGGCTTTTCCTGGTGTTAGCGACTTAACAATTGCCATTGTTTTAGCATCTATAATTTGTATGTTCTGATTATCCGGAAATGCAAAGTTCACCCAAATATGTCTGCCATCAGGACGAGCCATAACAAATACCGGCTGACCAATAACAGGAATACGCTTAACTAATGTCCACTGCCGTTTATCTATGACTAAAACTTCATGCTGGCCAATTGCGGGTATCAACATAAAATCACCCGCTACTGCCCAACCTTCCAAATGCGGCATTTTGTACACGGGCAGTTTTTCATCATCTTTGCCATAATCCGGTAAAATTCGTTTTATTCCTTTTTCTGGGTTCCATAAATCCAGCAAAGCCAATCCCTGCTCACCAAATAACCCTGCAATATAATAACGGCCATCAGGTGTTAACAATGCATCATAAGGCTGATTCCCAATATTTTTATATTTTTTAATATCAATTGTTTTTGGATTTTTAATATTAACCACCCAAATTTCACCGGCATCAAATAAAGTAAATACAAACTGATGATTCGGTGCATCTACTAAACCGACAACTTTAGACAGCTTATTCTCACCATATTCAGCAGGAATATCAGCCACTAACTGCAAAGTCTTTGTTGAAAATATTTTCACACCACCCGGGGTATAATTTGAAACAGCGATTAGCTGTCCATCTTGTGAAATAGCCCCACCAATACTATTGCCTGCTTGAATAATTCGTTTCTCAACCTTATCCTGAAGTAAGTCAATTTTGCTTAAACCACCATCTCTGCCAAATATAAAGGCATATCGTTGATCACGAGAAAACACAACAGAGGCATGGGATAAATCGCCCAAGGAGTCTATTTTAGCGAGTATTGAACGCTTGCTGGTATTGATAATTAACGCGCTACCTTTTGCCCGTTCAATAACAACACCTAAATCACCTGTTGCACGTAATTCCGCCTGGGAATTTTGGCAAAACAGTAGAGTTAATAAAGGTAAGAACCGTAATTTGAGCATACTTTGAAAAGATTTAGTCAAAACATAGTTTGGGTTGGCGATAGCGAAACCCAAACTATGAGAGCATATTGTTAGAGTAGTTCTATTTTGTCAGTTTATAAATATTAGGTGCGTTGCACGCAGCAAAATTATTTTTATCCTTGCATTGCCTAAATGGTGCGTACAACGCACCCTGCTAAGATACTTTTCTATAATTTCCATTTAAATGTGACAAAGTAGAAGTAATTACTGCTGTTTAAGAAGTTTTTGCACCAGCCAAAAGGCTTCTTGTTCAGTTATAAAAGGTTTCCAGGGTGGCATTGCCGTCCCTTTGCGGCCTTCCAATATGGTCTGTACAAGAAACTCATCAGATTTATTAAGCAACGCATCAGTCAATAAAGAAGGGCCTAGCCCACCTTTGAGCGTTAATCCATGACAAGCACCACAATCCTGCGCCAGCATGTTTTTTAATTCCTGTTGTCTTTGTAGACCTGGCTCATCAGCTACAGCACTGACAGAAAAAATCAGCGCAAAAACTAAACCTTTCACCTGATTTTTAGTCTGCTGTAGTAACTAGCAATGTTATTAATATCTCTATCCGTCAAAGAACCCGCAATATTATTCATAATATCTGATACTCGGGTTTTATCCCGATATTGCTTTAAGGCCATTTCAAGATATTCCTCATCCCGTCCGGCTAATGGCGGAAATGGAGCATCAGCACTCGTCCCTCTTATTCCATGACATTGAGAACACACGGCAGCTGCTGTTGATTTTCCTGCATAAATACTGGCTGCTTGAGCAGTTGATGCAGCAGTCAGTATCACCAATATAACTGTTGAAGTAAGTAACTCCTTCATAGTCTTACTCCATTTCATCAGGTGATAATCCACGGGTCATATATTTAACACGTCCTCTTGAAAATATACCAGCCGGACTTTCCATTTGCACTGAAGCCACTTTCTTTAGTGAATGAGAGTCATAAACCACTACTTCATCACCCGCATAGCCGGCACTGACATAAAGGAATTTACCATCTGCACTGTATTCGGGAAAATAAGCATGTCCACCCACATCCAATGTTTTCACCACTTTAAATGATTTTTTATCGATCAACTGGATGGTACGTGCTCGTCTGTCTTTAGTTATGATGTCTACTGCAACATAAGGGGCATTAGCATGTGCTGCTGGTGATTCAGTACCTCCTGATACAGGTATTTGTTTAACCAGTTCCATTTTATCAAGGTCCCAAACACTCACAACAGTATTGTTTTCACAAGTTCCAAAATTGGTACCAAAACCTAAGGTACGACCATCTATTTTAACAGCTGCCCCACCGCCAACATGCGGTACACAGCCTGCTTTAAGTTTCTTGATGATTTTACGATCTTTTAAGTCAATAGCAATTACGACGCTATCGTCATAAGATGCGATCATTAGTTTTTGGCCCTTATGCGTCAAGAAAGCATCATGTAAATGACGGCCTACATTTTTAATTTTAGTGATTGGAAAACCTTCTTTTAAATCAACCACCCAAACTTGCCCCGCATTTTCCAACGCAATTGCAAAGATATCAGCATAAGGCGTACCGATAATCATACCTGAATCAGAACTGACCATTTTGCCATCAGGGTCAACACCTTCAAGCTCTATGACTTTTAAAGGTTCTAGATTAGCGTTTAATATAACCGCATTATGAGGCACGAATGAACCTGCCATGACGTACTTTCCATCACGCGAAACACCCATACCAGGTCCGTTATAACCAGTCTTTATACTACGCACCGCTTTCATCGAATATAAATCGACTTTAAATATTTCAGCAGTATCTGTTTTTACATAAGCCCAGCGTTCATTCGCTGGATCAAAATCAATAATGTGAGCGGCAGTACCTGTTTCTATCTCACCCACTATTTTATGCGTTTTACTGTTAATGAATACCGCTTTGGAACCCGAACCACGACCATATTTCCCTCGTGCAGCCACACCTATCAAATCATCCATACTATCAATTTGATAGGTGGGTTTAGCCGGTAATTTACTTTCATCTTTAACATAGACTTTTAAAGAAGCTTTCATATCTTCAATTGTCCAGGGAGGATTATCCAATTTTGGTGTTGATTGCAGGTGCTTAACTAAAGAACGAATATCTTTATCACCCAAACGACCAAAGAATGGAGGCATTAAGGTTTCAAAACTGCCGGTCATAATTAAAGTACGTAACGCGGTTGGACTACGTCCTTTTAAAGTTTCTGAATTTAAAGCAGGTGCCAGATATCCACCATGATCAGAGCCGTGGCAACTGGCACAATTATCCTCATACAATTTGTGTATGTCAGAACTTGCCTGAACACAACTTATTGATAAAATGAAACTACTTACACCTAGTAATATGGATCGATTTAGTTTTATTATTGCTTTTTTCATTTATGATTCCTGTCTGCCCCGAGAATGATCCCCTGATGATAACCTTTATGAAACAAAAAAACATTATTTTGACAATCGACTTAACGAAGCTGGGATTGAGAATACTGTTTTGTATATTTCAAAAAAAACCGGTAGCAAACTACCGATTGAAAACTAACGTACCTAAAGTTAGAATTATGAACTTCAATATTAAGATACCCTTATAAAATATCATAACAGTTTCGATTCGCTACCACTTTATCTGTTACATTCCTTCCTGTCAACACTAACCTATTCAACTTCCAGTCGAGGAGAATCTTTTAGTGTATTGTTTAGAACCTAGGAACTATTAACTGAAAATCATATCTACCTTTCCACACCAATCACCCTTGAAAATGGTGTCTTTGCATCGTCGAATAGTTTACTTATATTTCGTGTATCAGCATCCGGGGGAATTTATTTACTGTGTTAGAATCAAGCAATATTAATTAATTTACTTTTCTATGGCTGACCTTAAACAAATCCTACGTCGCTATGAACTTATCCTGACATCTGCTGGTGAAGGAATTTATGGCCTGGATATTAATGGTAGGGGTACCTTTGTTAATCCAGCAGCTATAGCCATGACCGGCTGGACTGAAGAAGATATTATCGGCCACACTGTCCACCCTCAACACCATCATAGTAAAGCCAATGGCGAGCCATATCCTCAACATGAATGTCCTATTTATGCTGCACTAAAAGACGGTGAAGTTCATCATGTCACAAACGAAGTTTTTTGGCATAAAGACGGTAGTCATTTTCCTGTACATTATACCAGCTCACCTATTTGGGAAAAAAATGTCATTATAGGTGCGGTCGTTGTATTTCAGAATGTCAGAAAAATCAAACAGACAGAAAAGTCTCTAGCCCGTTTACAACGTCAAAATGAATTACTGTTAGCTTCTGCAGGAGAAGGAATTTGTGGCTTTGACTGTGAAGGAAAGGTGACATTTATCAACCCTATAGCAACTAAATTATTGGTGTGGCCAAACCAGAATCTGACAGGTCAGACTATCCATGACATCTTTGGTATAGATCAACCGAATAAACTTGAAATCTGCCCGATACATAACATTGTGCAAGGTAAAAAATATTACAAGGTTAATGACGTCCCATTCTGGAGACTTGATAACACTAGCTTTCCAGTAGACTTTATCAGCACGCCTATTTTAGAAAATGGTGAGTTACAAGGTGTTGTTCTTGTTTTTAGGGATATTAGTGAGCGTAAATTGGCTGATCAAAAGCTAAAACAGGCTTACTCTGAAATTGAACAGTTAAAAAATCGGTTACAAGCAGAAAATAGCTATCTACAAGAACAAGTCAACTTGAACAACAGTTTTGAAGATATTTTAGGACAAAGTGATCCACTAAAAACGGTATTGCATCAAGTTGAACAAGTTGCGCCTACTGAAACCAGCGTTTTAATACTGGGAGAAACAGGCACAGGCAAAGAGCTTATTGCACGCGCCTTACATAACCTCAGTTTGCGTAAGGAACGCACCCTGGTTAAGATCAATTGTGCAGCCCTACCCGGTAATTTAATTGAAAGTGAATTATTCGGTCATGAAAAAGGCAGTTTTACTGGCGCAACGTCACGTCGTATTGGTAGATTTGAACTGGCTGATAAGGGAACTATTTTCCTGGATGAAATCGGTGAATTACCACTAGAACTGCAAGCTAAACTGTTACGTGTATTACAAGAAGGTGAAATAGAGCGATTGGGAGATTCCAAAACCATAAAAATCAATGTCAGAATCATCGCTGCAACTCACCGGGATCTGAAACAAATGGTCGCACAAGGAAATTTCCGGGAAGACCTGTTTTATCGACTCAGTGTATTTCCATTGACCATTCCGCCCTTACGCGAACGTAAAAACGATATATCGCTACTCGTTCACTATTTTGTTACTAAATATGCCAACAAAATGAGTAAACAGACAAATACTATTTCGCAATCGGTAATGGACAAGCTACAAGCGTACCCATGGCCAGGAAATGTACGAGAACTGGAAAATGTGATTGAGCGAGCTGTAATACTTTCTCCTAATAAAAGCTTACATATCTCAGAGTTGCACGCACCAAGCAATAACAATACCTATGGGTCAGAAAAGCTGTTACCACTCACTGATATGGAAAAATCTCATATCACTAAAGTATTAAAAATTACCGACTGGAAAATTTCAGGGGAACAAGGAGCCGCATCAATTTTAGAAATGCACCCTAATACTTTACGTTCACGAATGAATAAACTGGGCATTCGACGCTCTAACACAAGCCTATAACAACATACCGTTGATTCACGACATTTCGTCAATCCATTGTTATTTTTTTATACCTTCCCCAACCACAAGAATCTAATAACTAATTGTTTTTTATGTTAATAGTTATTTTTTTCTGTCCTGGCACAGCTTCTGCATTAGCTATATTAACAACTCACTACTTTGCACTTTTCATTTTCAAGTTTTGTAGTACAGAGTAATTCGGAGGATAAAGCCATGAAAATTTACCAAAAAGTTCATTCAATCATCTTACTTATATTGGTTTCTTCTAGTATTGCTTGCGCTGAGCCAGCAGAAATAACTGAAGTAGCGTTGAATCATTTTCCTTCATCACCCATTAGTTCCTATCTATCAACTCACTTAACTGAAAAGCAACCACTCTCATGTATGGTAGTCTCTAGTAACTCAATTTCCAATCAACGCCAACTTATAAATGTAGAAAAACTTTTCCCAGAGCTGATGAAATATCTAAATGATGCCGTCAGGACTACATATAATACAATGCGAAATGGGGTTATCAGACATGTAACATTAAAAGTTGCCATGTCATTGCTCAATTTCAATACCGATGGCTTTGCAGCTGAAAATATTGCTAAATATGTCTCAGATGGAACAAAACCATTCTTACCCTTCGAGTTTGCTAATGGTGTCAAAATTACCAAAGTAACTCCCAAAGGTGAAACCATAATTTACAGGGCAGAAATGCCAATAACTAAAGACCACAGTCTTGCATTCCCACTTGCTTTAGCGGGTAAAGTCACTGCCACAACAACAGTTTGTAATGATATGGAAATGGTTGATGATTTGTTAGGTCGTAACATTACAATCCAATACGACTATTATGACTCTAATGGGGAATTCTTCAGCTCATTCACCATTAACGGCTAGCAGTGTAGTGAGGGGGACCCATTTTGAGTTTTTTTTATCATATAAGTTAATTGGTATACGCGTGTAACGAAAATGATCGGAAAAACTGACCAAAATGGGCTTTTCTGCAATAGATTTTATATTCTCGGACAGCCTCCTAGCCACTTTTTTCATGTTTATTTAAAAATTTATCCAGGTGATTTGCAAATATTTGCCGGTCACTTAGGCTTAATGCTGATGGACCACCCGTCTCTATGCCACTAGATCGTAAAGTATCCATAAAATCCCGCATATTAAGGCACTCTCTAATGTTTTCTGCTGTATACATTTCGCCTCGATGATTAAGGGCGTACGCTCCTTTATCGATCGCCTCAGCCGCTAAAGGTATATCACCGGTGATAACAAGGTCACCAGCAATCAGTCTTTTTACGATCTCATTATCAGCAACATCAAAACCATGAGCTACCTGGATAAACTTTATCCACCGCGATGGTGGTAGACGTAAAAACTGATTTGCAACAAATATCACTTGTAGCTCTACTCTTTCAGCGGCTTTGTATAAAATATCTTTGATCACTACTGGACAAGCATCTGCATCTACCCATATTTTCATATCATACCTATTCTTTGTTTAATTAGATGAGAATACCTGTTGCTGTCAATAAGATACATCCAACGAAAGTATAAATATCGATCATAACAGTGAGATGGATACGTTTCATAGGACTACCTGTAGATATTATCAATTTATGAACCAAATCCTACACTGCAAACTTTTACTTCTCAATGACTCGTAGGCACAATTTTAGCTGTTATAATTCGCAAATTTATACAAGAATCTACCCTTGAATAATATGATACATTGACCTATCGGGCCTAAGCCCTTACCTAACAAATATTAAAGAGTTATTCTTTCAATGGAAAAAGTCGCTATCTTTGTTGATGTACAAAATATCTATTACACGACTCGACAACACTTCCAAAAGCACTTTAATTACAAAGCTTTCTGGACTCAGGCTACCGCCAACCGTGAAGTTGTCAAGGCTTTTGCCTATGCAATTGATAAAGGGGATGTCAAACAGCGCGGCTTTCAAAACACCTTAAAAAACATCGGTTTTCAGATTAAATTAAAACCGTATATCCAGCGTAAAGACGGTTCTGCTAAAGGCGATTGGGATGTAGGTATTACACTGGATGTCATTGAAATGGCAGAAAAAGTGGATACTATCATTTTATTATCAGGTGATGGTGACTTTGATCTGTTATTACAAAAAGCCCGTCAGGTCTACAGTGTTAAAACGGAAGTATATGGTGTAACTGCGTTAACAGCACCTAGTTTGATTAATTCGGCTGATCTTTTTACTCCAATCAATGAAATATTGTTGATGAAATAGTATCTGTACTATTGCCTAATAGTTTATTTTTGGATATCAGAACTCTACGCAATCCTGCGTTTTTAAACCAACAAGGCTAAATTAGATTATAATTATGTAGTTCAATTGGCTTTAGCCCTCTCTTACCTTCAATTTATCAAACAGGTAAGAATACCTGGCCTCATTGCTGTGCTTTAATATCTTAGATTGAGGAAAAAAGTGTTCAAATTAAAAAAGATTGCGATTCTATTATTAGCAACATTTTCATTTCAACAGAGTTACGCTCAAGATTTAATCGAAACCTATCGACTAGCCCTGGATAATGATCCTGAATATAAAAGTTTTTATTTAAACCAGTATTCTACCGCTGAAATTAGATCACAAAGTATTGCACAGATGCTACCGAATATTTCAGTCAATGCATCCAGTAGTCGAGACCGTATTAATAGTACTAAAACCTTGAATACGTCTTCCAATTTTCGTGGCTCTGGCATACAACATTTTTGGGACAATGTAATTAGCATTAATATCAGACAGCCTGTTTTTAACTGGGGTCACTGGGTACTACTGAATCAAGCCGATAATAAAATTGCCCAGGCAGAAGCACAATTTCAAGCAGAATACCAAAAACTGATTGTAAGAATTTCTGAAGCCTATTTTAATATTCTGGCTGCCCAAGATACACTCGAATTTACTATTGCAGAAAAAATAGCCATTGCGAAACAACTGGAACAATCTAAGCAACGTTTTGATGTGGGTTTAATTGCTATCACCGATGTTTATGAAGCACAGGCTGCTTTTGACCAGGCTAGAGCAAATGAAATTGAAGCCGCTAATTTTCTGGATGATAGTAAAGAGAGTTTAAGAGAGTTTATAGGTGAAAATGAAGCAGAGCTCAACTCACTGCAAGAAAATATTCCTTTGAACTTACCTGAACCGGCGGATATCTCTTCCTGGTCAAAAACAGCAGAAAACAACAATTTTAATATCGTCGCACAATTAAACCAGACAGAAACCGCCAGAAAGGAAATCAAACTAAAACAAAGCGCTCATCTTCCCACCATTGATTTAATTGGCAACTATGTTATACAGGATAATACCAGTACTTTCGGTTTACGAGGTGATACCCAAAGCTTCGGGTTAGAAGTTAACATGCCTATATTTACAGGGGGTGGAACGCATTCTCAAGCAAAACAAGCGCAATTTAATTACCAGCGCGAAAAAGAAAATCTGACAAAAGTAAAAAGAACGGTCACTCGACAGGTTAGAAATGCCTACAGAGGAGTAGTCTCCAGCCTTAGCCGAGTAGAAGCATTGGCAGCGACGGTTAAATCTTCCGAAAGTGCACTGGAAGCAAGTGAAGCGGGTTTTCAGGTTGGCACCAGAACAATGGTGGACGTCCTGGCTGAACAACGTAATCTTTTTCGTTCTAAAAGAGATTACGCCAGAAGTCGTTATGATTATTTAATTAATGGCATCAAGTTAAAAGAGGCGGCAGGTAGTTTAAATGAAACCGATTTACACCAAATAAATCAGTTTTTGACACATTAGACGTAACAGTGTTCATTGGTTATATTTACTTTATCAATCCTCCGCTGCTGCAGGTTCCTTTTTTATTGATGATGCAAGCATAATCAAAGCCCATCCCCGAAATACAATATCAATACTCAGTGAAAAAGCAAGAAACCAAGGTGCGGACGCAGGCCATTCTCCCCATATAATTATTCCCAGAATAATCGAAATTATCCCCGTTATCCTGTTCGATTTAGGGTTTCTTATGTCCACTACCGATAAAAGAACATTTCGAAGTATACCTTGGGTGAGCATATAACCCGCAATCAACAACACCAGATTTTCTGGCTCTCCATTAATAGCAAACAGTGTTAAAAAGCCAACGATAATATCCAAAACGCCTCCTTGCATATTTAGCAGGAAGCCTTGCACTGATTTGGCCATATTAGCATCTATGCAACGCAATACCCCAACCATTACCAAAACCATGGCAATGATAGGAATCCAGGAAAATTTTTCACCTAACATATAAACATTTGGAGCAAAAATACACAAAGTTGCAATACCCCCTCCTGAAATCATCATAACTACACCCCGAATTGTGTACCACCAAGGCATTGATCTGAACTGATTTAACTCAGAAGAATGGGATGACTTCATTACTTACTCCTAATTTGTTTCTATAGAAAAAGACACTGTTGTATAGTTTACTATGCATTTCCAATGCAAAGAAGAAGTTTGAGACTTAGACTTCTCTCCCTCTCCCTGTATCGTTGACATAATTCAGTTAAGAAATAAAACGCAATAGAGAGAACTCCACAACATGCTGAATTATTTTTTAAGTTTAGCCATTCTACCCTGAGCTAAATACAATGGATTTATACACTTCAGATAAAAAATAATAAATACTGTCCCCAAAACTAACCATAATGCCCTACCCAAACGCTTTGCAAGCAGAGCATGCGGGCGCAAATATTTTAAAAATGACAAGACTTTACTGAATTTTGAAATAAAAATAGTTGCCAGCCACAAAATAATAGCTAATAAAGTAATAGAACTTGTTAATACTTGTGAAATTGAGCCCCAGGAATAAAACACTATTATTGCAAAAATAGCAATGATAGGAATCCAAAGCCATGTAGAAACCATTAAAGCTTTACCAAAAACAGATTTTGCAACCTCTAACTGCTTCAGGTATTCCGGTGTAAGATCTTTCATACTGTCAGCAATTTTTGTAAATTGCCATGATGATTCTGGGAGCTGTTTTGCATTGGTAAATTGAGCTAAATCATTTTTACTCATTTGATAAGCATCAAACATCAAAGAATATGCCTCAACTTCTGTAAACGCATCTAAATCAGTACGCATTAAAGATAGTTTTTCTTGTACTTCTGGATTAACACCAAACGTTTGAGATGTAGGGTCAGTCACTTTATCACCTTCAGCCGGTTCACCCCGTTCATTAATCCAACTAATTTCCCGCTGACCTAAACCTTTACGTAAATCTAAAAAAACAATTTTATCCTCACCTATTGTTGAAATTAAATGTAATAAACTTTCAGTACGAACACGATCTTGTAATACGCTACTTACACGTAGCAAAACAGAAAATGGATCAGTATCAACTTCATTTTCCATACCCATTTGTCCAGAAGCATCACTTACAATAAAGTAAGTACATTTATATTTTATTAGACTTTCTATCCCTTGGTTATCAAAAACACCACCATCGACTAACTGTGGCACTATTGCTTCATTATTAATATTATCAGTATAAAGATTACTTACAGCCAATGGAGTGAATAAACCAGGCACGCAAGCAGAAGCAGCTACAGCATGTCCTAGGGACATATCTTGCTGTTCTTTCACCATATTCTGATAACCCCCAGTTGCTCTGCGTAGACGAATAGATTTTTTATCAATATAAATTTTTTTACTATTATCTTCTGATTCACGACTAGGAGGTTCACCCATGGTTTGAGCTGTAAATTGCCAATTACGTCCTGCATTGAGAGTAGTCGCATTAAGCACAAGAATAGGGACTATCGCTTTCCTGTCTGCATTATGTTTTTTTGGATGAAAATCTTTCGGGCCACCCAGAGGATAGATCTTTAAGGTCTGCATTTCCACAGGGTTATCTAAGCTTTTAGCTACTGATTTATATAAATATTCATTGTAAAGTTCTGCAATACGATCACTACGTGAATAGTTAGAATTCCTCATCTGATAATTCTTTTGAAAATCCGCAAGAACATTCATACGAATATTCTTTTCAGTTGCTTCTAGAAACTCGACCTCAATTATTTTAATAATATCAATATAATCCTGATCAGTAATATCCTTGTCTGATTTTGATTCTAAAAGATTTTTTAAGTGCAAATAATATAAGGCGCCAATAATAGAACCACCCGATACAGTAGAAATCACTGCTACCGACTTTAACACCCCTTGTTCTGCCATTTGTGCAAGCAGCCCAATGTGAAAAAAAGAAGCTCGAAGCCCCCCGCCTGAAAGTGCTAAACCTATTTTTTCTGAAGTTTGATTAGCCATAACTGTTTCCTTAATATTGGGAAGAAATAACTTCTCAACGAAAATTCAAATGAGAAGAGGAAAAATTATTTGTGTCGATTTTATTGTAATAATACGAGATACATTTTATTAATGCAGTTTTTTTAACATAGAAAGTGCCCAGTAAATTTATTACTCGATTAACTCTCAAACTGCAATCTCGATTTGCACAGTACCTAGTACACCAACAACTTTGGTTTGATGAATAATATAGTGCGGACTAAAGTCTGCTACATAATTTATCAATAAACCTAAACTCTAAAAACATGCCAAGGCCTATCTCTGCCACTTCCTGGCAATCATTGCCCTCAATAAAAAAATTTTTCACAATAAAACACAATACCGTACTACGCTACGCCATTAGTCAATAAATACACGCATACCTCTTTGCATTGCAGAGAAATAAACAGTTACAGACGTTACTACATTTTTGTATTTCTGTATTGACCCATATGGGTCAATTTTAAAATTAATTTTCACTCCAACCTCTTAGCTATCGCATAAAGTTTATGATATAAAGTTATGACCTTAAAGCAAAATAAAAACAATAATAACTATAAGGAAGGGTTCAATGGATCAATATGCTGATAGCATAAACCTCAACTCATTACTGGAAAATGCACCTGGAAATTCTTTAATTTGGAACCGGTTTCTCACTGAATTAATCATACAACTCAATTTTGACTCCAGTCTTCTACTGGTTACTGACTTAATTGACAGGGGAAACACACATTTTCTTTTCAGTGCTAATATTTCTAAGGAATATCAGCAACAGTATGAACAGGAATTAAACAGACTGGATAGCTTCAATTATTTTATTTGTAAAAACCCGAATCATGTCTTTTTCAATCACGCTATAGAAAAGACTTACATAGAAGAAGTCGAAACTAATTTCACCCCTTTCTGTGGCCAAAAATATCGTTTTGGTATATCAATACCCTGCAACCATAACCACTCCCTCAGTTTGTTAGTCAGTCGTAAGAAAGCATTTAATCAAGGGGAAGTAAAATTTGTCTCTCAGGTTTTACAGGATATGGTGCCATCACTTGATCAGGCAATACATGCAGAACAACGTCATAAAATAAATAGTCAATTACTTAATTTCATAGGCGATCATTTCGATGGATATATCATAGTTGACCATAAATTAAACATTCTGTTTTCTGACCCGCTTTACATTTCGGTTATTGGTCAGATAGATTGCATAAAAATTTCTGAGAAACGGTTTAGCATGAAAAATCCTGCTATAGAAAGGCGGCTGTTAACTTTAATCGAGAATAATGAAACAACCACATCCATTCATAGCCAGTGTACCTCTTGCAAGATTACACTTATTCCAATTTCCTGTTTAAATAACCTTTACCAGTGGGAATGCTATAAAGATGGATTTGTTCTTGCCTTTACTCTTGATAATGAAAATAATCCTATTCTGGACCGGTTATCAGAAATTTACCAACTATCCCGGTGTGAAGCAGTGTGTGCCTTACATTTTATGAAAACACCTTCAATTCCTGATATTGCAACAGGTACTTATCGCTCCCAGGAAACCGTTCGAAACCATATAAAACATACCATGCATAAAATGGATGTACACAATCAGGCAGAATTAATGAAAAAATTGATTTCACTGGCAGCATTGTGACTTGAATTTATATCACTATTAACCTACAAACGTAATAATCAAGAGAAACCTGCGATAGGTTAATAGTCATTTTTACAAAATAATTCAGAAATCAACCAACAAAATCAATAATCGCTCGCCTGTTCTGTGACCTGCCTGTAGGAAACCGGTTGCTTTTAGCAGGTCTGCTTTCTCCATAAGCTTTTACTCGCACTTTTTTTTCATCCATGCCCTTACTGACAAGATAACGCTTGATTTCATCTCCTCTTTTTTGTGAAACTTTCAGGTTATTTGCACGCGAGCCTTTACTGTCGGTATGGCTTTTAATCACTAACTGACTATTCGGCTGAAACTCTTCTGCATAGCGAACAAGAAGCTCTAAACGTTGTTTTTCAGTTTGGGTTAAACTGACATTTCCTTTTCGGTAATAAATAGCTCTCAGTGCATCAGGTCCAAAAACACTTAACTGGATTATTTTATGATTTTTTTCTGCTGTCTGAATACCATTTTTTATGCTCACTTTATTCTTGGGTACACCCAGGCTTTTAAGCTTATTAGCTATTGCAGCAGCTCTTTTTGTAAACCATCTTTTATCCTGCTTACCCGCCATTGCTGTATCACTTACGATAACAACCCGTGAGCCTTTTACTTCTTTTACAAACCTTACAGTATCTTTCAACTGCTTCACCACCCCCGCATTTAACAAGTTACTGCCTGATTTAAAGAATAAACTTTTTTCCAATAGATCCTTTATACCGCTAGGTAAAAAATTTTGTCTGCATTTAGCAAATTGCTCATATTTTTTTAAAAAATTAACAGCTGAAATTGCTACTCTAGTTTCTGGTAACAAATCACTTACCGATGCTCTTACATAAGCGAAGGTTGGATATAAACCATTGACCAAGGCATCCAACATTGTTTCAGCTGTTTCGCCATACACACTTAAACGCGGATAATTCTGAATACCTATGCCTTGATCCAAATAGACCAAATGATCTTTTACTGCTATTGATTGATGACTCCAGGGTGATGGATCAATAGTTAGACTGGCTTTTACTATTTCGGGTTTAAATCGATTTTCTCTGATAGAAAAACGTAACAACTCCCCTGACTGATGCATAAAGTAGGCCTCACCATATAAAGGAATTTTTTGTATTAATTGACAGGATGACGAATCTTTCTTTATTTCCCAATCAGCTTGCGGCAAAGGTGCAGAAAAAAAGTCTGCACAACTCACCGAATTGGTCAGAAATAAAATTAACAATAAAACTTTCAAACCCGTCATTTTTTTAACCCGCTATATCTCATAATCTATATAGCGGCTAACACAGATTTTTTTTTACTTTTTGTTTATAAAACTGATAACATTTGTACAAAATTCTTCCGGTTTATCCACATGCAACCAATGATTAGCACCTTCCAGAATTGAAAATTTTGCATTTGGGAAACGGGCATCAATCGCTTTGGTATTTAAATAGTTTGAATTCCCACCCATGATGAATAATACATTTTTATTGTCTGGAAATATTAATGTAGTCTCAGGAAAGGCGATGATATTGTCAGCTGTATGGTAAAAAACATCCAAATCAATACGCCAACTGTATTTCCCTTCATTCAATTGCAAATTCTGCAATAAAAATTGTCGATAGGCCTGTTCCGAAATAGCAGATGATAAAAATTCATCGGCCTGTTTTCTGTTTGCTATTTGATCCAGTGGCAAGCCTATTAACGCTTGAATAGTATGGTCAAAATTATGTTGATAGCTGACTGGTGAAATATCTGCAACAATAAGGTTTTTCACCCGATCAGGGTGTTGCAAAGCGAACCACATAGCCACTTTTCCTCCCATACTATGACCTAGAATATTGGCTGTGGGTAAATTATGCTGATCCATAAATGACTTTAAATCATCGGCCATAGACGGATAATCCATTTCCACACAATGTGGGGATAAACCATGATTACGCATATCCACCAGGTAAACATGATAAAACTCAGCAAGCTTCTTTGCTATAAATCGCCAATTACGAGATGAAGCAAAGAAACCATGTAATATTACTAAAGGTTGGCTAGAGACCTCTCCATACTCTTCGAAAGCTAATTTAACTGTAGGCATAATATCTATTTAAAACATGGGGGTGCTATACAAAACTAAAACCGGCACCCATGATGCCTCCAAAAACACCACCCCAGACCACCAACCAGCCTAAATGCTGACGAATAATTTCTTGTACCATTTCTTTAACCAGCTGAGGTGTTAACTCATTTAAACGTTTATCAATCACGGTTTCAACTTTAGTGATAATATCTTCACCAATTTTATGTGCATCCAGACCTTGTTCCAATGCCGCTTTAAAACGATCCGATTCAACCATTTCAGTAAGAGTAACTTTCATTTTTTCTGTAAAGGGTTCTTTTAAAGGTACCAAAGCTTCTTCGCCTCCCATCATCATTAACATACTACCAAATGATGATTCCATAATAGAACTAACTAATCCTTCATAGACCTTATCATAATCAACCGCCTCCATCAGAGGTTCAAGATTCAATACTTGACTCCCTTCCTTCTCTTCGGTATGAATAAATTGTTCTATATTCTCTACGGTAAAGAACTGATTCATCATCAGGTCTTTAATGGATAATTTAAACTCTTCAAAACGGTTTGGAATAACACCTGACCCATATAGTAACGGTACTTTCTCAAACAACATATGTATGGCCAGCCAATTGGTAATTGCACCGGATAGTGCAAAAAAACCTATTGATTTCATTAAGGCAGAATTTACCGGACAAATATACCCAGTAGCGATAATTGCAATGGCAATCAAGTTAGTTAAAAAGCTTTTATTAAATATTTTTTTCATTTTGTAACTAGTTTAAATGATTCCTTAACCATTTAGCTTATGGCAAAGTTTTTGAATATGATATTGCAAATACTCGGAAGTGGGACTTTAGTCACGCAAAATAGGCGAGGCTAAAGCCCCACTTCCAATTTATTACAATAACATTTGTCATCCCGAGTGAAGCAAGGGATCTTAAAGTCTTTCGTATCAATTAAGTTTTAAGATTTCTCCCGCTGGTCAAAATGACAGTCCCATCATTTTTTCCTCAGAAAAAGATCGGTAATTGTACCTTCAATCATTTCCGCTGAAAATCCTAATGTTTCAGACAAAGTAGGATGTGGATGTATAGTTAACGCAAGATCTTCAACACAAGCCCCCATTTCTAACGCTAACACTGCCTCTGCAATCAACTCTCCCGCATTGGTCCCCGTAATCCCGGCTCCCAAAATTCGCCCCGTTTCTTTATCACTAAGAATTTTTGTGATCCCTTCTTTACGCCCAATACTTAAAGAACGACCGCTCGCAGCCCAGGGGAAAGCCCCTTTTTCATAAGCTATGCCCTGCTCCTTAGCCTGGTTTTCAGTTAAGCCCATCCATGCAACTTCAGGATCAGTATAGGCAACCGATGGAATAGTTAAAGCCTGCCATTCCGATGCCAGTCCCGCAATCACTTCAGCCGCAATTTTACCTTCATGTACCGCTTTATGCGCCAACATAGGATTACCTACTACATCACCAATAGCATAAATGTTGTCTACATTCGTTTGCTGTTGTTTATTAACAGAAATAAACCCTTGTTCATCAACATTAACCCCGGCCTTATCTACATTAATCAAATGCCCGTTAGGTTGACGGCCGACAGAAACCAAAACCTTGTCAAACAGTTGCACAGAATTTTCATTATCAGAAAAAGAAACCACCAATCCCTGTTTTTCTGCTTTAATCGATTCAACACGCGTAGAAAGCAATATATTTTCATACTGCTTTTTAATGCGCTGTAATAAAGGCCTAACCAGGTCTTTATCACAGCCTGGAATAATCTGATCCTGCATTTCAACAACAGTAATCTGACTACCTAGTGCACTATAAACCGTTGCCATTTCCAAACCAATAATACCGCCACCAACGATTAACAATTTCTCGGGCACATCTGCAAGATTCAAAGCATCTGTAGAATCCATTAACCGAGGATCATCATTGGGGAAATCAGGGATTTTTACAGGACGGGAACCAACAGCAATAATCACCTGCTCAAACTCAATCTCCAAAGTATCATCATGATGCTCAACCACAACTTTATTGTTAGAAATAAAACGACCAAAACCCTGAACAATTTTTACTTTTCGTTGTGCAGCTAATCCAGCCAAACCCGAAGTAAGCTGTGAACAAACCTTGTTCTTCCAATCCCGCAACCCCTCCAGGTCAATTTCAGGTTGAGTAAAATCAACCCCGGCAACGGAGATTTCTTTAGATTCGCTTATAACATTAGCCACATGCAGTAAACTTTTAGAAGGGATGCAACCGACGTTTAAACAAACGCCTCCTATGACAGGGTAACGTTCGACTAATACAACTTGTTTACCCAGATCAGCTGCCCGAAAAGCAGCGGTGTACCCTCCTGGGCCACCACCCAATACCAAGACTTCAGTTTTCAATTTGACACCAGAATTAAGATAAATCAAGCATTATAAAGCATGTGTCTATGTAAATTTAACTATATGAAAAGGGAAGTTATTTTTCTGCAATCCAGGACTGATAGCATTGTTTTAAGGAATGATTTTGGAAAGAAAGTGCTAAAAATTTTAGCTACTCTCAAAACTGTTTTGATTGATTCCAACCATGACAATTTGCCTTAGTGGGACACGCACACACTAAAAATGCACGGCTTTACCACGGTTTAAGCCTATAACAGAACTAAACTTAAATTGGAAAACCCCACGAACAAGATAAAAAATAATTTTAATTTTGACCCATATGGGTCATGTGTTTTTTATGCTGAAGGTGTAGGCTGGCTTTGAAGTTGGTTTTTAAGAGTTGTGACGATAGTAAAGTTCTGTTTGCAAAAAATAAGGAGCCAGTCAAATGTGATTTTTTTGTACTATCAAAAAATATGTTATCGAAAGACCTGACCCTAACTTTTTCTAACTTTTTAGACGATTAATGAAAGATGTAGTTTTTTGAGTAGATCGACAGTAATTAATCTAGGTGAATTCACCCTAGCTCATGAAAAATGTAAGGCTTGACCCTGTGCTTTCTGTGCTTTGTAACGTAATTTGAAGGAGAAATAATATGGCTACTAAAGAATTCTGGATTCAGATTGAAAGTCACGCATGGGACTTAAGTCCTAATGACATCAATCGTATGACCGGTGAACAAATTCGTGATATGGGTGATAATCAAGATCCGATCATCAAGTCTCTAAAATCTCCTGTAACAGGTGTTGCACGAGAGGTCGAGATGTTCGAGCCGGTAAAAGGAGAAGCGCTTGTTCTTCGACGATATACCGCCGATTGGGCTGCACCTGATGATAGGAAAGTTAACCCTTGGGATCTCAATGAGCCAGATCCCACTGACGATGGGACAATGGGTACAATTCCTGGACCCACCATTGAATGCCAAGTTGGTGACGATGTAATTGTACATTTCAGAAACATGGATACGCGAGACAACAAGCATGAATTGGAACGGACGCATAGCCTCCACCCCCACGGAATCGTTTTTGCTCCCGAACATGATGGCGCATACCCTCTTTCACCGGAAGACCGTAATCAACCTGTTGATGGAGAAGCAGCTTTGTGGTCTATTCCAAAGCTTGGAGTTGATGGGTTTAAGAAATCTGATAGAGTCCCACCAGGAGCGTCCTTTACTTATAAATGGGACACATTCAGTTGGCCGGCTACAGCCGGCGTCTGGCTATACCATGACCACTCAATTTGTGATCATCATAATGTCGGGTTGGGAGCTATTGGCTTTCTGGTAATTCACAACTCAGCCGACGAAGATGATGTGCTAGAACAGGATCTCCCTTCCGGGGATGTCAATGGGGCGTTGATTCTCAATAATAAATATGTGGTGCCGCCGCAAAAAGCGTTTTACCTTCAGGTCTATCATGAGATGCGAACCGAATTTGATGACCGTGCAATGACTATTAACGGCCGACGTTGGCTAGGTAATACACCAACGTTGATTGGTGGGGTGGACTCTAAAATGCGCTTTGGCCTGATAGCGATGAACGATACTACTTTTCATACCTTCCATTTGCATGGGCATAGATGGGTTGTTCCTGGACCGTCTGGTGACAAAGTTGGTGGTGAACCGCCCTTTGGAACAGGTGTTCAGGTCAGTCCTTTAAACAAAGGAGTTTCACAATTTGAGGATACACGAATATTTGGGCCTGCAAATGCCTTCAGCTTCACGATCAATCAGGGTAGCTTTATGGGTCCACCGTTGGGTGGTGGTGCAAAAGGTGAGTGGCATATGCATTGCCATGTTCTGAGGCACATGATGCGCGGGATGATGGGGTCGCTTCTTATTGTTGATCAGGGTGATGAAGCAACGGAGCTACCTCGCGGCGTCAAATGTCCCACAGATGAAGATGAGGATACTGGAGCAGCAGTGACTATAGTAGTCGATAGTTTTGCATTTATGCCACCAGAGGTAACAGTCTCTGCCGGATCGGAGGTAACCTTTCATTTCAAAGAGGAAGACCACACTGTCACAACTCCCTTAGGTGGCGGCATCGAAATAAATAAAGGTGGTGGACCTGACGACCCCATGGATGAGGATGACAAGGAGACTGTTACCATCAGCGGCAATTCTGGTGACGAGATTAATTATATCTGTGGAATCCATAGCTTTATGAAAGGGAAAATAAGGATTACGTAGAGAAGATATCACACCCAAATATTCGTTGAGGAAGTGGATAGAACACATACGTTTGGAGGTAAGGTGTCAGGCCATGAGTTTTGAATTCTTTAGTATTCGACTCACCATCAAGTAGGAGAGAAAACAAGGGTCAGCCTGAGGCTGACCCCTTGAATATTCTTGCGTTAAGTGCAGAACCCGTTTCAGAAATTAGAGGTTTTTGGGGATTTAAACTTTAAATATGAATCAATTGAGTCATTTTTTTTGTTGAGATTAGAGTATAACCGGTGAAAAATATGTAGTACCAACTGAGACAAAATAAATCAATCGGCACTGATCCCATAGATTCTTTTGAGTTGACTAAAAATTCAGAATAACAATAGAGGAGCTCATAATGTACAACTACATAATTATTTTATTTCTTTCTTTCGTTAATATCTCCTTTGTATATGCTGAATGCGAATTCGAGTTGAAAGATATAGAGAAAAATAAAAACCCACAATCAGAAGTCGATGCCTTCAGGTCAAAGAACGAATTTCTGAACAAATGTAACGTGTTAGTCGTTTATTCGAAAAATAGTACCCCTGTTAAATGGATGATTGCTGAAATTAATGAGGCAGGTGAATTTAAACAAATACCGTTTGTTGATCACGACATTTTGTCAGCCGAATTGAAAAAAAATCCGATAAACGAAAATAAGATTGAAGCGCTGGTCAAATCAAAACTTGATAATTGTGTAAATATCAAATTTTACCTGTGGTCTGCAGGTATCGGCATTGGAGGCACATGGGGAGACGGACAATTTACCATCGGTACATCACCCAATGAACAAACCTATTATTTTACTGCTAGCGGCTTTAGTTTGGCTGAAGTTGGTGTAGCAAAGTTTAATACTAATGGAGAAATTTGCGGTATTAAAAATGAAGATGATATTTCAAATTTTTCTGGTATTTATAGAGGCTTTGGTGCTGGCCTTGCCATACTTCCAGGCATTGGATACTGGTGGTTTGAAAATCAAAATGGCGTGACCATAACACTCAACAGTTATTTTCATGGGATATTTGTAGGCTTGTCACTAAAAAGCCTTATTTTGGAATTAAAGTAGACCTAATAAAAATACTTACAAACAATATGCTAATCAGAAAAGGAACAATAACAATGAAAATAGCAACGCAAAGCCTGATTATTCTACTGTCCGTAACATTGACCAGCTGTGCCTGGTTTAAACCAAACCCTTATGCAAATTTTTCTGTCGGCGATGTGGATGAAGATGGGCCGGATACCGAAGCCACTATTTTGGTGGGTGACCCACAAGTAATTTCTAGAGAAACATTGATTAATGACCGTTTAAGAGAATCTGAGCATATTGATGATTTGTTGAAGGAAAGTAGAACATTAAAATTTGAACCGCAAATTTTCCGCGATATTAAGGTGGTTAACGCCTTTGCCTCTCAATTAGGGGTCAGTTTTGACCCTTCTATAGGGAGTGCATTCAATCGGCAAGAGGGAATTGCAGACATATCAACAGAAATTGAAATGCTCAAATTAAGGAACCAACTAAATCAGTTACAACAACTGGTTAATACTGATCCATCAAATCAGTTACTTAACCCTACAACAAAAGAACCTAAAGAAACCGATCCAACACAAAATCAGGCGACAAAGCCCAATACAGATGCTCTTACTAGTACCGCAAAAGAGAAAGAAGGTACTTTAATTAAGCTTAATGCAGTTGTTAATACACTTCTTAGTACCGCTGCAGATAAACTCCAAGAAAAAGCAAGGGGATCTCAGCTCTCGTCATCCCCAGAGGAACATTTTGAAGACTTAAACGCCTACCGTGCACGTCTACGGCAAAGGCAGGCTGAAATAAACCTGGATGATGTGCATGATACTGTTGGAAATACATTGTACCGCTTACAACTAAACGCCACCGTTTTGCCGGGTGAAATTAAAAATAAATACGGGGTTCTTGATTTTGCAGTTACTGGAAGTGAGGTATCGGAACGTGACCTAATTTTGACATATGCTAATTGGATATCTGCTCTTAATATAAGATATAAAAATATGGAAAAGGAGCCTTCAACAAATCCCAATAAGCAAGAATGGGATCAAATGATAGACTTTTTTGAGGATAAGGAATATGTGCGACGATGTGAATATGAAAAAGAAGAAGAAGGGAAGTCATGGCCAATGATTGTTTTTCTTTCTCCGGAAAATGACTTGAAAGCAAGTTTGGATAATGGGGACCAATCTATTTCACAAGTTTCCACTCAAACTAATATAAATCAAATTATTTTGAGACGCGCTATTTTTGACAGATACAAATCATCAAAAATACGAGCGTTATTATTAAAACCACTCGAGATACTTAAATCTAAACAACAGTACAAAAACTATCAATTCGAACTCGCTAAAATGAAACCTGGGGAATCTGATCAATCAAAGAAATCTTATCAATACAAAGTCCAACAAGTTAACAAAGCTAAAGAAGAGTTAAATAAATATAAGGAAGAAACATCTGATAGCTTAAGTGCTACATGCTCAGCAACTAGTAATTATCCACCCCCAAATTTCATCACCGCTATGACCATCAGAGGTGATAATAACAAGCTATATTGGAAAGATGATCATGTCTATACCTATCAAGCTCAGCCCACAGAAAAAGTCCAGCGATTATCATCACTAGCCAGTGCGGCTAATTCCATGCAATCCGCATTTGCATTAGCGGCAACGCTCCCTCAGTATGGCGTAGCTATTGATGCTGGTGCAGCGGCGGCAAGAGCGGCAGTTGGTTTGGTCGACGCCATTGAAAGAATACCATTGGTCATTGGTTACACGGATACTGGTCGCATATCGACTAAAGAAAAGCGTAAGCCCCATTTCGGCTATATTTTTGGGCCAAAGGCGATATTACAGTCTGATGAAAATCAACTGGTTTATAAACAAGTCCCTGCGAGTCATTCAGTTTTTGCCGATATTTCTGTACCCAGTTGGTGGTCAAGCCTAACCCTTCAAACCAAAAGTGTGTGGGCAGGAAATTGGCATAATGGTGCAAAAATCCTTAAATCATATAACAAAAGCCATGAGATAGAAGTACGTTTACGTCCGGGTCCACAGGGATTCTATAATTTAACTAACTATTTATATTCTAATACGATACCTTTAGGAAACGCTGAAGAAGCAACAATAGATGAAATTTTACCTAATACTGTTAGTGTTTGTGCAAGAGGAGAAGTTGACTTTTCAATTAAAGGAAACAATCTTTAGCGTAATCCAAAAGTTTTTTTTCTAGGCCAACAACAACCGCAGCAAAATGTGAAAGTTCTTCCAGACATGTCCGGGCTTTTGGTAAAGGTTAATGTAAATAGGCTACCACTTGATCCAACGCTTTTTAAGAATAAAAATGAGATTGTTGTTTGGACTAAGTTTGGGCAAGCACGTGCAATAAAGCCAAATAATATTAAATTTACGGGATCAATAGAGGAGTGTTCTAGTATTACTAACCCGGAATTAAAGCCTGAAAAAAATGCATATGTTGTAAACAACTCAGCCGGAACAAATGAGTTTATAGTTCATGTCACATCTAAGATACCTGATGCTATGCAAAGTTGCCAGGTTATAGTACAAATGATTCCAAGGAACGAATCTTTACCAAGAGAGATCATAGCTAGTAGTGACACAGAAAGATTTGGAACTAGCTCGTATAAAGGGGCAATCAACTTAAACAAGTCAAATTCGCATATTGGACAAGATGCTGAAATATTTAGAGTCGGTCTGAGATGTCAGTTTTCTGAAATAAGTAACCCTAAACCAATATGGTCAATTATCAATGCTGTTTTATATCCAGATGCTGCTAGCAAAAAAATAAAAATCACCAAAAATAAAGTTACTAAACTGTCGTCGAATGAAATTGAATTAACCTTACCAAATAAATTTAATCTAGCGTATCCAGGTTTTTTAAAAACCGGTAAGTTTAAGCTGACAGTAATTAAACATCCAGAGGTCACCATCTCTGGGGACCTACCCGCTTCAGCAGCATCAGAAAAAAAAGTCAATTTATCATTAGGCTTCACAAAAGGGGATTCAGAAAAAGATAAAGCTTTTAATAAGGCATGGTGTGATGAAAATTTAAATGCAACTTTGTCTATACCATCAATAGAAAACGTTGATATTCCAACGATTAAAGACGCTGCCATAAAACTTATCAAGAAAACAGAAGGTTGTATTTAGCCACTGTTACTGAGTGGAGGTAAGCATGACTAAATTTCTACAGCTATGTTCTGGCCCTAACGCGTCAGAAGCAATAAAAAAGACAATCAACGCCATCAAACAACAGCTTGGTTCAGACGATTGTACCTTGGAAAATGAAGCATTGCTTGCGGCGGGGTCATTAAATTTAGGTGGCTATAACCTAAGTTAGCGAACACCATTGAAGGGCTTAAGCAATTTAAGAGAGAGGAACTTATCGTTTGGTCAAGTTGAAAATTTACATCCATTGGGGTTACTTTCGGAATAAGCGGAGTCAGAAAAATTTAATTCTGAAATGAGATACTAACATTTTCAATGCTGGTTTTTTTATGTTTAGGGGTAAGTGTATGTCGTGATTAATAACCCTGGATACTTGTATGCAATAATCATAATTCGTTTATTTTTATAATGTTCTAATACCACCAAGATTTTTCTTGGAAAAAACCGATCATTTTAATTGCGCAAGTCCCTAATGCTTATGAACAAATAACACAACAACTATTGAAAGGAAATATTATGGCTTTAATTGATGATGTTAAAAAAATATTGAATACCCTGTCACCTCATGGTTGGAAAGAACTATTTGAAGCTCATGGGCTGGATATTACAGCAGTAGATATAGAGAGTGAACTACTGCAAGATATTTCCAGTTCAATCAACAGAGACTTTCCGGGTTTTGATGATTTTGCGGAAGAAGGAAAACAAGGAATAACGCCTTCTATACCAGCACGAAGTCTAGTTTATCATGCGTTATCATCACAGCATGTCAAGTGGGAAGATATTGGGCAAAGCAAAAAATTAACAAAATTCCCCACATTAAAGCAAATAGAGACAGTCGAGAATTATGTGTATGCTGCAAAAAAAATATCACTCAGTGTCATTGAAGCCATTCATGATAAAGCAAATTTAGCTATTGTTGTCTTTGCCAATCAATATCGAAATGCTATTGATACTCCACATAAAAAGCATGCTGATTTAGTCTATTCACGAACTGGAGTTGCCAGAGTCGGAAATGCTAAAATGTCTTACAATAAACAAACTCGTTCATTTGATCCATTGACCAATAAAAAGAGTGAGATCCGTGTTCTTCCCGCAAAATATAATGCTTATTTAGCTGTTAAAATGAAAGGAAGTGCAAAACTCTTGGGTAAACGTTTTAATAAAATACTGGATATCCCATTTAGTAACATACCCTTAGATCAAGACCTTAATTTCTGGTCTCCAGTCCATAAATTATTTTCGGGTACAGAGTGTTTGGAGGGATTAAATTTGCAGGTCAGCTACGATTCATTTCAAAGCAACGAAAAAATAAGAAAAATTCATAAATTCATCGCAAATGAATTTGATGAGGATACAGGAAGTACACCACCTCAACACGCTAACTTCCCTTTTAAGTTTAGCGAAGACATTGCTGATTTTGACCAAGATAATAACCTAGTAAAACCAATCGCCCACACTGCTATTGTGGCAAAAGCAGAAGTCAATGGTCAGCCGTCTATATTACGAAAAAGTTTTCAATTACCTCTCAATAGAAATGGAAACTCTGTTGCGGTTTTTAGTTCCAGTATGGAATTTCGGGCCGCAGAAAAGCAAAACCCAATTTCACAAACAGCGACAGGTGCTCAGCGTTCTGTGCCTGAATATGCCCATGTTCGCACACAAATTGTTGGAGGACAGGAAGAAAATATTAATGATCTAGACAATCATGTTAATTATATTATTAATAAGGAATTTGATGCATTGCATTACCTGGATTTTACTGGGGATGGATTTGTTTCAGCAGTGATTAATGCCCCTCAATTGAATTCTTTTACTCAAGTGAGTGCTTATTCCATCGTTGCTCCTCCTGACTACTTCCCCTATTGTGAACAAAGTACAATATTTGATTCAATGATTGATAAAAATGTATGGTCTCGTTCACCACAAACGTTAGCGGATATTCGCTTACTTCCCAATGTTAAATCTCATCCCCAACTCCTATTTCAAGGAATTGAAGCCTTTGATACCTGTACTGCATTGATCAATGGAACGGTTGATGAGGGTATTGCGCAAACTAATTTTAAAGCGACGTTTGAAAATAGGGTGACATACCTGACTGATGGAGCTGCAGGCGTCTTTGCTCCAGGTTGGGATACTAGTTTTGATATGCTTCAAGTCGGTAACGTAAATGTTCCACACTTAGCAGCCTATGGGTTGGGAAGTCCTTTTCCTGAAGATGCAAAGCTCTGTGCTGCAATCAGTTCTTTCTGGCCTGCTGTTGCGCCAGATATTGCCCGTTCTTTTTGGCCTGATGCTAGTTTTAGGAAGACTATCATTCCATTGACTGATGAAGAAATTGGTTCAACAGGTGGACTTGGCTGGGATGGCGAACACGGGCCAATTGTGACAATCGATGCTGGACAAGAGATTGTCACATACAAAAAATTTACTTATGTCGATTACACTTTGAATGCACTTGATAACAAATTTGACTATCATAAATTAGCAAATATTGATTCCGTGGAATATTTGGATCGTGTAGAGAAATATCTTTTAGCAACAGAGCACGTACCGGACAATGCAATTCTATTAAGCTACACACAAGAAAAAACTAGCAATAGTGTCACTCATCACTACCGATTTATGCTGGATTTCGATGAAATTGAATCAAACAAAGATCATGTTCAATTAAAATTGTTACAAGATAGGAAAATTTCAGTTGATAGTAACAACCAAGTAACGATAAATAGATGAAGATCGTCATTATAGGGGCCGGTCCTGCTGGCTCTTCTTGTGCGACACAACTGTTAAAGTCTGGAGTTGAAGTTGTTTTATTGGATAGAGAAAACTTTCCTCGACATGCTCCCGGGGAGACATTGCATCCCGGTATTGAGCCATTACTTGAACAGTTAGGTGTACTCGATTTAGTCAATCAAAAAGAATTTATTCGGCATGAAGGTATTTTTAATATTAGTGAAGATAAATCTACCTTTACCCCCTATGATGAAGATAAAAAATGGAAAGGCTTCCAACTATTCAGAAAAGAATTTGACTCGATTTTACTCAACAATGCAATTGAATTAGGCGCTGATTTTTTATCGGAAAGTTCACCTGTTTCTATAAAATTAACTCCACAAAATCAAATAGAATCCATTTCTACCTCTAATAAAAAGCTAGTAGGTGATTTTTTTATTGATGCTACCGGAAAAAGGGCGTGGTTGGTCAACAGATTAAAAATTCCATTTAAAAATTATTCACCTAAACGCATCGCTTATTACGGTTATGTGGAAGCAAACGATTCGCTTGATTTAAAAAACCCAAAAATGATTTGGGACAAGGGAGGATGGACATGGATAGCGAAAGTAAAAAAAAATCAAGTGAGCTGGGTACGATTAGATTTAAATGGGCAGGGGAAAAAAGACAAAAACTGGTTACCGAAAGAATTACGCAGATTTCAACCCATAAAGATGAGTAAAGCAGTTGATGTCACTTGGCGAATGGCAGAGATTGTTTCGGATAAAAATTATTTCTTTCTTGGGGATGCTACTTTTGTTCTTGATCCTGCTGCTTCTCATGGTGTTTTGAAAGCTATTATGAGTGGAATTATGGTTTCTCACTTAATAGTTAATTCTGAAACAAGCAATATAAATGATATGCATAAAACCTATTATAACTGGTTAAATCAATGGTTTATTAAGGATAAGGATGAGCTAAATAAATTGTATAAAACTTTGACTACCTTTAAAAACCTGGAAGTCGAGAACTTTTCTAAAGAAAATCAAGGAGAAAGCAAGCGAATACATGGGGTCTAGTCTTTCCATGACACATACCCTGTCCTATTAGGGAACTATGCTTTTAACAAATTCACATTATATAAAGGAATTAAGCTATCCCTAGTAACTAACGTTAATTTTTCGATAATAGCCTGTGCAATTAGCATGCGATCAAATGGATCTTTATGAATATTTGGCAACTCTCCCGCAAGTTTTGCATGATCAAAATTTATATTCAATGGGGTAAAGCGGTGTATTTCGATTTCTTCTTGTAAATTGTCAGGCACTATAAGCTTCCCCATCGCTGTTTTAATACTGATCTCCCAAGCGGAATCAGAACTGACAAAAACAATGTTTTTGCCATTAATTATGGCATCACGGGCATTTACTGAAAGTTTAGCATTCTTTTCCAATACTCAAATAAGCACATGGGTATCAAAAATCAGGTTCATTATTTATCTGGAAAAATAGTTGAGTTATGGTAATCATCAATTATTTGTTCATCAATATCATCAAAGTCTTCTGCCATTTTCACCTTGCCACTCCAGCTTCCTCCAAGCTCTCGGAGCGAGGTGTCTTCCCTATAGGCAGACAATATAGCAACCGGTTTACCTGCTTTACCAATAATGATAGATTCATTAGTCTCTTGAACCTTTTTTATTAAATGAGATAAGCTGGCTTTTGTATCGGAAATATTAATAATGCGCATGTCAATGACCTCCTAATCTAAGTCGATAACATTATTTTTTATTGAGTCTAGTTAGTTCTACTTTGTCAGATTATAAATGTAGGGTGCATTGTACGCACCTAAATTATTTTTTATCCTTCCATTGCCGAAATGGTGCGTACAACGGCACCCTACGAAGATACCTTTGTAGAGTATCCATTCAAATGTGACAAAGTAGAATTAGGACCTGGTCTTATTGTCAATTATTAAGATCAGAACACCCGCTTACGGTATTCACAAAATTCAGACATATTGCCCTACACACCAACCCGAAGACCAGGCCCATTGAAAATTATAACCACCTAGCCAACCCGTTACATCAAGAACTTCTCCCACAAAATACAAACCCCTGACTGTGTTACTTTCCATAGTCTTCGATGAAATTGCCGAGCAATCCACTCCGCCTAATGTGACTTCTGCGGTTCTATAGCCTTCTGTACCGTTAGGTTTTATTTCCCAGTGTTCAACCGTGTATGCAATTTCATTAATTTGCTTATTTGAAAGGTCTTGTATTGAAACTGCTAGTAATTTTTGATCAATTAATGCATCGACCAAGCGTTTAGGTAACCATTCTGTCAAAATGTTTTTTAGCTGCATTTTCACTTTGTCTGAGCGTTTTTTTTGTAATTCAGATACCACATCCAAATCAGGGAGCAAATTTATATTCACTGTTTCCCCTGGTCGCCAATATGATGAAATTTGTAATATGGCGGGACCACTTAAACCTCGATGAGTAAATAACACATTTTCTTTAAAACTCTGCCTTTCATTGCTTACAACACAAGGAACAGCGATACCTGATAATGGCGAATATTTCTCCTTATCTTCAGGCTGTAAAGTAAATGGAACTAAAGCTGCACAGATGGGAAATACGGGTATGCCAAATTGTTCTGCGAGTTTATAACCAAACGTCGTTGCACCCATTTTAGGAATTGATAGCCCACCTGTGGCAACAACTATTGACTGACATTGAATGCTTTCTTTATCGGTATGAAGCTGAAATTGCTCTTCTTCACTATTAGGAGCTAAACCTTTATTGATACTTTGTATTTTACAATTAAGACGAATAGTCACATGCGCTTTTTCGCATTCGGCAAGTAACATATTTAAAATATCTTTGGCACTATCATTACAAAATAACTGACCATGATTACGCTCATGAAAAGGAATCTGATATTGATCAACTAATGCCAGAAAGTCCCATTGAGTATAGCGACTTAATGCTGATTTACAAAAATGTGGATTTTGTGAGATAAAGTTCTCAGCTTCAATCGAGTAGTTTGTAAAATTACATCGCCCTCCTCCCGACATAAGAATTTTTTTTCCGGCCTTGTTAGCACTATCTAACACTAATACTCGGCGACCACGTTTTCCTGCTTCAATCGCACACATTAAACCCGATGCTCCGGCACCTATAATAACCACATCCGTTTTTAACATTTGCTTTTAAATATATAGGATGTGCTAAGAAACGAAGCGCATCTTTCGCGATTGATGCGTTTCCTATCGTCAGCACATCCTATGTAATCACCCAGACTTAATGGCAGAAATCCTTATGTTTGTTGATAACGCTCAATTTGATCAAAATTCAAATAACGATAAGTGTCTTCAGCCGTTTCATTAATTTGCTCATAATATTGCATATATTCAGAAAAAGTTGGGATTTTTCCTAAAATTGAACACACAGATGCTAGTTCCGCAGAGCTCAGATATACATTTGCATTATTTCCCAACCGGTTAGGAAAATTACGTGTAGATGTTGAAACTACCGTTGCATTATCAGCCACTCTGGCCTGATTGCCCATACACAATGAACACCCCGGCATTTCCATACGTGCCCCTGATTTACCAAAGGTACTGTAATAGCCTTCTTCTGTTAACTGGTCCTGATCCATTTTAGTTGGCGGAGACACCCAGAGTTGTGTGGGTAATCGTCCTTCATGTTTTTCCAGCAATTTTCCTGCTGCACGAAAATGACCAATATTGGTCATGCAAGAGCCTAAGAATACTTCATCAATTTTGGTGCCTGCAACATCGGATAAAGTTTTAACATCATCAGGATCATTCGGGCATGCCATAAGTGGTTCTTTAATTTCATTAAGATCAATTTCAATCACTTCAAAATATTCAGCATCTGCATCAGGCTCCAGCAATACCGGATTTGCTAACCATTCTTGCATCTGCTCAATTCTACGATTAATAGTTCTGACTTCACCATAGCCTTCAGCTACCATCCATTTCAGTAGGGTGATATTTGAATTAATATATTCACTAATAGGTGCTTCATTCAATCGAATGGTACAACCTCCTGCTGAACGTTCTGCTGATGCATCTGATAATTCAAAGGCTTGCTCTACTTTTAAATCAGGTAAACCCTCAATCTCCAGGATGCGACCTGAAAAAACATTCTTCTTGCCTTTTTTCTCAACGGTCAACAAGCCTTTCTGAATGGCTGCATAAGGAATTGCATTCACCAGATCACGTAAAGTAATACCAGGTTGCATTTCACCTTTGAATCGTACCAAAACAGACTCAGGCATATCTAATGGCATCACTCCGGTTGCTGCCGCAAAAGCGACCAGACCTGAGCCGGCTGGAAATGAAATCCCCATAGGAAAACGGGTATGCGAATCACCTCCGGTGCCCACAGTATCGGGCAATAACATACGGTTTAACCAGGAATGGATAATACCATCACCCGGGCGTAGGGCTACCCCTCCCCGATTCATAATAAAATCTGGGAGTGTATGCTGCATTTCTACATCTATTGGCTTGGGATAAGCTGCTGTATGACAAAATGACTGCATCACCAGATCTGCGGAAAATCCTAAACAGGCCAGGTCTTTTAATTCATCTCGAGTCATAGGCCCAGTGGTATCTTGAGAGCCCACTGTGGTCATTGTTGGTTCACAATACGTATCTGCACGAACACCCGCTACACCACAGGCTTTACCCACAATTTTTTGTGCCAGTGTATAGCCCTTATTGCTTTCTGCTTTATCTTGTGGACGCTGGAAAACATCTGATGCATCCAGTCCCAATGATTGTCTTGCTCTATCCGTTAACCCACGCCCAATAATCAAAGGAATTCGACCGCCTGCACGGACTTCATCCAATATGACATTGGTTTTTAATTCAAATTCAGAGATAACTTCTTCACTATCATGTTTTTTAACCAGACCTTGGAAGGGGTAGATGTCAATGACATCACCCATTGCCATGTGCTCTACATCACACTCAAAGGGTAATGCACCCGAATCTTCCATGGTATTAAAGAAAATAGGTGCAATTTTGCCACCTATACATACGCCTCCTGCTTTTTTATTGGGTACATTAGGAATATCATTTCCGGTGTACCACAACACTGAATTGGTAGCTGATTTACGTGACGACCCGGTACCAACAACATCTCCTACATAAGCAACAGGAAAACCTTTTTGTTTCAAGTCTTCGATTTGCTGCTCGGCATTGGTAATTCCTTCCCTGGGAATTTTAAGCATTGCTTTAGCATGTAAGGGAATATCAGGGCGAGACCACGCATCAGGAGCCGGCGACAAGTCATCGGTATTGGTTTCGCCAGTCACTTTAAACACAGAAACTGTTAATTTTTCAGGTACTTCCGGCTTACTGATAAACCATTCAGCTTCCGCCCAGGAGTTTATAACCTGTTTGGCAAAATCATTACCTGCATCTGCTTTTTCTTTTACATCATGAAATGCATCAAAAACTAATAAGGTATGAGATAAAGCCTTAACAGCAATAGCTGCTAACTCATCGTTATCCAGTAACTCAATTAGCGGCGCAACATTATAGCCACCCAGCATAGTACCCAATAATTCAGTTGCCCTGGCCGCATCTAAAATGGGCGAAGAGTCTTCACCTTTTGCAACTGCTGCAAGAAATCCCGCTTTTACATAGGCGGCTTCATCCACCCCGGCTGGTACTCGATTAACCAGCAAATTAAGAAGAAACTCTTCTTCACCTGCCGGAGGTTGTTTTATTAATTCAACTAAACCTGCAACTTGTTCAGCATTTAAAGGCTGTGGAACTATTCCTTCAGCCGCTCGTTCTGCAACATGTTTGCGGTATTGCTCTAGCATTATGCACCCTTAATATAACTAAAAATTTAATCACTTGATTTTATCAGATTGTTGTATCTGTTATAAGTCTGTTTGTGTCAATTATTTTAACAATGCCTTGCCTACAAAATCCCATACAAATCAATAAAAAATCACAAACTATTGATTGTTATTAACTTTTTTTAAAAGGCATCTTTTATGCTTAATTTATTGTAACAAACCAAGCAACGGGTGGATTCAATGAAAATGTTCAATAATATCAGTGAAGTCAATATTGTTAGAGCCGTATTTATAGAAACTTTAAGTGACGAATTTACCGCCAAAACGGGGGTAGGTGTTTATGCGTACCTAGCACCTGTAGATATAAACCAATTATTTAAAGAATATTTACATCAACATTCAGCCATTAGAACTTTTGTTAGACGCTGCGTGAAATTCACTTTAGCCTAATACCAATATTATAATGTCTGACAGGGACAGAGTTACCAAGCCCATCAATGACAGCACATTATCATATTAAACTCAGCAGAAACAAACCTACACAGTTAATTGTTGCTGCAAAAACTCTGGAATGCGCTGTTCTAACCAATATTCAGGTTTAAAAGGATTAATCCCGCCAACAAACCCTACATGCCCTCCTCCTTGAGTTAGTTCTAAGCAAACCATGGCTGACAGCTCATTGTGACCAGGAATGACATCTTTTGACATAAAAGGGTCGTCTTGAGATTGTATCAACAATGTGGGTATTGCAATTGTTTTTAGGAAACTTCTAGAACTGGATTTCTGATAATAGTCCTCTGCACTTTTGTAACCATGCAACTTTGCAACAACCTGTCCATCATATTGCCAAAAGGATTTGATCTCTGACAAATCACCTAATTGACTAATTTTTTCCGCTTCCTTATGTTGCCCAGTAGTTAAAAGGTGCTGTTGTTTAATCTTTATATAATCTTTTAACTCATTGAGTAAGTTATTTCGATATATTCTGGAAAAACCAGAATCCAATCTTGTTGCACAAGAACTCAGAACAAAAGGCACAGAAACTGAAATGGCACAAAACAAAGACAATTTATTACCTTGCTCACCTAACCATTTTAATAGCACATTACCTCCCAATGAAAAACCAACCACTGCAATGGCAACATCGGGTTCACGTTTTCGCAATGTTTGATAAACAAAATGGATATCTTCTGTTTCTCCAGAGTGATAGCAACGGGCTAAATTATTAGATTCACCGCTACAACCACGGAAATTCAAAGCAACACTACGGAATCCCTGATCTATTAATACCTGCTGTAAACCTTTGATATATCCTGATTGTGAACTGCCTGTTAAACCATGTAGCAAAATCACCAAGGGCTGTTTTCCTTTGCCACAAAAATCCAGATCAACAAAGTCATTATCCGGTGTAATTAATCGTTCTCGCCAAACATCTGTATGGCAAGTAGTTTTACGGAAAAACGAAGGAAATATAGTTTGTAAATGTGTATTGTTTAACCACCAGGCGGGCTTAAATGTTGTCTGCTGCATTAAAGTTTAAAACGTTGAAATTAAGAGGAGTGGTTTAAGAGTGTTTTAGCGTACTTTTGTAGGCTGTTAATAATTTGCATGTGCTTTTCATCACCCTTGTATTGTTCGGCAAGTGAATCAAGATTAGAAAAGTAATCAGACGCTATTGACGTTAAAACAGACTGACAATGTTTTGCCCACTGTTGCTGCTCATCATTCGTTAATGAATCTGGAAAATTTCTAGCCCGGTATCGAAAATACAACTCTTTAAATCTTTTATCTGCGATAGATAACTTTAATGTTGCCAGCTTTTGTGGTGATGCTTTACGAATTTTCTCAAACACCCGTTTATCATCATAAGAAAAGAAACCATCATATAACATAGCATCAACATTACCTTTATTATCAAATGATCTTTGCTGCTGAAAGACCTCAGAAATAACTGCGACTATCCTTTTATTAGATTTTAATATGTCTAAATTAGCTAAACATGCCTGACGATCAATCGCTAAGCGCTGTGTATTTTCCGGTAATAAGGTTTTTGCAATGGCCAGAAAAGGGCATTTATTAATATGCACTAATTTTAATGGAATAGGGAGTTTATCACCTAATTCATCATGTTTGGTGTAGAGTCTTTCTCTGATCTGATCAGCAGATAATTCTAATAATGGAGCAATATCCTGGGCCAGGTCAACCACTACAACAGCATTTGTATTAATAGGGTGCCAGGTAACGGGCGCTACTAAAGCTATATTCCCTCTAGCTGAACCAAACATACCAGAGACATGAACCAAAGGTGTCATTTGCTTTACATCAATCAACGCTTTGACATTATTTTTATTTCGTAGATCAAAGTAATAGTTAAAAAGCTTAGGCGCTTTTTGTTTGATTAACTTTGCAATTGCTATAGTCGCATAAACATCTGATGTCGCATCATGGGCATGTTCATGACTGATATCATTAGCCTGGGTTAATAATTCCAGACGAAAACTAGGCATTCCCTGTTCATTTTTCGGCCACACAATACCATCAGGACGTAAGGCATAGGTAGCACGAAGCAAATCAATAATGTCCCAACGTGAGTTGCCATTTTTCCAGCTATGTTCATAAGGATCATAAAAGTTTCGATAAAAAATATTCCGTGAAACTTCTTCATCAAAACGAATGCTGTTATAGCCAACAACACATGTATTTATTCGAGTAAACTGATGGTTAATTCTAGCGGAAAACTCTGCTTCTGAAACGCCTTCAGACTGCGTTATTTCAGGTGTAATCCCAGTAATTAACGCAGCTTCTGGACTGGGTAAATAATCATTGGCCAAACGACAATAAAACATGTCCGGTTCGCCTATGATATTAAAGTCCATGTCTGTACGAATACCGGCAAACTGAGAGGGTCTATCTAGCGCCGGGTTTAACCCCCAGGTTTCATAGTCATGCCAGTAGAAGGTTGGTTGTTGAGATGTCATATTGACTGGAGGTTCTGTGGGCGCATTTGTCCTCAGCGCAAATTCTTAAACAACAAAATATGTTTTATAACTTTATATCGCTTATACCAAGGACTGGAGTCACTTAAGCATGCTTTTAAACTAAATTTAAATTGAGACTATAGCCTTTAATACATCTGTACGACTCACTATTCCTACTAGACTCTTATCTTGAAAGACGGGATAGCTTCTTAATGATGAATCTTGAAACTTGTCAGCCAGATCAACAATACTAGACTTAGCATCAACTGATATGATTTCCTTAGTCATATATTCTTCCACTTTACCACTCATGCCTTGATTATACGACGCACTAAGTACCACTTTCATACAATCAATTTCTGAAAACATCCCTACAAGCTTCCCTGATTGATCAAGTACAGGGGCGCAGGTTATCTTATGACTCAATAATTGTTTAATAGCGGCTAAAGCATCAATATCTGCTTTGACAGTCATTATATTTTTGGTCATGTAATCTGCAATTGTAATTTTTGCCAACATAAATTTCCCCTTGTTATAATTATTGAATTAAGGCAAAAGTACTCTACCGTTATAGAAAGAGACCTTTCAATTAGTTTTGTTCTTTAATAATAGTCGGATTAAACTCAACTTTTTGAGTTTCTGTTTCTGCTTCCATTTTCTTTCTTTTATCGCATTTTTTTACACAAACACAGTTGCCTGCATTTCCACCTCCACACGATCCTTTAATTGCACGTCTGCCAAATATAACACCAATAGCCATAATAAATATGACTATTAACATGAATGCAAAAGTAACTAAAAAATAAATCATTGTTCTACCGTAAAGTGTTGATAAAAGACGATGTCGCTTTTTCTACAAACATATCATCTTTTTTAATAATAAATAAAGCTGCAATACCTTTTTCTTCAGCCATTTTAAATCCTTGCTCTGGCCCTAATACCATCAATGCAGTTGCAAGGGCATCTGCTTTCATCGTAGTATCGCTTAATATAGTAATTGATGCCAGTTTATGTGATATTGGTTTTCCTGAACGAGGATCAATGGTATGAGAATATCGCACCCCATCTTGTTCAAAAAAATTTCTATAATCACCTGATGTAGCCATACTGAGATCAGTCAATGGCAACACTTTTTCTATCGAACGTTTGCCTGCCGTCGGCTTTTCTATCGCTATACGCCAAGGCTGGTTTACAATATTTTTTCCTTTTAACCTCAGTTCACCACCAATCTCTACCATATAATCAACTATGCCAAGCTTTTCTAACAACAAACCCACCTGATCAACTGCGTAACCTTTGGCAATTGCAGATAAGTCTATATATAAATCGGTGATTTCTTTTTTCACCTGCCATTTTTTATCATCAAGCAAAAGATGATAATATCCGATTTTAGTCAATTGTTGTTGTATTAACTTATCTCCTGGTGCTTTATATGACATCTGCGCTGGTCCAAAACCCCATAAATTAACCAGTGGACCGACTGTGATATCAAAAGCACCTTGTGATAAGTCAGAAATATCTTTTGCTTCCTTAAGTACTGAATATAATGCAACTGAAACAGGTATCCATTGTGTTGATTGGTTTTTATTTAATAGTGATAGTTCTGAATCCTGCTGATAAGTAGACATTTGGCCATTCAGCTTATCCAATAGATTCTTTATTTTAAGCTTTAGTTCATCAGTTGTTAAAGAAACAGGTAATACAGACACTTTAATTGTAAAGCTAGTGCCCATAATGGCATCAGAATAATTAAAAGGATACTGCTTTGCACCACCGGGTTGCTCACAGGCAAACAATAAAAAAACGAGGAGCAGTAACACTGAACCTCGTTTTATTTTTTTTATAACCATTTTTTAAAACACGCTTGTTGTTATACATAAAAAAACCGCACCTATAAACCTAGAAAAATCAGTTGGATCACGGTTTCTAGCACAAGCTATTGATTCCACAGCACTTCACAGAAAAATGCTCCTGCTTTTTCTGCATTCACCACGTCCATGTGGTTCAAAAAAATGCCCGCTTAACCTAATGAAGCTAAGATTTTTGACCTACATGGAAGTAGGAAATGCAGGTTTTGCAGGAGCAAAAACCTGTTGAAATACTGTGAAACCAATAACTTGCACTATAATTCCGCGCCCAACTGATCTTTCTAGGTTAAAATTTCTGGTGCGGTTTAATTATTTAACCACCAAAGTCATCTAGCATGATGTTTTCTGGATCTACTCCATTTTCAATCAGCATATTAATCACTGATGAGTTCATAATCGGAGGTCCACACAAATAGTATTCACAATCTTCCGGTGCAGGATGATCTTTAATGTACTCTTCAAATAATACATTATGAATAAAACCGGTATAACCGTCCCATTCATCTTCCGGCAGAGCATCTGATAATGCTGTATGCCAAACGAAATTGTCATTCTCTTTCTCAAGCATGTCAAAATCTTCAATATAGAACATTTCGCGTTTACTACGTGCACCATACCAAAATGACATCTTCCGAGTAGACTTCAGTCTCCGAAGTTGGTCAAAGATATGTGAACGCATAGGTGCCATACCTGCACCACCACCAACAAAGACCATTTCTGCATCAGTATCCCGGGCATAGAATTCACCATAAGGGCCAGACACAATTGCTTTATCACCGGGTTTCAGGTTAAAAATGTACGAAGACATAATCCCTGGAGGTACTGAGTCTGGAGCACCTGGGGGCGGTGTCGCAACACGCACGTTAAGCATAATTTCTTTTTCTTCCGGGTAAGAAGCCATTGAATATGCACGCAAAGTAGGTTCTTTGACATTAGAAACATAACGCCATAGATTGAATTTATCCCAATCTTCACGATATTCTTCTTCAATGTCCATATCCTCATATTTAGAAACATGCGCTGGACACTCAATCTGAATATATCCACCCGCCTTGTAATCGATCACTTCACCTGAAGGCAAATCAAGCACTAATTCTTTAATAAAAGTCGCTACGTTGTGATTCGATTTAACAGTACATTCCCATTTTTTAACCCCAAACACGCTGTCTTCTACTTCAACTTCCATATCATGCTTAACAGCAACCTGACAAGAAAGACGCTCACCTTCTGCTGCTTCACGTTTAGTAATGTGAGACAATTCTGTTGGTAATATTTCACCACCACCTTTATGGATTTTGACACGACATTGCGCACAAGTGCCGCCGCCGCCACAGGCAGAAGGCACAAAAAGTTGAGCATCAGCTAATGCTGTCAATAGCTTGGAACCCGCAGGAACATGAATTTTCTTCTCATTATTGATAAGAATTTCTATGTCACCCGAAGCCACCAGCTTGCTTTTCGCACCAATAATAATAAATACCAGCGCAATCACGATCACCGTGAATAAAAATACGCCTAATATAATTTCAAGCATTACTCATCCTTCCTACAGTTGGATTCCAGAAAAAGCCATGAAGCCAAGAGACATCAGACCCGCGCTAATAAATGTAATCCCAAGACCTTCAAGGCCTTTAGGAATATCGCTGTATTTCAGTTTTTCACGAACACCAGCCATCACTGTGATAGCTAATGCCCAGCCAAAACCACTACCAACACCATATACAACACTCTGAGTAAAATCATAGTCACGTTCAATCATGAACAAACTACCACCCAAAATCGCACAGTTTACTGTAATCAATGGTAAGAAAACACCCAATGCATGGAACAGTGCAGGAAAGAATTTATCTAAAATCATTTCCAGTATCTGTACCAAAGCAGCAATCATACCGATACAGCTTAATAGCACCAAGAAACTCAGGTCAACACCTGTAATGCCCATCCATGCTAAAGCATCTTCTTTTAACAAGGTATGGTAAATCACATTATTTACAGGTACTGTAATCACCTGTACCACCATTACTGCAATCCCAAGACCTATCGCGGTTGATATTTTCTTGGAAACCGCCAGGAATGTACACATTCCCAGAAAGAATGCCAACGCTAGGTTTTCAACGAAAACCGCTTTAATAAATAAACTCACATATTCATTCATTAGTGATGCCCCCCTTCACCATGAGAAATATCCATAATTTTGAAGTCCGACTGTTCATTTTGCTCAGGCTTCCATTGACGGAACACCCAAATAATAAACGCAATCAAAAAGAAAGCACTAGGTGGCAATAGCATCATGCCATTTGGCTCATACCAGCCCCCATCTTTTATTAATGGAAACACCTCAATACCTAATAACTTGCCTGAACCTAACAACTCTCTAAAGAAGGCAATGATTACCAAAATCAAACTGTAACCTAAACCATTACCAATACCATCAATAAAGCTGGCCATCGGTGGGTTTTTCATTGCAAAGGCTTCTGCACGTCCCATTACTATACAATTGGTAATAATCAAACCAACAAATACAGATAATTGCTTACTTATATCATAAACAAAGGCTTTTAGAATTTGATCTACCACAATAACCAAGGAAGCAATAATCGTCATCTGTACGATGATACGAATACTTCCTGGAATATGATTTCTGATCGAACTAATCGCAGCACTCGAACAAGCAGTAACTGATGTTAAAGCAACAGCCATGATTAATGATGTAGACATTTGAGACGTAACCGCCAATGCCGAACAGATGCCTAACACTTGAAGTGTAATAGGGTTATTACTGACTAAGGGGTCAGTCAGAACTTTTTTTGTTTCACTATCTAAAACAGCACTCATGACTTTCTCCTAATCATTGTTTCTGATTTTATCCAGATAAGGTGCAAAACCTTCTGCACTCATCCAGTATTTAACCAAATTACTGACACCATTACTGGTCAATGTTGCACCAGCCAGACCATCAACCTGATATTCTGAACCTGGCTTATTGGTATCAACCACACCTTTAATTAGTCTCAATACTGGTTCTCCTGCATCGTTATAAACTTTTTTACCCTGCCATAACGCACGCCAATTTGGATTAACAACTTCACCACCTAATCCAGGTGTTTCAGCTTGATCATAAAAGTTAATACTTTTAACGGTTTGACCATCTGCCTCTAAAGCTAAAAATCCATACATAGTAGACCAAAGTCCATATCCATGCATTGGAAGAATGATGGACTGAATAGCATCACCACTCTTAACTAAATAAACTTTGGCTATTTTTGCTTTGCGTTTAATACTCGCAATATCAACACTTCTATCTAATACAATATTTTGCGCAGGATTTTTAGCTGCTTTCCGTTGATCGTATGCAACTGCATCCATTCCTTCAACATAATCACCTGTTTCAATATCAACCAGTTTTTCTTCAATCTGGCTGGCAAAAGCTTGATGTATATCAGTGTCTTCATCTAATAAGCCTGCAACATCAAGAATATTTTTCTTCATGTCCATTGCTTTATTTTCAAGTTGCAAAGGTCTTAAAGCAACCGCTGCAAAAGAAACTAGAATTGCACAGACGAAACAAAGTGAAAGCGCAACAGCAATAGTTTTTTCCAAACTATCATTACCCAGCGCTAAAACCTTTTGTTTATAGGCATCAAATTTTTGATAATGTTCGTTTGCTAGCAAACGCTCTTTAAAGTTTCCGTTAGACATGACGTTTCATCCTTCTCCTAATATTTGCCTGAACGACAAAATAATCAATAACAGGGGCAAACATATTAGCAAACAAAATGGACAGCATCATGCCTTCTGGAAAAGCGGGATTTACCACCCGAACCAGAATCACCATCACCCCAATCAATGCGCCAAATATCCAACGACCGGTATCGGTCATTGCTGCACCTACTGGATCAGTTGCCATATATACCATACCAAAAGCAAAACCACCCACGGTTAAATGCCAATAGAAAGGAAATGCAAACATGGGGTTGGTATCACTACCAATAATGTTAAACATGACAGCAGTTGCCACCATACCGGCTAACACACCCCCCATAATTCTGTATGAAGCGATTCGAGTATAGAGCAGGAATGCAGCACCAATAAAAATGGCTAAGGTTGATGTTTCACCAATTGAACCAGGCATGAATCCCAAAAATGATTGAAACCAGCTATAACCCGCCGCATGTACTGCATCCAGTCCACCTTGAGCTGCAAGACCTAAGGGTGTTGCCATAGTGTAACCATCAACTCCTACCCAGGCCATATCACCTGAAATAGCCGCAGGATATGCAAAGAACAGAAATGCGCGTCCTGTTAATGCTGGGTTCAAAAAGTTTTTACCTGTTCCACCAAATACTTCTTTACCAATGACGATACCAAAAGAAATACCTAGAGCAACCTGCCATAAAGGAATGTCGGGCGGTAAAATCAATGCATATAACATTGATGAAACCAAAAACCCTTCATTAACTTCATGGCCACGGACAGTTGCGAATAAGACTTCCCAAACACCGCCGACTGCTAAAGTAACGACATATATTGGTACAAAAAACAAAGCCCCATGAACCATATTTGAGATAGGATTCATAGGATTATAGCCAAATAGTGACATGGGTATGCTACGCCAGCTATTAACTTCATCTAAGCCCATCGCCTTTACAGCTAGGTTAGCTTGATAACCACTGTTATACATGGCCATCAGAACACAGAAAAATGTTGCAATTACAACAAAAGTCATCGTACGTTTCAGGTCATTACCATCACGAACATGCGTGGTTCCGCGTGTTACATCAGACGGTGTATAAATAAAAGTATCCACCATCTCATAGAGACCATAGTACCTTTCTAATTTACCGCCTTTTGTAAAATGCGGCTCAACGCTATCTAAAATATCTCTAGCCGACATTATCCTTCCTTCTCAATTTTAGTTAAATTCGCTCTTAAAACAGGCGCAAAATCATGCTTACCAGGATCAACGAAAGTAAATAAGGAAACATCTTCCTCAATTAATTCAAGACCACCTAATAACTGAGCTTGATCTGTATCACCAATCACCAGCGCTTTTAACAACGGTGTTGATAATATATCCAGTGGCATTACAGTCTCATACACACCAACAGGAACAATAGCTCTATTACTTCCATTTTTATCAGTCGTCAAAGGAAACAATCGGTTATCTTTTCGATCTTTACTGGATGTATAAACATTCATGGCAGAATATTTATCCTTACCAGCAACTATCCAGCCGAACAATTCACGTTCCCTACCTTCTTTAAGCACAGAAACCTGACAGCTATAACAGCCTAAATATGCAAAACTATCACTTGCTTCATGCCCATAAAGCACAGAACCAGAAATCACCCGATTTTCGCAATCCTCTAATTCCCCTGCAACCAATTCGTCTGTATTTGCCCCAACACGTGTTTGTATTAGTCTAGGTTTTTTAACCGTCGGACCTGCTAAGGAAACCACTCTATCTACATTTATTTTTCCTGTAGTAAATAGTGCACCTATAGCTATCACTGCCTGATAATCAATATGCCAAACAGTTTTTTCCAAATGAACCGGCTCAATCAGGTGAATGTGTGTACTGGGTAAGCCAGCAGGATGTGGCCCTGAAAATTCTGCAGTTTGAACTCCGTCATTAGAGACAACATCAGCACCCGTTGCCTTGCAAAGGTATGTTTTACCCTCGGTTAATTTAGCAACAATAGCAAGTCCATTGGTGAAGTCAGCCGTTCTTTCTTTGATGACAACAACAGGATCAGCCGCTAGAGGACGTGTATCTATTGCCGTAACAAAAATTGAACGTGGCGAACTATCAACAGCCGGAATTTTACCGTAAGGCCGAGTTAAAAAAGAGGTCCACAACCCCGAACGCAGTAGATTTTCCTTGATCTGATCCACAGTGAGAGTAGACAAATCTTTTTCGGCGTATTTTTCGAAAGACTCTTGAGCAGTTCCTTTAAGTTCAATTACAACCGATTGCAAAACACGCTTAGCACCACGGTTGATTTCTTTTACTACACCAGCTCCTGGTGCAGTAAAGTTAACTCCAGGGTTTTGCTTATCAGAAAATAGCACTTGTCCTAATTTGACGGAATCGCCGACAGCAACCATCATCTTAGGCTTCAGCCCAACGTAATCCTTCCCCAAAATGGCAACAGTCTTAACCTTGTTACCTTTTTCAATTTTCTGTTCAGGACTACCCGTTATTGGTAGATCCAAACCTTCTTTTAATTTAAATTGCATAGTGAATAAGCCTGTTCTCCAGACAAGTTGCAGCAAACAACCCCCTTATACAAACTAAGAGGCACTTTAAGACGTAAAAACCCTGCTATTACATCATAAATCAGCTTCTTTCTCAACGAATGAGTTAAAAACTTGTATCAAAAAAATGCATTAAGCATTGTTCATTTTTACGCTAAATAAAAGCTATTATTTAATCTCTCGGTAATCCCCCAAAATAATGAATAAAAATCACAATAAGTATTTGTCTGACGTTATAATTCATTTCATCAATTCTTGATCATTTCAAGGCACTAAACATTTCTCGTTACTTAACTCAGGTATCTAAAATGACTTTAATAAATTGCTATTCTTTTTTAAAAGGTGATGGCAAAAACAAAGCTTTGCTTGGCGGCAAAGGTGCCAACCTTTGTGAAATGACACAAATAGGTCTTAACGTCCCAGCTGGATTCGTCATAACTACTGAAACTTGCCTAGAATATCTGGAAACCCAAACATTATCTGAACACTTATTAACTGAAATTCGCCAACAAATTCAACACATAGAACAACAGTCAGGAAAACAATTTGGAGCGATCGACAATCCCTTATTAGTCTCGGTTAGATCGGGGGCTGCCATATCCATGCCCGGCATGATGGATACCATCTTAAACCTGGGACTCAACAAACAAACTTTATCCGGACTGATAAAATTAACTGGCGATGCTCGCTTTGCCTATGATGCGTACCGACGCTTTATACAGTTATTCGGAAAAGTCGCCTTAAGTATAGACGATGAAAAATTTGACGTTCACTTTGATGCTATTAAGAAACGAACAGGGATTAATCTCGATTCTGCCTTAAAAGCTGCACACCTTGAAGAAATCAGTGAATTATTCCTGACAGTAGTACAGGAAGAGACGGGACAGCCTTTTCCTGAAGATGTTTATGTACAATTAGAATTATCAATCAAAGCCGTATTTAATTCATGGACAGGAAAACGTGCAATTGATTATCGACATGAATTTAATATTACTTCAGAAATGGCCAATGGCACGGCTGTCAATATAGTCACTATGGTTTTTGGTAATATGGGAGATGATTGTGCTACTGGCGTTGGCTTTACACGTAATCCTGGGACCGGGAAAAATGAAATGTACGGTGAATATCTGGTAAATGCTCAAGGCGAAGATGTGGTCGCTGGTATACGTACACCTAAGGCTGTAGCCGATCTAAGCAGTGAAATGCCTGATTTATTTCTGCAACTTGTCGATTTACGTAACAAACTGGAAAACCATTACAAAGAAGTTCAAGACTATGAATACACTATAGAACGAGGTGTCCTTTATTGCCTGCAAACCCGTAATGGCAAAATGAATGCAGCTGCCATGGTAAGAACCTCTGTAGAAATGTTCAATGAAGGTTTGATCAGCAAAGAACAGGCACTATTACGTATTGATCCAGAATTATTAGAACAATTGTTGCACCCTCAACTAATGCCTGACCATAATATTCCTGCCTTGGCACAAGGGTTACCAGCCTCACCGGGTGCCGCATGCGGAAAGTGTGTATTTGATGCAGATACCGCTCAAAGACTGGGGCAAACAGGAGAAGATATCATCTTACTGCGTGAAGAAACTAAACCTGAAGACATACACGGTTTTTTTGCAGCACAAGGTATTTTAACCAGTCGTGGCGGCAAAACATCTCATGCCGCTGTTGTTGCCAGAGGCATGGGTAAAGCCTGTGTTGCCGGTGCTGAAAATATTAAAATCGATGTTAAATCAAGACATGCAGTTGTCGGAGAGATTCATATCAGGGAAGGCGACATCATTACCATAGATGGAAGCAGCGGCAATATTTATTTGGGTACCATTCCCACAACCCCTCCAAAATTTTCAGACGAACTAAAAACTTTATTATCCTGGGCTGATGAAATCTCTGAACTGCGCGTCCATGCCAATGTAGATACCCCTGAAAATGCACGCGTCGCTGCTGAGTACGGTGCTTGTGGTATAGGCCTATGCAGGACAGAACGCATGTTCAATGCTCCTGACAGACTCCCTCTTGTTGTTGACATGATTATTGCGGATAACAAAGAAGACAGAGAAGCGGCACTGGAAAAGCTTTTCCCTATTCAACGGGATGACTTTCAGCAACTATTTGAAGCCATGTCACCCTACCCCGTTACTGTGCGCTTACTAGACCCACCTATGCACGAGTTTTTACCTAGCGAACATCAATTAGAAGATGAAATAGCATCACTAAAACAATATGCAACAATTATTAAAGCACAACGGGTTACTTTAGATGCCATTTCTTCTCATGACGCATTACCCCCGCCACTTAATCAACTAAACGAAGAAGTTATTAACGAAACCATCCGCAAAAAAAGTGTGATGTTACAAAAAGTGCGAGACTTATTCGAAGTTAACCCGATGCTAGGTCATCGCGGTGTCCGACTAGGTATGAGTTACCCTGAAATTTATCGCATGCAAATACGTTCTATACTTGAGGCCACCGCTTTATGTATAAAACAGCGAATTCCTATAGAGCCCCAAATCATGGTTCCACAGGTTATCACTGCACAGGAACTGAAAAAAGTAAAAGAAATGGTAACAGAAATTCAACAAACTGTTGAAAGCGACTATCGAGTTGACTTGAATTTTAAATTTGGCACCATGATAGAAACTGTCAGGGCCTGTACACGAGCTGGACATTTAGCGGAAACCGCTGAGTTTTTCTCTTTTGGAACCAATGACCTGACCCAGGCAACCTTTTCATTTTCTAGAGAAGATGCTGAAAACAAATTCCTGCCTCTATATAACGAGGCTGAACTGTTACAAGATAACCCTTTTGAGGTTTTGGATGTTAAAGGTGTCGGCGAACTGATGAAATTAACTGCTAAATTAGGAAGAGAAACCCGACCTGAAATGTGTATTGGTATATGTGGTGAACAAGGAGGCCACCCCAAATCAATCCGTTTCTGTCATCACATAAAACTCAATTATGTTTCATGTTCTGCCCCACGCATACCTATTGCCAGACTAGCAACTGCACACGCTAAATTATTGGAGCAAGAATATATTTCAGAGTAATCAAGTAGAGGGATTTTGTGTCATCTGATAAATTTAGCTTTAATAATTTTGTTGGGCAAGTTAACGCTTTGTCGAACCTACCTAAAAACTATTACCCATGGATATATTAATGAAGGAGCGCTATTTTTTTGTTTTGTTAAACAATAAATAAGGCAACCTAATAACAAAACCAAAAAACAATCTTATATGCATCCATGTCAGTAGTATGTTATCTCGTAGATACCTAAATTGACTTACTCCCCCTTCTTCCTCTAACAAATATCTGACAGGGGTCTCTATATTAATCGTTTTTACTCCATGCCAAGCCATACGCACTGCAACTTCAGGTTCAAAATCAAAACGTCTGGCCCATCGTGTTGATTGCATAACCTTTATTAAGTCATTAATGGGGTAAACACGCATGCCAAAAAGAGAATCTTTAATATCCCAGCTCAGAGTTTCCAGGTTTACCCAGCTATTAGATATTTTTCTACCTTGAACACGTATTGCAGGTGCTGATTGATCAAAAACAGGTTGTCCAAAAATCATTACTTCCATTGATTTTTTTGACTGCCGCATAAATTCAGCAATGTACTCAGCAGGATGCTGATGATCTGCATCCATAGTTAACACATGGGTATACCCTTTTTTTTGCGCTAACAAAATTGCATGTAATATTGCAGCTCCTTTCCCCACATTATGTTCTAGTTCAATCACTTTCAAATTGCCAGAATATTTATCAACCAGAGGCTGAAGCAACTTAACACTGTCATCCGTACTACCATCAATAATCACCCAGACAGGTGCCCATAGCTGAATCGCTTCTTCAACAGTCTTCTGTAAAATCTTACCGGTATTGTAACTGGGAATAACAACAAGGTGGCTCTGTGAAGGGACTGGCAATGTATTACTCATCCGTTTTTTGTTTTCTTCGTAAAGGATGTGGTTTTGAAAGCTCTGTAACATAAATACTTTCCAATCGTGAGCTAAAATCTTTGTTGCTTTCTTCAGCTTTAAACTGAATAGGTTTACCAATAGTAAAATCAATTCTTAGAGGAAAGTCAGGCATTTTAAACAACGGCCTTCCTTTCTCAAAAAAACGGGAGTTACTTCGAATATAAACCGGCACTACAGGTACTGAAGAATGTTTCGCAAGTATCGCAACAGCACCTTGAATCTGATTAAGCCAGATAGCATCCGGCTTTGTACGTGTCCCTTCAGGAAAAACCAGCAGTTTCTCACCTTGTTGCAATTGAGCAGACGCTTTTAATAACATTTGTGAGGTTGAATCATTCGGAATATATCCTGCTAAACGGGCCCCTCCCCCCAAAATAGGATTTCGCAATATAGCACCTTTCATTATACAAATCGTTTCGGGTATCCGCGCGATAATAAAAACAGCATCCCAAAGTGCTATATGATTAGGTGCAATAATCATGGCATTAGAACATTGTGATAACTTAACCAGCTCTTCATCATTAAGGATAAGTAACCCTGCCACCCTGAAATATGCAATAAAAACCTGAAATGCTTTTTGCAACAAAAAACGGCCGCAGGGCAGTGAATATCTCAAAGGCAGACACCAATAAAGCAGTGTACCAATAATTGTAATGGCTGACCCTACAACTGCCCAGTAAACAAACCCCAACATCATAAGAGTCCATTCTGTAATAGTTTTAAACAAGGATTTTTTTTTCAAAGATTCTAATTCAAGAGACACAATAAAGCTTACTTTTAATCATCAAATAATTAAGTCCGATAAAAAAAATAAATGTTGCCAAGGCTGTTAAAATGAGAATATTTGAAAATTTCAATATCCATAAGGTACTAATCAACTCAATTACTATTAACAAAATCAAAAAGTTTGCAATGGTTTTATTATTCATACGGCTACATACCCATGCTCCCAAAGGAGCACCGACCACAACTATCGGTACTGCAGAAAGCCAGTATTCCTGAACTTGCGGATTAAACCCACCCATATAAAAAAGATGCAGCATAAAACCAACAATTGAGTTTAATGCCATCAAAACAACAGATGTTGGGGTGGCTATTTTTTCGCTTAGCCGAAACAATAAAATCATTACCGAAAAACAAAATATATCTATACCATTCCCTACCAGTCCTGTTAATAATCCTCCAACAAAACCAGCTAATACTAAAATAGCATATTCTCTATAACCCTTATTTGGAATACTATTATTATAAAGACGATAGCCTCGATTTAACACCCAAAGAGTCATCGCCAAACTGACTACCATCACAGTAAAAACCAGTCTCAACATTTCAGGCGCTAATATTGGGGATAATATAACAGCACCACAAACAACACCAGGAACACCACCTAGACTTGCCCATACAATAACTTTCCCTGATACTTTGATTCGAAGAACCCTAATTGTAATGGAAGCGGCTAACATGCCCACACTTTGTATGGCCAACGAAAATACCTTTGCATCAAAAGGCGAAATCTTCAGTAACTTGGTAAAAACAGGGAATGCAATTGCGCCTCCTCCTTCACTGGTTGCTCCTGCAACAAATGATCCCAAAACCATAGTTATAGAGACTTGCCAATTATTCAGTATGTATGTCATCCCATGTGGAAAGGTATACAACCCCCATAAGCTCCAAACAATAACAGCAAATAACAAACTGTAGAAAAAAGGCTGCTTATTAAACAACATTATTCGGTTAAAAAACATGTCGCATTTGTTTATTTGTGTAAATCATTGAAGCAAAAAATGTAACCGAGTAAATGTTTTATTCATTACAATCCTATGTATTAATTACAACCAGTTCTCATATTTAAGCAAAGGTACGCGTTTAAAATGGCGTACATTATTAGTGATTAGGGTTAAATTATTGGCAATTGCAATAGATGCAATTTCCAAATCAGCTAAATCCAACGGTGTTCCCATTTTCTCAAGTTCAGCACGAATTCGACCGCAAACATAAGCTGCTTTAGTATCAAAGCCTACAACATTTACAGCAGGCAATAAAATGGATTGCAAATTATTTAAGTGATATTCAGGTCGCTGGCTTTTTTCTGCGCCATATACAATCTCCGAAATCGTGATAGTAGAAACATACTGCTGATTTTTAGATACGTTTGCTAATTTTGCTAACAGGTTTTGTGAGGGTCGAGGCTTAACAATATTGGTAATAGTGTCTGTATCAAAGAGAAACATCTCGTCCTTTCCCACCACTTTGACGTAAAGTGTCTATTTTACCCATGGCGTCAGCTACTTCATCAAACCCTTGCCATTTCCCCGCTATTGCTGCTAAACCTTGTTTTTCTTCATATTGCTCTAATATTTTTAGATCATCAAGACTAACAAGCGCTGCAACAGGTTTATCTCGTTTAGTGATTATAAATCGTTCATGCGAAAACTGACTCTTAGCAATGAGTTCTGAAATATGGGATTTTGCTTTTGCTACAGAAATTGAGGTGGCGGACATGATATATTCCTATTTATTACATTTAGGTCATTATGACTTGTTCTATAATATTATTCAAACTGACATAACTAGTACTCTGTCATTGTTGTATTGATGGAATACTAGTTTCAATAATCTTTGAAAAACTGTAAGCTCTTATATTCAGTAGTAGTTCTAATACATACAGAGTGTAAAAAAATAATAAGTTTTCAAAAAGATCTTTCTATTAGAACTTGATCTAAAACCCTACAAAACGATAGAATTCCATAGTTAACCAGTTACCCCATAAATTTCCAAGATTTGACTATAATAGCCCCAGCCCATATTTCATTAGCTAACATACTAAGAAAAACACTCAAGGAAACTATCTGTATTGATCCCAATGGAGTATCAATCAGTCGAGAAGATCTGCTTAGCCATGCTTTATTTGTTAGCACTAAATTACCGGAAGGATGCTATGCGATTAATTTATGTAAAAACCGCTATTTGTTTAGCGTATGCTATTTAGCAGTAATACTAAGAAATCAAATTACTCTGCTTCCTCCCAACCAGGCCAAACGTGTTGTTACCAATCTATTGACTAACTATTCCGATAGCTATTGTATTTCAGACGAAATATCAACATCCCTGGCATCCTGTTTTAGTATTTCATATCACATGCTAAAAAAAACCTCTCATCCATTTCCTCTTTTTGATAGCACAAAAACAATTTCCATCTCTTTTACTTCAGGAAGTACAGGAGAGCCTAAAGCTATAAAAAAGAATTGGCAGGAATTCCAAAAAGCAGCTGAATTAGCATTGTCTCAACTTGATCTGCTAGATCAAAATACAACACTTGTTTCTACCGTTCCCATACAACATATGTATGGATTAGAAACCTCCTTATTCTGGCCTCTATGCTCCAGATTAAGCATATATAATAGCCGTCCTTTTTACCCTACTGATATTCTGAACAGCTTATTATCTTTAGCTAAACCTGGCATATTGATTTCTACACCCACCCATCTTAAAACCTGTATAAAAATCGATACTTCCTGGCCTAAAACTCAAATGATTATTTCCTCCACAGCACCTTTAAATAGCGCATTGGCCAAAGAAATAGAAAAAAAATTCATCACCCCAGTGTTTGAACTATTTGGTAGCACGGAAACCTTATCTTTTGCATCCAGAAGATCAAGTCAAAGTATAAACTGGACGCCTTACAAAAACATTCATTTGGAACAAAATCTTGATTCGTTTTTTATCTCAGGTGGCCATTTATGTTCAAAAATCAAGTCAAATGACCACTTTCAACTCAATGATGATGGTTCTTTTAAATTATTAGGTCGCTCAACAGACCTGATTAAAATTGCCGGAAAAAGAGCATCACTTGCCGAATTGAATCAAGCTTTAACCCAAATAGACGGTATTGACGATGGATTATTTTTTCAGGGAAAAAATGGTCGCTTATCGGTACTGATCGTTTCCAGACTGCAAAAAAAGAAAATTTTGCAGGAACTAAAACTATTTATTGATGAAGTCTTTCTACCGAAAAAAATAGTTCAAATAGATAAATTACCTAGAAATGAAACGGGTAAAATCATTAAAACCGAACTGGATCAATTAATCAGCTCAATTAACTAGAGAACTCATTTTGTCTGAAATCAGTCAGGAATATTGTATTCCATCTTCACACCCTAGTCTTGCGGGACATTTCCCCAAATCACCCATAGTACCAGGCGTGGTCTTGCTTGATTATACAAGTACTCTAATATGTCACTGGAAAAATCGAATTCGTATTAAATCTTTATCACAAGCCAAATTCCACCATCCTCTATACCCTGAACAATTATTTACCATACACTTGACACAATCAACTGAAAAATCAATCAAATTTGAATGTTTAAAAGCAGAAGAAAAATTACTTTCCGGGACATTCATTATTGAGACTACAGCATGAATCATACTTGGCAATCTCATAAAGAAAGAAGTAACCCGTTTGCATTACAATTAATTCGCTGGATAGCTTTAACGCTTGGCAGACCTATTGCCCGCTTAACTTTGTATCCAATCACGCTGTATTTTTTACTGTTTGCCTCTGCACAACGAAAAGCATCTCTACAATATCTGAATAGAGTATTAGACAAAAAACCAACGTTAATCAATGTAGCTAAACATATACATTGTTTCGCTTCGACTATTCTGGATCGGATATATTTGATTTCCGGTCGCTTTGATGTTCTGGACATCACCTTCCCATCAAAGAACATGCCATTAGAATACTCCCATAAAGGCACCGGCTGTATTTTACTAGGCAGTCATGTGGGTAGCTTTGAAGTGTTACGAAGTTACGCACTTGATAAGTGTCCCTTACCCATCAAAATACTGATGTATGAAGGTCAAACGCCTATGATTATAAAAATGTTGAATTCGATTAATCCTGATGTTGCAGACACTATCATACAATTAAATGGCAGTCCCAACAGTATAATCAAAGTTAAAGAAGCTGTTGAACAAGGTTCTGCAGTTGGCATGCTAGGCGATCGTATTATGGATGAAAATGGTAATGAAAAAACAGTGACTTGTACTTTACTGGGCGAACAGGTAGAAATGCCGATTGCTCCTGTGCTAATCGCATCAACGCTTAAAGTGCCATTAATTGTCTTTTTTGGTATTTTTCAAGGGGGAAACAAATATCAGATACACTTTGAATTACTTAGTGAAAAAGTCATTTTAAGTAGAAAAAACAGAAAACAAGATATTCAAAAATATGTCCAGATTTACACAAATATGCTGGAAAAACATTTAATAGAATATCCATATAATTGGTTCAACTTCTATGATTACTGGCAGGAAAAGAATGTTAAATAAACGTTTAAACCAGGCCGAGTTTGCAAATCTAATTCCTCATGCCGGCAACATGATTCTTATTGATCAGGTTGAAGACTGGGGAGATAAATTTATTATCTGCAACACAATAAGCCATATGGCCAAGGACAACCCTCTTCGTCTTAATGGCATACTTTCATCCATTCATTTAATCGAATATGGAGCTCAAGCTATGGCCATTCATGGTGGCTTATTAACAGGAAAAGCATCTCCAGGTTTTCTGGCTGCAGCACGAGGAGTACACTTTCATATCGACTGCCTTGATCAAATACAAGGTCCTATGATTATATCTGCCCAGGCTGAACTTAAAATTAAAAATGGGGCTGTGTATGAATTTCATATTACAGACTCTATGAATACTTTATTAGTTGATGCCAGAGCTACTGTTATTAATATCTAATTATGAAAAAAGCACTTATTACTGGGGCGAGTGGCGATATTGGGTCTGCCATTTGTTATCGCCTAGCAAAACAGAACTTTCACATTATTGTGCATAGCAATACTCAACTGAAAAAAGCTAAATCTATTGCGCTGACCATACAACAAAACGGAGGCTCAGCTGAAGCCGTTGCTTTTGATGTGACCGATGCTAAAAGTACAGAATCAGCAGTCTCTAAATTAATCGAATCGGGAGCAATACAAGTTATTATTAATAATGCTGGCATCCACTCTGACGCACCTATGGCAGGTATGGATCTGAAAAAATGGTCTTCAGTAATTGATGTCTCTCTCAATGGCTTTTTCAACGTGACCCAACCGTTATTATTACCTATGATTCAGACACGCTGGGGTCGCATCATTAATATGTCATCCGTCGCCGGGGTAATGGGAAACAGGGGACAAGCAAATTATTCAGCTGCCAAATCGGCATTACACGGTGCAACCAAATCACTGGCACAAGAGTTAGCATCTAGAAAAATTACTGTCAATGCAATCGCTCCAGGCATTATTGAGGGAAGCATGACTGGAAACAATTTTGACAAAGACACTATCAAACAACTAGTACCTATGAAAAGAGCAGGAAAAGCTGACGAAGTGGCTGCACTCGTCGCCTTTCTTTGCTCTGATGATGCCAGCTATATTTCTGGACAAATTATTGGTGTCAATGGAGCTATGGCTTAGTACTAATGTTAGTGTGCTAGCGTATTTACAGGTCTGAATTGATGGGTAATGATTTTTAATAAACAGAATAGTCATCTCGACCAGAGGGAGAGATCTTGCTCTCGTGATGCTTAATATTTCTCTCGTTCGCTGGAAATGACACACCATTTATTCATCAAAGTATAGTTACCTTAGTACTCATCTATTCCTTACTATTTAAACGCTGCCAAAACTCATCCACACGTGTGATCCCTAAGATCTTTTGTGCTGCCATCATCCCTGAGTAACTTACCCCGGTTACCCCACCTCCTGGAGAACTCCAATGACCAGCAAAAAAAAGACCCTCAATAGGTGCATCAATCGCAGCCCTACCCGCCCCAACTTGTGCAGGCGTCACATCCCAACCATAGGCAGCCCCCTTATAATTTGAAGTATAACGCTCCAAAGTTGTCGGAGAACCTGCATCAATAAACAGCAAATGACTTTTTAATCCAGCAATTTTTTTATCAGCAAATTCAATCATTGCCTCTACATACTCTGCCTTGTGTTGTCTCCAATTAAGCTGACTATCATAAGAAACCAACCTGGTTAATTGCAAAACGTGCTGACCCGCAGGAGCCAGTGTGTCATCGACTAATGTCGGTATTGTGATACTGAGCCATTTGGGACAAATTTCACTGTTCAATGAATTGCTGTAATTTGCTTCATGGTCCCAGTCATCATAATAAAAACCTTCGTGATGCACACCTAAAGAAAACAAATCCAGATCTGTCGCAATATATACTACAAAAATTGATGAGGAATACTGCATTTTATTTAATCGAGCAAGATATCGTTTAGGAAAAAAACTATCTCCAATTAACTGAAATACAGTCTGACGCATATCTGCATTTGAAATAACAATATCTGCATATATTTTTTCATTTGACTCAAGTATTACACTTTGAACTTGATTATCAACAACGCTAATCTTTTTAACAGACGCTTTAAAACGAATATTCCCACCCTGTTTCTTCAAACCGTCAACATAAGCATCGGCTAGTTTCTGAAAGCCTCCTCTACAATAAAAAGCCCCATCTTCCAGGTAACCGATCATCATCGTAGCCCAATAGACAAAAGATACTTGAGAAGGAGGTAAGCCCAGATAAGGCCATTGAGAAGAAAAAACACTCTGTAATTGTGTGTCAGAAATAAAATCATTCCATACATCAGCAAGCGATAATCGCCTATATTTAAATAGAGTTAATAACTTTGTCTGAATCAAAGTTGAATCGCCACCAGCAAAAATTTCATCAGCTAATGCAACTTCTTCTGCAAGTTTTAGACAAACAGAGAACAAATCAAATAAACCCTGTTTTTGATTAGGAAAAAAGTGTGCCATCCTGGCAACAAAACCATCAATTGATGCAGGCAAAGAGATCTTTAAACCGGGAAATTCAACATAAGCAACTGGATTTACTTTAACAAACTCTAACTGCGAATATACCCCTATAGCCGTTAAAGTTTTATATATAACTTGTCCACCTTTATAACCTATTTCACTACACCCACTCGCCAGGTGCACTCCTGAATCAAAAGTAAAGCGTTTACGCTTAAACCCATGTGCATACCCTCCAGCCCGGTCATGTTGCTCTAACACTAAAACTGATTTTCCTGCTTTGGCTAATAAACAGGCTGCTGTTAAACCACCAATACCACTTCCAATAACGATAACATCATACTGGTCTGTTTCAGCCTGATTTGATTTCATAGTTTTAACAAATCTTATTATAGTTATAATCAATTGATAATTTGTGGAATAACAATTAACTCTTCTACCAGCCCATAAAAAAAGCAGATATATTACCTAAATAACATATCTGCCTTGTTGTCTTGCTAAATAAAACCTATACCAGGTTACAAGTTGATTAATTAAAAGTGCTTCCAGCAGTAGCTGGCAATACCGGCATTTTCTGCTTAGGAAACTCACCCGTTAAGGCATCTAAAAAGGCAACAATATCAGCCACCTCAGCTTTAGATAATTTTTTATCTAGCTGTAATTTAGCCATCAATTTAACAGCCTTATCCAGAGTCTTAACGCTACCGTTATGAAAATAAGGTGCTGTTAATGCAATATTACGTAAAGTAGGCACTTTCCACATGTGCTCGTCCTCTTTTTTACCGGTTACTTCAGCTAGGCCTTTATCTTTTTTAAGCTTGAATTGTGCAGATATAGAGCCATTATTGAACACAGGAAATTTCTGAAAAGTACCGGGGCCGTTAAATGCCGGGCCACTGTGACATCCAGTACACCCCAGTTCAACAGCCTTATTCATGCCACGAATCTGTTGTGCTGTCATAGCAGACTTATTACCCTTAACGTATTTATCAAAAGGACTGTTCGGGGTAATCAGGGTTCTTTCATATGCAGCGATCGCTTTAGTTGCATTATCTTTAGAAATTGAATTTTTGCCAAATGCTTTGTTAAACGAGTGCTGATACCCTTCAATGGTTTTCAAACGTGCAACCACATCGTCCCAGCTTTTCATACCCATTT
>JAKIUK010000016.1 GCA_021647585.1 Methylococcaceae bacterium
GTCCAGATTTCTTCACAAAACCGTGAAGCGAACATCCCCCACCCAACAGGTGAGTGCTGATAAATTAAGTTATACTCACTATTCAATAGCTTAAGCACATACTAAGCGATCAACTGATTTATCTAGGTTTATCCATCAAAGCAAAGTTGCAGGAGTACTAGGGCAATTTCGGCTATTTAAACTTTAATTTTTCTTCAAATTTTATCTTATATTTGAGGTAATGAACCATTTGTAGTTGGTCTGTGTTTTCAACGCCAAAATAATGACAGGGTGCTTCTATATCTGTAATATGAATGGGGTAGTCATCGTTATTCTGCCTACAATCCAAAATGTAATTTGATACCTCTTCAAACAGCTTGTTTTTATAGCTGATGGAGCTAAATTCTATGTCATTACAATAAATACAATACGTTGTACTGTGTTTTGCAGCAGGTGTATCTTCAATGATTATTCGTAGTGATAAATCCACATAGGGTGGAGGGGTCCATTGAATAAGATGAGAAGAAACTAATCCCACAGTACTTTTTTTGATTTCATAAAACTTAAGCTTTACCTCATTGTTATAATAGGGATGGTTTAAAATGGACTCCAGGAATGAAGAATAATTACTAAGGACTTGGTTATGACTGGATTGTTGGTGTTTATGGCTAAATAAAGCCCCTTTTTCGTCAATAATATAGATACTAATGGTGCTGTTTTCGGGTAAGCAAAAAACTTGAATAGTCTGGGCCTGATTGAGCTTATATATAAAAGGAATTACACTGTCTTCAAGAACTTCAGGGTCAAAGTGAACAGTACTATAATAGTCTTGTGTGCTTGCCAGTTCTTGCAATACTTGTTCTTTTGATTCCAGAGGGAAGTACTGCAGACGTTTGTTTTTTTTCTGGAAAACATAGTATGAATGTTCACCTGGTAGAATGTAACGGTTGTTCTGAGAATTCAGTTGTTGAGAAAAAAACTTAATCAAATTGGAAAATATAGCTTCGGTACGAAGGATGATGCTGGTGGCCCGGGTTGGTGTATAACAAGCAGTTAACAGGTTTTTTGTAGCGACTGGATATTTGCTGTAATTAAAGATGTGAGTCAAACAATTGAAAAAACCATCAATCCCCATATGTTGTGATGTGGTTACTTCCCCCCAGATGGATATGGAAATCTGTTCCACTTGCTGTACAAAACACTGACGATCCTGTCCATAACTCAAGGGGTCAGATCTTTCGCTGACTATCAACATACCATCCTCCCGCTGATTGACTAGCAGTTGACCGAGATTGATAAAAATTAAAGAGCAAAGCAATTTGTCAGGTTTGTTGTAAACAGAAAGTGGCGAAGATTTTGTATGCAGGTTTTCTGATAAAAAATAATATAATTTTTTAAGTATCTGAAGCAGTTCACCTTTTGATAATGATAGAGAGCTGGATTTAAAATGCAGTTGTAGTTGTTTTTGATATAAGCCATTAATGACTAACCAGCCAAGTAGACTTAATAAACTATGTTCTTGTTTGATAATAGTATTTGATGCTGCTTTTTTGTCACTGAATTTGCCTGAAAATAATGTCCAGGCAAAGACCGTTGTGTCGTCTTGTGATTCAACAATAGACAATACATTTTCTTTGGTGTGAACGGTGGAGCGAGTCGTAATTATTTCGATTTTTTGTGGTTTTTTTTCCAGAAAGGCATAGAGTTTACGGCTAATGAGTTTTAAATCATTATTTTCTCTGTAATTATAATCAACAAAATTTCCCGCTAATTGCAATACCATGCGTAAACAATGTTTCAATTGGGCGCGAATAATAATATGTTCCTGACTTGCTTTTTTTATATCCCAGTATTTTTGTTTGTTAAGCGCCGGTAGTAAGCTTTCTGGCCAGTTCCACTGGTCAGCAATGGATTGCATATAATCTTGTCTAAAAATACGGGATTGATAATCCAGTGTTTTGCTTGTTGATCCCATTATTTTTAAATAAAAACATTGCCTGGCCAAATTAAGACGATGCGTGGATTCAGCGCCTTGTAAATATTTTTCAACTTTTGAATAAATTAAAAAATAAGGATCCAGGCGATCAATATTGACGGATCCCTGGTAAATTGCATTTTTTAGCTCAACACATAACCATTCGGGGTTAGGGTATTCGCTGGCATAGGATTCCATTAAAAATAGTTTTAATAACGATTTATGTGGTGAATCCAGAGACTTGTAAATATGCCAGAGAGTCGAGCTGATAAATTCTTCTGCTGGGATTAATTCTAATCCCCCAAAATCCAGTACTTCATTTGCAGATATGAACCTGTTTTCTATTAAATGACTGATATAAGATGAATAGTTACGTTCTTGATGTGGAGGAACCAGCCACCAGGCAGGTATGCGTCCGGCAATAAAAACAGCTGTGCGATAAAACTCTTCTAGCAATAGATAGTGTTGTGTATTGCCACTACTTTCCTCTGAAATGGGAATGTCCTGGCCTTTACAAAATTGTTGGCTATTAACTAGAAAAAAATGTACTTCAAGGTCGTAAGAAGCGGCCCACTTTTCAATTGCAGTCGATTTTTGCTGAAGTTCAGCAATTTCTGTGGGCAAAAGTTCAGGTTGATGGCAAAGCCAGATGTCCATATCACTGGTTTTTGAAAACGCGATACTACTGACACTTCCCATCAGGAAAATCCCTTGAATCGGATAATTTAGCAGTGCTCTGCGTTTGTAGTTAAAACCTTTAGAGAATTGCCTGGCTGCTAATATGGCTTGTTTGTTTGGAACATAGTCAGGAATTCCAGCTATTGTCTCTGAAGAAATAAATCCTGGTAATAAGGGATGGTTTTGATGGAATAATAGAGATAATAGCTGTAGAAAAATTTGCTGGCGGGGCTGTAGAAATGCCTGTACGCGTTGAAGTCGCAATTGATTCAGGTTTTTGAAGCGCTGTGTGATGGCATGAAGATCTTTTTTACTAATATCTTCGCCGGGAGAACCTAAGCGTATTTGAGGGTAACGTCTTGTTTCTGTCACTGGGTATAACTCTATAGTCAATTACTTTGAGTATAGATTAGGGGAGGCTAAATTGTGGGATATTAGTTTTATGAATTGTTCAGAGCTGTCATGAAAGCATTGAAAACGGGTTGTACTGGCCAGATCAACTTGAATGTTAAATAGGTTGGCGATAGGTAGACCAAGTAATAGCTTAAACAGGCAGCGGATTACCCCGGAATGGGTGATCACTAAGATATGTTCTCCTGGGTGTAAGGAAATTAAATGATTCCAGGCTCGATCAATTCTGCAGAGAAAGTCTGTAAAACTTTCACCATTATGGGGTGTATTGTTAACGGGATCCTGATAGAACTTCATCAAAGTATCTGAGTCGATTTGTGCAGCCGTTTTTCCTTCCCAATCTCCAAAATTAATTTCCTGCCAGTTTGCGTCGCTGCTACAAGGAGTGTGAGTTTGCAAGTTCATGTGTTGAGCAAAGTCCAGGCAGCGCTGGAGTGGAGAACTGATAATATGATCCCAGTGTTGGTTAGTAACAGATCTACTCATTTGTTGCCAACCCAGTTGGGATAACGGGTCGTCAGTACAGCCTCGAAAATATATGCCTCCAGTAACTTCTCCGTGACGCAGGAAATCGATAGTTGTTTGCATGGATATATTAACCTAGAAAAATCAGTTGGATCACGGATTCTAGCACAACCCATTGATTCCACAGAACTTCAAAAAAATGCCCACCTAACCGAATGGGTGAGGCTAAGATTTTTTCAAAGCACTGTGAAACCAATGGATTGCACTATAATCTCGCGCCCAACTGATCTTTCTAGGATTAATCTAACAATGGATGGTGATGATTGGAAGTGAGGCTTTAGCCTCGCCTGTTTCGTGCGATGCTAAAGCCTCACTTCCTGGGAATTTAAGTATCTTTTTCCATCTCTTGTCATCTCGACAGCAGGAGAGATCTTACTGTCAAAATAAAAAGTAACTTGCGGTAAGTTCATAGCCATGTGAACTTATTCTGTGCTTAACAATTTTCTTGCTGATTTTATGGCTTTCCTGACGGTATCTGGCGCAGTCCCCCCTATATGTTTTCTGGATGCAACCGATCCTTCCAGTTTTAAAATATCAAATACATCAGCACTGATTTCGGCAGAAAATTGTTGCAACTCTTGTAACGATATTTCAGATAAATCTCTTTTGCTTTCCAACCCTAAACGGACGGCTAAGCCTACAACTTCATGCGCATCTCGGAATGCCATGCCTTTACGCACTAAATAATCTGCTAGATCTGTGGCCGTAGCAAAACCTTGCTTGGCTGCATTATACATATTGTCTTTTTTTGCGCTTAGATGAGGAACCATATCGGCAAAAGCGCGTAATGAGTTAATCAGAGTATCAGCGGTATCAAAAAGAGGTTCTTTGTCTTCCTGGTTATCTTTATTATAGGCCAGGGGCTGGCCTTTCATTAACATCAATAAAGAGACTAAATGTCCTGTCACGCGTGCTGATTTTCCTCGCACTAATTCGGGTACATCAGGGTTTTTCTTTTGCGGCATAATAGATGAACCGGTGCAGAAAGCATCAGGCATATCAATGAAATCAAATTGGGCGCTTGCCCATAATATCAGTTCTTCAGAAAATCGAGATAAATGCATCATGATTAAACTGCCGGCAGCGGTAAATTCGATAGCAAAATCTCTATCACTGACTGAATCTAAAGAGTTGTTGGATGGCCGTGAAAAGCCTAATAATTCAGCCGTCATCTGCCTATCGATAGGATAGCTGGTACCTGCTAGAGCAGCAGCGCCTAATGGCATAACATTAATACGCTTACAGCAATCCTGCAAACGTTCTTTATCGCGACATAGCATTTCAAACCAGGCCATAAGATGGTGGCCAAAAGTAACCGGTTGTGCGACTTGTAAATGAGTGAAGCCAGGCATGATGGTATCCGCCTCTTTTTCGGCTAAATTCAGGATCGCGATTTGCAGGCGAGTAAGTTGAGTATTAATAGTGTCAATTTCTTTACGTAAATAAAGGCGTATATCTGTTGCTACCTGATCATTTCGGGAGCGGCCTGTATGTAGTTTTTTACCTGCAAGACCAATTAAGTCAGTTAGCCGGGCCTCGATGTTCATATGAACATCTTCTTGCTGTACGGACCAGTTGAACTCTCCTTGTTCAATTTCTTTGGTGATTGTGCCTAGGCCACTGATAATATCGTTTCGCTCAGTTTCTGTGAGTATGCCTATTTTACATAACATTTTTGCATGTGCCAGAGACCCTTCAATATCCTGTAAGGCCATGCGCTGGTCAAAGTCAACGGATGCGGTAAAGATCTCAACAAAAGCATCGGTTGCTTGTGCGAAACGTGCGCTGGAAAGCTTGTCGGTATTAACTGTAGCCATTTTTACTATTTCTATAGGAAAATCAACAATTATACCGCTAAACGGGGCCTGATAATATGTGAAGTAAATATGAGTTGTAATATTGTAGGGCAGACTTCAGTCCGCTATGGTTTAATCACAGAATTGCGGACTGAAGTTCGCCTTACAGCAATATTTTATTTTTAATCTCACTCCACTAAACGCATAAATTATGAGTGTTTATACAAATAAGATTACAATAAGCAGTTTCTTAAATAATGATCAGGATTTGTTTTGGTAAATAATATAATTCGAATTGCGACCCGTAAAAGCCCTTTGGCATTGTGGCAAGCTGAGCATGTAGCAGAAAGACTGGAAAGATTATTTCCACAGATAAAAACAGAATTGGTCAAAATGGTGACTAAGGGTGATAAAATTCTGGATGCGCCTCTCGCTAAAGTGGGTGGTAAGGGCTTGTTTGTAAAAGAGTTAGAGCAGGGCATGCTTGAAGGATCAGCAGATATTGCGGTGCATTCAATGAAAGATGTGCCTGTTGAGTTTCCTGAAGGACTACATCTGGCAGCTATTTTGAAGCGTGAAGACCCCACGGATGCGTTTGTTTCAAATAATTATCGTTCCTTAGAAGACTTACCTGACAATGCTAAAATTGGAACTTCCAGTTTACGTAGACAATGTCAGATAAAAGAAAAATTTCCTGATGTGGAGATTTTGTCTTTAAGAGGTAACGTGAATACACGCCTGGCTAAATTAGATGCGGGTGAATATGATGCCATTATTTTAGCCTCAGCAGGCCTGAAGCGATTAGGAATGGGCGAGCGGATTACTAAATGTTTGGATGCGGGTGTTATGTTGCCGGCCATTGGGCAAGGTGCGATAGGTATTGAATGTAGGGCAGATGACAATGAAATCAATACCTTTGTACAAGCGCTGCATGATGAAGATACAACCATACGCGTTACTGCAGAAAGAGCGATGAATGCGCGTTTAAATGGTGGATGCCAGGTGCCCATTGCGGGTTTTTCCGAAATACAGGGCGATCAGCTGCTTATGCGAGGTTTAGTGGGTTCACCTGATGGAAAAATTTTGTATCGAGCCGAACGCCAAGGCTCTTTTGCACAGGCTAAAGAAATAGGTATAGCAATTGCTGATGATTTGTTGGCTCAGGGGGCTGATAAAATTTTGCAAGCACTGTATTAGTGAATATATTAGTTACCCGGCCCAGGCATCAAGCGGATTTGTTGTGTCACTTAATTGAACAACAAGGTTGGTTTCCAGTGCGGTTTCCAACGCTTGAGATCGTTGCTGTAGAAAATAATAAAATCAGCCAGCAACTTGATAGATTAGATCAATATGATTGGGTTATTTTTATTAGTGCCAATGCAGTAAATTTTGCTCTAAGGGCGAATGATGGCAAAATAGACAAACTGAAAAATACAGCCATTGTTGCTGTCGGCAAAGCAACAGAAAAAGCATTGCTTCGGGCTGGCTTATCCGTTGATTTGGTACCGGAATCCAGCTTTAATACTGAAGGGCTATTGGCTACAGAGGAAATGAATCATGTCAATAGAAAATGCTGTTTAATTATACGGGGAAAAGGTGGTAGAGAAGTATTAGCCAATAGCTTGCAAGAACGGGGTGCAACAGTAGAATATATGGAAGTTTATACAAGAGTAGTCCCCGTTTGTAATAATTCGAGTGTGGTGGATATGTTGCAGCAGGGAAAGCTAGATGCAATAACTATAACAAGTGGAGAAGCTTTAAAAAACTTGTTGTCGATGATTGGTGAAGAGTTGCATGACAGTTTACAAGCAATACCTATCATTGTCATCAGTAGCAGAATTAAGGCTCTGGCTGAACAATACAAATTTAAACATATCGCGGTAACAGAAAAACCAGGGGATACAGCGATTATTAAGACAGCGAAGTTGAGTCTAGGAACTCAATGACTAAAAATGGGGATTACAGTGGCTGAAGAATTGAGCGAACAACAGCAGAAAAAGAATAATATTGATGAACAGGTTCAACCGAAGCCTGTAAAAGATACTCAAAAAAGGTCTATGGGCTGGCTTATTTTTGGCATTATTAATTTTATTCTTATTCTGCTATTGGCAGGCAGTGGTTATTATTTGTTACAAGCAATGAAGGAAAAACAGCTTGATCAGAGTAGTGAAATTAATAAGGATGATTTGAGAGAGATTGAGATTAGTAAACAGCTTAATGTCTTTCAATCTCAATTAGGAAGTATACAGTCTCAAATTGCCACAGTTAATGAAGATATTACCGGCAAAGATAATCATTTTACTAAAACATTAGCTGATTTTTCTCAATTGCATGCAGAAAGACTGGATAGTACTCGAAAAGATTTAACCGCTCAGATTAATCAGTTGAAGCGCCAATTAGGTAAGACACGCGGTGATTGGTTAATTGCAGATGCAGAATACTTGTTGAGTGTTGCCAATCAACGGTTACTATTAGTAGGGGATGTTAATACCACACGTATGGCTTTAGAAGCCGCAGATCAACGATTAAGGGAAAGTGGTGATACCGCAGTTTATAAAGTACGTGAGCAAATAGCTAAAGAAGTTGCTGTGCTGCGTACTGTTAGCACACCTGATGTGGTGGGAATGTATTCTTCAATTCAGTTATTGAAAGATAAAGTAGCACAGTTAGCTGTGCTGTTGCCTTATGCAGGTAAGCCTCTCACGGAATCTAAGCAGATTCATGATCATGAGAAAGCACAAGACGCGGAACATGGTGTTTTAAATGCAGCGTTAAGTTTGTTAGAGGGTTATGTCACTGTAAAACATTCGGATCAGCCGGTGACAACAATTATAACGGAGGAAGAGGTTGAATTTATCAGACTACAGCTTGGTGTTAAGCTGGAAATGATCAAGATTGCTTTAGTGCAACAGAATGATACTTTGTATAAATCAAGTATTGCAGATGCCAAACAATGGTTGAATAAAAATTTTACTCGAAATGTGAGTGCTAAAAGTTTTCAGCAAGAGCTGGATAGATTAAATGGTATTCCTATACGTGGCCAGTTTCCTGACGTGAGCAAATCATTGAAACTGTTAAAAGATATTACAAAATTGCGTATAGAATCCGATAAGGCACTAATTAAAACCAGGAATAAACCTTTAGCCATTGAAGAGCCAAAGGCACCTGCTAAACAAGTTAAACAAGTTAAACAAGTTAAACAAGTTAAACAAGTTAAACAAGTTAAACAAGTTAAACAAGTTAAACAAGTTAAACAAGTGCCACCGGTTAAAACTGATGCACAAGTTAAACCTCAGGTCCCGGTTAAAATTGCGGCTCCAGTCAATTCTGTGGCACCCTAAACGAGAGATAAAACTATGAAGAATATTATTTATTTTTTGCTCTCTCTTAGTGTAGCGATAGCGGCTGCATTTTTAATTCAAAGCTGGCTTTCGAAGTATGATGACCCTGGCTATGTACTTGTTGGCTTTGGACATTGGTCACTGGAAACTTCAGTGGTTATTTTTGCTGTGGCTCAAGTGATTGTTTTTTTTATGCTGTATGTCTTTTTCAGGCTGTTCGGTGTTTTATTACGATTGCCTGGCAAGTTGAAAAATAAAGGGAAAAACATTAAGTTTAATCGTTCTCAAGAAGCATTGATTTCCGGGCTGGTAGATTCAGCAGAAGGAAACTGGGAAAAAGCAGAAAAAATATTGATTAAACATGCCTCCAACAGTGGTGCGCCATTGTTACATTATTTGACGGCAGCCAGAGCGGCTCAATCACGAGGTGCAATAGAAAAAAGAGATGAATATCTTAGGAAAGCAACTGAGAAATCAGGTGATACAGATATAGCAGTAGGTTTAACCCAGGCTGAATTGCATTTATCATCAAATCAGTTTGATCAAGCTCTGGAAACTTTAATTAAATTGCATTCCATTGATTCAAACCATGCCAGCGTTTTAAAATTGTTGCATCAGACTTATCAGCGTATTGGCGATTGGGATGCGTTGCGTAAACTAATTCCTTCTTTACATCAAAATAAAGTATTAATGGAAGCGGAAGTTAAATTGTTGGAAAGCGAAACTATTAGTCGTTTGCTAAAACAAGCGGCAGAAAAAGGTGATGCTGATGAAATTCAACAATTATGGATCAGTATTCCAGAGCATATCCAGTCCGTTCAAGGGATTGTTACTATTTATTTTGCGGCAATGATTGAAGCAGGAGCGGGTGCAAAAGTTGAGGAAGATATAGTTAATGCTATTATAAAAAACTGGGATGAAACCTTGCTGGTTTTGTATGCTAACGTAAAAACAGCTGATTTTTCTAAACAATTACAAACAGCAGAGCAATGGCTTTCTATACACTCTGGCAGTGCTGTTTTATTAAGGGTATTAGGGAAAATTAGTATTAAATGTCAGCAAATGGAAAAAGCGGAACAATACCTAACAAAAAGCGTAGGTATTGAGCCTACCGTTGCAGCTTATCAAATGCTGGGTGATGTATTAATTGAAAAAGGAGATAATGAAAAAGCGAGCGAAAGTTACAGAAGTGGACTTGAACTGGCTTCAAGTGAAGTTGTTAATCGAGTTGAAGGGATTTCGGAATTATCATGAATATTTTTTCAAGGCTAATGAATTGGGTTATGGATATATAAACAGGTTTATTTTTTCTGTAAACAAAGAGCTGACTTGTCTGCTGTTATGAATGAGGCTAAATCAAACAAAGAAAAATGGATTTCAGATGCCGCCTATTATAAGTCATTGAAACGGGTACCTAAACCAGGTCTGGAAAATGCAGACTGGTTAGAAGCGGAGCAAGAATACAGGCAGTTAATCCAGAAAAGAGTTAAATCTGGACTTGTAATACTAAATTGACATGACTGTTAACAAAGGTTTTATAGAAGGTATTGAAAAGGATTTATCCGCTACTGGATCAAAAGTCGTTTACTTATTATTACTACTAAATAACAAGATGGACTGTGATTTAACCCATTTTGAAACACCTGCTTTATGACTATCACCATGTCTCATTATAATTATAAACATAAGTATAGTCAGCGAGACTGAAGTACTCAGTATGATGAATAAACTTTTAATCATGATATTCTCCTTAATCTGGTTTGTTCATGAGGAATAAAAAAAACGTCCTTGTTCCCTTTCCGCTTCTGGCTGGTTAGGTTTGTTTTAAAACCTGATTCTATGGTACATATTGCAGAATTATTTAGATGTTAACTATTCACCCGGAAAGTGTGACTTAGTTACCTTTAGCACAAAATATAAACTCTGATATTTCCATTGGGTAACTACGGGTCTAATATTATTGGAAGTCTATTTACTAGTAGCATGGTGGGGATAGATATTTACGAAAAAACTGATGGTTTTTAAACCGTGATTCATTTATTCTAGAAAAATCGGTTGGACATGAAGTTTGTGGAAAATTTGGGCGAGGCAGAAAAATGCTCCTGCATTTTCTGCATTCAATACATCCATGTATTTCAAAGACAAATACTCACTCGCAGATAAAGCTTCCGCGTCCTGCTTACGCCCCTTACCTACTTCCATGTAGGCAATGGCCATAGTCTTTATCAAGAGTGATTCTGCAGGATTTTTCGTCCAGATTTCTTCACAAAATCATGGAGCGCCTTACTCTCACCAAACGGGTGGGTCGCAATAATCTTGACTACCCATATCATTCAATCGTTTTGGTAATTTTTCAGCGGTCAACTGATTTTTCTAGGTTTAATCCTATTACTAATAATTGAGGGCATAGAGTGACCAATAATGATGTTTTACGCCGTATTCGCTATATTTTCGACTATAACGATATGAAGATGATTGATTTGTTCGCTTTAGCTGAACATGAGGTAACTAGGGAACAAATCTGTAACTGGTTAAAAAAGGAGGATGACCCAGAGTACCAAATTTGTAGTGACAGTCATCTGGCAATTTTCCTCAATGGCTTTATTAACGATAAACGAGGAAAAAAAGATGGGCAACAACCCAAACCGGAAACACGTTTAACCAATAATATCATTTTTAGAAAACTAAAAATCGCATTAGACCTTCAGGCAGAAGATGTATTAGAGATTATGGATTTAGCTGATTTGCACATGAGTAAACATGAATTAAGTGCATTTTTTCGTAAGCCAGGCCATAAGAATTTTCGCGAGTGTAAAGATCAGATATTGCGTAATTTTCTAAAAGGTATGATGCTTAAGTATCATACCAACTCTTCACTCTAGAAAAATCAGTTGGCTCACTATAATTCCGCGCCCAACTGATCTTTCAGGATAAACAAAAAAAGGTGGTTTTTCTGGCTCTTTAAGCATTCCCATCTATTGGTAGCAAACTTTTCGGACATTGGTTAGCAAGTGGATGGCTAAGACCGGCTAAATACCCATTCATTTTCTGTGGATAAAGATTTGTTATATATGTAATTATCGAGATTAAATGCTTTAATCTGTTCAGCCTCGATTATGCGGTTTTTAATGATAAAATTTGTCATTAATCCTCTGGCTCGTTTGGCATGTATGCCAATAACTTTATATATTCCCGCTTTATTTTCTTTAAAAGACAGGGTCAATATTTTTGCATCTAATACCTTAGGTTTTATAACTTTGAAATATTCATTTGATGCCAGGTTAATGAGTATTGGTGTTGGATCATCGTAAAGGTCTTGATTGAGTAATTCGGTTACCTGGTTTCCCCAGAATTCATATAAATTCTTTCCCTGTTTATTTTGTAGACGTGTTCCCATTTCTAAACGATAGGGCTGAATTAAATCCAATGGTCGTAGTGCACCATATAAACCAGATAAAATTCTTAAGTGTTTTTGGGCAAAAGAAAAATCTTCTTTTGTATAATTATCTGAATCTATACCGCCATATACATCGCCTTTAAATGCTAATAAAGCCTGTTTTGAATTAGTCAGAGTAAAAGGTTGCTGGAAATCCTGATAACGCTGCCAGTTAAGTTGGCTTAGTTTTTCACTGATTTTCATTAAACTGGCGAGATCTTCAGGGCTAAGCTGTTTAGACGTTTCAATTAATTCCTGACTTTGCCCCAGTTGTCTGGCCTGAGTGTGAGTATGGAAGGCGTTTACTGAAAAATCTAAAGTTTTTGAGGGGGAGATAACTATGATCATTTTTTATATTAATATAAAAGATTAGGACTATTAGCTTGCTAGACATACTGAGTTCGCCTATTCTTTAACCTAGGAGCCTGTCCGAGAATAGAAAACCTACTGCAGAAAAGCCCATTTTGGCCAGTTTTTCCGATCATTTTCGTTACACGCGTAAACCATTTAACTTAAATGATCAAAAAAACTGACTCAAAATGGGGTCCCCTCGCTACGGTTTCTATTCTCGGACAGCCTCCTAGAAAGATAAGTTAGACGTGAAATTATTGTACATGATATTAGGTTCACTGTAATTTAACAGGTTTTTGTCACTGCAAAACCTGAAATTTATACTTCTATTTATGTTAACAAATCTTATTTTACTCAGTCGGTTAAGCTGTTGTTTTGTTGATTCACATTGATAGGGTACATACATATTTTGCAGGTGTATTTATCGATGAAGTGCTTTAGCTTCAATAGTTCGTGTTATAAACCGTGAGGGAACTAATCTTTCTAGGTTTAAGAATATTTAAATAATAGTTTTTTTATAAGGACACATATGATTTCAGAAGGTGTTATTGAACTATCCCGCTGGCAATTTGCTGTTACTTCTTTATACCATTTTCTATTTGTACCTTTGACCATCGGTTTGTCTTTCATATTGGCGATTATGGAATCGACCTATCTTATGACGGGGCGTGAAATATATAAAGATATGACCCAGTTCTGGGGCAAGTTATTCGGTATAAATTTTGCGTTAGGTGTGACAACAGGGTTAACCATGGAGTTTCAGTTTGGTATGAACTGGTCCTACTTTTCACATTATGTGGGGGATGTGTTCGGTGCGCCCTTGGCAATTGAAGGTTTGATGGCTTTTTTTATGGAATCGACTTTTGTTGGCCTGTTCTTTTTTGGCTGGGATAAATTAACTAAGGGCCAGCATCTTGTTGTTACCTGGTTAGTGGCATTAGGCTCAAACTTTTCCGCATTGTGGATTTTGGTTGCAAATGGCTGGATGCAAAATCCAGTGGGTGCTGAATTTAATTTTGAAACCATGCGTATGGAAGTTAGCAGTTTTGAAGCCCTGATTTTTAATCCGGCTGCGCAGGTTAAATTTGTTCATACCGTTGCTGCTGGCTATACCACAGCATCAGCTTTTGTTTTGGGTATAAGCGCCTATTACATGTTGAAAGGTCGAGATGCGGCATTTTCACAACGATCGTTTACTATTGCTGCTGGTTTTGGTTTGGCAGCTGTTCTGTCGGTTATCGTACTGGGGGATGAAAGTGGATATACGGATGGTGAAGTGCAAAAAGCCAAATTAGCAGCGATTGAAGCGGAATGGCATACGGAAGAACCTCCAGCTGCTTTTACTTTAGTAGGACTGCCAGACCAAGAAGCTATGGTAACGCATCATGCGATAAAAATTCCCTGGGTTCTAGGGTTAATAGGTACCCGTTCTATTGACACCCCAATTATAGGTTTGTCTGAAATACTGGAAAATAACCGAGTTCATATCCGTAATGGTATGAAAGCCTATGGTTTATTACAGGAATTGCGCAGTGGAAAGCGTGACGATGAATTAATAGAGGCATTTGAAAAAGTAAAAAAAGATTTGGGTTATGGTTTGTTGTTAAAACGCTATACAGAGAACGTAGTCGATGCAACAGAGGAACAAATTGAATTGGCTGTTAAATACTCTATTCCTAGGGTTGCACCCTTATTCTGGACCTTTCGAGTAATGGTGGCGAGCGGCTTTATAATGTTGATTGTATTTGTTGTTGCAGTGATTGCTAGCTCAATTCGTAAGTGTAGGTCTGAATGGGTTTTAAAAATAAGTCTTTATTCTATGCCTTTCCCTTGGATAGCGTGTGAAACGGGGTGGTTTGTAGCGGAATTTGGTCGGCAACCATGGACAATTGCCGAGGTATTGCCTACTTTTCTCAGTGCTTCTACTTTAACGGAATGGGATATTATTCTCAGTTTATCAGGATATATTGCTTTATATACGGTGTTCTTGTTTATCGAAATGTTCTTAATGATGAAATATATCAAGCTAGGTCCAAGCAGTTTACATAAAAATCGTTATCATTTTGAATTGGGCGGAGGGGATGTGTCATGATTTTTGATTATGAAACATTAAGAGTTATATGGTGGGCGTTATTAGGGGCATTATTAATCGGCTTTGCAGTGACCGGTGGATTTGATTTAGGGGTTGGTGTGTTGTTGCCTTTTGTTGGCAAAAATGATGATGAACGACGTGTCATTCTTAATGCTATAGGTCCAACCTGGGAAGGAAATCAGGTCTGGTTTGTTACTGCAGGAGGGGCATTGTTTGCTGCTTGGCCTATGGCGTATGCAGTTTCTTTTTCGGGTATGTATTTTGCTTTGTTATTGACCTTGTTTGCTATGTTTTTAAGACCTTTAGGGTTTGATTACCGTAGCAAATTACCTAGTCAAAAGTGGCGATACAATTGGGATAAAGCATTGTTTGTTGGTGGTTTTATTCCGGCTTTAATATTCGGTGTGGCCTTTGGTAATTTACTAACAGGAATTCCCTTTCAACTTGAGAATGATTTACGCATTGTTTATTTAGGTGGTTTTTTAGATTTACTAAATCCTTTTGCTTTATTATCAGGGATGGTTAGTTTGTCTTTATTTATAATGCATGGCGCTGTTTTTTTGCAAATTAAAACAGAGGGTAAAGTTAATCAGAGAGCTAAAAAAGTAGGTTTTATTGCTATATTTTTAACTTTATTTTTATTTGCTTTAGCCGGCTGCTGGATTTATATTCTGGATGGCTACCATATTACCTCAGAAATTTTTCCTAATGGGCCTTCAAATCCATTAACTAAATTTGTTAAACGAGGACCGGGGCTGTGGTTGGATAATTATGGACATTTTCCTGAGTTGTGGGTTGTACCCGCTGCTGCTTTTATTAGTGGATTCATCGCTATGGTGTTATCAAGGATTAACAGACCCGGCACAGCATTTATTTTTAGTTCGATTACTGTTACGGCTGTCATCTTGACTGCAGGATGTTCCATGTTTCCATTTCTTATTCCTTCAAGTATTTCTTTAAACAGTTCGTTAACCGTATGGGATTCCAGTTCCAGCCAAGGTACTTTAAATGTATTGTTTTGGGTGACGGTTATTTTTATACCGTTAATTGTGGTTTATACCAGTTGGGTTTTCCATGTTTTACGTGGAAAAATAACGGTTGAGCATATTAAAAAAAATAATCATACAGCTTATTAGGAGAGAGGATGTGGTATTTTAGTTGGATTCTAGGTGTATTACTTGCTTGTTCCTTGGGTATCATTAATGTATTAAGATTAGAAGCGCAAGAAGCATTGGCCAAAGAAAATGTGGTGATAGACCCTTTGACTCAATTGTTGGCAAGGGAGAGTGTGATAGAACGATTGCAAGAGAAAGTAGATAATTCAAAACGTAACAAAATGCCTTTTTCTTTGCTGTATCTGAGTTTAACGAATTTTAAAATTAAGCATCAGCTACCTGATCATGAAATGGATACTACGATAATGAATGTTGTCGCTTCGATTAAGAATGATATTCGAGTGGGACTGGATATTGCTGCAAGAGTAGGAGATGGCGAGTTTTTACTTGCTTTACCGAGTGTTTCAATAGAGCAGGCAGAAATTATGGCGAGCCAAATCAAAGAAAATATATTGGTTAATGTTGAAACACCAAGTCATATTCCTGTAGTAATAGATGTTGGAGTTGCAGAATATTCCCATCATAGTGAGCTATTAGCAGAAGATGTTTTGATGGGGATGGAAGAAGTTGAAGCATTATTGAACATTGCTGTAGGAAAGTGTTTTGAGTCTGCCAATGTTTAAATAATAAACTTTTGCTTCCAACAGATTTTTAGTTGATCCGTGGCAACTTATAATAATAAAAAAAGGAGAAACAAATGCCTGCAGATATTTTACTTACAGTGGTAGCAACAGCAGCTATACAATCCATTTTTGGTGTAGGGGTTTTATTATTTGGAACGCCCATATTACTCTTGCTGGGCTATGATTTCATCAATGCTTTAAGTGTTTTGCTGCCTATTTCAATTGCTATTAATTCACTACAAATTATTAAGCATTATCAATTTATAGATACTGTTTTTTATAAAAAAGTTTTAATTTATACTATTCCTTTTGTGGTTTTGTTTTTGTTTTTTGTCAGTACGGTAAAAATTAATATAGGAATATTAGTTGGCGGGTTTCTAATTTTAGTGGCATTAAAAAGTTTATTCCCGGTAGTAGAACAAAAACTCGAAAACTTGATCAAACATGAAAAAATCTACTTAGCTGTGATGGGACTAGTTCATGGGTTAACAAATTTGGGAGGGTCATTATTAACAGCGATTGTACACAGCAAAAAGTACGAAAAAAATGCAACAAGAGTCAATGTTGCTATTTGTTATGCCACATTTGCAGTCTTTCAGTTGGCGACATTATTTTTTCTCGGTAGTCAATTTGAATTGTCATATGTTGAAAACATGAGTTTTCTACAGCTGGGTGTTATAGTGTTTTTATGTACTGAGGAAATGGTTTATAGCGCCATAGATAATAAAAAATACAGTCAATACTTTGCTGCTTTTTTATTGATTTCAGGTATATTGCTTATCATTAAATAAAATGGCTATGAAACAACTTACTGCTTGCCCCCATTCTGTCTCTCAATATACAGCGTAAATACTAGCAGCCCTGGAAACAGCATTTGACTGCCAGCAATGGCGGAAATGTAGATGTTTTTAAGGCGTTTTAATCTGCCTTACTGTCTATAGTCTTGAAAACAGAATGAATACTTGCACTTGTTAATAGCATGTTAAATAATTAAAAAAAGAGGTTGTAGGTGAAAAAATTATTGAATAACTTTTTAATAGGTATCTTGGCATTTATTCCTATCTATGTGATAGCCCAGATTGTGTTCTTTGTTAATGAAAGATTTACAGATTTAATTAAATTTGTTTATGGTTATTATGATAATTATTTGATGACGATATTGACATTTGCTGTCAGTTTTACCCTGTTTTCTTATGTTGGCCTTAGGCTGAGCAGTATAGGAGGGTCATGGATTATTTCAACGATAGATTCCATTATCAATCGAATACCTTTTTTAAATACTGTTTATAGAGTGACCAAGAAAGTGGTTAATATGTTTTCAGGACATGAACAGAAAGAAGCAAGGGAAGTGGTTTATATTGAATATCCTAAAGAGGGTCTATGGGTGCCTGCATATGTCACCAATAGAACCAAAGATCGATATATTTTGTTTGTGCCTACATCGCCTAATCCAACATCCGGTTTTACTGTTATAGTGCATGAATCCAAGGTTATTAAGTCAGAAATGGATATTGAACAAGCGACCAGTTTCATCATCAGTGTTGGAGTCGATTATGATCTATCTGATGAGGCCAAAAAATTACCTAAATGAATGTAGTTGAAGAAGTTTTAAACCAGCTGAGTGCTATTGTCTGGGGGCCAGTTATGCTGGCCTTTTTATTAGGTGTTGGTGTGTTTCTAACCATTGGGTTGAAGGCATTTCCCTGGATACAAACACCCGCAGCATTTATCAAACTCTGGCGTAGTCGTGAGTCAAAGCAAGAGGGCGATATTACTCCTTTCCAGGCACTAATGACGGCTTTATCTGCAACGATAGGGACAGGGAATATTGCCGGTGTGGCTACTGCAATTGCATTAGGTGGGCCAGGTGCGGTTTTCTGGATGTGGATGACTGCTTTATTTGGTATGGCGACAAAATATGCTGAAGCTGTATTAGCTGTTAAATACAGAGAAATTGATGAGCAAGGTCGCCATGTTGGCGGCCCAATGTATTATATTAAGAATGGCTTGGGAAAAAGGTGGCAATGGTTGGCTGTTGTTTTTGCTGCTTTGGGGACTTTAGCTTCTTTTGGTATAGGAAATATGGTTCAGGCTAATTCTGTTGCTGATGCAGTAGAATCCATGTTCAAGATCCCTGTGTGGCAGACAGGGTTGTTAATGACAGTTTTAACTGCAGCAGTTATTCTTGGGGGTATTAGTCGAATTGCTGAAGTTGCTGCCAAGTTAGTGCCCACAATGGCCATACTGTATATATCAGGTGCTTTATTTGTGATTATTACTCAAATTGAACAGGTGCCCGATGCTTTGTTGTTAATTGTACAAAGTGCTTTTACAGAAACAGCCGCAGTCGGTGGGTTTACAGGAGCTGCAGTTTGGGCGGCAATCCGTTTTGGGGTGGCAAGAGGGGTTTTCTCTAATGAGGCTGGGCTGGGGAGTGCGCCAATTGCACATGCAGCGGCAAAGACCAAAGATCCTGTTCAACAAGGTATGATTGCAATGTTAGGAACCTTTATTGATACCTTAATTGTTTGTACTATGACTGCATTAGTTATTGTTTTGACGGGTGCCTGGTCTAGTGGTGAAACAGGAGCGGCATTGTCAACTCTGGCTTTTAATGTGGGAATTCCGGGCTGGGGCGGATATATAGTCGTTTTTGGTTTAGTGGTTTTTGCTTTTACCACTATATTGGGCTGGAGTTATTATGGTGAACGATGTGCTGAGTTTTTATTCGGTATAAAAGTGATTTGGCCATACAGATTGCTATGGTTATGTGCTATTCCCGTCGGCGCTACGGGTAAACTAGGAATCATCTGGCTAATGGCTGATGTAATGAATGGTTTGATGGCAATACCGAACTTGATTGCTTTGGGTTTGTTAAGTCCTGTTTTATTTAAAGTAACTAGGGAATTCTTGAAATCAAAAGTATAATTTGAGATAAGGCATTTCATACCGAGAGCGGTGAGCTCTCAGTGCGAAAATTAAGTTTATTTTACTATACTTAATAAGATACCTGCAGCAACCGCCGAACCAATGACACCTGCCACATTTGGTCCCATGGCATGCATGAGCAAAAAGTTATGTGGATTACTTTCCAGACCTACTTTATTTGCTACACGTGCAGCCATAGGTACTGCAGAGACACCAGCAGCACCAATTAAGGGGTTAATCGGTGTTTTACTAAATTTGTTCATGATTTTTGCCATGAGTACACCACAAGCAGTACCGATACAAAAAGCAATAGCACCTAAAGCTAAAATGCCCAGTGTTTCAGCTTTCAGAAAGTGTTCAGCACTTAGTTTCGAGCCAACGGCCAACCCCAGGAAGATGGTGACTATATTAATCAGTTCATTTTGTGAGGTTTTGCTTAACCTTTCTACTACTCCACATGCATTCATCAAATTTCCTAAAGCGAACATACCGACCAGAGGGGCAGCAGAAGGAAGCAATAGGGCGCAGAGAGTTAAAAGCATCAATGGAAAGACAATCTTTTCTGTCTGGCTGACTACTCGAAGCTGTTGCATTTCAATTTTGCGTTCTTCTTCAGTAGTGAGTGCCCGCATGATAGGTGGCTGAATTAGAGGAACTAAAGCCATATAAGAATATGCAGCAACTGCAATAGCTCCAAGTAAGTCTGGTGCTAGTTTAGAGGCAACATAGATAGCTGTAGGGCCATCGGCACCACCAATTATGGCAATAGCTGCAGCGTCTTTCAGTGTAAACTCCATTCCTGGAATAAAGTTTAGTGCGAGTGCCCCTAATAGTGTGGCAAAAATACCGAATTGAGCTGCTGCACCTAAAAATAATGTTTTTGGATTTGCCAGCATAGGGCCAAAATCTGTCATAGCCCCAACACCCATGAAAATTAGTAAAGGAAATATCCCTGATTTAATGCCAAAATACAAGTAATGAAGAATACCACCTGATTCAGCAATGCCGGCGACTGGAATGTTACTTAACACAGCACCAAAACCAATGGGTAGTAACAATAGAGGTTCAAAACCTTTTTTAATGGCTAGAAAAAGCAGTAGGAAACCGACTAGCATCATGAATGCTTGAGGTCCGGTAAAATTATAGAGGCCGGTGCTTTCCCATAAGGCAATGAGATTTTCCATAGAGTGTCTTTTTATTCTGTAATAATAGTAAGTTGCTAAAAATATTTAGCCTGAATAATGATTGTATTTCGTTTATAGGGTTATTAAAGTGTCACCCACTGCAACAGCATCGCCTTCTTTAATATTAAGACTGCTGACCGTCCCAGAAATTTTGGAGCGCACTTCAGTTTCCATCTTCATGGCTTCCATGATTAATACCACATCGCCTTGTGCAATATTAGCACCTAGAGTCACATTGATTTTAAGTATGATACCAGCCATAGGAGATTCAATAATCTCGCCGCTGCTACTTACTGGTGATACTGGAGAAGTACTGGTTTGTTGGATACTAATATTTGAGCCACCAGGACCAACGGCTACATTATAATTTCTGCCATCCACATTAACTGAATAGGTTTCTGTAGCAGTATTTGGACTCATTGTTTTTACATTGGCGGCTGCAAATACATTTGCATCTGGAGCAGGCTCAAAAGCGGCTGGGTTGCCGCGATTGGCAATAAATTTCCAACCAACATGGGTGAACAGACCATTAATCAGGGCATCTTCTTCTACATTTTCTGCCAGATTAATACCTTCTGTTTTTGCTTTTTCTTCAACTTCAGCAACCAGTTTATGCATTTCTGATTCAAGTAAATCAGCGGGACGACATTTTATGGCTACAGCACCTTCTAAGACGCGTGTTTGTAGCTTTTTGTTTACTTCAGCAGGAGTTTTACCATATTCACCCTTTAATATGCCGGTAGTTTCTTTGGTTATAGTTTTATATCGTTCACCTGCAAGTACATTGAGTACCGCTTGTGTCCCTACAATTTGCGAAGTAGGTGTTACTAAAGGAATGTATCCTAAGTCTTTACGTACTTTTGGGATTTCTTTTAATACTTCATCAAACCTATCGGCAGCATCTTGTTCTTTAAGCTGGCTTTCCATGTTGGTGAGCATGCCTCCTGGAACTTGAGAGGTCAGAATTCTACTGTCTACCCCTTTTAAGCTACCTTCAAATTGAGCATATTTTTTTCTGACATCTCTAAAGTAGTGAGCTATATCTTCCAGTTTAATCAAGTTCAAGCCAGTATCACGAGATTGGCCTTCAAAACAGGCTGCGATAGTTTCTGTGGGGCTATGGCCATAGGTCATACTTAACGATGAGATTGCAGTATCTACATTATCAATACCGGCTTCTGCCGCTTTGATAATGGTCGGTACACTGAGACCAGTAGTTGCATGGCAGTGCATATGGATAGGAATATTAGTAGCCTGTTTTAATTTGCTTACTAATTCAAAAGCATCATAAGGTTTTAATAAACCAGCCATATCTTTAATGCAGATAGAATGGGCGCCCATATCTTCAATTTGTTTGCCTTGTACTACCCATTTATCAATGGTGTGAAACGGGCTAGTCGTATAGGAGATAGTACCCTGAGCATGCGCATCTGTATTGAGAACAGCTTTAACAGCTTGTTCTATATTACGCATGTCATTCATGGCATCAAAGATTCGGAATACATCCATACCATTAATAACACAGCGTTCTACAAATTTATCGACCACATCATCGGCATAATGGCGATAGCCTAAAATATTTTGCCCACGAAATAACATTTGCTGAGGTGTATTAGGCATAGCTGCTTTTAACAAGCGTAATCTTTCCCAGGGGTCTTCACCTAAGTAGCGAATACATGCATCAAATGTTGCTCCACCCCAGGATTCAATAGACCAATAGCCTATTTGATCTAACTGTTCACAAATCGGTAACATATCTTCAATACGTAAACGGGTTGCAAGTATCGATTGATGTGCGTCGCGCAACACAACTTCTGTGATGCCTAGGGGCTTGTTAACTTCTGCCATGGTTTATCTCCTGTGACCTTTTTGGGTCAGTTTGACTCAGCTTACTTTGTGGGTTAGCTTTAAGTATCCTGAATATATACTTCGCAAGGTTATCGTGTGAAGAAAATAAATTCTATTATTTATCTTTTTTTCGGTATTGATGTACCGCTGATGTAATAGCTGCAATAATGCCAGCATCGGTATGAGTGGTTGATGCCGATGCGGGTGTTGCAGCAATAATGGGGGCTTCTGGGAAAAAACGTTGTATTACAGAAGTCATGATATTTACCATAACTATCAGCATTGCTAAAAAAGCAAAGACTATTCCCATGCCTATTATCATCAACTCTACACCTGAGCTCATCATTTCATTCATGATTTTTCTCTTTTGAAACAAGAATTGCGCGCATTATAGCATAACCTTTTTCACAACTATTCCTTGAACCTAGAAAAATCAGTTGGGCGCTAAATTCGATGCAAGTCCTTGAGTATCATGTCTAATCAGGTTTATTCACACTCACCCATTTGGTGGGGAGGAAAATCGCTCCATGGTTTTGTGAAAAATTGGGACGAAAAATTCTTCAGAATCACTCTTGATAAGGACTATGGCCATTGCCTACATGGAAGTAGGTAAGGGGCGTAAGCAGGACGCGGAAGCTTTATCTACGAGTGATTATTTGTCTTTAAAATACAGGGAAGTATTGAATGTCGAAAATGCAGGAGCAATTTTCTACCACGCCCAGGTTTCCCACAAATTCCATGTCCAACTGATTTTTCTAGGTTGAATAGAAAGACTCAAGATGTTTTATCTTTCATGTGATTACTGTCGGGCGTAGAATGAAGCTTATTATTCTAGAAAGATCAGTTGGGCGTGGAATCAATAGCTTGTGCTAGAATCCGTGAACCAACTGATTTTTCTAGGATTATGGACAGGAGGGTAAAAATGACTGGAAAATCATATACAGAACAGGAATGGCAACAGAAGTTAACAGTTGAACAGTTTGATATATGTAGAAAAAAAGCAACAGAAAGACCGTTTTCGGGTAAATATACTGATTGTAAGAAACAAGGTATTTACCATTGTGTCTGCTGTGGAGTGGCGTTGTTTGATTCTGCAGAAAAATATAACTCAGGTTCAGGGTGGCCCAGTTTCTGGCGTGTGTTAAATGATAAATATATCGATGAAATAGTAGATGAAAGTTATGGCATGAGACGAGTGGAAGTAACTTGTAGAGCTTGTGGATCACACTTAGGCCATGTTTTTGAAGATGGTCCGCAACCCACTGGATTACGTTATTGTATTAATTCAGTTTCTCTGGATTTAAAAGAAAAACCATGACAGCTCAACTGCAACTGCAAGTTAAAGATTTATTACAATTTATTGATAATAGCCCCAGTCCTTTCCATGCCGTCAGAAGTATGGAACAGCGGTTAATGCAATTTGATTTTAAACTGCTGGATGAAAAACAAAAGTGGAAATTAAACCCCGCCGGACGTTATTACGTTGTTCGTGATGACTCGTCGATTATATTTTTTGTGACGGGAGAAAAACCATTATCTGAAACGGGCTATAAAATTTTAGGAGCGCATACTGATTCTCCAGGTTTAAAAATAAAACCCAACCCTGTAAATAGCAGTAATGGCCTGATTAGATTAGGCGTGGAAGTTTATGGCGGACCTATTTTAGCTACATTTACTGATAGAGATTTAAGCCTGGCAGGACGTATTAGTTATAAAACATCAGCAGGGGAAATTGCCAGTCAGTTAGTTAGTTTTGATCAATCGATTTTACGCTTACCCAATCTTGCAATTCACATGAACAGGAAGGTAAATGAAGAGGGGTTGAAGTTAGATAAACAAAATGAATTACCATTAATTATTTCGGCAGCAGTCGAAGAACAAATTTCCAGCCAATTTTTATATGAACTACTGGGAAACGCCTGTGGAATAAATGCTGCTCAGATATTATCCTGGGAACTCAATGTCTATGATACTCAAAAGGGGGCGTTTTGGGGAGATGAGCAACAGTTTTATGCAAATAGTCAGCTGGATAATTTAGCTTCCTGTCATGCTGGGCTACAGGCTTTGTTAAATGAAACAACATTGCAATCTGGTAATACCCTGGTTTGCGCCTTTTTTGATCATGAAGAAATCGGCAGTGAAAGTACTAAAGGCGCTAATGGCAGTTTGTTACCGGATATTCTTCAACGCATTGCATTAGCAATGGATGTTGATACAGAAGGTTATCAATGTGCTTTAGCCAGAAGCTTTATGATTAGTGCTGATATGGCACATGCTTATCAACCTAACTTTCCTTCGGCTTTTGAACCGGAGCATAAAATAATGGTCAATAAAGGACCGGTGATTAAAGTAAATGCCAATCACCGGTATACATCAGAAAGTATTTCAATAGCCAGGTTCATACAGTGGTGCGAGCTGGCGGAAGTGCCTTATCAAAAGTATTCCCATCGAACTGATATCCCTTGTGGAAGTACAATTGGTCCAATGACTTCAGCAAAGCTGGGTATCAGGACAGTGGATGTAGGAAATCCAATGTGGGCTATGCACAGTATCAGAGAGAGTGCAGGGGTGGAAGATCATGGGCACATGATAAATGCGCTGCACTGTTTCTTTAATGCAAAGTAGATTTATTGCTAGTCTGAACTATAATAAAGGATCTGTTTAGGGTTTTTATTTTTTACAGTTTCCTGTGGTTTAATTCGGTGTTAAAAAAATGAAAAAGGGTATGGATAATTCTAGAAAGATCAGTTGGGCGCTATTATTCTGCGCCGAACTTATTTTTCTAGGATAATGGAGTTAACCTCCATTCCTGAGTAGTCTAATATTTTTATGCCTGCCAGGATGTGCTCGGTCTAATCACTATTTTTCGACCATTGCTTTTGCATTTTTGTATACAGCAAATATGCAAATATATTCCTTTCAACGAGCAAGGTAACTATTGGGTTTTAATTTCATTATGTCTAAGCATAATTATCATAAAAAAAATGGATGCTCTTTATTGATGGTTTTTCTTTTTATCTTGTTGTTTTTTTCGAGCCTGTCTGTTGCTCAGGGTAGTCGTATTGAATATAAAATCAAAGCGGGTTACCTTTATAATTTTACTAAATTTATTTCCTGGCCAGAAAATAAGTCAAAGACTTTTAATATATGTATTCTGGGTACAGACCCCTTTGGTTCAATTATAAATCCTATTGAAAAACGTACAGTTCACAATAAACCCATCCGTTTATACCGGTATCAAAAAGTTAGTGAAATAAAACAGTGCCATATTGTTTATTTGGGGGAGTCTGAGGATAACTGGGGGAACTCTGATTTATCGTTTTCTGGGGTTTTAACGATTAGCTCACTAGAAAAAACTTTAACGGTAAGTGATTCAAGGCAAATCACTCAAGCAGGAGGAATGATTTCTTTTTTCCTTGAAGAAGGGAAAGTCAAGTTGCTTGTTAATCTGCAAGCATTAAGAAAAAGTGGATTAGAGGTGAGCGCCAAATTATTGGAAGTGGCTGAGATTTATCAAGGAGGGGCCGATGATTAAACTGCTTCGAAATCTTTCCATAAAAAAGAAATTATTATCCATACAGGTATTTTCCAGTATTGCCGGATTATTCTTGGCAGCGATATTACTTTTGTTGTTTGAAATTGTCGCATTTAAGCAAAATGCACAACACGATTTATCTGCTATGGCTGAATTGATCGGAAACCGTAGTACTGCTGCACTATTGTTTGATGATCCTGGATTAGCAAAAGAAAATTTAGCATCTTTAGAGCAGTTATCTATCTTTCATTCGGCTTGTATCTATAATAAACAAGGCCGAATTTTCACCCGTTTTAAATCCCAGAAATATCCCGAATCGGTTTGTCCAGAGAAATATAGTGGTCAGTCTACTTATTTTGAGCAAACATTGTTGCATGTGTATGTACCTATAGTTCTTGACGTTGAGCAAATAGGGGTGATCTATATTTTGGCAAATTTAGATATTACATTTTTACGCAAGTTACAGTCCATTGGTTTGCTTTGTACACTGTTGTTTGCGGCAAGTGTTGTTACATTTTTATTAACGGCACCATTGCTTAGAGTGATTACCGGACCTTTGAATAAACTGTTAAAAATAGTGAATATAATTACCCAAGAGAAAGATTATTCGAGGAGAGCAATCAAACAGAATGAAGATGAACTGGGTGAGCTAGTAGATGCCTTTAATGACATGATTGCAACAGTAGAGCAACAGAACCGAGCATTAACCGTTGCCAAAGACCATTATCGTGCACTTTATGATGATAATCCAACCATGGTCTTCAATGTAACTACCGATGGCATCATCTTGTCGGTAAACAGTTTTGGGGCGAGGCAATTAGATTTAACCAGCAAAGAATTACAAGATCGTTCTATTTTTGATTTTATTCATCCTGACGATCAATTGATAGCGAAAATGTTGTTTGACTCTTGTATTGCTACACCATTTAAAATTCATAAATATGAACTTCGTAAAATTTGTAGAGATGGCCGGGTAATTTGGGTTAGAGAGACGGCCCGGTTGATTAATAATGAAAACCAACAAAAAAATATATTATTAGTTTGCGAGGATGTAACAGAGACCCGGATACTGGCAGAAAAAGTAGCTTACCAGGCGAGTCATGATGCATTAACGGGCCTAGTTAATAGAACAGAATTTGATATTATTCTGCATAAGGCGGTAGAGGAAGCGCATGAAAAAATGACGGAACATACGCTTTGTTATCTTGATTTAGATCAATTTAAACTGGTGAATGACACTAGCGGTCACATGGCAGGTGATGAGTTATTAAGACAATTGGGTGAAACTTTAAGACTACAGATAAGAAAAGGTGATGTATTGGCTCGTTTAGGAGGCGATGAGTTTGGTATTTTAATGAATAACTGTTCTCTAGAAGAAGCATTTCATGCCTGTGAAAAACTAAGAAATTTGATAAGAGGTTTTCAATTTGCCTGGGAAAACAGAAGTTTTTATGTGGGAGTAAGTATCGGTATTACATCTATCAATAACTGTAGTGCTAATGCGGTTGAGATTTTGAAAGAAGCTGATGCAGCTTGTTACGCGGCAAAAGATAAAGGTCGTAACAGGGTTCATGTTTTTAGACCGGATGATGAAGAACTGGCTTCCCGGCAAGGTGAAATGCAATGGGTGGAAAAAATTCAATATGGAATTGATAAAAACCATTTTGTTTTATATGGACAACTGATTGTGCCAATTTCCACTAATCAGGAAGGATTGCATTTTGAGACATTAATTCGTTTTAAGGATAAAAAGGGTAAAATAATTCCTCCAGGGGCTTTTTTACCCGCTGCCGAACGTTACAATATGGCATCTGCCATAGATAGATGGGTCATTAGTCACCTATTTGAATGGATTTCTAAGCAACAGGATTTTTTAGATAAGTTATCACTTTGTTCCATTAATTTATCGGGACTCTCATTGTCAGATGAAAGCATGTTGAATTTTATTACCAATGCATTTTATCGGTACTCGATTCCAACAGAAAAAATCTGTTTTGAAATTACTGAAACAGTAGCCATTTCTAGCTTAAGCAATGCAACACAATTTATTAATCATTTGCGTGAACGAGGATGTTCATTTTCTCTGGATGACTTTGGTAGCGGACTATCCTCTTTCGCCTATCTAAAAAATTTGCCAGTTGATTATTTAAAAATAGATGGTTTATTTGTAAAAGATATTCTTGATGATCAAGTGGATCTGGCAATGGTTCGCTCTATCAATGAAGTGGGGCATGTCATGGGTAAAAAAACTATTGCTGAATTTGTCGAGAATGAACAAATATTTAATCTGCTTAAGGTGCTGGGTGTTGATTATGCACAAGGGTATGGAATTGCCAAACCAGTACCTTTAGATGAATTGAAATGGTAGGCTTATATGAAAAAAATAATAAATAAACCATTACGATTAAAACTTGGCATTGTATTAATGTGCTCTAGTTTCAAGGTGATGGCTATAGAACAAGATATGGATGATTTTTTTTCCATGTCACCGACAGAATTAGCCAACATATCTGTAACAATAGCCTCAGGTACAGCTAAGCCGGCATACAAATCTGCTGCTGTTACCACGGTAATTACAGCGCAACAAATCAAGATTATGGGCGCGACCGAGTTGCATCAGGTACTGGAAACAGTTCCTGGTTTGCATGTCAGTATACAGGCGGTTACTAACGATCCTATTTACTCCATGCGTGGTATAAATAATGACGTCAATGCGCAAGTTTTATTTATGCTAAATGGTACGCGTTTTTCAGTACCTTATAAGGGCAGTACCATGACGGGTATGGCGTTACCGGTCGAAGCTATTCAACAAATTGAGGTAATTAGGGGGCCAGGGTCAGCACTTTATGGGGCGGATGCATTTGCCGGTGTGATTAATATTATTACTAAAAAAGCAAAAGATATAGATGGAACAGAAGTAGGAATACGCGGAGGATCGTGGGATACGCAGAGTATTTGGGGGTTGCATAGCGAGCACTTGTTAGGTTGGGATATTGCTGCGAGTCTGCAGTATGCCCATAACAACAACGATGGCGACAGAATTATTGATTCTGATTTACAGTCCCAGTTTGATACAGGTTTCGGCACTAATGCTTCTTTGGCACCGGGTGAAATGCAAACTGAAGCTGAACGATGGAATGCACATTTAAACTTGCAGCGTAAACACTGGGATATTGATTTTTGGGCGTTTAATAAAGTGGATGCTGGGTTGAAAGCTGGAGCAGCAGGGGCCTTGGATAATGAAGGTAGTGTCAATGGTGAAAACTATTTGGCAGATGTAAATTTTTCATCTGAAGATTTTATTAAAGACTGGGAGTTTTTAGCACATGCCAGTTATTTGTACACCAATATAGATGTTGGTATACATAACTTCCCAGACGGTACGGTGTTACCCATAGATACGGATGGAAATATTAATTTTGTAAATGGAATTCCCATACCTCCTTTTGTAACGTTTACTGACGGGGTACTTTCTCGTCTAGGTATAGAAAACCAGGTGGCTGCTTTTGACGTGAGCACTATGTTTAAAGGATTTGACAATCACCTGTTAAGATTAAGTGCAGGCTTTCGCTATGAACAAGTGAGCACTAAAGAGAGTCGTAATTTCGGAAAAGGTGTTATTGATGGTTCGAGACCAATTATAGATGGAAGCTTAATGGATGTGACTGGAACCGATTTGATATTTTTACCCAATTCTGATCGTTCCATCTGGTCTGTATCGTTGCAGGATGAATGGCAAATAGCTCAAGACTGGCAGTTAACAGCGGGTGTTCGTTATGACGAATATTCAGATTTTGGTAGTACTATCAATCCGCGGGCTGCATTGGTGTGGGAAATTAATCAGCAGTTAAGTAGTAAAATCCTTTATGGACAAGCATTCAGAGCGCCGAGTTTTTTAGAACAGAAACAACAAAACAGTCAGTTATTTATCGGTAACTCAAATCTTGAACCAGAAACCATTGAGACGATGGAATTGGCATTTGATTATCGCCCTTTCAGCGATTTAAGGCTAGCAAGTAATTTTTATTATTATCAGATTGAGAAGATGATTGGTGTTTCTTCATCAGGGACAGTTACAGTATCTAACACTGCAGGGCAGACTGGTTATGGAACAGAATTTGAATGGGATTGGCAATTACATAAGCAATGGAATTTAAAAGGAAATTATGCCTGGCAATATGCCCGCGATGAAGAAACCAATGCCAGAGTGACTGGAGTGCCTGAACATCAGGTCTATGCGGCTGTGAGCTGGGAATTTCTTCCACAATGGCATATCCAGACCCAAATAAACTGGGTCGGGCATCGGATTAATACTGCAGCAGAAAATAATGATTTAGAAAATTATGAAACATTCGATATAACCTTGAATAGTAAGCGCTTACTGGGTCATATTAATTTTACTGCATCGGTACGTAATATTTTTGATTCTGATGGCAAGGAACCTTCGGCTAGCAGTTATAAAAATAATTTACCGATAGCAAGTCGCAGCTTTTATCTTGAAACAAGTTTACACTTTTAACAATCAGTTGCCTGTTGATGGTGAACTTTATTTAATCAAAAGCTTTTATCAGCCAGCTGAAGCCCAGACATTATTTTCAATACTGCTTCATAGCCTGGCCTGGCAACAAGAACAGATTTTTATTTATGGTCGTTGGGTCAAAGTTCCAAGGTTAATGTGCTGGTATGGTGATGATGGCGCTGAATATCAGTATTCAGGAGTAAAACATCAACCTCTGCCATGGTCTGAGTCATTACTCTCGATTAAACAAAAAATTCAATGGCAGTATCAATACTCATTTAACAGTGTTATGGCTAATCTGTACCGCAATGGTTCTGATTCTATGGGTTGTCATGCAGATGATGAGAAAGAGTTAGGAACAAACCCTGTGATTGCATCGCTTAGTTTTGGGGAAGAGCGGTTGCTTCGGTTTAGGCACAACAAAAGTAAAAAGATACTAGATGTCTTGTTAAATCATGGTGATTTATTGATAATGGCAGGAGATATTCAACATCACTGGCGGCATGAATTGCCGAAAACAAAAAAAAACAAAACTGAACGAATTAATTTAACATTCAGGAAAATAATCTAACTCTAGTTTTGAGTTCTTTTTTTAGGTTTTTTGTTGCAAAAAATAAATTTTCCTGATGAGTTTACGATTTCAAATTAGCTTAAGAATTTTATTGATTTCTCTGTGTATCTTGATATTAGGAGGAACCATCGCTATTTTACAGGCACGAAATGCCGTTAATAAGGAAGTTGATTCATCTATTAATTTGGCAATGCAGTTGATAAAAATAGGCTTAAGTGCAACTCATTCAAGTAGAATGAATGAAACTGACTGGATGTATCGATTAAGCACTTTGGATCAAACCCGTCATTTAAATATTCAACTTAAAAAGCCATCGGGTTTTGTGCTTAATATTACGCGGAAACATTTTCTACCAGAGCAGGACGATATGCCACCTGACTGGTTTGTCAATTTAGTTGTGAGTGATTATCCAGAGGCTGAATATCAGCTCGCCACAATTGACAATAAAGCATTGACTTTAATTATTCAGGCTAATCCTCTGGATGAAATTACTGAGGTCTGGCAAGAAAGTATTGTTTTTTTTAGCACAATATTGGCATTGGTTTTACTTACTTTTTTGGCTGTACACCTAGTTTTTAATAAAACCTTACTGGCGATAACTACTATCGTTGCAAACTTGAAACTGATTGAAACCGGGGAATATAGCAAAAAGTTACCTGAATTTGCAACACATGAATATGACAGTATAGCCAGAGCTATTAACCACATGACTTCTGAGTTGGATAAAACACAGCAGCAAAATCGTGCTTTAACTCAGCATTCACTGGAAATACAGGAAGAAGAAAGGCAGCGGCTTTCACAAGAGTTACATGATGAATTAGGGCAATCACTGACTGCGATAAAGGTTATGGCTGTTAGCGCTGCACATAAGGATACAGACACAAAAAAAATAACGGCTACTATAGTTGAGATATGTGATCATCTGATGGTAGTGGTTCGAGCAATGATGCAGCAATTACATCCATTGGTGTTAACTGAATTAGGATTAAAAGCAACATTAGAAGACTTGCTGATTCACTGGCTGGAAATTAATCCAGGTATGAGTTTTACTCTACAATACGATGATAAGGTCGATTTTTTGGAGAGAAAAATCACTATTCAACTGTTTAGGGTTATCCAAGAATGTCTGACCAACGTGATACGTCATGCCAATGCCAGTTGCGTTACAATAGAACTCAACGTTACTACAGATATAGATAAACTGCATTTGTTAGTGATAGATAATGGTCAAGGATGTAAGCTTGATGATATAGGTTCAGGCTTTGGTTTATTGGGTATGAAAGAAAGAATAAGATCATTAGATGGGAAGTTAGATATGCAATCACAGCCGGGTGAAGGCATGAAGATAAGTATTCAAATTCCAATTGAATGAATAAAAGAACTAAAGTCTTGTTAGTTGATGATCATGCTGTGGTCAGGGCTGGTTTTAAACTTTTGTTATCAGCGGTGTCTAGCATGGAAGTTACCGCAGAAGCTGATTGTGGAGAGCAGGCAATCCAACTGTACCAACAGTTTCAACCGGATGTTGTGGTGATGGATTTATCTATGCCGGGTATAGGTGGTCTGGAAGCGATAAGGCGCATTATACAGCGAGATGAGAGAGCCAATATTCTGGTTTTCAGTGTACACAATGAGCAGGTTTATGTTCGTCGAGCACTTAATGCGGGCGCAAAAGGCTATATTACTAAAAACAGTGCACCGGAGATATTAGTTGAGGCTATAGAAATAATTCAGCTGGGACAGCAATATGTTGAGCAGGGGTTATTTGTAGGGGTTATGGGGATTCCTGCTGAGCATGATTACCTAAAGATTATAGAAAACTTTTCAGTGCGCGAATTTGATATTTTTAGACTGCTGGCGAAAGGTTTAACTGCGCATAAGATTGCGGACGAGTTATGTCTGGGCTATAAAACAGTTGCAAATTATGCCACTCAAATTAAGAAAAAATTACAGGTATCCAGTGTAACTGAGCTAGCACATGTAGCTGTAATGCTAGGGGTTTTAAAACATTAAACCTGGAATAATTAGTTTGGTTTCTTGAATAACTGCTCATGAGCAGTTATTCAAAATAGATATAGAGCATTATTTATCAAGGGCTTTGAAACCAATATCGGTTCGGTAAAAAACATTGTTCCATTGGATTTTCTTGCTCAGTTCATAAGCCTTATGTTGGGCATCGGCAATATCTTGGCCTAAGGCACAGGCGCATAGAACTCTGCCTCCTGAGGTAACAATGTTGCCGTTTTTATCACTAGTACCTGCGTGAAAAACTTTACAATCAGCCTGTTCAACAGTGGGTAAACCAGAGATAACATCCCCTTTTTGATAGCTATCGGGATAGCCTCCAGCCGCTAATACAACGCCTAAAGCGGGACGTTCATCCCATTCTGTTATCATGTTACTGAGCTTTTTATCTAAAGCAGATAAGCACAAATCAACCAGATCGCTTTTCATACGCATCATAATGGGTTGCGTTTCAGGGTCACCGAACCGGCAATTATATTCTAATACTTTAATTGAGCCATCTTTACTGATCATTAAACCTGCATATAAGAAGCCAGTATAAGGAATACCATCTTCTTGCATACCTTTTAAGGTTGGATTTATCACAGCATCCATGACTGTTTGGTAGATGCTGGCAGTGACTACAGGAGCAGGTGAATACGCTCCCATACCTCCAGTATTGGGCCCCTGGTCGCCATTATCTCGTGCTTTATGATCTTGTGAGGTAGCCATAGGTAAGGCCGTGTCACCATCGGCAATAACAATAAAACTGGCTTCTTCACCCTCCAGAAATTCTTCAATAACAACGCGGTGACCTGCTTCACCGAAACCATTGCCGGAAAGCATATCTTTAACAGCGGCAATGGCTTGTTGCTCAGTCTGAGCGACAATAACACCTTTACCGGCAGCCAGGCCATCAGCTTTAACGACGATGGGAGCTCCTTTGACTTGAATATATTCAATAGCTGGCTGAGTTGCTGTAAAGGTCTGATATTCCGCTGTAGGGATATTATGCCTTGCCATAAAATCTTTACAATATGTTTTTGACCCTTCTAATTGTGCTGCTTTAGCAGAGGGACCGAAACATTTTAGACCTGCTTTTGTAAAGGCATCAACAATACCCATGACTAATGGCACTTCAGGGCCAATAATGGTGAGAGCTATAGTTTCTTGTTCAGCGAATTTAATTAAACTGGGAATATCCTCAACACTGATGGCAATATTGGTAATGTCTTCTTCTATAGCAGTTCCGGCATTCCCTGGTGCAACAAAGACAGAGCTTACATTTGATGATTGTTTAGCTTTCCAGGCAAGGGCGTGTTCACGGCCACCACTGCCAACGATGAGTATTTTCATTGCGGATTCTCGTTAAAATAATATTTGGGTCAAAGATAGCGTAACCCTGCAAATAGACTAAGTGAGATTGGATGATTATTTATTTCCACTTCCCTAATGTCTGAAATGGCGCATGTCAGTAAAGACCATGGCAATATCATGTTCATCTGCAGCTTCAATCACTTCATTATCTCGCATTGAACCGCCAGGTTGGATAATAGCAGTAATACCCGCTTCAGCAGCTGCGTCTATGCCGTCTCGAAAAGGGAAAAAAGCATCTGAAGCCATGGCAGAGCCAGAGACGACAAGGCCTTCATCGGCTGCTTTAATACCTGCAATTTTAGCGGAATAAACACGACTCATCTGTCCGGCACCCACACCAATGGTTTGACAATTTTTACAATAAACAATGGCATTTGATTTAACAAATTTAGCTACTTTCCAGGCAAACAGCAAATCTGCTATTTGTTGTTCAGTCGGTTGGCGCTTACTGACAATTTTTATGTCGTCTTTGGTAATTTTCCCGTAGTCTTTATCTTGTACTAATAAGCCACTGGAGACGCGTTTAAAATCAAGAGAAGGTTTGTTTTCTTTATTCCACCCGCCACACTCGAGTACACGGATGTTCTTTTTATCGGCTAATACAGTTTTAGCCTGTGCGCTAATGACTGGTGCGATGATGACTTCAACGAATTGGCGCTTAACAATTTCTGTCGCCGTTTTTTCATCCAGTTCCCGGTTAAAAGCAATAATGCCACCAAAAGCCGATGTTGGGTCTGTTGCATAAGCCAGGTCATACGCAGTAAAAAGATCTTTAGCTTCAGCAACTCCACAGGGATTAGCGTGTTTAACAATGACACAAGTAGGGTGTTCGGTAAAAGACTTTACACATTCCAAAGCGGCATCAGCATCGGCAATATTGTTATAAGACAGTTCTTTGCCTTGTAACTGGGTAGCTGCAGCAATGGTGCCAGATTCAGCTGTCTTTTCCGTATAAAAAGCAGCATTTTGGTGTGGATTTTCACCATAACGCATGGATTGGGTATGGTAATACTGCAGGTTTAGTGTGTCTGGAAATTGAATGTTATTTACTCCGCCCAGATAAGCAGAAATAGCTGTATCATAACGTGCCGTGTGTTCAAAACTTTTCAATGCCAGGTTAAAGCGAGATTGATGAGAAATGCTAGTATCATTAGTTTTTAATTCATCAATAATAGAATTGTAATCACAATGATCCACAATAATCGTGACGTCAGCATGGTTTTTTGCGGCAGCACGAATCATGGTTGGGCCACCAATATCGATATTTTCGATAGCCATCTCTAAATCACAGTCTGGCTTGACAACAGTTTGTTCAAAGGGGTAAAGGTTAACTACCACCAAATCAATTGGTTTTATTTCATTCGCAGTCATTACTTGATCATCAATTCCTCTACGACCCAATATTCCCCCATGAACTTTTGGGTGTAGCGTTTTAACTCGACCATCCATCATTTCAGGAAAACCAGTATAATCAGATACTTCGGTAACGGCTACCTTGTTTTCAGTAAGAAGTTTTGCAGTGCCACCTGTTGATAGTATTTCAACACCTAATTTATCCAGTTCCCGACAAAATTCGAGTACACCCGTTTTATCTGAAACACTGACGAGTGCGCGAGTAATTTTTTTGTTCATTAAAACCTCTAAAGATATGTATGCCGGAAATGGGCGAGAGAAGTCAGGGTAAGCGGTTATGATAAACCGTATAAATCCATTTTTTTACGCAGAGTACTACGGCTTAAGCCAAGTATTTTGGCAGCTTTGGTTTGGTTGTGGCCACAATATTCCAATGCAGCTTCTAATAATGGTTTTTCTACTTCGCTGATAACCATTGCATATAGTCCACAAGTATCATGACCATTAAGTTGAGAAAAATAATGCTCTACAGTTTTTTTTACATGAACTGATAGAGGAACAGGCGTCTTTTTTTTACTGTCAATCTTGATGACTTTTGCGCTTTCTTGCATTGCTTCCATATATGTTATGACTGTTTTTAATAAGCGAGTTTAGTATTGGCAAAAACTGAATTTACCAGTGCTATTTGTTGGGATGGGATAAGTGTTTGATAAATTTCTTTAATACGGACAGAAGGAATTGATCCTAAGTTATCAAAATACCAGCCTATATGCTTACGGGCTATTCTAACACCGCTAATATTGCCATAGAAGCTATATAAGTTTTCCAGATGATTATTAATTATTGATTGAATGTCATTAACAGACGGTTTTATATAGCTTTTATTGTTATTTAGGTGCTGTAAAATTTCATCAAAAATCCAAGGCTTACCTTGTGCAGCCCGCCCAATCATGATGGCATCAGCCCCTGTGTATTCAATAACCTGTTTGGCTTTGGTAGCGTCAGTGATATCGCCATTAGCAATAATGGGAAGATTAACAACTTGCTTTACTTGCCTAATAGTAGAATATTCGGCTTGCCCATTAAATTTACATGCCCGTGTTCGGCCATGAATGGTTAGAGCGGCAATACCTGATTGTTCAGCAATTTGGGCAATTTTAAGTGCATTTTTGTTGTCTTTATCCCATCCAGTACGAATTTTAAGGGTCACGGGAATATCGACGGCATTAACAATAGCATCCAGAATCTTGTTGACTAATGCTTCATCTTTGAGCAAAGCGGAACCCGCTGCAACTGAACAGACCTTTTTGGCTGGACAGCCCATATTAATATCAATTATTTGGGCGCCACGTTGTTGATTCAGACGTGCTGCATCAGCCATTTGTTGTGGGTTTGTTCCTAAAATTTGAACTGATCGCAACCCCGTTTCTCCGGTATAGTCAGTTTTTAGTAGTGTCCTTCTGTGTTTTTGCAATGCCGGGTTTGATGCAACCATTTCAGATACGGCAAGGCCCGCACCAAACTGCCTACATAACTCACGAAATGGACGGTCAGTGATTCCTGCCATAGGGGCAAGAATTAGGTTGTTTTTAAGAGAGTAAGGACCTATTTGCATTTTATGGGCTATCCAGTGGGGCCGCATATAATACATGAAATGGTGTTGATAATCACTATTGATTTTTTATTTTTTTCTAAGTGATGGGTATGGAGTATGCGGGTGGGGAATAGAATGTTTCAGACGAAAAAAGAAAAACGAAAGACGGAAGTATTATTGCTCTTTGCGTCTTTCGTCTTGAGTTCTTAGTCGGCCTTCAAATCTTTATCATGTTCATCAGTAAAAATTGGGTTACTTTTATCATCGCCATGCAGTTTATCAATATCTTCTGGATAAATATGCCAGAAAGATTGGTCAATGGAACCGTTTTTATAATTTTCCTTGTTTGCATGAGTGAATGGACACCACCAGTTTTCAACGACTTTAACCAGATAAGCATGCCATTCAAAAAGAGCAACACTGTATGGGCAATACATTGTGCAGTTAATTATCCAATACAGTTTAGATTGGGCAAAACTTAATTTGAATGTGCCATCCATGGTGATTTGGTCTTTCATAGTGTAGCGGTGGCTGGCTCTGTCAGGGATATAGTCACCCCATTTTTTTAAATTTTTTGCACCGCAAAAAATCAGGCTGTAGTAAGTTAAGTATGCGCTGGTAATGACAAATGGCAAAGTCAGTATGGGCAAATAAACCAAAATGAGTCCTATCGCTCTGGATAAAACAGACATTTGTTTATGATTGCGGCCTATCTGAACTCTATCGGCAGCACATTGTTCACAAGCTTTCATTTATTTTTCTCGTTTGTTGTAGGTAATAGTTTATCTTCGTTTAGTAACTGGTAAATACTTAAACAGCCTTCGCAGCAGAAATGTTTTAGTCCTTCTTTTGTTTCCAGCTTGAAACATTTTATTTCAACAGGCTGGCTACAAAGTACACAGGGTGCTTTTGTTGATTTCATGTAACAATTATAAACTGCTAGCAACAGAACAGAAATAGGTTTTTAAATATTCTGTTTCCGGGATGGATGGATGAACAGGATGGTCAGGACCTTGGCTTCCTGAAGAAAAAAACACCAGGTGGCGGTCTATATGGCGTGCAGATGAACGCAATAATTCATGTAAGTTTGATTTGGTTAAATGATGTGAGCAGGAGGCAGAGACTAAAATGCCATTTTTTGATAGAACTTGTAGTGCCAGATGGTTTAATCTACGGTAAGCTTCATAACCTGCTTTGAAGTCTTTCTTGCGTTTAATCAGTGCGGGAGGGTCTAAAATAATAATATCATAATGCGCATTGTTCTCCCTGGCCTGTTTGAGAAAATCAAAAACATCACTACGGACAAAATGCATTCTATCTTGTACGCTGTTTAGTTTGGCGCTGCTTTGAGCCATAGTTAGGGCGGATTCAGAGCTATCAACACAGGTGACATCAGAAGCGCCTGCCATAGCAGCAGGTATACCCCAAGCACCGGAATAACAAAATAAGTCCAAAATACGTTGTTCTTTGGCTAGTTTTGCTACTTGCACCCGACTGTTACGATGGTCATAAAACCAGCCGGTTTTTTGACCATCGATAACATTTAACTGAAACAGGGCGTTATTTTCTTCGATGATGAGAGTTTCAGGTAGCGTTCCGTATATGACCTCAGTTTTCTGAGACAGGTTTTCCAGTTGTCGCTGGCTGTTATCATTTTTTAAAATAATGGACTCAGGAGATAACAGCTCAATGAGCGTGGTGACTAAGATTTCTTTTTGTTTTTCGATACCTGCTGTTGTTATTTGAACGGATAAAACTGAGCCAAACCGGTCGATTACCAGACCAGGAAGCCCATCGCTTTCACCAAAAACCAGGCGGTAATATGGCTTGTCAAATAATCGTTCACGCAATGCCAGTGCATTGCTAATTCTATCCTTGAAAAAATTTCCGCCCAATTTTTGTGAGGGCTTTCTGGATATAAGTCGTGCGCAGACTAAAGTGTTAGGGTTGATATATGCGCTACCCAGTGGTTTTCCACTGTTGTCTTTAATCACAACCAAATCACCAGCAGCAAATTGGTCTAAAGGTGAGCGTTTAGTATCGACTTCATTACTAAAGACCCATAAATGGCCTTTACGTAAGCGTTTGTCTTCATTTTTTTTTAAGTAGAGATCTGGATGTGCCATTTAAGCTAAAAGTCTGAGTGAATAAAATTTTTAATGAGGTATTGCTAAGGCGTGAGGATTAAATTAAGTTCCGTAAGTTATTTAATCCTCGTTTGTAAGTTCACATTAATTCAAAACGATAACCACCCATTTTATTTGATGGTGCTGCAATTTCCATTGTTATTTCTGTAGAAATGTTTGAGCCAATCAGGTTGGCAGACTTTTTAGTGTATTCTTGGGGTTGAAAGACTCTTTTGGCAAAGGTTTGTCCAGAAAAGTTTTGTAATGTCAATTTTATGGAGGGGTATCTCTGGTCAAAAGCTGACTGATTGGAAAATGCGGTTTTAAAAATGTAAGTATCATTTTTCGTAGCTTCGAAAGCTCCATGCAAAATGGTAATCTCATTGAGGTTTTTATAAACAGGTAATTGACAGTATAAACTGTTGCATATAGTTTTTAACCAAGGTCTTAAAAAGGAATTTTGAGTTAAGTTATAACCTTCAAAAAAATAAATTTGAAACAGAAAAAGGATAATGCAAACGGTGTAGCCAATTCTCCACAGGCCGTTGTGTTCATCTGATGAGCTTTTGAGTGCAGGTAAAATTTCGTCGGCTTCTAATGGGTCGTCGGTATTTTCATCGTTTAATAATTCGAGAGCATCAAACATGGCGGAACATCCCTCGCAACAAATCATTCCTAGAGAAGAGCGGAGTTCTTCTGTTGAAATTGAACGCTGTTTGTTACATTCAGGGCATTGTGTTTGCATTTTTTAAGTACTCTTTATACCATTTAATCTGCACCAGTCATCCCGACTTTTCGGTGCTTTTATCTGGATGTTGTGTTGCTTATATGCTGCGCTAACAGAGTCTGCCTGTTCATTTAAAATACCTGATAAAACAAGCTGTCCTTCTGCTTTAACGAGTTTAGATATTGTTTCAGATAGATCACAAAGAGGGTGGGCTAAAATATTAGCAAGCACAATGTCTGCCTGGAACGCTTGAAACTGTTCAGGCAGATAACAATTGATTTTATGCTTAACCTTATTTTTTTCAGCATTGTCCTTTGTTGCAGTTATTGCTTGAGGGTCAATATCAATAGCATGGGCCTCTTTTGCTCCCAGTAAGAGGGCTGCAACTGCCAGGATGCCAGAACCGCAGCCATAATCAATTATTATTTTATCTTTAAGGTTATGATTTGCAAGCCATTCCAGGCACAAGGCAGTAGTTGGATGGGTTCCTGTGCCAAATGCCAGCCCTGGGTCGAGGGTCATGCAAACGGTGTTAGTTTCTGTCTTTTCTTGTCCTGTAGGACATACCCAGAGAGAGTTGCCAAATTTCATAGGGCGATAATGTTCCATCCATGAACGTTCCCATATTTGGTCTTGGAGAATCTCTTGAAACCAATTTTCCAGGGTATTATTTTTGAATTGGGAAAATAAAAGTGTTTTTATTCGCTCAGGTTCAGTATCAATTTCAAACAGAGCAATAACTTTAGTCAGCTGCCATATTTTTGTTTCACCTGGAGGGGGTTCATAGACCGGTTGGTCTTCAGCATCCATATACGTTACAGATACTGCACCCAGTTCAGTAAAAAAGTCAGAAACGTCAGGCGCCGTATTTTTATTGGTAATAATAGAAAGCTGATGCCAGGTCATTGTTTTATTGGTGGGTTATGTGTAACTACAAAGGCCACGGGGGGCACAAAGATTCAATATGTCTTAGTGCTCCACGTGGCCCAGATAGATGAATGATTTTCTGGATATAAGGAACGTGCACAGAATAACTTGAACAATTGGCTTTGTATTTTGTCCGTTTTCTTCGTTGTAGAAATAGTTGCGTAGCTTGTTACGCGCCCATTTCCTCGCCTTGAATACGAACAAACTACTTCGCCAATTACCCAACTTAGTTCTGTGCGCGTTCCTAAGTGTAGTTTAAATACCCAGTTTCTTTTCCAGATAATGTATGTTTTGGCAGCCAGATATAAATGCACTGTCAGTCATAATGTCAACTTGTAATGGAATGTTGGTTTTTATACCATCAATGATCATTTCACTTAGTGCCGTTTGCATTCTGGCAATTGCACTGTTTCGGTCATCGCCATGTGCTATTAGTTTGCCAATCATGGAGTCATAGTAGGGGGGTACTTTATAACCGTTATATATATGTGTTTCACACCGAATACCTGGGCCGCCAGGCATGTGGAACTGTTCAATTGTGCCTGGACAGGGCATAAAGGTTTTCGGGTCTTCGGCATTCAAGCGGCATTCGATTGCATGTCCGGTAAAGGTCACTTGATCCTGTGTTTTTGAAAGGGGTTCGCCTGCAGCAATCCGTAACTGTTCTTTAACGATATCAAAACCGGTAATCATTTCTGTAACCGGGTGTTCAACCTGTACGCGGGTATTCATTTCAATGAAAAAGAATTCCCCCCTTTCGTATAAGAATTCAAATGTACCCGCACCCAGATAACCAATATCTCTACATGCCTTGGTGCACAGCTCACCCATTTGTTGGCGTTGTTCCTCGGTAATGCCAGGCGCAGGTGCTTCTTCAACAACTTTTTGATGACGACGCTGCATAGAACAGTCCCTTTCACCCAGATGTATTGCATTGCCGTGGGAATCTGCTAACACTTGAAATTCAATATGGCGAGGGTCTTCAAGAAATTTTTCCATATATAACGTGTCATTGCCAAATGCTGCAGCAGCTTCTGCTCGAGTCAATGAAATGGCATTGATTAATGCCGCTTCTGTATGGACTACACGCATACCACGACCGCCCCCGCCGCCCGCCGCTTTAACAATGATTGGATAACCAATTCCCTGGGCCATCTTCATGTTGGTATTGTTGTCATCAGTAAGCGGCTCACCGTCTCCTGGTACGCAAGGAATACCTGCTGCTAGCATCGCTTTCTTGGCAGAAATCTTATCTCCCATCATGCGGATGGTTTCAGCTTTAGGACCAATGAATGTAAAGCCACTGAGGCTTACTTTTTCTGAGAAATCTGCGTTTTCAGACAAAAAACCATAGCCGGGGTGTATCGCTACAGCATCAGTGACCTCTGCTGCACTGATAATGGCGGGAATATTCAGGTAACTATCCACTGAAGCAGCCGGTCCTATACATACAGCTTCATCAGCCAAGCGAACATGTTTCAAGTCACGGTCAACATCAGAATGCACAGCAACGGTTTTTATACCCAATTCACGGCATGCACGAAGAATGCGCAAAGCAATTTCACCGCGATTGGCGATTACAATTTTATCGAACATATGTTTACCTGAGTTAGTTTATTCAATGATGAATAGTGGTTGGTCATATTCGACAGGTTGTGCATTTTCCACCAGAATCTGTTTAATAGTGCCGCTTTTATCTGCTTCAATCTGGTTAAGAATTTTCATGGCTTCTATGATACAAATGGTTTCGCCTTCATGAACTTTTTGTCCAACTGAGACAAAAGGCGCTGCATTCGGTGAGGCTGCGCCGTAGAAAGTACCTACCATAGGTGATTTAACCACATGTCCACTGGGCAGCTCTGCAGTTGGCTCAGTAGAAGTGGTTGCAGATGTAGCTAATGGTGCTGCGGCAATAGTTGCTATAGGTGCAGTGGCGGCTGCCATCATAGCAGATGGTGCCGGAGCGGGAGAATAACGGCTAATGCGTACAGATTCTTCACCTTCACTGATTTCAATTTCTGCAATATCGGATTCTTCGATAATTTCGATTAATTTTTTTATTTTTCTAATATCCATTGTTTAGTTTCTCTCTACTAAAATCTGGTGGGCTGCTTGTAAAGCAAGTTCGTATCCTGTTGCTCCTAATCCACAGATAACACCAACGGCAATATCTGAAAAATAGGAGTGTGTTCTAAAGTTTTCGCGGGCATGCACATTTGATAAATGCACTTCTATAAAGGGTATTTTTGTTGCTAGTAATGCATCACGTATGGCAACACTGGTATGAGTGAATGCGGCCGGGTTAATAATGATGAAATCAACATGATTTTGAAAAGCACTATGTATTATTTCCACAAGATCATGTTCTGCGTTAGATTGATGAAAATCTACTTGATGACCTAAGTTTTTTGCGTTTAATTTTACCGAATTCTCTATGTCTTTCAGGGTCTTATTACCATAGTGGCCTGGTTCCCTAATGCCTAGCAGGTTGAGGTTTGGGCCATTGAGTACGGTAATTGTTGCCATAAAATTTCTGTTGGAATTATCTAATCCGGTAATTCTGCCTAATTTAAAAGGTTTTGTCCAGATATATGTTACTTATGACAAGATAGCGACAAAATAAGGTGTTTTAATGTCTTGTTGATGCTGTTTTCTTACATTAAGGGAGTGATAATTTCTAAAATTTGTTCTCTGCTGAATTCACCGGGGTGTCTGTGTATGATTTGTCCTGGCCGATTAGTCACTACGGTAAAAGGGACTGCATTGACAATATTTCCTAATTGCTGGGAGAGAGCAATACCATCATCTTCGCCAATTAAAATGGGATAATTGATGTTAATTTTAGAGAGATATTGTTTAACAGATTGCTGGTCTTCGATTGCGATTCCTATAAATTGCAAACCTTTATCATTAAATTCGTTTTGTAGTTTGATAAACTCAGGTATTTCTTTCAGGCAGGGGGGGCACCAGGTCGCCCAAAAATTGATGATGCGAATTTTGCCTTTCCATTCAGAGATGCTACGTTGCTTACCTGTTAAGTCGGGTAGGCTGAATTTAAGGTTGGGTATATTCGGTTCTACTGGTTTAGTGTCTGCGACAGAAAAACGTTGGGCAAATATGCCACCTGTTAGGGCAATAATTCCAGCAAAAAAGATAAAGAATATTTTTTTATTCATAGGGTTTAAAGATTGTTTAGGCCGGTTAAAAATGTGTCGCTATCTTGATATCCAATTACTCGGGATGCTTTGCGTTCCAGTTTGTCTGGACCAAAAAAGATGATTGCTGGTGGTCCAATTAAGTTGAATTTCTTTAATAGTGCTTTATCATTTGCTGAATTTTTGGTGACATCTGCCTGAATTAAAACAAAGCTAGAGAGTTTTTGTTTTACTTTTTCATCGGTAAAAGTGTACGCCTCCATTTCTTTACAGGAAATACACCAGTCAGCATAAAAATCCAGCATAACATTCTGGTTTTTAGTGTTGGCTTGCTCAAGCGCTTGATCTAGTTCAGCTAAAGAAGCAATTCTTTTAAAGGCTATGCCTTGCTCTTGTTCTGATGCCTGGCTAGTACCAAAGCCTCGTAAAGGTTGTAACGGATTAGTATTGCCCATACTAAAACCAATGAGCAGCAAAATACCATAGATTAGCATCATTACGCCTAAACCTTTCCATAATTTGAGCCAACCGGATGATTGTTCGGGTAACGGATCCAAAGCCCGTACATAAATGGCTGGAAAAATGAATAGGGCAGCCGTTAGCAACATGGTGACTGAGGCAGGAAGAATCCGGTCCAGCATCCATACCGAGACGGCTAACATGATGACCCCAAAAAGGGCCTTAGTTGAATTTAACCAATGGCCTGCTTTAGGTAACAGTTTGCCTGCTGATGCGCCCAGCAGAAGTAGAGGCGATCCCATTGCAAATCCCATGACAAACAATGCAGAACCACCTAGAATTACATCTCCAGTTTGTCCTATATAGATCAATGCGCCAGCCAACGGTGCAGCAACACAAGGCCCTACAATTAATGATGAAAGTGCACCCATGATGGCCGCACCGAGATAAGAGCCATCTCTATGTTTGTCGCTGGAATTATGTAGTTTTGCCTGTAGAGACTTAGGTAATTCAAGGCTGTAAAAACCAAACATGGATAAAGAAAGCACAATGAAAATAGCACTGAAAAGCGCAATGATCCAGGGTTCCTGGAAGGTAGCTTGCAGGTTACTGCCAAATAAGGCTGCCAGAATGCCAAAGGCGGTATAGGTTAAGGCCGAAGCAAAGACATAGCTAAGGGAGAGTAAAAATGCTTTTCGAGTAGTAATCGATGGACCTTGACCTACAATAATACCGGATAAAATAGGTATCATAGGGAAGATGCAAGGGGTAAATGCCAATAGAAGACCAAAACCAAAGAAGCTGAGTAAAGTGAGGCCCAAAGAGTCGCTTTTTAATGAATGAAATATCTGGTCTTGTTCTGCTAAACTGGTTGGGTTTTGCATTGCTGATATTTGATTGTTGGGTTGCAAATTCTCCGGGATTAGCAGTTCTATTTTGCTATTCATCGGTGGATAGCAGACGCCTCGGTCAGCACAGCCCTGATATTTTGCTAACAGGGTGATGGTTTGAGCGGCTTTTCCTGTGCGTATAAGGGGGACATCAAAACTAAGTTCATTATAAAATATTTGTACCTGACCAAATGATTCGTCATGATAAGGCTCACCCTGAGGTATATTAATGGTGCCTAGTTGAGTCGTTTCGTTATTAGCAAGACTGAGTTTGGTTTTGTCCCTATACAAATAGTAACCATCTGCAATAAGCCAGTTAACATGAAGTGTATTTGCATCTTTAACGGTGGCAAAAAACTGGAATGCTTGTTCGGCAGGGAGTAACTCATTTTGAAAAAAGTTAAGTTTTAAGCCATTAAAACGGCTGATAAGCTGTTTAACAGGATCAGTTTTTGAGGGGGGGCTGGCAAAAGGTAAATTAACGGTTAATAGTTTTTTTTGTGGGGGGTAGCAAATGCCAATATCAGCACACCCTTGATATTTGACCTGGATTTCTAGAGTAGAAAGAGATTTTTCATTGATGAAAGGGACTGTTATTTTTAGCTGATTGCGGTATATTTCCATGTCACCAAAAAACTCATCATGCTTGGATTTACCTGTCGGCATGTTGGGAACGCCTAAATTTATATCTTTTGACTGTGTAGTAATGCTGGTTTTACTGCGGTATAAATAGTAGCCATCGGCTATAGCCCATGAAATTTCAATCTGATCTGCAGAAATGGCCTTGGCGGAAACAATATATGCCTGATCTGCGGGCAGTAAATCTTTAGTGCCTAAGGCCAGGGTTAGTTGTGCAAAGAGTATGAAAAAGCTAAAGCTAATTGCTTTGATCCTAGAAAGATCAGTTGGGCGCGAGATTATAGTGCAATCCATTGGTTTCACAGTGCTTTGAAAAAATCTTAGCCTCACCCATTCGGTTAGGTGGGTATTTTTTTGAAGTTCTGTGGAATCAATGGGTTGTGCCATAATCCGTGATCCAACTGATTTTTCTAGGTTGATTAAAGACATGTATCTATCCGTTACTAGTATTCGTATATTGCGATCAAGAGGGACAGCAGAAACTTTGGGAAGTTCAAAGCGCGCAGCAACTGAGGCAAGTTTATAGAATGTGCTTTCTGTTGTCAGCACATCCACTGGCTTATGACTTATGAATATTTTTTAGAGTTTTTGCTGTTACGAAAAATCAGTGGTTTTTCATCATTAGAAAATGCACTGGTCCTTGCTGAGTCCAGGGCCTCTTGAATAACGTGATGGTCAGGTGATTTAATGCAGACAGGGTCTGTTTTATACATATCTCCGGTTAGCATATAGGCTTGGCAGCGGCAACCACCGAAATCTTTTTCTTTTTCATCACAACTCCGGCAAGGTTCTTTCATCCATTCATTTCCGCGAAAGAAATTGAATGTTTTTGATTCATTCCAAATTTCTTCAATGCTGTAGTCATTTACGTTTGGACATTCCAGACCAGGTAAATCACGGGCAGAATGACACGGCAGCGCGACACCATCTGGCGCAATGGTTAGGAAAGTTGTTCCCCAGCCATTCATACAGGCTTTGGGGCGGTCTTCATGGAAGTCGGGAATAACGTAATATATCTTCATTTTACCTGCGACTTTTTCTTTATAAGCTTGAGCTATGACTTCCGCTTCTTCAAACTGTTCCTTGGTGGGTAGCAGCAAGTCTCTGTTTTTATGTGCCCAGCCATAATACTGAGTATTAGCTAGTTCCAGATAGTCGGCACCTAATTCTTCCGCCATTTCCAGGATTTGTGTCATCTGGTGTATGTTTTCTCTATGAATAACAACACATAAGACCATGGGGTAACCATGTTTTTTGACTAAATGAGCAACTTGTTTTTTGCTTTCAAAAGATTCAGTGCCTGCTATATGATCGTTTAGTTCTTGCGAACTGGCTTGAATACTTACTTGTATATGGTCTAATCCGGCTTCTTTTAACTGAATGATTTTTTCTTCAGTCAAGCCATAGCCTGATGTGATCAAGTTTGAGTAGAAACCGTGTGTACGGGCATGTTGAACCAGTTCAGGTAAGTCTTGGCGAGTTAATGGCTCGCCACCTGAAAAACCAAGCTGTACTGCACCCATTTTTCTGGCTTGGGTTAACACACGTTTCCAGTCTTTAGTGCTGATTTCCGAGCTATGTTTGCTATAGTCCAGAGGGTTAGAACAATAAGGGCATTGTAGAGGGCATTTATATGTCAGTTCTGCTAGTAACCAGCGGGGAGGGGTGATTTTAAGGTTGTTGGATCCAGCCATTTTGTAATGCGTCCTCTAGGAAATTACTAATATCGTTTGTTAAGCCACTGGTTGAAAATTTCTCTTCCAAAGCAGTGACAAGCTGTTCAAGTGTACGTGAACCATCGCATAGTTTTAATATTTCAGCTGAACTTTGGTTAAGCTCTACCATGCCTTCAGGATATAAGATAACATCTTTTTGCTGGACTTCTTCCCATTGTAAACGGTGCATGGGGGAAAAGTTGATGGTTAATTCAGGATTTAAAGTCATATTAATACTCTGGCCTTTATGATCTATTTAGTCTAAGTATATGTCATATAGTAATATTCTTCTTCAGAATCTAACAGGTGCAAAATATTTTGTTAATAACAAGGAAAGCCTTGAAAAGAAGGGGTTAATCTCTGTATTTAGGTTAAGTAATTGAATTAATTGTTTATTTATATGAAAAGTGGAGGTTAAAGTTTTATTCATAATTGATTTAACTATCTTCATCTATTAGCATGCTACCTTGATATTTAAAATAACCAGGTTTAATTGTGATAATCCTGTTTTTTTACTTATCATTTTTATGGAATATTTTTACAATTATATGAGATTTAAAAATAAAATATGAAACAAGTAATGATGTCATTAATAAGTGGTCTTTTCCTGGTGATTAGTGGGCAAGGGCAAGCTAAAGAAGTAGATATTCAGGTTGGAAAAAATGCATTTGAAACCTGTAGAGGCTGTCATAGTTCGCCAAATGCCAGTAATGTTTATCCGACATACTATGTGCCAAAGATTGGAGGGCAGCGGAAAGGATATATTGCTTCTGCATTAACAGCATATAAGCATGAAGCTAGACCACGTAGTTCTATGTTGGCCAATACTTATGATTTGACTGATGATGTAACAGAAGCACTTGCTGCGTATATAGAAATATCAGCAGGTAAAAAAAGTAAAGCGCCTTATACGGGGAACCCTTCAGCAGGTGAAAAGTTAGCTGGAATTTGTCTTTCTTGTCATACAGATGATTTGAGCGATGCAGCAACGGGACCCATTTTAGCGGGACAGTATGGTAATTATTTATTGAAGGTGATGAAGGATTATCAGCAAGGATCAAGAAAAGATCCTGTAATGCAGAGCATGTTAGCTGATTTTACTGAAGAAAATCTGGAAGATATAGCATCTTATTTTGCAAATATGAATAGCTTGAGTGTGGTTAGGTAATTATTTAATAAAAAAAATGACTATTAATAAAACACTGGTTAAACTTTAAGAATAAGTAAGCCCTAGTTGTTTTAATATTCTGTCATTTCGACCAGAGGGAGAATTCTTTTTGCTCAGTAGTAATCTGGACTCAAGATTCCTTCCTCTGGTCGGAATGACACTGTCAGTTGAAATGGTTGCGTAGCTTGCTATGCGCCCATTCCATAGTCTTGCTATTGAGGAAAATCAACTCGTTATAAATTCCGCATCCGTGACCGCACAGAGTATAACTTGCATTGATTGCCTATTGAATTTTATTTCTCAACATTAAAGTAAGGTGGCATATCATTAATATAAGCCATATACATTGCATCGGCCATGGACCATAGAACATCAAGTTTAAACTGAAGTATTTCCACCATACGGTCTTGTTGCTTGCGAGTTTTATACCAATCTAAAGTGATTTCCAGGCCATGCTCAACATCTCTGCGTGCTTCCGAAAGTCGTTTCTGGAAATATATGTAACCTTCTTTCTCAATCCAAGGGTAGAGTTCTGGCCAGTTGTCTAAACGTTGTTTATGAATTTTAGGCGCGAACATTTCTGTTAAGGATGAACTTGCTGCTTCATGCCACTCCGATCTTCTGGCAAAATTTACATAGGCATCAACAGCAAAGCGTACGGCTGGGAGTACATGCTCTAATGAAGTGACTTCTTCACGTGTCATGCCAACAGCAATACCAAGTTGCACCCATGCTTCAATGCCACCCGGGTCACCAGGGTGACCATCATGATCAAGAATACGTTGCGTCCATATGGCACGTGTTTCACGATCAGGACAATTAGCTAAAATATTGGCATCTTTAATTGGAATCATTATTTGGTAATAAAACCGATTGGCAACCCAGCCCTGTAATTGCTTTTTGTTTAGTTTACCTTCATTCATCAAGGTATGGATAGGATGATGAATGTGGTATTTGTTTTCCATACCCCGTAATTTAGTTTCAAACTCTTCTCTAGACCATGCTTCATTAGAACAACAACCCATTCTGTTTACCTCTATTGTGTAGAGCGGACTTCAGTCCGCTAATTGCCAGAGGGCGGACTCGGCAACTGCTACTCGGTAATACTCCTGCATTACTCTACCTACAGGATCCTACCCTCGTGCGTTGCTCTACTCAGCACCATCGATGGTGCTATCAAGTCCACTCTACAATGATTTATAAATCAATTTCCATATTATCGTAAGCCACTTCAATACCTGACATATCAAGTATTTTACGCTGTTCCGAATCTTCGTCTAAAATGGGGTTAGTGTTATTGATGTGGATCAATATTTTGCGGGGTTTTTCCATGGCATTTAAAATTTCAATCATGCCACCTTCGCCAGATTGTGGAATATGGCCAATAGCTCTAGCCAGTAACGGGCGGCCAACAGATGCTAACTCGTCATCTGTCCAAAATGTGCCGTCAACCATAACGCAGTCAGCTTCAATCATTGCTTTTTCTACGTGCGGTTCTATTACGCCTAAGCCGGGTGCATAAAAGGTGGTTTTGCCTGTTGAAATTTGACGAATCACCATACCGATATTATCACCATCATGTGGATCATTTCTATGTGGTGAATAGGGAGGCGCTTTACTTTTAAGTGACAATGCAGTGAACTCAAGGTCATCAATGTTGGGTATGCTGAAAGAATCACCGTTCAATGGAATAGGATGATCATTCACGCCACAAAAATGTTCCAGAATATTAAAAATAGGAAAGCCAGTGGAAAGGTCTTGCTTCACCATTTCTGTACAATAAATATCCAGTGGATCGCCTTCACGAAGAATTAGCAGGCCTGTTACATGGTCGATTTGAGAATCGATGATAACAATGGCTTCTATGCCAGTACCACGTACTTTATTTTTAGGGTGAATTTCTGGAAAATTTTCTAATTGAGCGCGTACATCGGGCGAGGCATTAAACAATACCCAGTGTTCGCCATCAGATGAAACAGCAATAGATGATTGGTTACGAGTGCTGGCTCTGATAGAACCAGCTCTGACAGCTTTGCAATTTGGGCAGCTACAGTTCCATTGAGGAAAGCCGCCACCTGCTCCTGAGCCGAGAACTCTGATTTTCATATTTATGCTAGGGAATTTAATTAGGATTAAGTTGCTGAATGATACGGTATTAACAACTTGCAGGCAAAAAAAAGGGACTCTGTGAGTCCCTCTTTTATGACATTAACCGCACTAATTAACGGTTATAAATGTACATAGTTACTTCAAAACCAAAACGTAAGTCATTGTAAGCTGGTGTTTCCCATTTCATTGTATTTACCTCCAGAAGTTTTTATATATTTGTTAGCTTGATCAAGTAAGCTACTCCAAAGTATACGATGAACTTTTTTTTTGCGCAACATATTAAAGCCCCCTATTCATTGACTATAGAGCTTGAATTATTTGTGATAAGTAAAATAATAGTATTGTGGTATTTGTAGGGTATTGAAATTTAAAAGTATCTTTGTGATTTTTAGGGAATGCAGCTGAACTCAAATTCTGTTTGGAAACTATTTAAAGCAAGAATTTTATATAGGAAGATTGTATTGATAGGTTTTTGCTTGTACACAGAATGATAGAGCGTTATATTAAGGCCTAGATAAAAATGAGAATAGTGTGTTTAGGAGGGTAGTATGGTCGGTGATTTAATTGAAATTTTAATCGTTATGTGGATTGTTGCTTTGTTTGCATTTGCACCACTAGGTTATTTTATTTATATGTATACCATGAAAAGTGGAGAGCCTTTCGGTGATACAGAGCCTCATGGTGATAATGAATCAAAAATACTTGACTTGGTTGGAGTAGCGCTCCATGCCTTAAAAAAAGGTTTGATCGGAGGAAAATAACGGATTTAGGCTTTCATTGTAGGGTGGGCTATGCTGCCCTGCCCTGCAATAATTTTAAAGTCGTAAGGGACGCGTATATTTAAGCTGGGTAATTGGCGCGAAGCGCATGGATGTGCAAGTGTCGCTTGAAGCAGGGTGCTGGTGTGACCATATCTGGCTATGTAACTGTTGCTACAACGAAGACGGCAGACAAAAGACAAGTCACTGTTCAAGTTTTTTATGCACGTTCTTAAGTAAAACTGTCATACTCTTACTCTTCTCTACAAGTAGGGCATGCTGCATTTTTGCGCAATTTCATTTCGTTCCATTGCATGGATAATCCATCCAGTAATAACAATCTTCCCGTTAAAGTTTCGCCAATATTCAGTATGAGTTTTATGGCTTCCATTGCCTGGATGCTACCAACAATGCCTGTGACAGGTGCAATAACACCATTAGTCGCACAATTCTGCATTTCTTCATCGTTATCAGTGTAAAGACAATTGTAGCAAGGACTGTCATTTGTACCTGAGGTAAATACAGAAATTTGACCTTCAAAACGAATAGCAGCTCCAGAAACTAAGGGGGTTTTATATTTTACGCAAGCTGCGTTGACAGCAAAACGGGTAATAAAGTTATCACAGCAATCCAACACGACATCCGCATTGTTCACTTCTTTTTCCAGCAGTTCACCTGCCAGTCGTTGCTTGACAGCTATGACTTTTACTTCTGGATTTAAATTTTTCAGTGTTTGTTGGGTTGAAATAACTTTGTCTGTCCCTATATCGTGAGTGTGATGAGCAATCTGTCTTTGTAGATTGGATAAATCGACTTCATCATCATCGTAAATAGTAATCTGTCCAATGCCTGCTGCGGTAAGGTAGATGGATGCTGGTGAGCCCAGGCCACCAGCACCAACAATAAGAACGCTGGCTGTTAACAGTTTTTGCTGACCTTCAATATCAACTTGAGGGAGCATGATTTGACGGCTGTAACGAAGTAATTGCTGGTCATTCATTAGATTTATTTAAGCGATGATGAAGAGGGGCAATGATGCCACACACTTGACAGAGTACAAAACAAAACTATTATTAGCACTCGTTGCTAGTGAGTGCTAACATAACAACTTTAGTTTAATTTTTAATATATTTTAAGGAGAATATTGATGAATATACGTCCGTTACACGACAGAATCATCGTTAAACGCGTTGAAGAAGAAACAACTTCAGCAGGTGGTATCGTATTACCAGGGTCTGCTACAGAAAAGCCAAGCGAAGGTGAAGTTTTAGCTGTAGGTAATGGTAAGCAACTAGACAACGGTGACGTGCGTGCATTGGAAGTAAAGGTTGGCGATAAAGTACTTTTCGGCAAATACTCAGGTAGCGAAGTCAAAATTGACGGAGAAGAACTTATCGTTATGCGTGAAGAAGATGTTATGGGTATTTTAGGTTAAACACTTAATTTCTAACTAACCATTTATTAATAGGATTCAAAGAAAATGGCAGCAAAAGACGTAAAATTTGGTACTGACGCACGTAGCTTAATGGTTGCGGGTGTTAACGTATTGGCAAATGCAGTAAAAGTAACTCTAGGCCCTAAAGGTCGAAATGCAGTTTTAGATAAAAGCTTTGGCGCACCCACTATCACTAAAGACGGTGTATCTGTTGCAAAAGAAATCGAATTGAAAGATAAATTCGAAAACATGGGCGCACAGATGGTTAAGGAAGTGGCTTCACATACTTCTGATGTGGCGGGTGACGGAACAACAACAGCGACTGTTTTAGCTCAGTCTATTGTTAATGAAGGCATGAAATCAGTTGCAGCGGGTATGAATCCAATGGATCTGAAACGTGGTATTGATTTAGCTGTCGTTAAAGCGGTAGACGCGATTATTGAAGCAGCAACACCTTGTACTGATAACAGTGCCATTGCTCAAGTAGGTACAATTTCTGCAAACTCTGATGAGTCGGTAGGTAAAATCATTGCTGAAGCAATGGAAAAGGTCGGCAAAGAAGGTGTTATCACAGTTGAAGAGGGTTCTGGTTTAAACAACGAATTAGACGTTGTAGAAGGTATGCAGTTTGACCGTGGCTACTTATCACCTTACTTCATCAACAATCAAGACAGTATGAGTGTTGAGTTAGAAGATCCATACATTTTATTATTTGATAAAAAAATCTCAAACATCCGTGATTTATTACCAACACTTGAAGGAGTAGCAAAAGCAGGTCGTCCTTTATTGATTGTTGCAGAAGATGTTGATGGTGAAGCATTGGCAACATTGGTTGTAAACAATATGCGTGGCATAGTTAAAGTTGCAGCAGTTAAAGCGCCTGGTTTTGGTGATCGTCGTAAAGCAATGTTAGAAGATATTGCTGTATTAACTGGCGGTACCGTGATTTCTGAAGAAATTGGCTTGTCTTTAGAAAAAGTTGAAATGGATCAGTTAGGAACAGCTAAGAAAATTCAAATCAGCAAAGAAAATACAACCATCATTGATGGTTCAGGTTCTGAAGAGAACATAAAAGCACGTGTTGCACAAATCAGAACACAAGCTGACGAAGCAACCTCTGATTACGACAAAGAAAAGCTACAGGAACGTTTAGCTAAATTAGCGGGTGGTGTTGCAGTCATTAAAGTTGGTGCGGCAACTGAAGTTGAAATGAAAGAAAAGAAAGCTCGTGTAGAAGATGCATTACATTCTACTCGTGCTGCTGTTGAAGAGGGTGTTGTTGCGGGTGGTGGTACTGCTTTAGTACGTGCTCTTTCAGCACTTGAAGGCCTTGAAGGTATTAACCATGACCAAACTGTTGGTGTAAATATTTTACGACGTGCAATGGAAGAGCCTTTACGTCAAATCGTTACCAATGCAGGTGATGAAGCTTCTGTTGTACTCAACGAAGTTGAAAAAGGCGAAGGTAACTTTGGTTACAACGCTGCAACTGGAAAATATGGTGACATGATTGAAATGGGTATTTTAGATCCTGCAAAAGTAACGCGTACTGCGCTACAAAATGCGGCTTCTGTTGCTAGCTTAATGATCACAACCGAGGTAATGGTTGCTGATGCGCCATCAGATGATTCTGCACCTGCAATGCCTGATATGGGCGGCATGGGTGGAATGGGCGGCATGGGCGGCATGATGTAATGCGGAGTTAAGGCTGGTAACATTTTTGCAGACCAGCTAAAGCTTTACCTTAAAACCTCGGTATTATTAATAACCGGGGTTTTTTTGTGTTTGTGATTTTATCCGTGTTACTCTTATCCTAGAAAATCCGTTCTCAACTGATTTTTCTAAGATTAAGGCAGAGAGAAGGTCGAAATTTTCCACAAGTAAATACCTAACAAATAATATTGTAATATTCTACTATGACTCAATTTGCTTTGGGCGAGAGTTACAGGAGAGTGTTTATTGGTGGGCGTATAATTTTTTGTTAGAGGGTAATTCAGCTTTGTTGATTAATCCATTCAGCACTGGCTTGAGTGATTTCATCAAATACGGACTGTTCACTACGGTCAATACGCTTAAGCAGCTTAAAGGAGTGATCTCCGCCTTCGATAATATGTAAAGTAGGCTTGGGTGATAAAGTTTCCAGTAAAGGTTTGAAAACATTCAATTGACATAAAGAGTCACGTGTTCCTTGAAAAAACAGCATCGGTTCATGAATGACTTTCAATTGGTTAAAACGGGGTTTATCAGGTTTTCCTGGCGCATGAAGGGGATAGCCAAATAAAATTATGCCGGCATATAGATCTTCTTTGGAAGTAAGTATGGTTGCGTATCTACCGCCCATGCTTTTACCTGATAGGAATATTTTTTTGCGACTGACTCCTGTTCTTTCTATTACAGCGTCAATGACTTTTTGCCAGGTTTCTTCAAGAACATGAGGTGTGTTCGGTGCTCTTAAACCTTGCTCCATATAAGGGAAGTTAAACTTAACAGTTAGGATGTTGTGTTTTGCGATGCCTTCATGAATTTGGCTTACAAACACAGAATTCATATCCCTGCCTGCACCATGGGCAATAATTAGAACTGCATTATATTCATCGGGAATTAACCATACTGATGAGATATCAGCTTTTTTTGTGATGGTGATAGTATGGTGTTCAGTTTTCATAATAATTTTATGTAAAAACTCTATAGTGCGGTGTTATTGAACTTGTTGAACGCATGTAGTTTTGTGCATGAACCAACAAACTATCTTATAGTTTAACTTACTTTAGAAATTTCAATAAAATTACTTGACGAAAAAAACTTATGTCCATAGAATACGCATCCTTCGGAGCGGTAGTTCAGTTGGTTAGAATACCGGCCTGTCACGCCGGGGGTCGCGGGTTCGAGTCCCGTCCGCTCCGCCAATTTTTAACAGATGGATGTCTGATTATTGTTAACTTTACGGATATAGCAAACTTCATACACTGGTTTCCTCACTATTTCCTTAATAAATCAGTTTATCGTTTTGTATGTGCTTAAGCTATTGAATAGTGAGGATAACTTAGTTTATCAGAACTTACCTGTTGGGTGGGTGATATTTGCTTCCAAAAATTTGTTCTCAACTGATTTTTCTCGGTTAATGGTTTTTCATAACAATATAGTGGTTTGTGTGAAGTAAGGTGAACTATTCATTGTTGAAATAGTCCGATCGCTGATAATTTTTTAAAATGGAGAATTCATGATTTTCAGGATAATATTTTTTACTTTAGTTTGTATCCCGTTAAGTGTATACAGTTCAAACGTTAAAGTTCATGAGCGTATTTTTGAGAATGGTCTTAAAGTGTTGGTGAAAGAAGATCATCGCTCGCCAGTTGTAGTTTCTCAAATTTGGTATAAAGTGGGTTCAAGTTACGAGCCGGGTGGGATTACAGGCATTTCCCACATGCTAGAGCATATGATGTTTAAAGGCACCGAGAAACATCCAGCAGGTGAATTCTCTCGAATTATTGCTGAAAATGGAGGGCGTGAGAATGCCTTTACCGGACGCGACTATACTGCGTATTTTCAGACCATGGAAAAATCACGACTGCAGGTTAGTTTTGAACTGGAAGCTGATCGTATGCGAAATTTACAATTGACTCCTGATGAGCTAAAAAAAGAATTGGAAGTGGTTACTGAAGAGCGTCGTATGCGTACTGACGATAAGCCGCGGTCTAAAATGCAGGAATATTTTATGGCCATGGCATTTACCAATAGTGCTTATAAAAATCCTGTGATTGGTTGGCCTTCAGATATAGCCAATTATCAAGTTGATGATCTGCAAGCGTGGTACCAACTTTGGTATGCACCTAATAATGCAACGCTTGTTGTGGTCGGTGATATAAAACCTGAAGATGTATTTTTATTAGCTGAAAAATATTTTGCAGGTATAACTACGAGTAAAATAAAACCGCTAAAACCACAGGCTGAAATAGAGCAACATGGTGTTCGTAAAACAACAGTTAAACTTCCTGCTAAGCTTCCCTATCTCTTAATGGGCTACAAAGTACCTGTATTAAATTCAGTTGAGAATAAGTCCGAAGCTTATGCATTAGAAGTTTTGGCAGGTATTTTAGACGGTGGAAGCAGTGCGCGATTAGCCTCAAATTTAGTGAGAGGAAAACAAATAGCCGTTTCAGCAGGTGCGGGCTATAGCATGGCTTCTCGATTGCCTGAGTTATTTATGTTGGATGCAACCCCTGCTAAAGGGCAAACTGTTTTTGATCTGGAATATGCTTTAAAAGAGGAAATATATAATTTGAAAACTGATTTGGTTTCAGCAGATGAATTGCAACGGGTAAAAGCTCAGGTGTTAGCAGGGGCAGTTTTTCAGCGGGATTCCAATTTTTATCAGGCCATGCAATTAGGAATGTTTGAAACAGTAGGTATAGGCTGGGATAAAGTGGATGAATATGTAGAAAAGGTCAATCAAATTACCGCTGAACAAGTCCGTAATGTTGCTCGTAAATATTTACTGGAAGATCAGTTAAGTATAGCTTATCTTGATCCACAGCCTATGTCTGAACAGAAACATAAAAGCAGTGTAGCAGGAGGCCGTCATGCGGATTTTTTTTAGTAGTTTAATTTTTTTATTGTTTAGTCATACGGCAAATTCGGCTGCAAAAATTGAGCATTGGCAGACCACCCAGGGTAGTCCGGTTTTTTATGTGCAAACCAAGGGATTACCGATGGTTGATATACAAGTGGTTTTTGATGCAGGCAGTGCAAGAGACGGAAATCAACAAGGTATTGCAGCACTAACGTCAGCTTTATTAGATACTGGCGCAGGGGTATGGAATGCTGATGAGATTGCACAGCGTTTTGAAAGTGTAGGGGCACAATTTGGGATTAATGTATCCAGAGATAATGCAACTTTATCGTTACGTTCTTTAACTGAAGAAAAATTGTTGGACAAGGCTTTACTGACTATGCAAGAGATCTTGTCTAAACCGGCCTTTAAGGAAGCTGATTTTCAGCGTGAAAAAAGTCGAACTTTAGCAGGCTTAAAACATAGAGAAGAATCTCCCGGTGCATTAGCAAGTATAGCGTTTTTTAAGTCTTTATATCACGATCACCCATATGCACACCCTGTAGCAGGTGTTGTTGAGACGGTGTCTGGTTTTTCTGTAGATGATTTACGGGCTTTTTATAAGCAGTATTATGTTGCCAGTAATGCGATGGTGGTTATTGTTGGGGATCTGAATAAACAGCAGGCAAAGCTAACAGCAGAGTCTTTAATCTCTGGTTTGGATATTGGGCAAAAACCTGTAGCACTTCCGGAAGTCAGTTTTTCGAAGCAAGGCGTAGTAAAACATATTGAATTTCCATCTACGCAAACACATGTTTTAGCAGGGCTTATTGGAGATCACCGTAAAGATCCGGATTATTTTAGTTTATATGTTGGAAACCATATTTTGGGCGGTAGTGGATTGGTTTCTCAGTTATTTGCTGAAGTCCGAGAAAAAAGAGGGCTTGCATACAGTGCCTACAGCTATTTCTCGCCAATGCTCAGAAAAGGTCCATTTACTATGGGGTTACAGACCCGTAATGATCAAACGGATCAGGCCGTACAGGTGATGCTAAAGACATTGAAAAATTTTGTAAAGAATGGTCCTACTGAGGATGCATTGATTGCTGCAAAGAAAAATATTACGGGTGGTTTTGCCATGCGCTTTGATACGAATAGTAAATTGACTAGTTATGTATCAATGATAGGCTTTTATCAGTTACCTTTAGATTATTTGGAAGTGTTTCAGCAAAAAGTTGATGCGGTTACGGTGGTATCAATAAAAGACGCCTTTCAACGACGAGTACGTCCTGAGTTTATTCATACTATCACTGTAGGGGCTACTGAATAGTTTTATGAATATGAAATGTTGTGAATAATAAAAGTAAACTAAGAATTATTGCAGGTGATTGGCGGAGCAGACAGCTGGTTTTTGAAGAAACCCCCGGGCTGAGGCCTACGCCTGCAAGAGTGCGAGAAACGTTATTTAATTGGCTACAGTATGATGTTATAGGAAAAGCATGTCTTGATTTGTATGCTGGTAGTGGTGCGTTGGGGTTTGAAGCGGCCTCAAGGGGTGCAAAGTCAGTTGTTATGGTGGAAAATAATGCACAGGCTTGTCGATTGATTAATGAAAATAGACTTAAATTATCTGCGGATCAAATAAAAATTAGGCAGGTAGATGTCTTCAGGTTCTTAGCGGGGGATGCCACAACTTTTGATCTGGTTTTTTTGGATCCACCGTTTGCTAAAGGCATAGCTCAACAAACATGCCAGTGGCTGGAGGAAAAAGGCTGGTTGGCAGCTCAAGCTAAAATTTATGTAGAGGTAGAAAGTCAGCTGCTACTAGAAAAAATGCCGGCAAACTGGCAGAGATTGAAAAGTAAAAAAGCAGGCGACGTTGGTTATCATTTGTTTCAGCGCAATTAGGTATTAGTCAGATTTGCATGGTCATAATTGACCGGTTTCTATTCTGGGATAGCCTCCTACTTGTTGTTTTATGTTAAAATTATCCGTTTAGTGACACGCTAATATCGCATGAATATTACTGCCATATACCCGGGAACATTCGATCCAATTACAGATGGACATATAGACCTGATTTCACGTGCTTCAAAGCTTTTTCATAAGGTCATAGTAGCGGTTGCTGTAAATCAGGGGAAAACACCATTATTTTCATTACAAGAGCGTGAAGAACTGGCTAAAGAGGTAACAGTACACTTTCCAAATGTAATTATCATCGGTTTTGACAACTTACTGGTTGATTGTGCCAGGGAACAGGGTGCTAATGTCGTTTTAAGGGGGTTGCGTGCGGTGTCAGATTTTGAATATGAATTTCAACTGGCGGGCATGAATCGTCGCTTATCGCCCGAATTGGAAACCATGTTTCTTACACCGGCTGAACAATATGAATTTATTTCTTCCAGTATGATCAGAGAAATAGCAAAGCTTAAGGGAGACGTCTCCAGTTTTGTACCTGAATGTGTGGAAAAAAGATTAAAAGAAAAATTTGCTTAAGGAGGCACTATGTCTTTAATAATTGATGATGAATGCATTAACTGTGATGTTTGTGAGCCAGAATGTCCGAATGGGGCAATAACTCAGGGTGAAGATATATATATAATTAATCCTGACTTATGCACAGAGTGTGTGGGGCATCATGATCTGCCTCAGTGTATAGAAGTATGTCCAGTTGATTGCATAGAAAAAGATTCTGCACATGTTGAAGATCATGATACTTTGTATCAAAAGTATGTGAAGTTAACGCAGTAGTGTGCTAACTGATCTTTAGACTTTTGTATGGTGGGAGCTGAAATTAAACTGATAGCAAATAGAAATGTATATACCACGAGGAAGTAGCCTTTTTTCAATGACTGACAGACCACCTCGTGGGATAGTGGTTTTTAGGTATTAACCAGTAATTCAATCAACATCTGTTCATAAATTTTAGATAAAATCTCTAGATCATTAATACCTACATTTTCATTGATTTTATGAATACTTTCATTCAGTGGGCCTAACTCTATTACTTGTGCACCAGTAGGCGCTATAAAGCGACCATCTGAAGTTCCACCACCGGTATCATCAAGTGTTTCGAAACCAGTGACTCGTTTGATAGCGGCATGAGCGGCATCAATCAAAGCGCCTCCTTCAGTTAAGAACGGATTGCCTGATAAGCGCCATTGCAGATCGTATTTAAAGTCATATTTATCGAAAATTGCAGTCGTGCGATGTTTAATGGTTTCTTCGTCCAGTTCGGTACAAAAGCGTAGGTTGAATTGAATTTCCAAATCACCGGGGATGATATTTTCAGCACCCGTGCCTGAATTAATATTAGAAACTTGCAAGCTGGTAGGAGGGAAAAATTCATTGCCGGTATCCCAAACTTCTTCCGTTAGCTCTTTAAGAGCTGGAGCAAAAGTATGGATAGGGTTTTCTGCAATTTCAGGATAGGCGACATGGCCTTGTATACCTTGTACTGTCAATTTTGCACACAGTGAGCCGCGTCGTCCTACCCGTATTACATCAGCTAACTTTTTATCACTGGAGGGTTCACCCACCAGACACCAGTCAATTTTTTCATTACGTTTTTCCAGTACTTCAACTACTTTAACGACACCATTAGTGGCAATACCTTCTTCGTCACTGGTTATCATTATCGCAATGGAGCCTTGATGATCTGGGTGCTTGGCGATAAAACGTTCGACAGCCGTGATAAAACAGGCAATACCACCTTTCATATCGGCTGCGCCACGGCCATAGAGCTTTCCATCTCTGATGGTTGGTTCAAAAGGCGGAGAGTCCCAGCGGTCTAATGGGCCGGGGGGAACCACATCAGTATGCCCCAGGAAGGTTAGCAAGGGTTTAGCTTCGCCTCGTTTAAGCCAGATGTTTTGCGTATCAGCAAAGTTTAAACGCTCTTCTTTAAAACCTATTTTACTTAAGCGATTAACTAAAACATCCTGACATCCTGCATCTTCAGGTGTAACAGACTCTCTGCTAATCAAGTCTTTTAATAAGGCTAATGTATCACTCATAGTTGTTGTTGGTAGTTTTCGGCTTTAAATCCAATAATCATTTTTTCGCCAGTATCTAAAACCGGGCGTTTGATCAAAGTAGGTGTTTCTAACATATATTGCAGCGCAGTTTGTTTTGAAACATTACTTTTCTGTTCGTCGTTTAGTTTACGCCAGCTGGTACTTTGCTTGTTGAGTAACTTTTCCCAGCCTAATGCAGCTTCAAAAGACGCCAGTAAATCGGCGGTGAGTCCCTGTTTACGATAATCATGAAACTGATATTCTATATGATTGGCTTCTAGCCAATCCTTCGCTTTTTTAACGGTATTGCAATTACTGATGCCATAAAGGGTATGCATGTTATAACTCACTATTTAATAATTCTTCAATGCTTGGTAATTCTTTATCTTTATGTGTATGAGTCTTATATAACTCGATAAACTCCATAAAGGCTTGCTCCAGGTCATCAAGAATTTCTTCTTCATTTTCTTTGTCTTCAATAGAAATATCGGGAGATTCCAGGTATTCTTTTTGCAGTGCTATTTCACTGTTTAAAGACAGGATGGCATATAAAACGGCATTGCTGGATAGTGGGGCTGACATGTTTTGTATGATTTGTGTAATGTATGCCAAACAGTTTGGCTTTCTAATTATTATACCGCTGTCGCCTGGATAAGCGATAGCGTAATCCGACTTCTATTATCGGTGCGCTATGTGGCAATTGTAGAACCAAAAAGTTCGAGTCGGGAATATCTACATTTCTATGTGTTTTTATATGTGAATAGTTGTATAGTTTCACCACGTTATACCTGATTTAAAAATTTAAAAGGACAGCCCTGATAACATATTAAAATCTTTTACGACAAAGGAGTTAATATGTCCCAAGGCTATCACACGAATGCAAAAACGAAT
>JAKIUK010000017.1 GCA_021647585.1 Methylococcaceae bacterium
TCCAGTGAGAAACAAGCAAAAGAAATCATTGAAGCTTTGCAAGACTGGGTTGGTGAAGGTTAAGTAATACAATTTAAGGATGTTTTTTGTCCATATGAATTTTGGCGAATAGTATATTTTCCGTTTTGATAATCAAGAGTTGAATGTTATTCAGATCTGTTTACCTTGTTTTTTTTACATGTTTTCTAGTTTAGTGATATTGGCTTTAAGTGACTTTTTTGGTATTGAATTGATACTAAAGTGTAAGGTAACTGGATCGAGATAATAACTTGTTATAGCCTTCTGCGAAGGTAAGAAGCGGAAAATAAAATTGTTGCGAAAAGAGCGAAACCTGAGTGCAGTGAAGCTAGTTTCTGCTGAAGAAAATGAAGTTCGGACGCGGAGAACATATGCTTGTGAAAAAGCAGAGTTTAAGGTGGAAAAATAGGATGCTACTTTTTCAAAGTCCATCGTGGAAATTGGAAAAGAACGAAAGAGCAAAAGCAAAATTCTGAGGTTTGCAAAGTCGAGTGCCGAAAAAGGAAGCTTGGACGACTGCCACACGATTGAAAAAGCAAAGAGCAAAAAGAACAAGCAGAGCTTTGATGTTTGAAAAAAAGGATGATAAAAATGCTTTAAAAAAACTACTGGCTCTATATTAAGCTAAAATAAGCAAATTTACAAAAATTGTATATAGAGACTTTACCCACTAATCTAGAAAATATCATTAATATACCTTGAGGATCGAGACATGAAAAAAGGGACTTTAATATAACCAGCTTATGACCAGACAGATCAAGGAAAAAGTAAAGCCTGTTCTAAGGTGGGCTGGGGGGAAGAATTGGCTGGTGAAACACCTTGACAGTCTCATACCAAAAAATGGATTTAATAATTACCATGAACCTTTCATAGGTGGAGCTTCAATATTTCTTGCTATTAAACCTGAAATGAAAGCCTACCTTTCAGACCTTAATAAAGAACTTATTGATACATATTCCACGTTACAGAAAGACCCAGAAGGAATTATTGAAATTCTTAATACTTATGTAAATACTAAGGATTTTTACTATGAGCTTCGAGATAAAAATTATACAAGACCTACAAAAAAAGCAGCCCGTTTTATTTATTTAAATCAGACTTCATTTAATGGCATTTACAGAGTAAATTTAAAAGGGAAATACAATGTACCTTATGGGTACAGGACAAAAGATTTTTTGGAAGCAGATAAACTTCGTACGATGAGTCACAGATTAAGAGAAGTAACATTTTTCTATGGTGACTTCGACCTTTCACGAGAAAATATCAGGAAAGGGGATTTAATTTTTTTAGATCCTCCTTATACAGTGTCACATAACAATAATGGTTTCATAAAATATAATCAAAAGTTGTTTTCACTTGACGATCAGCTAAGACTTAGCGAACTAATTGATTATATTAAAACTAAAGGTGCCTACTATATAATCACCAATGCAGCCCATAATACTATTGAAGAAATATTTGAAAAAGGAGATCAAATGTTAAAGATGAACCGAGCAAACCTTATTGGTGGTTTAAATGCAGAAAGAGGTAAAACCTCAGAATATATATTCACTAATTGTAATTTAAAATCATGACAAAAGAACAAATAGATAAGTTTATGGAAAGTTTGGTACCTGAAAATAGTATAAGGAGCGCAATTACTAAACGTAATAAATTACATATTTACCAAAGCATTCAACCTGAACTCCTCAATAAATATGAATCAGATGGATGGGAAATTGATCGAGAATTTAAAACTAAAATTAGGATAAAAAAACTGAAATCAGTTGATTTGGCATTTGAAGACGAAGTTTGGAACACATTTGCAAAACTTGGTTTTATGTATTTGAATAAGGATAGAAATTTTAAGATGCCTTACTCAGACGATTTAAGTTTGACACAACAAATAGATGTTTTTGCTGCTGATAAAGAAACAATCTTGTTTGTAGAATGCAAAACGACAAGTGGAGAGCCTAAAAAAGGAAATTTTAAAGAAGCTATTGAAGCAATCGGAGGAAAAAAGGGCGGGATATTAAAAAAAATCCAAAAAATATTCCCACAGTCAAAACATAAAGTTAAATTCATTTTTGCAACAAAAAATTATTTTCTTTCTGATGCTGATAAAGGACGTCTTGAGAATTTTGGTATATTACACTTTGATGAAGAAACAATTCAGTATTACGAAGAATTGACAAAACACTTAGGTTTATCGGCACGCTTCCAGCTACTTGGAAATCTCTTTGAAGGAGAAGACATTCCTGAATTACAAAATAAAATTCCTGCTATTGAAGGTAAAATGGGTGGGCATACTTATTATTCTTTTTCTATAGAACCCGAAAAGCTACTTAAAATTGGTTATGTGTTACATCGTAACAAAGCTAATAAAAAGTTTATGCCAACTTATCAACGGTTGATAAAAAAAACGAGGCTAAAATCAGTTAAGGAATTTATTGAAAATGGAGGTTTCTTCCCAAACTCTATTGTTATTAATGTCAGTACGAACAAAAATAAATTAAGGTTTGATATATCAGGTTCACAGATAGAAAATGCACTTTCCAAAATTGGCATATTATATTTACCGAAAAAATATCGTTCAGCCTTTATTATTGATGGTCAGCATAGGCTGTATGGATATGCCAATTCAAAATATAAAGAGAATAATTCTATTCCAGTTGTAGCTTTTGTTAATCTTGCAAGAAAAGATCAAGTTCAGTTATTCATGCAAATTAATGAAAACCAAAAAGCTGTACCCAAAAACCTAAGAAATACATTAAATTCTGATTTACTATGGAATTCAGATAACCTGAATGATCAAATCAAAGCACTGAAACTGCAGATAGCACAGGATCTTGGCGAAGAAAAATCATCGCCTCTATTTGATTGTGTCATTGTTGGTGAAAATGCCAAAACCTCAATATGTTGTATTACTATTGACACAATTAAGATTGGTCTTGATCGTAGCAATTTTTTTGGACAGTTTACCAAGAATGCAATTAAAGAAGACGGAACTTTTTACAAAGGAAATAATGAAGAAACGTATAATATTTTATTTCCATTTCTCCAAGGTTGTTTTCGTTATATTAAAGAAAGTCTTTCCGAAGAATGGAATAAAGGCGATGCAAATAATGGTTGTTTGACCATTAACGCAGGAATTGAAAGTCTTATTCGAATATTCAGTGATATTGTGGATCATTTGGTAGAAACTAATATGATTAAAACAAAATCTGGAAATATTGATGATATGGTTAGGGAGGTTGGATATTATTTAGACCCACTGATAACTTATTTTGAAGAGTTATCTTATGAAGAAAAACTTGATTTGAAAAAAAGTTATGGCACTGGTGGTCGTGCGAGGTACTGGCGAACACTTCAAAAAAATATAAATAAATCAAGACCTGAGTTTAATCCAAGTGGGATGGAAAAATATTGGGATGATGAGGCTCAAGCTTACAATGAAGAGTCTTTCAAAATGATTAGAGGGCTAGAGAAACTTCTAAAAAAAGACTTTAGGTCTAAATTGATTGCTTGTTATGGAGATAACTGGTTTAAAGAAGGTATCCCTAAAGCAGTTTATGATTCAGTAAATCAGAGAGCCTCAGATAAAAACTATGAAGCCAAAACAAAAACAGATGAAGTGGAGCCTTGGGATTGTCTAAATATAATTGATTATAGGAAAATTGCTGTTTATGGTAGTAATTGGAGTAAAGTCTTTGAAAATAATTACACAAAACCGGGGGAAGAAAAACTAAGCGGAGGTAAGGATAAAAAAACTGCTTGGATGCAAAAATTAGAAAGAATTCGCAATGAAAACTTCCATTCATATAGTGTTAAAGAAGATGAATATGAATTTCTTTCTGAGTTAAACAAATGGTTACTAGAGAAGAGTTAAACAAAGTGGTGATTATGGTGTCTAGAGCTAAATTATTAAATAGTATTAGAGAGGAGGCTTATCATGGCAGTAGTAGAATTAGATGATTTGTTAATTAATAAAGTCATCCAAATAGGTCATTATCAAAATGCGCAAAAAGCGATTGATACTATCCTATATGATTATATAGAAACACATCAGAAGAAAAACACTCCCTTTGACAAACTATGTTTTAAGCTTGATATGGCTGATGAAGAAATTGATAGTTTATTTAAACGAGACAAAGACACTGGCAGATCACTGGATTTATGAGCTATCTAATTGATACATGCATTATTTCAGAATTTGTTAAAAGAAAGCCTAATGATCAAGTTAGAAATTGGTTTAACCAACAACAAGAAACACAATTACTTATAAGTGCTATTAGCATTGCTGAAATTAAAAAAGGTATTTACAAAATAAAACCTTCCCAGCCAGAAAGATCCTTGAAATTACAAAATTGGCTAGATACGCTCGAATTGAGTTTTTCACAGTGAATTTTACCGATTAATAATGATGTTTTAGAGGAATGGGCACAATTATCTGCATCAATGGAAAGACAGGGAAATACCTTGGCAGTAATGGATGGTTTAATTGCAGCGACCGCACATCATTATGATTTGACCATAGCAACGCGCAATGTCAATGATTTTAATTCTCTTTCGCTTAAAATAATTAATCCTTTTGAAATGACTTCTTAATCAAGATAATTTAAATTTGAATGTGAAAGATAACCCTGATGTTTTACCTCACTTATTACTGTGAAATAGAAAAAAGCATTGTGGAAAATTCAATCAGTGACAACTTTACAGTTTTCATAACTTGCCGTTCAAGCGGTCGAGCCGCTTAACTCATGGTTAGGTCTATAAAGAATGAGCCATGGACTCCATGTGGACAAAGCAGGGATTTCCTTCGGAACGTGTGGATAAGTTGATGGAAAACAATAAAGCCTGTTTACCACGAACTTACCCACACTAATCCACCCTTTGACCACATTCCGCCGCAGTCTATAAAAGGGAATATCAAAACACCTGCGGCGCAAAAATAATAAATTTTTTAATAAGGGAAGAGACTCTATCTTAACTTTTTAATAAATTGGTCTGGACAATGGGGAGTATCATATCCTTTATTCCAGCCACTCAATAATATGATCTTCCAGATCATCAATTTCAGATTCTTTCATTGCATAACTGCATATAGAAACGCCCGCTTCCTTAACCGTATCCTGGCTTCCAGAAACTAGAGGGTGCCATGAAGGCAGTTTTTCTCCATCAGCCAATAAGCGATAAGCGCAGGTTGAAGGTAGCCAGTTATATTCTGCAAAATCATGTTGTTTTAAATCCAGGCATTCGGGAACCAGTGTTGTTCTTTCTGAATAACGGGTACAACGACAGCTATCCAAATCAATCAGATTACAAACGACACTGGTAAAAAAAAATTCACCATTATCTTCATCTTCCAGTTTGTTTAGGCAGCATTTTCCACAACCATCGCAGATGGACTCCCATTCTTCTGTGGTCATTTCTGACAGTTTTTTTGTTTCCCAAAAATTCATAATTTGATTTTTTCCATTAAGTAACACAGGCAGTCTTGTCTGATCACTCGTTCATCAAGAGTGAGCATGGAAAGCATAGTTTTTTTATTGAGTCGTAAACTGTTATCCACAATGGTGAAAAATTTTTCAGTGACTACTTTACCTGTTTCATCTTTTGCAGTTATCGGAATCTCAGAGTTTTCAAGCACGGTTCCTAATTGCGTGCCTACAGAGGCTTCATTGAAATTCATACGTTCGAGTTCTTTATCCAGTAATAGCTCAGTTTTATCACTTTCGAAACTAAAATCTATACCTTCATTAACCTCAACTCGAGCAACCGTGTGATAAACATCAATATCCTGTAAAGCAACCGGTAAATCAGATAATTGGGAAAGATGCAGGCAACTATTTAAATATTCAAAAGCATGATCAACACCGTGTAGATGGCCTGGTTTGCCACATTCCAGGGTAACAGCGGGACAGATTTCTGCAAAAGCTCCAGACTGAACACCCTTGGGTCGAATAAAGTAGACAACCAGGCGACCAAATAAATTGGCGAGTTGTAAAAATTGGTTGTCTAATTTGTTAATACAGGCGTAATGGGGGTTTAAGCCGGTATTATTATGAACATCAATACTAGCAAAGACCTTCTTCTGTTTCATAATATCAACAATTTCCTGAGTAATCCTGGATTCTGTCGTTTCCGTTAATTCAGTACCCGGCCAGATGCGATTATAATCTGGTTGATCATCAAGACGCCTTAACCCCAGGCTAGCGGCTTTGGTATTACCTAAAAAAAATGACAAAGAACGGGGGAGCTCCTGTTCATGATATTTTAATAGCAATTTTTGCAGTGCGAGAAAACCGGTGGTTTCATTGCCATGCAATAATACAGAGATAAACAATGGTTCTTTGTGTTTGCCAGATAAATGGAAGAGTGTGGGTTCTGAAAACAGCGAATGTAATGATTCAGGGGGTGCTGTCAATAGCACTTCAGGTAAATAGTTTAGTTGTTTTACAACAGCCATCTAATCTTTGCTCCATTCACTTACAGGTTTTCCTGATTGCTGATATTTTAAATAGGTTTGGGTCATTAGTTTAAAGTTTTGTTGTGACTTAATATCTTCATCTTGCCCACTATTAAATGGACGCTGCCTCATAATAAACTGGCGCTGCCACTGACAGCCATTCTGTTTATTATTCAGGCGCTGTAAAATAATATCCAGAAAATCTTCTGTATCGCAGCGCGTGACACCAAGTGATTGTAAACCAAGAATGGCGCGAGGAACCAGTTCAGTTCTCATTAAAGAATGTAGGCGGTGTTTATTTCCATCTAGCCAAATGACATGGCTATCAAGGCCGTAACGCGCAGCCTGGTAAAAATTGTCTTTAGCCTGGGAGAAGGTTATGGCTAAGCCTTTTTCCATTATTTCATCACAAAGGTTTTTCGCTAAACCGTAATAAAAAGCCGCATTGGCCATGGAATCAATGGTTGTAGGGCCAGCGGAGGGTACCCGGTGTTCAATTCTGATATGGGGAGTACCATCATCATCAAAACCCACTAAGGGTCTGTTCCATCGCCATATAGTGCCATTATGCAGTTTTAGGTGTTCAAAAGCATCTGTTACCTGGCCTAGGTTAGCAGGCAATAGGACAGGGAAATGATCCAGGTTTTCAATAAAACATTCAAATATGGATTGGCGGGCAAAATCAGTCCCGAAGCTAACCCTTTTAATAGGGCCGTGGGCAGCACCATCGTAACCACCGGTTTCAATGGCTTGTTCAAATAATGGAATGCGTGATTCATGCCATAAATCTTTACCAAACAAAAAGGGTGCATTGGCACACAGAGCAACCATGGGCGCTGATGCAATAATGGATGCATTATAAAAATGATGGGCGATGTCTAAGGGCGTCTGGATATGAATTTGAAGCGAGGTCGTGGCAGATTCCAGCATTACATCATGATGATCCAGTTTAAGGTGCTCAGTACCTATAATGTCCAGTTTGATTGGTTTGCCACGGGATTGCAATATCTGCTCATTTAATGCTCGATAGCGATTCAAATCAGACATGTTGGCTAAAGTTAAGTCGCTTTGTTTAAGTGTTGGCAGCGTGCCAATCATTAGCAATTGATTTTGTGATGTTTCGGCATGTCGAAATGCACTGTCCCAGGTTGACTGTAACTGCTTATGCATACGGCTAAAAACATTACCAGCTAAGGGCGTGGGAGTGCTGTTCAATTCAATATTAAATTTTGCCAGTTCAGCAAATGCCAATGGGTTTTGTAAGGTGCTTAGAAAAGAATCGTTGATAGGAGCAGGTTGCATGTTACGGTCTAAAATCCAAGCTTCAATTTCAAAACCTGCAACAGGACTGCGATTAGAGCATGCTTTCTGCTCAATCATCTTTTTAAGGAGCTGAGTTTCCCGTTTAAGCTTTTGATAAAAATGATCAAAGTCACCTTTATCAAATTGTGAAAAAGAAATTTCTTGTCCCATGATGAGCCTTATCAATCCACTATAGGCAAAGTGGTTCATTAGTCCCACTCTATACTTATAGCGTAGTATAAAACACTTATTCAGGAGATGAGCCATTTAAAATATAATATGCTAATCACTACAATTCAGGAAAACCATGTATAAATTATGTTTTTTTATTCCAGAAACCCATGTTGAGCAAGTCAAGCAAGCTTTGTTTATTAAAGGCGCTGGGCGTATAGGGTTATACGATCATTGCTCCTGGCAGGTTATGGGGGAAGGGCAATTCAGGCCGTTGGACGGTAGTGAGCCTTTTCTGGGGGTAACGAACAAAATTGAAACCGTGGCCGAGTACAAAGTCGAAATGGTCTGTGAAGAGAATCTAATAAAAGATGTGGTAAAAGAATTAATAAAAACCCATCCCTACCAGGAACCAGCTTATGAAATTTATCAAATTATATCGGCTGAGAGTTTATTTTGAGTAAGCTTTATGATGGGGATAGGGGCAAGCATGTGAAAGAATTAAGTATAAATTAACGGTATGATATAGCCAGTTGCCTTTTTAGCCATCAATCAATTGTATTCTGGAGATCAAAATGAATGAAAAAGAACTTGTAGCAGTGCATGCAGTCAATCTGGTTAAAGATGGAATGCTGGTTGGTTTGGGGACGGGATCAACGGCTGATTTATTTATTGCAGAACTTGCTCGCAGAAAAATTGAACAGGGATTACAAGTGAGTACTGTAGCCAGTTCAGTGGTGAGTACGATTAAAGCGCAAGCATTAGGGTTACCGATGGTATCAATTGAGCATCTGACACGGCTGGATTTATATGTGGATGGTGCTGATGAAGTGGCTCCTGACAATACTTTGCTGAAGGGACAAGGTGCTGATCTGGTTAGGGAGAAATTGCTGGCCAAAGCCAGTGATCAATTTATTGTGCTGGTTGATCAGAGTAAAATGGTAGATCGAATTAGTGCACGTTTTCCAATTCCGGTTGAAGTAATGCCTTTTGCCTGGCAATTAGTCAAGCAACGACTTGAAGAGTTGGGTGGGCAGGGGGAATTGCGAAAAAATGGTAAGGGTAGTGGTTTGGCTGTAAGCTCCCATGGCAGTTTGGTTCTGGATATGGTTTTTCCACAGATACTGGACAGCGCTCAATTAAATTTAATTTTAAATGCCATGCCGGGTGTTGTTGAACATGGCATATTTCACGACTTGGCGAGTGTTGTATTGCTTGCTGTCGATGGTAAAGTGCGAGAGATAACTGCTTGACTTTCTACCATTTCGATCAACGGGATGAATGAACAGACGGATATATTGCTTTTGCAATTATTGCATTCTCCCGATCCATGTAGTTTATTTAGAAGGTAGGGGCAATGGAGAAGCAACGTTGTGCTGAGCCGAGGAATCTTAAAGTAGAATCAATATTTGAAGGCTTTAAGATCCCTTGCTTCACTCGGGATGACAAATTACATTCACACTTGGGCTGACAAGTAACAATACGTTACGAAGAGCCCTGCAACCTTTTTATCCAGGGCTTTTGCGCTAAAGGGTCTACATCAAATGCCAATGCCTCGGGTTTGTGTAGTAGGCCCGCTTCGCCGGATGCATTTGGGTTTAATTGCCTTTTTTCTATAAAATCAACCAACCTTTTTGAATTATAAATGACAAGAACCCGGTTACCATACCGGATGTTATAAACCTGATAAGCCACATTGTTTTCTTCAAAAGCTGGATTTCTATTAATTAATGCAATCATTTTATTTTCGTCATCTGCAGCCAGTTTTTTTAATATGGAATCATCGTGTTTTTTTATTAGGTGGCTAAAAAAATCGACTAAAGTGCCTGATAACTGGTGTTGATGCATATTCTGTAGTTCCAACTCAGAAAAAGAAAAACTTTCTGCTACCAGATAATGCCGGTCTTTTTCTCCGTCATTAGCAAACAGTGAAATCTTTTTCAGGAATTGATGTTCAACAGCGCTTAAAAACTCTTGAGGTGCTCGTATATGTTTATCTACAGTCACAACCCAAGGTAAAGCTCTACCCGTTTGTTGGTATCGTAATTTTACACTGCTGATAACAGCTGAACGAACCAGTTCGTCTTCACGACCTTCCGGTTTAACGATAAAGGCATCAACAGCAGTAATCTGGGTATGGAAACCTGATGCTTTGAATTGTTCGACAAGATCAAAGTAGCGAGGTTGATAAGGGATTGAGGTGCCATCATAAAGTAGACTGATACGGTGTTTTCTGGCATGTTCGGCTACCATTTTCCTTAATCTGTTGGCAAAGGGCTCGACATAAACATAGTCATCACTGTGGTGATCTGCTGCTGTGAGTACAGTATAAAGATCACTGATTTTACGAAATTCATCAAGCGAGGCGATCACAAAATTTTCACCACAGTGCGCTTCCGCTATTTCTTCAACAGCTGTTTTCCCCGAGCCCGCACCGCCCATACTCATAAATAACATGGGATGCGTTGCCGCTGTTTTGCCTTCAAAAATACTTTCTTTAGCCTGATCCAGTTTTTTGCTGATTCTACTGAGCCTATTGTAAGCAATTTCCACCGTTCGAATGAGCCGTTCATCTCCTTTGGCCGCATGCAATAATTTGGCTTTAAGCTCTTCGTTATTGGCGAGTGTGAAAAGAATGTCATTATCATCTCCCTCACATTGTTTTAATAATTCGAGTAATTCTGTATGGCTGGGAGAACGCAAGCTGGTAAGAACATTAATATCCAGACAGAATAAAGGTGGTGTTTCCTCAGGATTGATGCTAATACCATCTATTTCAGTTTTATCAGGATGTCTTAATGAATCAGTGCCAGGTAAGTAACCGATGATGTGTTTAGTTGCATTGACGGGGTTGTCTGCAAATTGTTTACCTGCGACAAATATTTTATCTTTGATGGCCTCAAGAGGAACCAGCCCCCCATTTACCAAAACCAGACAAGTAATACCTTGTTCGGTGATATGGGAGAGAAAAGGCACACCGGATATAAATACTTTATTTTCAGGCCATTTTCCATATGCATTGGCATGGTTTTGCAGACTTTTGATTTGTGCAGGATCAAGGGCGTGTTCAAACGCTGTAGTTATAGATTGGTAACTACTTTCTATGTCATGCAAGGCAATAGTATCGGCTGCTTCCAGTCGTCTAAAATCTATTCCTTGCTCGTAAACAGCTTTAAATGCAGGTAATTTGCCTAATGCAGTGACAAAGAAATCCAAGGTAATCCTGTTACCATAGGAAAAAGGTCTAATCCTACGCATTCTAAAATAAAAGTCGCCCAATCTTTCCGCAATATTGGCGGTATTGATAACAAAGCCATTATTATCAAATATCGCAGATTCAGTGTTGCTATCACTATCAAGAACCAGCTGTTCAATAGTAAGTCTAAATTCTATCCGTTTTTTAGCAATAGGCATATAACCCGGGCGATGATCAACCGTAGCCTGTTTTTTCCAGTCATAAAACATTTCACGGTGGATACGTGAAAACAGTTCGGTCAGATAGGTTACCCGTTTAGCCTGGTCATGAGAGACTGTGGCCTCGTATTCTTTTCTCAAAGTGGATAATAATTGTGTACCCTGGGAAATGGCCAGTGCGGTGCGTAATTTGGTCAGATGTTCAAAATCTGCTTGTTGAAGGGGTATATCGTTATTATTCATGACTCTGTTATCGATCGGTCGTTACATCAAAAAGGTACTCCCTGGTTGAGTCAAAGAAATATCATAGAATCAGTAAAGAGCGCGGTAGATTATACATTAGTCGGTGTTTTGAATGTTTATCAAGAAAAATATACTTAGCTATGACCTTATCACAGGTTGCCTACACTCACTTCCTTGGGGCTCAATTTGAATGTCTTGGTGTGACCACTTCACTTTGTAGTAGCCTCAGCCATGGTCCAGTAACAAATATAAAGTTGAGGGCGTATATATTTAGTAGAATCTTATTTGAGTCTTCTCATTAATCCTTCAACGCATGTGTTGCACTAAGTTGATCAGTATCAGTTACTTCTACATCTAGTGCTTTTAACAGCCCATTTTCAATCGAATAAATCCAGCCATGTACGGTTAAATCCTGGTTTGCTCTCCAGGCATGTTGAACGATGGTGCTATGACAAACATTAGCAACCTGCTCAATTACATTTTTTTCACATAACAAGTCAATTTTACTTTCTTCGGTTGGTTGGGCATCAATTTCATCTTTGTGCCAGCGATAAACATCTTTAATATGCCGCAACCAGTTATCAATCAAGCCATGTTCACGCCCTTCAAAAGCGGCTCTGACACCGCCACAGCCATAATGGCCGCAGACAATAATATGTCTAACCTGAAGTACATTGATTGCATATTGGATGACTGATAAACAGTTTAAATCGGTATGTACAACAACATTGGCAATATTGCGATGGACAAAAACTTGCCCGGGTTTTAAATCGACTACTTGGTTTGCGGGTACTCTGCTGTCAGCACAGCCTATCCATAAATATTCTGGTGTTTGTTGTTTGGACAAGTCTAAAAAAAAGTCAGGGTCTTTTTCAACCATGCCTTGTGCCCAGTCTTTATTTCTTTTAAAAAGACTCTTTAAGTGTCGGCGCTGTTGAACAGCCATAGTGTCCTTTAGATATTAATCGATCCATAATATTTGGATGCTGGAAGTTTAATAATAGCTGATATTAAAATGAATTTTGAATAACTATCTCATCAAAAGTTAATTGACCTGCTCTGGGTGAAGCTTCACTGAGTCCTTTGCCTACAGCAACAAACATAGAAATGACGTGATCATCGGGTAGATTAATAAGTTGGGCGACGGCTGGAAAATCAAAACCATCCATAGGACATGAATCATAGCCCATGGATTTTGCTGCCAGCATTATAGTTTGTGCCGCGATGCCACATGACCTCATGGCTTCATCTCTTTGAACCTGATCTTTGTCCCGGTAATATCCATCAATTGCCGGCAGAATAAAGTTCTGAACTGCTTCGGACGCATTTTTCCAATATCGGTCGGGGGATTTTTCCCATGCTTTTAAATCAGCACATAGAATAATCAGTAGCGAGCTATCGGTAACCTGTGCCTGATCCCACGCCACTTTACGAATTTCGTTTCTTAAATCAGGGTCTTCAACGAGTACAAAGCGCCAATGCTGGATATTGAAAGCTGTTGGAGATAAACTTTCAAGGGTGAGCAGCTCAGTTATTTCTTCAGTCGGTATTTTATAACTGGATTCATACTGTTTAACAGATCGACGTAATTTGATTGCCTCTTTGGTTTCCATTAATACCTTTCCGTATTTAGATTTATGGGTTTTGTATTTTTTTCACTACATTTTTACCGACAAAACTGACAAATTCTTCAACATTGTCATAGTCTTGTTTTTGAGCAAAGTTAACCAGTCCCATAACCAGGCTTTTGGTTTCGGCTATTTCTTCATGGGAGCGGCCACAGCCTTCACAATGAGTACCTTCTTCAGTACATAGACCTGAAATACAAGGTTTGAATTTCATAATTTTCTCCAGATTAAAGTTGAAAAATTTTCTGATTGTTATATTAAGCCTCTTTTACTTACTTTCATAGTAAAGGAGGTGAAAACTGGATACATAATCTAAAAAACCCTGAGTAGGTCTACTTTGACTCAGTTGAATAGATGCTATATAAAAGTATTTTCGTAGGGTGCGTTGTACTCACCATTTTGGCAATAGAGAAGGAAAAAATATAAATTTGGTCGTGAAACGCACCCTACATTTAAAATTTGACAAAGTAGAAAATAGGTGGGAACTAAGGGTATTAAAATGAGAAGATGTACCAAGTATTCTTGTTATCTCTCTTTTATTACCCCGCCTACTAGTGGCGAGGTAGTTAGATTATTAGTCAAAAAATTTATTAGAATGTTTTAATTTTTTCGTTCCGCTAATGGGTTATTACGCGTGGTAGTTCTTTTGCTTGAGCCACCCAGTCCTTCACTTGTGATTCAGTTGGAGCTTTGCGTACCAGGTTTTTCTCTTCGTTGACTTCAAGCATTTTGGCTAAAAGGTTTTCTGGTTTTCTTTGCGCAAGTTCAGGAACAGTATCGACACCTGCACATTCGAGTAGATCAGCATATTGGGTGCTAACCCCTTTAATTCTTGATAAGTCTGCACGGTTAACCCATTCAAGGATCAGTTTTTCAGAAATACCTGATTTATTAGCCATTTCCTTCCGCCCTTTTTTTACACAACAAATTTCTAAAAGGTTTTCTAAGGAAGTGATTCCTGCTTCTTCAAGTTTTGTTGAATAAGCTTCACCAATACCTTCGATGCTAGATAGTTTTGCCATTTTTTTCTCCTTTAGTGTTTATCAAAATAGGTTAGTTAATTTTTACATAAGAATGAGTAAGAAATAGAGTTTTATTGTGCTTTTAACTGATAAGATATCAAACGTTGAGAGCTAACATCTTTGTTTATCTGCTGTGTATGACTATACACTATGTATATTTCATTGTGAATGATTTAGCTTAAGTATAGTATAAAATCCTAATTTTTTTCAAAGGCAAGGTAGCATTAGCAAGCTGAATATTGTATGAATGGCAAAAAAGGAGAATTATTAAAAATGGATAAATATTACTCTGTATAGTACTAGCTGAAAAATAGCTTATCCCTTTCTATATATCACATTATAAATTTTAAAACCAAGTATAGATGCTGATAATAAAAGGGTGATGGAATTAGCAAAAATAATGGCATAGTCCATTTTTTGTATGCCATAAACCAGCCAAAGGAACACACCAATAGTGAAAAAAGTATACATAGTTAATGACAGGGACGATGTGTCTTTGGTTTTTAGTATTAAGATGGCTTGCGGTAAAAAAGAAGACGTGGTCAATAATGCGGCGCAATAGCTTAATATTTCTGTTTCGCTCATGTTGTTTTATTTTGAATACAAGTACTCCATCACTATAACAATGACAGCCTCCTAGGGCTGATAAAATTAACTCGTTATTAATTTTGCAACCGTAACTGTGTGAAGTGTATGAATGTAGAGTCTGGAGCAAAGCGGACTAATGTCCGCTCTACACATGGTTTGTTAATCTGCGACTATGCCGGCAATATTGTAACCACCATCAACATAAGTGATTTCACCGGTAACGCCAGATGCTAAGTCTGAGCATAAGAAGGCAGCGACATTACCAACTTGTTCAATAGTAACATTTTGCTTCATAGGCGCTGTATCAGCTGCTTTACTTAGCATGGATCTAAAATTATTAATGCCAGCCGATGCTAATGTTCTGATCGGGCCTGCTGATACAGCATTAACGCGTGTTCCTTCGGCGCCTAGTGCTGCCGCCATGTAGCGTACATTGGCTTCCAGGCTGGCTTTTGCAACCCCCATGACGTTGTAGTTAGGGATTGCGCGTTCTGCACCTAAATAACTTAGTGTGAGTAAAGCACCATTTCGGCCTTTCATCATCGATCTACCCGCTTTTGCTAAAGCAGTAAAACTGTATGAGCTGATATCATGGGCTACAGAGAAATTGTCTCGTGTGGTGGCTTCAACATAATCGCCATCCAGTGCTTCACGTGGTGCAAAGGCTACAGAATGAATAATACAATCCAGACCATCCCAATGTTTACCCAGTTCAGTGAAGACATTATTGATTTGATCATCACTGGAAACATCAAGTTCTACGGTGATAGTTGAATTACATTCCCCGGCCATTTTAATGACACGGTCTTTCAATTTTTCATTTTGAAAAGTAAAAGCCAGCTCTGCGCCTTCCCGGTGCATAGCCTGGGCGATACCCCACGCAATAGATTTAGTACTCGCTAGACCGACAATAAGAACCTTCTTGCCCTGCATAAAACCCATTTTTATCTCCCGCAGTATTTGTTTGTTAGTTAGAATGGTTAAAATTATAACCTGCTCAGTGATTTAATTCGACAGTAAAGGAAGAGAACCAACATAATGCATATTTTTTTTATAGCCATTATCAGCCTGTTTTTAAGTAGTTGTGAGTTATCTCAGTTGAATAACCCCTATTCAGAGACTGAGAATGACAGCTCTGTTTTGTATTCTTCATTTTCTGAGCGTCCTAAGCATCTAGATCCTGCGGTTTCTTATAGTGCAAATGAAAATGTGTTTATTGGTCAGATTTATGAACCTCCCTATCAGTATCATTATCTTAAAAGACCTTATCAATTAGAGCCGTTGACAGCGGTAAGAATGCCTTTGATTGAGTACTATAATGTTAAAGGAGACAAACTTGATGAACCCGCTACGGATGAGATTGCTTATACAGAGTATACGATTGAGATTAAACCGGGCATTCAGTACCAGCCTCATCCGGCATTTATTCAGAATAACCGTCAACTTTTGCCAGAACAGATTGATGAAATTAATGTGTTGGATGATTTTTCTCAGCAGGGCACTAGAGAATTAATCGCTGCTGATTATGTTTATCAAATAAAACGTCTGGCGCATCCAAAAATTCAATCGCCTATTGCTGAAATCATGAAAAATCATATCGTAGGATTTGACGCATTTTCTCAGCAAGTGGCCAAAATGGATGAAATAGCCATCAGACATATTTCTATGGCTGGCGTAGTGGTATTAAGCCGCTATCAATACAAAATCCGAATAAAGGGCAAATACCCGCAATTCAGGTTCTGGCTAGCCATGCCATTTTTTGCACCGATGCCTTGGGAAGCGGATGTGTTTTATCAACAAAAAGGATTAAAAGATAAAAATATTACTCTGGATTGGTTTCCTGTAGGTACAGGGCCTTATTATTTGGCTGAAAATAACCCAAACCAGCGCATGGTGTTAGTGAAAAACCCAAATTATCATGACGATTTTTATCCGACAGAAGGTGAGGCTGGTGATAAGGCACATGGTTTATTGGAAGACGCAGGTAAGTCTTTACCTTTTATAGATAAAGTCGTTTATATACTGGAAAAAGAAAACATTCCATATTGGAATAAGTTTTTGCAAGGCTATTTTGATGCATCCGGTATTTCCTCGGATAGTTTTGATCAGGCAATTCAATTTACAGGAACGGGTAATGCTCAATTGACTGAAGTGATGAAGGAACAGGGGATACAGCTCCAGACTGCAGTGACTCCAACAATCTATTATGTGGGGTTTAATATGTTAGATTCTGTTGTGGGTGGTGATTCTGAACGGTCTACAAAATTGCGTCAGGCAATATCGATTGCACTGGATTATGAAGAATATATTTCTATTTTTATGAATGGACGTGGTGTTGTTCCTCAGGGCATATTACCACCGGGTATGTACGGTCACCTTGATAATGAAGCAGGCATGAATCCTTATGTGTATGATTGGGTTGATGGACATTACCAGCGTAAAACCATTGCCAGTGCAGAAAAATTAATAGCAGAAGCTGGATATGCAAATGGGGTAGACCCTAAAACTGGTGAGGCCTTGGTGTTGTATTTTGATAATACTTCAGTAGGTGTTGACAGCCGGCCACAGATGAACTGGTATCGGAAACAGTTTGAAAAGCTAGGCATTAAATTAATTGTGCGACCAACGGATTACAATAGATTTCAGGATAAAATACGCAATGGCAGTATTCAGCTGTTTTTGCTGGGATGGAATGCGGATTATCCAGACCCTGAAAATTTCTTTTTTCTTCTTTATGGAAAGAATGGCAAAGTTAAATATGGTGGAGAAAATGCGGTTAATTTCCATAATGCAGAATTTGATCAACTGTTTGAAAAAATGCGGAACATGGATAATAGTGAGGCGCGTTTTCGTATTATCCAGAAAATGCAGCAAATTATTAGAAAAGATGCGCCTTGGGTTTTTGCATTTCACCCCAAAAGTTTTTCTTTGTATCATAGTTGGTATAAAAATTTAAAACCCAACTTAATGGCTAATAATACATTGAAATACAAGCGGATCAATGCCATAGAAAGAGCCTATAAAAGAGAGCAATGGAATCAGCCGGTTTTTTGGCCTTTGCTTGTGGTTTTTGGCCTGTTTGTTGTTTTTCTTGTTCCTGCTGTAAATGCTTTTAAGCGTCGTACAAGGAAAACAATGCAGTGATGATTAACATCAATATTTAGTTTAAAGCTTTAGATTGTTAGTGATCAAATATTTAAAATATAAATCCAGGAGACATAACGATGCGTAAGCGAATCATCAGTCCGGTTAAGCAAGAAACCACATTTATTGATCAGGACTGGTTAAATTTGGATGAGTTGGCGGAAGTAGAAATGACTTCTGAAGATGAACAACATCCTGTTGAGTCTGCATTGATACCTGATCGAGGCGCGGGATGGCGAGCAACAGGACCAGGAGAGCAGACCATCAGACTTATCTTTACCTCTCCTCAAAGGCTGCAACGAATCTGTTTGAGTTTTATGGATATACAGGCTGAGCGTACGCAGCAGTATGTTTTACGTTGGTCGTCAGATGGCGGGCAGTCATTCCAGGAAATTGTGCGGCAGCAGTGGAACTTTAGTCCTGAAGGTGCGAACTGCGAGACAGAAGATCATTACGTTAATCTCACGGGAGTTACCGTACTTGAATTAAACATCATCCCAGATATAAATGGCGGTAATGCATTAGCGTCTTTGTCTCAATTGCGGCTCGCGTAGCAAACAAATATATATTTGAATTAAATTAACTGGGAATACAGCTACATAAAAGTATTACCTGTTAGTATGGGAGCATAAATAGACTTTAATTTATTTGTAAGGCGTTAATTATTTTTCAATAAAAAACATGATTCAATATATTCTTCGTCGTATTTTATATGCAGTACCCTTATTGATGGGAGTCAATATTCTGACTTTCATCTTGTTTTTTGTGGTGAATAGCCCCGATGATATGGCGCGTATGCAGTTGGGTCAGAAACATGTGACTGAGCAGGCGGTACAAAACTGGAAGCATCAGCATGGTTATGATTTGCCTTTGCTGTGGAATCAACAGGCAGAATCCAGTGAGAAGCTGACAGAAACCATTTTTTTTCAGAAATCCATAGGTTTGTTTTTATTTGATTTTGGCATTTCTGAGAGTGGTAGAAATATTGGTGCAGATATTAAACAACGTATGTGGCCGAGTCTTAGTATCGCCTTGCCTTCATTATTAGTTGGCTTGTTAGTGAATATTTCGGTTGCCTTGATGATGGTGTTGTTTCGTAATACTTATTTGGAATTTAGCAGTATCGTGTTATGTGTGATTTTAATGTCAATTTCATCTTTGTTTTACATTATAGGCGGGCAATTTTTTATTGGTAAGTTGCTGAAGCTGGTGCCTATATCTGGTTATGATACTGGCTTTTCAGCGATTAAGTTTTTGATTCTGCCTGTATTGATAGGCGTGGTTTCTGGTATAGGTTCAGGTGCCCGATGGTATAGAACCCTGTTTTTGGAAGAAGTAGAAAAAGATTATGTACGCACAGCCAGGGCAAAGGGTTTAACAGAAACACAAGTATTATTCAGACATGTGCTAAAAAATGCCATGATACCTATATTGACAGGAGTCGTTGTGGTTTTGCCTTTATTATTTATGGGAAGTTTGATTATGGAATCTTTTTTTAGTATTCCCGGTTTAGGCAGTTATACGATAGATGCAATTAATCGTCAGGATTTCGCAATTGTTCGGTCGATGGTATTTTTAGGTTCTGTACTGTATATTTTGGGTTTATTACTCACTGATATTTCGTATACTTTTGTAGACCCAAGAGTCAGGTTGACATAGCTCTGGTAGCAGATCAATATTAGATTGATGGTTGCACGATAAAAGATAATTAACAAATTGAAAATAGGATTTTATAAAACGTCATGTTACGAGCTATATTACTTTTAGTGCTAATGTTTTTATCACCCACGATTATGGCAATTTCTTATACTGTAGAAATATCTGAGGCAAAGCTGCAACAAAAATTGCTAGCGATGATGCCGATAGAGAAAAAGAGTTTGATATATACAGTTACACTATCAGAACCTGAAATTGAGCTTATAGAAGGAAGTAACCAAATAGGCCTTTTCACCCATATTAAATTTGTTATACCTGGGTTAGTTAAAGGAACAGGGCGAGCCAAAATAGCAGGTTCTCTGAGTTATAAGCCAGAATCAAGTGAGTTTTTCTTTAAAGACCCCAGCATAGAAAAACTTGAAATTGACAATGTACCAGAAAGATATATCCCTAAAGTAAAAAAAATTGTACAAAAAATAGCCAGTAAAATACTGGCAACTCGCCCCGTATATAAGCTAAAAGGTGATAATTTAAAACATAAATTAGCAAAGGCCATGCTTAAGTCTGTTGCAGTTAAGGATAAAAAACTATTACTGGAAATGAGCGTGCTATAAGCGGGGATGACGATGAATAAATTTTATATTTGTATTTCCCACAAAATCGTTATTACAGTAGGTTGTTAGACTGATGATAATTCTATGGACAGACGCGCTGATTTATCTGTTAGTGTTTTCAATTTTGCTGTCTGGTTTTTTTATCAGCAGAAAGCCCCAATTAAAAAGACCTTTGAGAAAAATTACAATCAGTAAAACAGGCATGATATCTCTGCTAGTTCTGGTTTTTTTTATCATTATCGGTTTGTTAGATTCGATTCATTTTACAGAGACAGATAGTCGTACCCATGAAATCATTAGTGTGCTGGATTATTGGGCTAAACCGTTAAGAACTCAGAGTGAAAAAACCTATTCAGCGCCTTTTTCTGCCTATTTGTATAGTAAGGAAACTATGACTTTAGAGGACGGTAGTCAGCAATGGGGATATCCACGATTAAAATATGGAGGCTCTCATCTTCAAAAGCCTGCGACTGAATGGAAAGCAGATTTACTCTATAAATCGTTCATAGGTTTCTCTAGAGGTGCGAGCCTGGTTATATTGTTTATGGTTTTATTATGGAGTTTTTTGCATGACAGACATAAATACTTTTTAAAAGGTCCTACTGCTAAAGTTGTCTGGTTTGCAGTTTTTTTACTAATTTCTGTTTCCTATATGTTGATTTATTTATCGGCTTATTATCATGTCCTAGGGACTGATAAAGTGGGCGAAGATGTTTTTTATCAGGCAATAAAAAGTATCCGAACGGGGTTGGTGATTGGTTCATTAACAACAATGATTATGTTACCGATGGCAATTGTTTTTGGCATAATGGCCGGATTCTTTAGGGGCTGGGTTGATGATGTGATTCAATATGTGTATACAACACTCAACTCGATACCTGGGGTATTGTTAATTGCCGCATCAATCCTGATGGTGCAGGTGTATATGTCAAACCATGCAGAAGACTTTAATAGTTTGATTGTTCGTTCAGATATGCGCTTGCTGTTTTTATGTCTGATTTTAGGTGTGACCAGCTGGACTGGTTTATGCAGAATGTTACGTGCGGAAACACTCAAATTAAGAGAGATGGAATATGTACAAGCGGCACAAGCTTTAGGCGTTAGGCAGGGAAGCATTTTAATTCGACATATTTTACCTAACGTGATGCATATTGTATTGATTTCAGTAGTATTGGATTTTAGCTCACTGGTTTTGGCAGAAGCCGTTTTGTCTTACATTAATATCGGTGTAGACCCTACCACCTATAGCTGGGGCAATATGATTAATGGTGCACGTCTGGAAATGGCGCGTGATCCGGTGGTTTGGTGGTCATTATTGGCTTCTTTTGTATTTATGTTCAGCTTGGTACTCGCGGCAAATTTATTTGCTGATACGGTAAGAAATGCTTTTGACCCCAGACGTGCAGAGCAGGGCGAGTAAATGGAAAAAAAATTGCTGGAAGTAAAAGGATTAAGCGTTGCTTTTAAAGACGAAAAGGTAGTTGATGACATCAGTTTTGAAGTGTATTCAGGTGAAACTTTTGCTCTGGTAGGGGAGTCAGGCTCAGGTAAATCTATTACTGCATTATCTGTACTTAGGTTATTACCCACAAATGCAGAAGTTTATGCATCAGAAATAACACTCAACAATGATAACTTAATGAGCATAACAGAAATAGATTTCTGTAGTATACGCGGTAAACGCATAGGATTGATATTTCAGGACCCAATGTCTTCATTAAATCCTGTGATGACTATTGGTGAGCAGATTGCTGAAGTCATGCGCATTCACTTTAGCTATACCAAGGCAGAGATTGAAACAGCGGTCTATGAATTGTTACAGCAGGTGGGAATTCCCCAGCCAGCGCGTAGAATTAATGAATATCCGCATCAATTATCAGGTGGACAACGTCAGCGGATAATGATCGCAATTGCCTTGGCAGGAAAACCGGATTTGCTGATAGCGGATGAACCGACTACGGCTTTGGATGTTACAATTCAAGCTCAAATATTAGAGTTGTTAAAGTCCATTCAGCAAAAAACCGGGATGGCATTATGGCTAATCAGCCATGATCTTGCGCTGGTTTCTAATATGGCCGATAGAATCGCGGTGATGCAGCAGGGGAAAATTGTTGAAACAGAATCAACCAAGGTTTTTTTTAAACAGGCAAAGCACCCTTATAGCTTAAAGTTATTGGCTGCGTTGCCATCTATGGAAAGTTGTGTCAATAAGGAATTAAAACAAACCGTTGCAACAGAACCTTGTTTATTAGTGGTAGAAGATTTTAAAGTCTATTATCCAATACGGAAGGGGGTTTTTAAGCGAATTGTTGATTATGTCCGTGCCGTTGATGGAGTGAGTTTTCATCTACACAAAGGAAAAACGCTGGCATTGGTCGGTGAATCGGGCTGTGGCAAAACAACTTTAGGAAAAGGTCTGATTAATTTAATTCAAAGTATTTCCGGGCGAGTGCTACTGAATGGTATAGATCTAACTGATTTAAGAGGTGATACTTTACGTAAAAAGCGTTCTGAAATTCAAATAGTATTTCAGGATCCTTTTTCATCAATGAACCCAAGAATGTTGGTAGGAGAAATCATAGCAGAAGGAATTAAAGCCTTGCACCCAGAAATAGGTTTAGTTGGTAGACAGGAAAGAGTTGCAGATTTGTTGCAACAAGTTGAGTTGCCATTGTCAGCAGCATTGCGTTATCCACATGAATTTTCTGGAGGCCAAAGACAACGGGTTTGTATTGCCAGGGCTTTGGCTGTTGATCCAAAGTTAATTGTTTGTGATGAGCCAACCAGTGCGCTTGATGTGTCTGTGCAAGCACAAATAATTGATTTGTTAAAAAAATTACAAAGACAACAAGGAATAAGTTATTTATTTATTACCCATGATTTAGCAGTTGTCGCTGAAATAGCTGATGAAGTAGCGGTTATGTATCAGGGCAAGATTGTAGAGCATGGTGAAGTGGAACAAGTATTAACTCATCCTAGACATCAATATACCAAAACACTGTTAGAGGCAGTGCCAAAAATGGTTAACTGACTTTTAATGTGGCAATTAACGTTTTTCAGGTTGTATCCTTGATGACAGCATCTGACCGCCCAGGAGCATTTATCTGCCTTGCTGCCAACAATCTTGAAAATCAACCATGGATACGATTAAATTAACCTATGGTTTGTTAACAGCCATAATGCTCTAATAATATAATTAGGAAAAACGATGAAAAAAATCAAAATGACAAGTGTATTTTTTATATCAATTGTATATTCTGGTACTCTATTGGCTGGCTGGACTGATCTGTTGAATCAAGCGAATGATGCAGCTGATACGGTACAAAATACCACCTCAACAATAGATAATATAAGTAATACTGTGAAAACAGGACAAGTAGTACAAGAGACGGCAGCTACGGGACTTGTTGATACTTTAGTCAAGCAACTAGGTGTAACTTCTGCTCAGGCACAAGGCGGTTCTGGCATACTTTTTCAGCAGGCAAAAAACAAAATGTCAGCATCTGATTTTAGTCAATTAAGTCAGTCTGTTCCTGGAATAGACGGAATGTTAGCCGCAGCTCCAAAAGTACAGCCGGCATCTGCCACGGGAAATCTACTGAGTGGATTGGCAGCCGTAAGTGGAAATTCTACTCTTTCAAACGCATCATCTCTATTGAATGCATTCCAGCAATTAGATTTATCACAGGGAATGATGAGTCAGTTTACTCCAGTGATAGTAAATTACGTGAAGCAAAATAGTGGTGAAAATATGGCGAACTTGTTAAAAGCTGCACTTGCAACTGCACCTTAAGAATGTTTAAATGATGGCATTAAATCATACTTTTATGAACGATCATTTATGCCCTCTGACATATAAGTATGATGATTGATGGTAAAAATATGTCTGTTTGCTCAGGATTTTGATTTATATCTTAAGCTGCCGTTTTCAAGAAGACAGATTAAAAGACAAGTAAGAGGGTATATTCTTTGAGCAAAAACATCTGCAGTTAACCTTCTTTTATAACTAAGCGCTGTCCTGGTTGTAGCGCTTTATTTAGTGAAAGGTTATTCCAGTTAGCAATATCTTTACTGTGTACATCAAATTGGCGCGCAATATCCCAAAAGGTATCGCCTTTTTTAACTATGTACAAGTACCTTCTGGATTTGGCTAATGGTGTAGGGATGAGTAGTAACCGGCCAGCTCGAATGTTACTGCTTGTTAACTGATTGCTTTGGCGCAATGCATTCACAGTTGTAGCATATTTTTTTGCAATCAGGCCTAAATTTTCTCCCGTTTTTATTTTATGCCGAATCCATTTTATTTTGTCTTTTTTGAGTGTGTTAGCTAATGTTTGTTTAAAAACTTCAGCTTTATCTTTATGAATTAGCAGGTGAAAAGGTCCGTCTGGATCAGTGATTCCTCTTTTAAACGCAGGGTTTAAGGTTAAAAAATCATCAATTTGTATTTGTGCCATTTCTGTGGCTACATTCAGATCTAACTGAGATTCAATGTTTACAACAGTAAAATAGGGCTTATTTGGAATTTGTTGTAATGGAAGATTATATTTATCTGCATTAGCAAAAATTTTAGCAATTGCCAACAGTCTAGGAACATAATGCATGGTTTCTTTACGCAAGGATAAAGACCAATAGTCAGTTGCCAGTTCGTTTTCTTTATTTTTTCTAATGGCTTTTCTAATTGTTCCTTTACCGGCATTATATGAAGCTAAAGCTAAAAGCCAGTCATTATCAAATTGTTCACTGAGTTGTTTAAGATATTTAGTAGCTGCCTGGGTTGAGGTGAACACATCTTTACGACCGTCATACCACCAATTTTGTTTAAGACCAAATAATCGGCCCGTAGCAGGCATGAATTGCCAAAGTCCAGATGCCTTGCTTGATGATAATGCATTTGGCTTAAATGCACTTTCAACAATAGGGAGTAGGGCTATTTCACCAGGTATTTGTTTCGATTCAATTTCATCAAGAATAAAGTATAAATAGGGTTCTGCTCGTTGTTGAATTTTTGTCAGAAATTCAGGATGTTTAAGATATCTTTGTAGTTCCTGTTCTATGCGGTCATTTTCAATATCGGGTAATGCATAAAGGGAGATTAAACGGTCCCATACAGTTTTATGTGCAATAGTCAGCGGTTTTATTTTTGTTGGACTGAGATCTTTTTTAAGTTCTATCGGACTACTTGGGGAGACATGGATATACGAAACTTGATCAATAGTTGCTGGTAATTCCTCTACAAAAGCATGAGTTGTTACTTTTTCAGCGCAACCCGTAGTGATGAATACAATCAAATAAAGAAAATACTTAATCGACCTGATAGAATTATAAGCGGACATAGGCAATATACTTTACAAAAGTTGTTGTAAAGTATTGATTATATACTAAAATACATTTATTTTCTTCTTAATATATGAAAAGAAAGTTCTTATTTTCCTTTTATGAAACACCACAAGGTAAGTTATTACAGACTTTGGAAAAAAAATACCTTAAGCGCGCGATAACAGTTAGTTGCAAACAGACAATATTACAAATAGGTAGTTTAGGTTGGGAAAGTGAATTTATAGACTGCTCCCTCTATCAAAGATTCAACGTTCTTGATAGCAAAGGAAAGGGTAGTGTGGAAGCAGTAAAAATTCAGGCTAGATCATTTAAATTACCCCTCCAAAGTGAGACTATTGATTTAATTATTGTGCCTCACTTGATAGAGTTTGATGCTAATCGATTTCAAACGATGCGGGAAATTGAACGTGTATTAAAACCAGGGGGTGATGTTATTATTTTTAATTTTAACCCTTTGAATATCTGGGTTCGCCTACATTTTTTATGGAATAAACAAATGTCTGATTCGTGGCGCGGTTATTTTATTTCCCGTTCCAGAGTAGCCGACTGGTTAAAATTATTAAATTTCGAAATTATAAGTACTTCTGAGTTTACCTTGGACTCAATTCATACAACACATGATAAATTTAAATGGGGTAAAACAACTTATTTGTCTATGGCATACGCTGTCAGGGCAGTTAAAAGACAATTTACCTTGATCCCTTTAACCCCTGTGAAGGTTAAACCTGCAGGTTTGGTCGCAGCATCGACAGCTTTAAAAGCTTTAATACATAGGATAAAAAAACATGACTGATCAGGTCATTATTTATACAGATGGAGCATGTAAGGGAAACCCAGGACCAGGAGGATGGGGGGTATATATGCAATATAATGAGCATGTAAAGGAAATGAGTGGAGGAGAACCAGAAACAACGAACAACCGGATGGAGCTTATGGCTGCTATTATGGCCTTGGAGACTTTAAAAAAACCTGCTGTAGTTGCTTTACATACTGATTCCAAATATGTTCTGCAAGGGATAACCGAATGGATGGATAACTGGAAAAAGAGGGGCTGGAAAACAGCAGCAAAAAAACCAGTAAAAAATGAAGATTTATGGCGACGGCTAGATTTGGCAATTACTAAGCATGATATAAACTGGATATGGGTAAAAGGACATTCTGGAGATGAGGGCAATGAAAAAGCCGATATGCTTGCAAATAGGGGAGTTCCTGCGTTTTGATTGTTACTGACTATATGGGGCAATCTAATTAATTATCGAATATAGCTGTTAACAAAGGACAGGTCGAATTTTAAATGGGTTGTCATTTCGACCTGCGAAGCGGTTGTTGCCGAGAAATCTTGTTGCTCAAGTAGTGCTTATATTCAAGATTCCTTCCGCTGGTCGGAATGACACCGTTTGTGAGGTTAACCTGCCGGTGTCAAAATTGAGAATAACCTGTGATAAGTTAACAGTTATTTTATCAAATTAACTGACAAAAATAACTGTAAATGGGGGGTAAGGTCTTTGCCCCACTCAAATTGCTGAGTGACTTATTTGAATAGGGCTTGAGCGGAAGTGCGACACCCCAGCTATAAAATATTTTTCTTTTAAATCTAGATAGTAAAAAGCTAGGGTGCCTTAGCTTCAATATAATTCGTTAGTATTTTCGTGAGATTCAACTCAAAAGACAGAAATCAACTTTAATTTAGGGCGGAAAGTCAGAAAAAATACACAATGCCGTAATATATAGCTGCAATTTCCAACACCACAGGTAAAATAATATGAGCTAAACTTCTTTTTTCTGGAACAAATGTTGTATCGTCGGCAGTATACGACAAATCGTCGTATGAATAAATTTCCTCGGAAAGGCTTTCTAATCCACCATCGTCAAACGACATAGTGCTACTACCTAGAGAATCATCATCAAAAATTGAGCTGAAAATATCATCGAGCTTTTTTTGATTGTCAAATAATTTGTCAAGAGTGTCTAAATCTATCGTTGCTGCAGTCATGTTACTAACCTCCGGATTTCTACGTTATTAAAGCAAGGTAAAAATTCCTCAAAAATAATTATTGTTTTCGCTGTAGATAGAATACCCTTAAGCAAAAAAAAAGATAATGGTATATTCAAATAAAGTGAACCAGTTCTCATATTGCTACGTGTTTTGTGAACCCCGTCACACTAAAAAACCAGTTGAAACTGATTTCAAGAATTGAATTTGGGTTACCTATTTCTATTTTGTCAGATTATAAATATAGATGGTCAAAGTTAATTGGTGATATTAAGAGCCAACAAAATTTGGCATAATACATAGTTTTGAATGAGTTTATAATGAGTACAGAAACAGATCTACAAACACGTAGTGAATCTAAATGTGAGCTATGTGCATCCACCGATAACCTGAATGTCTATGAAGTTCCTCCCGCCTCAAATGGTAGTGCTGACGATTCTGTATTGATCTGTGAAAGCTGTCATGAACAAATAGATAACCCAAATAAAGTCGAAGTGAATCATTGGCGTTGTCTTAACGACAGCATGTGGAGCCAGGTTCCTGCTGTACAGGTGATGGCATGGCGTATGCTGACACGTTTAAGTACAGAAAGCTGGGCCCAGGACTTACTTGATATGTTGTACCTGGATGATGAAACTTTGCTATGGGCGCAAGCGACGGGGGAAGGGGACAGTGATGAAGATGCTGTTAAACATGTCGATAGTAATGGTGCATTATTAGAATCAGGAGATACGGTAACTTTGATTAAGGATTTGAATGTTAAAGGGGCAGGGTTTACCGCCAAACGCGGCACTGCTGTGCGAGGGATTTCATTAGTCGCTGATAATGCAGAACATATTGAAGGCCGGGTAAATAGTCAGCAGATTGTAATTTTAACCAAGTTTGTAAAAAAGTCAGGTTGATTATTGAAGAAAGAGATTTGTCTCTATGATTAAGCTGTGAATTAAAATTTTTTCAATCGCTCATGCCACTCGGCTATTTTTCGTTTTAAATCATCACTATTAATAGTGGTTAAATTTCGTTGTTTAAGCAATTGTTTTCCTGCAACCCAGACATCTGTGACTTGTTGGCGGCTGGCTGCATATACAATTTGTGAAACAGGTTCATATAAAGGTTGGGTTTCCAGGTGATCTAAATTTATAGCAACAATATCAGCCGCTTTACCAATAGATAAAGAACCTGTTTCATGTTCTATTCCCAATGCTTTAGCTCCATTGATAGTTGCCATTTTAAGTGCGGTCATGGCTGGAACTGCACTGGCATTATTAGCAACCCCTTTGGCTAATAAGGCTGCTGTGCGCATTTCCCCAAACATGTCCAGATCATTGTTGCTGGCGGCACCATCTGTACCCAAGGCAACGTTAATACCTGCATTTAAACATTTGGCGATGGGGCAGAAGCCACTGGCGAGCTTTAAATTGGATTCGGGGCAATGAATAATATGAACGCCTGTCTCTGCAACCAGCTTGATTTCATCATCTGATAACTGGGTCATATGAACTGCCATAAAAGAGGGGCTGAGCATGCCTAGTTGATGTAATCGTTGTAGCGGAGATTGATTTGTTTTACTTTGTTGTTCCTGAACTTCATGCAAGGTTTCATGCAAATGCATGTGTATAGGCAATTCAAGTTCATCGGCAAAGGTGCGGATTTTAGTCAATGGTTCATCCGACACAGTATAAGGGGCATGGGGTGCGAAAGCTGTGGTGATTAACGGTTCATGTCTGAGTTGTTCATGCAGTGCCAAGCCTTTTTCTATATAGGCTTCGCTGTTTTCAGCCCAGGCCGAAGGAAAGTCGATTAAAATTAAACCTATACTGGCACGTATACCACGATGTATAGCTTGCTGAGCCGTGATTTCAGGAAAGAAATACATATCATTAAAGCAGGTTGTACCGCCGCGAATCATTTCAGCAATAGCCAGGTCAGATCCGTCTCTGACAAATGCTTCACCCACCCATTTTTGTTCCAGAGGCCAGATATGGTTTTGTAGCCAGTCCATTAATGGTAAATCATCCGCTATTCCACGCATTAACGACATACTGGTATGGGTATGACTATTGATCAAACCGGGTATGAGTGCATGTTTGTCCAGCTTTTCCAAAGTGCCTGGCCGGTATTTTTTTTCAGCAATGCAGGAGGGTAACAAGTCAATAATTCTGCCATCGTCTATAACCAGAGAATGATTTTCATAGCTTGCGGAATCAGGTTCAACAGGTATAATCCAGCGAGCTTGGATGATGAGATCAACTTTCATAGATTATTTCCTGATTGAAGGTTTAAACCTAGAAAAATTAGTTGAGCGCGAAATTATAGTGCAAGATATTGGTTTCTCAGTGCTTTAAAAAAATCTGAGCTTCACCCATAGGTTAAGCGGGTATTTTTTTGAAGTGCTGAGGAATCAAGAGCTTGTGCTAGAATCCGTGATCCAACTGATTTTTCTAGGTTAAATAGCTAGAATTATAACCATATACAAAGATCATTGATAAATAATGGATTCGAAAAATGAATTAAAGGTACATGCGCTTGAATGGACGGGGAGTAGTTTAAAGATTTTAGATCAACGCTTATTACCTGAAACTATAAAATTTGATGAATATACTGATGCATCTGGAGTATCTCAAGCAATTAGAAGTATGCGAGTAAGAGGAGCACCTGCTATAGGAATTGCAGCTGCCTATGGTGTGGCTCTTTCGGTAATGCAGTATTATATTGATTATGATGAAAATTGGAAGCGTAATGTTGCAGGTGATATGCAACAGCTAGCCAGTTCACGTCCTACCGCAGTTAATTTGTTTTGGGGTTTGGCAGCTATGAAAAAAGTGCTGGATGAGCAAACAGTAAATCCGATACAGAGCATCATTGCAGCAGCAGAAAAAATCCATGCGGATGATGTCAAAGCCAATCAAACTATGGGTGAATTAGGTGCTGATTTGATAGGTAAGGAAACAACAGTGATGACTCATTGTAATGCAGGTGCTTTGGCAACAGGTGGCTATGGTACGGCATTGGGGGTGATCAGAAGTGCTCACAAGCGAGGACTTGTAAAAGTCTATGCCGGAGAAACCAGGCCCTGGTTGCAAGGTGCAAGATTAACTGCATGGGAGCTAGCTCAGGATGGCATTGCAAGCACATTAATTGCTGATTCGGCAGCTGCCTGGTTAATGAAATCTGGTGAATTAGACTGGATTATAGTAGGTGCCGACAGAATTGCAGCTAATGGTGATGTGGCTAATAAAATTGGCACTTATTCTTTGGCCGTATTGGCAAAACAGCATGGGGTTAAATTAATGGTGGTGGCCCCTGTTTCTACCATTGATTTTGCAATGGAAACTGGGGAAGATATAGAAATTGAAGAACGCAATCAAATTGAACTTCTGGCTGAATGTTATATTAGTGACGATTCATTAGTCAGTGCATGGAATCCTGTGTTTGATGTTACCCCGGCGCATTTGATTTCCGCAATAGTGACTGAACGGGGCGTAATACTTGAATCCACAGAAAATGGAGTAAGGAGTTTGCAATCATGTTAAAAATAGAAAAAGCGAATAACCCGGCATATGCAGCGAATTGTTTGTTAAAAGGGATGAGGTTATTAAGTAAGCCGGAATTGCGTAGATATTTAATCATTCCTATATTAATTAATCTGGTTTTATATACTACCGCTTTCGCATTAGGCTATTTCTATATCTCTGATTTAATTACAAATTTAATTCCAGGCTGGTTATCCTGGTTGGAATGGATAATCTGGCCACTATTTTTTCTCAGCTTTTCAATTGCAGGTTTTTTTACCTTTACCGTATTTGCGAATTTAATAGCCTCTCCTTTTTATAGCCAGTTGGCCAATAAAACATTAGAGCTAGTTTCTGGACAGCCGACTAATATTAAAGAACAATCGGTTGCTCAAGTTGTGTTTTCTGAACTGAAGCGTATGGGATATTTGTTTAGTAGAATGTTACCCCTACTCATTATATTTATTATTCCTGGAATAAATATACTGGCTCCCTTTTTATGGGCATTATTTGGAGCCTGGGGCATAGGCTTGGAGTTTATGGCCTATCCCTTGGAAAATCAGGGTCAATTGTTTGCACAGCAGAAAGAAGAGGCAAAAGCCCGGCGGATTGGTGTGTTAAGTTTTGGTGGATTGACTGTTGCAGGGTTATCGATTCCAGTACTAAACCTGATCATTGCACCAGCGGCTGTAATAGGTGCTACTATTTATTTTTATGAACTTTCTGATAATGATTAAAAATGACTATTAACCTCTCGCAGCTTACTCTCGATTTTGACGTTTGTAGGCTGCTAACTACACAAATGGTGTCATTCCGACCAACGGAAGGAATCTTGAGTCTAAGCACAACTAGGAGACTGTCCGAGAATAGAAACCGTAGCGAGGGGAACCCTTTTGAGTCAGTTTTTTTGATCATTTAAGGCGAATAGTTGCGCTATTAAACGAAAATGACCAGAAAAACTGGCCAAAATGGGCTTTTCCGCAGTAGGTTTTCCATTCTCGGACAGCCTCCTAGAGTAATAAGATTTCTTGGTAACACCGCTTCGCTGCTTTTTGGGAACGGTTCCTGCGTGATCCAACTAATTTTTCTAGGATTATGTCAGCCCCGCAAACTATCCAAAGCAAAGGCGACCAGGTTAAAAGTTTTTTTCGGCTGCCTGACACGCTGTATGCAAAACCACCTGTTTAACATGTACTGCGAAAACTTTTGGAACGATTATTATGTAGAGTGTACTCCAGAATTACTTCCATTACATATTCACAGGCTTTGATGATTATATGTAATCTTTCTATTCTCGGGCAGCCTCCTAGTGTCAGTCGAATAAGGAATCATACATTTGGATAATATAAATAGTACAGCAGTTTTTTGATGCAGTTTATATGCTATACAACTCATATTTGGATTAGTGTGAAGAGTATATAAGATGTATTATTAGAGAAAAGTACAACAGAGGGGGAAAATATTATGATTATTGGTTCATTAGCAGCTATTTTAGTTTTTGTATGGTTCTACAACACAGCATCAAATTCAGGTAGAAATCCATTAAATTGGGCAATTGCCGGGTTTGTGGTTTATTTTATGGTTGCTTTGATTTGGACTTATTTTGTTAATCCGAGTATTAAAGATGCGGCAATGCATAGTCGAAATACTTTATTAATGTACATTGTTCGCTATGCTTATATAGTTGTCGCTGTATCTTGTGCTGTGATTTTTAACTTAAAAGTCGGTAAGAAAAAACAAACTGATTAATTATGGTTATGCCTAAGAAAGTACATGGAATAAGGTTTCAGTTGCTATGGGGTTATTAACGCCTTGAATAATTGGTCGGTTTATATTATCCATTGTTCTGATGATTCGTTGTATACAGGGATAAGTACAAATGTAGAAAAGCGTTTTCAACAACATGCTTTACTGCAGGGGGCTAAATACTTTCGTGGACGAAAGCCAAAGAAGCTGGTTTATCAAGAAAATGATCATGACAGGAGTTCAGCTAGTAAACGTGAAATTGAAATAAAGAAATTAAAGCGACCTGATAAAGTCCTGTTAATTTCATCAGCTGAAAATCAAATCGAATGAGTTGATTTTCATTGTTCGGCCTATTAACTTTGATAGTAAAGTTGCCTAAATTTTAAAAGTCAGGCAATAAAACAGCGGGGTTCTCCGTATAGGACAAATTTGTTGCACTTATACTATGTAAACATATCAAATGTATCATTTTTACGCTTCTATCAACGAGCTGCCTTAGCATGACAGCTGAAAAGAAAATTTTGTTTGCCGGAGATCCCCATGGGAATTTTGTCCCATTGATTGAAGCGGTGAATAAATTTCAGCCTGAAGCTGTTGTTTTGTTAGGTGATTATGATTTAAAAAAACCACTGGAAGATTATCTTCAGGAAATTTTGGATAAAACTAAAGTCTGGTGGATTCCAGGGAATCATGATTTTGAACCGCCTTTACACCACAATAACCTGTTTTTTTCCCAATTGGCGGGTCAGGGCTTACATCTTAAAGTAATAGAAATTGCAGGAATACGAATTGCCGGATTAGGTGGTATTTTTTTAGGTAGAGTCTGGTATCCACCGCGTAGCCCTAAGTGGAATAGCAAACAGCATTATATGTCTCATTCCCCTTCAAATGTTAAGATCACTACATTGTCTTTAAAGTATCAATCAGCAATATGGCCTGATGAATGGGCAGAACTTAAAAAATTAAAAGCTGATATTCTAGTAACGCATGAGGCACCAAGAAGCCATCGGCATGGATTTATTGCAATTGATCAACTGGCAGAAGCTATGGGGGTGCGTAAGATTTTTCATGGTCATTTGCATGAGCATTATGCTGCTAGAATCAGAAAAGGAATTCAAGTATTTGGTGTGGGGGATGCCAAAGTGGCTGATTTGTTGGGTAGGGAGCTTTAGTTATTAGTATAAATAAAGCCCAGTAGTAGAATGTTAGTAAGCCACTAACCATTGCTAAAAGTATAATATAGGATATGTATTCTATACCATGTTGTTGTTTGAGTGAGATCAGAATAAAAGCAAATAAAATCTTGCCAAGCACTTCATGGATTTCGATGTCCCACAATTACTATGGGACGATCCTTGTATGCTCGAAATCCCTTCAAAAAAATCAACAAATGAAATAAGATTCTTAGTCATAGGTACAATTAATCAAAAACACTGGTCTGCAGTAGTTACATATCGCGGTAACAAAATTCGTATTATTTCGGTTCGTCGTTCAAGAATCGAAGAGGTGAATTTCTATGAAAGCTAAAACATTAGATAAAAAATTTAACGATAACAAAGAGGATATTCTAGATGCTTTTGATTTATCAAAAGCAAGAAGACCAAACCAAGAACAAAAAAGAGTTAATGTCAATTTTCCAATCTGGATGATTTTTTACTGGATAAAGAAGCAAAACATCTAGGAGGCTGTCCGAGAATAGAAACCGTAGCGAGGGAAACCCATTTTGAGTCAGTATTTCCGATCATTTAAGGCGAATAGTTGCGCTATTTAACGAAAATGATCGGAAATACTGGCCAAAATGGGCTTTTCCGCAGTAGGTTTTCTATTCTCGGACAGCCTCCTAGTCGTTACTCGCCAGTCAATTATCAAAGTTTGGTTGGCTGAACGTTTAGAAAAAATAGCTTCTAACAATTAGCCCAACGTTGACCATTTTATACACCGCTTCGTTTCACTCCCGCTCTGTATAAAATGGCAAGTTAGCATGGCGTTAGCAAGCTTTATTGACTGAATTTTAAACAGTGTGTTTAAAATTTAGCTTTTAGGTCAAGCTGGAATGTATCGATATTGATTTTTTGACCAGCAGTTCTTGTATAATCTTCTGCGGCTATGTATGCACCACCAATAGAGAAGTTTTTGCTAATGCCATATGATAATTTAACTTTATGACCTCTTGCGCCGGTTGCACCGCGGGCAAAATCAGAATCATTGAAAGTGTCCGTGACTGCATCTCTTTGCGTGTCACGATAGTTATAATCAAATTTAAAGTGCTTCCATTTAGTCGCTATACCTGCCAGCCATGCAGTATCTTCACCCTCTTTTACATTGTTGGCATCGTTAACAGCATAGTTTGCATATAACTTAATTGGTAATATGCCTGTGTTTATATCAACTTTGCCTGCGACTTCATAAATTTTGAAGTCAATATCGCCTGCCGGGCCATTTTTTGTACCTGTACCGTTAGTGCGATCACCAGCAAAACGGTTGACACTAGAGCCAGTGTTAACAGTGTCAGTATTATTATTATTGTTAAAAATAAAAGCATTGGCACCTAAAGACGCTTTCACCATATCATTAAATTTCATTTCTCCACTGATTCCACCATGGTACATATTCAGGTCTTCACTGAAAGTGTGTCCTTCAGAACCGTTGTCACTTAGGATATAGTATCCGCCGTTTGCAGTTAATTTAGCAGGGCCTATCTTATATGAATAATTTAAAGCCAAACCTTCCGGATTAACGTCGCTATCCCAGATCAAGCCATCTGAAGATACGCTATACCAAGGCTGTTTGAATTTACCAACAGTCATATTTGCACCTTTGGCAAATTCAGGCGCCCATTTGATAAATGCACGGTCAAAGAAAATGGCTTTGCCTTTGAAACCATCGCTGCCTTCCTTGCTATTACCTAAGGATTGGTTGGTTGATGTTCTGCCACCCGTTGTCACTAATCTAAATCCGGCTTCAACTTCGTCATTAACTTTTGCTTTAATAGCTAGACGAGCACGAATACGTTGTCGGCTTTTTTCGATTTTCTCTTCGTTATCAATATTTTCATATCTGGCACGCATATCACCAGAAATTTTAACTCTAGAAGCCCAATCCATAGCCTTAGCCATTTCTTTACTTATGCCTGTAGGAGCCGCTGCCGCAGCGTCCTTTTCATCAGCTTTTTTAGACAGTTTTTCAAATTGTGCTTTGTTTAAAACACCATTTTGGAATAATGTTTCTAATAATTCTTTATCAGAAGCAGAGACTGAGGTTGCTGTTAAAGCAGCGCCTGTTAACAATGCAGTTTTGATCACCGCGTTAAATTTTTTCATTTTTTAGTTTCCTTAGGTTTTAACGTAATGTTGTGTTTTTGCAACCTGTAGCAAAATTGAGACAAATATTACAAAACGAATATTACAATCGTGTGACAAGGCAATTGAATTTTTAATTTTTGAATTAAATTAAGTTGTCCTAAATTTATATAGCCAATTTTTTTTATATAGCAAGTTTATTTAACAAAAGCTGTTTCAGGAGGCGGCTCTATGTGATAATAATGAGTTATTTTTTATAAAGTTGAAAAGTAAGTAATCTTTACTTTGTTTGTTAAACAAAATTTCAAAGAAACCACAGGCATAAAATGGACGAAAACAAAAAGAAAGCACTGAGTGCGGCGTTAATGCAGATCGAGAAGCAATTTGGTAAAGGCTCGGTAATGCGTATGGGTGATGTATCGGCTGCCAAAGGAATTGAAGTGGTTTCAACGGGGTCTTTGGCTCTGGATATTGCTTTAGGGTGTGGTGGTTTGCCAAGAGGGCGTGTGGTTGAAATTTATGGGCCGGAATCATCGGGTAAAACCACAATGACTCTGGAAACTATTGCACAAATGCAAAAAATTGGCGGCACTGCAGCCTTTATAGATGCTGAACATGCATTAGATCCTATTTATGCTGAGAAAATTGGTGTGAATTTGGATGACTTACTTATTTCTCAACCTGATACCGGGGAACAGGCACTGGAAATTACCGATATGCTGGTACGCTCGGGTGCTGTTGATATGGTGGTGATTGATTCTGTTGCAGCTTTAACACCTAAAGCAGAAATTGAAGGTGATATGGGCGATTCTCATATGGGACTTCAAGCCCGGTTGATGTCACAGGCATTAAGAAAATTAACAGCAAATATTAAACGATCTAATACTTTGGTTATTTTTATTAACCAATTAAGAATGAAGATTGGCGTCATGTTTGGCAATCCAGAAACCACAACCGGAGGTAATGCGTTAAAGTTTTATGCTTCTGTACGCCTGGATATTCGCCGTATAGGTGCAATTAAGAAAGGTGATGAGGTTATCGGTAATGAAACCCGTGTAAAAGTAGTTAAAAATAAAGTGGCTCCTCCATTTAAACAAGCCGAATTTGAAATTTTATATGGAGTAGGTGTTTCTTTTCTAGGGGAATTAGTTGATTTGGGTGTTAAGTATGGCTTTGTACAAAAGGCGGGTTCCTGGTATAGCTATGGTGATGAAAAAATTGGTCAGGGAAAAGAAAATGTGAAGGCTTTTCTTAAAGATAATCCCAAAAAAGCCCAGGAAATAGAGGACAAAATTCGTGCTGAAGTCTTTGGGACTGATGACGACATTGAAGAAACTGATTCTAAATAGTTGACGTGTGTGATTAGCGCTGAATCACAACAAGAAATAAGAAAGATCTGCATCGCATTTTTAACTCGACGAGAACATAGTCAACAAGAGTTATTGACTAAATTAGTTTTCAAAGGCTTTGATCGATTTGATACACAAAGTGTTATTAATGATTTAGCGGATGAGGGATGGCAAAGTGATGATCGATTTGCTGAAGCTTATAGTAGATACCGTATTAAAAAAGGTTATGGCCCAATAAAGATTAGTAATGAGTTGCGCCAGCGCGGGATAGAGTCGTTTGATTTAGAGCCGGTTGTTTTGGATTTGGCTGGGGGATGGTTTGAGTTGCTAGAGCAGGTATATGATAAAAAATATGCTGATAATAAAACGATATCTTCTAAAGAATGGCTCAAACGAAGTCGGTTTCTACAACAGCGTGGTTATAGTGGTGAGCTGATTAAGCAGCTTTTTAGGCATTTAAATCTCAAACAAGTGTAATGCTGTAGAGCGGACTTCAGTCCGCAGGATTATATCGGCTTAATCTCCAGTCGATAAATTTAATTGTACTTTTTTCCATAATGAATAAGATATATCAAGAAGTTAGATAACATGAAAAAAATGACCAGTGCAGAGTTACGTGCTGCTTTCCTTGATTTTTTTGAGCAACGCGGGCATTCTGTTCAGCCTTCCAGTTCGCTTGTTCCTGGTAATGACCCTACTTTGCTGTTTACTAATGCAGGTATGGTGCCATTTAAGGATGTATTTTTAGGTAGGGAACAACGTAACTATACCAGAGCAACAACGACACAACGTTGTGTACGTGCTGGTGGTAAGCACAATGATCTGGAAAATGTAGGGTATACCGCCAGGCATCACACTTTTTTTGAGATGCTGGGTAATTTCAGTTTTGGTGATTATTTTAAAAAAGATGCGATTCATTTTGCCTGGGACTTTTTAACCAAAGAACTGGAAATTCCTGCGGAAAAGCTTTGGGTGACAGTTTTTGAGGAAGATCAGGAAGCGGAAGCAATCTGGCTGGAAGAGGTGAAAATTGATCCTTTGCGGTTATCCAGAATTGGTGCCAAAGATAATTTCTGGTCTATGGGTGATGTAGGGCCTTGTGGTCCTTGTACTGAAATATTTTATGATCATGGTGAGGATGTAGTCGGTGGACCGCCCGGGACACCTGAAGAAGATGGGGATCGTTATATAGAAATATGGAACCTGGTTTTCATGCAGTATGACCGAGATAAAGAAGGGGTGTTACATTCTTTACCTGCGCCTTCTGTGGATACAGGTATGGGATTGGAAAGGATTGCTGCTGTTTTGCAAGGAGTGCATAATAATTATGAAATTGATTTATTTCAAAATCTGCTAAAAATAGCTGCAGAGTTAACTGGCACAACAGATTTAAGTAATAGCTCTTTAAGAGTTATTGCAGATCATATTCGGTCATGTGCTTTTATGGTGGTAGATGGTGTTTTGCCATCCAATGAAGGTCGTGGCTATGTATTAAGACGTATTATTCGTCGGGCAATTCGTCATGGATACCGTTTAGGTAGTCAGAATGTGTTCTTTTATAAGCTGGTTGCACCTTTAGTCATAGAAATGGGCGAGGCTTTTCCAGAAATAAAACAGGCTCAAGAGCAGGTAGAGCGCGTTTTAAAGAAAGAAGAGCAACGTTTTGCTGAGACTTTAGAGCAGGGAATGAAGGTTTTAGAGTCTTGTGTCGCTAAAATTGAAGGTAATGTAATTCCTGGTGATATTGCATTTCTTCTTTATGATACCTATGGTTTTCCTGTTGATTTAACTGCTGACTTTGCTAGAGAACAGAATTTAACAGTAGATCATGCGGGCTTTGAAATAGAAATGACTGCTCAACGTAACAGAGCGAGGGCCGGCGGAAAGTTTGATGCTGATTATGATCAGGATATCAAACATGACAGTCAAACAGACTTTATCGGATATCATGATTTAGAGGGTTCTGCACATATTGTAGGGCTGTTTGCCAAAGGTCAGTCAGTTGATGTTCTGCAGGAAGGAGAGGAAGGTGTTGTGGTATTGGATAAGACACCTTTCTATGCTGAGTCAGGTGGTCAGGTTGGAGATAATGGCTGGTTAGAAATCGGCAGTTCTGTTTTTGAAGTGAAAGATACTCAAAAGCAGGGCGGGAGTCTTTTTCTACATAAAGGTAAAGCTGTTCAGGGGATGGTTAATAACGGACAAGTCTGTCAAGGGCATGTTAATGCTGACGACAGAATGGCAACGGAACTTAATCATTCAGCAACACATATCATGCATGCTGCATTACGGCATACATTAGGGGAGCATGTTTCTCAAAAAGGGTCGTTAGTCAACCCAGAAAGATTACGTTTTGATTTTTCACATTTTGAACCGATGACAACTGATGAAATTAGTACTATTGAATCACTAGTCAATGAACAGATTCGTATGAATAATCTTGTTTCTGCTGAGGTTATGGCTAAAGACGATGCAGTTAAAGCGGGTGCCATGGCGCTGTTTGGTGAGAAATACGGTGATGAGGTCAGGGTGTTGAAGATCGGTGAATTCTCAACCGAGCTCTGTGGTGGAACGCATGTTGAACGCTCAGGTGATATTGGTTGTTTTAAAATTATCAGTGAAACCGGGGTGGCTTCAGGAGTCAGGCGAATTGAAGCGGTTACAGGTAAAGCTTGTATTGAATGGATTGCAAACCGTGATAAAGCATTAACTACTATAGCTGGATTGGTAAAAAGTTCGACGGAAAAAGCAGCCGATAAAATTCAGCAGTTGATAGAAAAAAATAAGCTGCTAGAAAAAGAACTGGATAAGTTAAAGTCAAAATTGGCGAGTTCTGCAGGAGGTGAACTGAGTACTCAGGCAGTAGATGTTGATGGAATAAAAGTATTAGCGGTGCGACTAGATGATGTTGACTCTAAAGCATTGCGAGATATGGTCGATCAATTGAAAAATAAATTAGGTAGTGCCGCTGTTGTTTTGGCAACGGTTAAGGATAATAAAGTGAGTTTGATTGCCGGTGTTACTAAAGATCAGACCCATCATTTAAGAGCAGGAGATTTAGTCAATTCTGTGGCCACAAAAGTAGGTGGGAAAGGTGGAGGGCGACCTGATATGGCGCAAGCGGGTGGTACTGATCCTTCAGGCCTTGATGAAGCATTAAAACAGGTTCCTGTCTGGGTGGAAGAGCAGATGAAAGGCTAAAGACGAAAGGTAAAAACTAAACACGAAAAGAACAGAAACTAAAAAATACAGTTCTTTTTTCAGATTGATAGCGTTTAAATTTTAAAGTAAAAATGGCAGTATTTGTATATAAATTCGGAGGCACATCTGTGGGCTCAGTTGAGCGCATCAAAGCTGTCGCAGAAAAAATTAAGAAATCAACTGAGCTGGGTAATCATATTGTTGTTGTGGTGTCCGCAATGAGTGGAGAAACCAATCGTTTAACAGGATTGGCAAAGGAAATGCAGGCTCAACCTAATAGCAGAGAAATGGACGTACTGCTTTCCACGGGGGAGCAGGTAACCATGTCATTGTTAAGTATGGCTTTACATGACTTGGATTGTCCTGCTTGTTCTTATACAGGGGGGCAAGTTAAGATATTGACGGATAGCATGCATACTAAAGCCAGGATTATAGAAATTGATGATGTAAAAATCAAACAGGATCTTGATCAAGGGAAAGTCGTTGTGGTTGCCGGGTTTCAGGGCATTGATGAGCATGGAAATATCACAACACTAGGAAGAGGCGGTTCAGATACTACAGCAGTTGCCCTGGCAGCAGCTTTAAAGGCAGATGAATGTCATATCTATACAGATGTGGATGGTGTCTATACAACAGATCCAAGAGTAGAACCCAAAGCCAGAAGACTCGATAAAATTACTTTTGAAGAAATGCTAGAATTGGCCAGTTTGGGTTCAAAAGTATTGCAGATAAGAGCGGTGGAATTCGCCGGCAAGTATAATGTTGCACTCAGAGTGTTGTCATCATTTAAAGAAGGGTGTGGCACACTGATTACTTATGAGGAATCACAAATGGAAAGAGCTTTAATTTCAGGTATTGCATTTAACCGTGATGAAGCTAAACTAACAATTACAGGTGTTCCAGATTTGCCTGGAGTAGCATCTAAAATTTTGTGTCCTGTCGCTGATAAAAATATTGAAGTCGATATGATTATCCAGAATATAGCGGCTGATGAAACAACAGATTTTACCTTTACAGTTCATCGTAATGATTATCAAAAATCCAAGCAGGTTTTAGAAGAAACCTGTAAGGAACTGGGGGCAAAACAAGTCACAGGCGATGATAGCATTGTCAAAGTTTCTATAGTGGGAGTAGGTATGCGCTCTCATGCAGGAATTGCGAGTACTATGTTTAAAGTGCTGGCGGACGAAGGAATTAATATTAGAATGATATCAACCTCAGAAATTAAAATTTCAGTAGTGGTTGATGAAAAGTATTTAGAGCTTGCTGTGCGTGCTTTGCATAAGGCATTTGATCTGGAAAAAGAAGAAGAGTAATTTTGATTTTATTTTTTCCTGAAAGATTGCTATAATAGAAAGCTTGGTTGGTAACTGCGTAAAGCAGTAAAGTTAAATGGAAAAGTAGGGAGATATTATGCTTATCTTAACTCGACGAGTAGGAGAAACCTTAATGATTGGTGACGATGTTACAGTCACAGTTTTAGGGGTAAAAGGTAACCAGGTTCGTATTGGTATAAATGCACCGAAAGAAACATCGGTGCACAGAGAAGAAATATACGAGAGAATCAAGAAAGAACAGGCAGAATCATCTGGCTTAACAGGTTCTGAAGAATAAATAGTTTTAGGAGAGTTGGCCGAGAGGCTGAAGGCGCTCCCCTGCTAAGGGAGTATGGGCTTTATCTCCCATCGAGGGTTCGAATCCCTCACTCTCCGCCATAAAACAGAACGTCAATTTTAAGGAAAAATTGGTTGACATAAAATAGTACAAAAGGGATAATAGAGGGCTCAATAAGGCGCCCGTAGCTCAGCTGGATAGAGTACTCGGCTACGAACCGAGCGGTCGGGAGTTCGAATCTCTCCGGGCGCGCCACATTGAAGTAAAGAATTTTTCCCCTGTAGCTCAGTTGGTAGAGCGGGTGACTGTTAATCACTAGGTCGGCGGTTCGAGCCCGTCCGGGGGAGCCATATAAAATAAAGCCTGTAGCGGTTTCGTTACAGGCTTTTTTGTGCGTAGTGCCTTTTGTAGTGTCCTGCAAATTGATGATCCAGCTTTTCTAACTAGTGGATGGTGATACGCACGTAGCATGAAGCCATCGTTTAAATTTTGTAGTTATCACTTATGAGTAGTGAACAAAATGTTTTTAGTCTAATAATCCTAGAAAAATCAGTTGGATCACGGATTCTAGCACAAGCTCTTGATTCCACAGCACTTCACAGAAAAGTGCTCCTGCTTTTTCTGCATTCACCACTTCCATGTGGCTCAAAAAAATGCCTGCTTAACCGAATGGGTGAAGCTTCCGCTCCTGCTCACGCCCCTTACCTACATCCGTATAGGCAAAGCTCAGGTTTTTTGACCTACATGGACGTAGGAAATGCAGGTTTAGCAGGAGCAAAAACCTGTTAAAACACTGTGAAACCAATATCTTGTACTATAATTCCGCGCCCAACTTATTTTATGCATGTTCCTTAGTGTCTCATAATGAAGATAAATAATTACCTTCTCAATCAAATTGTCATGCTTCTGTAACATTTGTTTCGTATGAATTGTCGGAATTTTGCGATAAATTGCAAATAAACAACATTGCATTATCGCTTGCCATAACCATACGGCAGGAATAATTCCTTGTAAATAAAACCTTAATACTATTAGTGTGTAGTTTGATGAAAAAACAAATAATTGCGACAACTGTCAGTTTGATCCTGGGTGGAACACTGCCCCAAACAGCATTAGCTGAAAACAATACCATGTTGATGTTGATTGATGCATTGTATAAGAGCGGCTCTATCAACCCCGAGGCATATGAAGCATTACGAAAATCAGCTAAAACTGATATAGAAATGGCCAAAGTTGATTTAGAAAAGCAAAAGTTAGAAAAAGAAAAAGCTTCAGCGAGTGAACTAGAGTTTTCAACTAAAGACGGACTCAAAGTACAAACCAAGGATAAAAAATTTATATTTCAATTTGGTGGCCGTCTGATGGCAGATGCCGCTTTTTTTAATAACGACAAAGGCTCGGGCCTCAATGATGGTACTGAGTTCAGACGTGCCAGGTTCTATGCAAAAGGCACCTTGTATAATGACTGGCTATATAAATTGCAGTATGATTTTACCGGTTCAGGTACTAGTGGTATTCGTGATGCCTACATTAAATACACAGGTTTGAAACCATGGGGCATGCCTTTAAAAATTACCGCCGGTAACTTCAAACAATCATTTGGTTTATCAGAACTTACCAGCTCTCGTTTCATTCCCATGATGGAGAGATCCATGGTTATTGAAGCATTCGCTCCCTCAAGAAAAATGGCCTTCGGCCTGGGTACACATGGAAATGACTGGACTGCGAATATTAGTGCTCACGGTGATTCAGTATCTACGTTAAATACCACTGCTGATGAAGGCAGGGGAACTATAGCTCGTGTTACTTACGGACCCAAACTAAGTGAAAGTACTCAAATTCACTTAGGTCTTGCTGGAGGTTATGAGGTTCCTCAAAATAACAAAGTCCAATTTAAAAGTCGTCCTGAAGCGCATCTTGCCAATCATAGACTGCTTGATACCGGCACGATTAGCAATGTTGACAACTACACCTTGTTTGGCGCCGAAGCCGCTGTAATATTTGGACCTTTCTCATTACAATCTGAATATATGAGAGCAGATTTAACACGTGATGGTGGTAATAAAGATGCTACCTTTGATGGATACTATGCAACTGCCAGTTATTTCCTGACAGGCGAATCCCGAAAATATATCGCTAAGAAAGGTGTTTTTGGTCGAGTCAAACCCAACAGGAATTTTGATTTAAAAGGAGGCTGGGGAGCCTGGGAATTAGCGACTCGGTTTTCTAATCTTGACTTGAACGACAGTGGTATCAACGGAGGTGAAATTGATACCTTTTCGGCCGGAATAAACTGGTATGCTAACCCTCATGTCCGCTTTATGGCCAACTATGTTAATGTATTAAATCTTGACGGAGGATTAAATCTTGACGGCAAAAATAACGATGCACAAGAACCTGATCTGGTCGAATTCCGTGCACAACTGGATTTCTAAAAAAGATAATTTGTTATAATCTTGATTATGCCACTTCACCTCAAGTTTGAGATAAAGTGGCAACTTTTTCAAGCCAAAAGCCTAAAGCAAAGCCTTACATCGAAGGTTAAAACATACTGGAAAGATCGCGGTGCAGTAAACCAGGGTACTGGATAATGACTGGTGGAAAAATGTTAAGACTGCATACAATAAACCGAATATGAGCAATGATGAGGCACTGCGCTTTCTGTTCACTTTGGGTGCAACAAAATGGCAATACACCAACTGTGTCATTTCGACCAGCGGGAGAAATCTTGAGTCTCGGTCATTATGAGTAACAAGATTTCTCGGCAACACCGCTTCGCTGCTCCTCGACAACTGCTCCTGCGTTGTTCTACTACGCACCGTCCATGGTGTTATGCGTTACCCTACTACATACCTCCATGGTATTATGCATTGCCCTACCTCCTGTGTAAACTACAGGGAGGTGGTGAATGCAGATATTGCAAGGAGCATATATCTGTCCATACAAGTCGTCCCACTGGTCGAAATGACAGTTCATTAAAATCTTTAAAACTGTCAGAAGTGACTTATTCTAAAGTTTATCCTATGCTTTGATAATAGCCATAATAACTAATACTAAAAAAATTCACAAAACTGGAATCGGGTGCTTATAGATGATCGTTATTACTTTTTTACCCTTACGCTGACAGAAAGTGTTTTACCCATCGGTTCTGAAAAAGATGCAGTCGCTCAATCGTCAAATACCATGCTGAAATATCATGGCCCTACAGGTAACAAAGTGATGGTGCCTGGAATTTTGCTACAAGAGGCTATCCGTAAATATAACATTGAGGTAGATTGATATCGATTGAATCTCTAACTATTTATCTGTTCTTTTTTAATAAGAAATTAAACATAATGAATATGATTAAAGAAAAAGATTTGTTCAGCCCGATTCAACTGGGCCAATACACTTTAAAAAACAGAATTATTATGGCTCCGTTAACACGCTGTCGTGCTGTAAATAATATTCCTATTGAAATGAATCGAATTTATTATCAACAACGAGCCAGTGCAGGGTTGATAATTACTGAAGGAACACAAATATCGCAGCAAGGAGCAGGTTACCCAAATACCCCCGGCATTTATAACCATAAACAGATTAAAGCCTGGCAGAAGATTACTGAAGCAGTCCATGCCAGAGACGGTCGTATTTTTTTACAATTGTGGCATGTGGGGCGAGTGAGCTATCCAGGTATTCAACCAAATGAAGAACCTCCGGTTGCTCCTTCGGCAATAAAAGCTGAAGGTGACTATGTACAACCACGGGCACTAGAAATATATGATATAGATGAAATAGTCTTGGATTATAAAGATGCGGCTGATAATGCTTTGGCTGCGGGTTTTGATGGAGTAGAAGTACATGCAGCGAATGGTTATTTAATTGACCAGTTCTTACGTGATGCGACGAATAAAAGAGATGATAAATATGGTGGTGACTATAAAAATAGATCACGATTTTTATTTAAAGTACTTGAAGCAGTGATTGCCGTGTGGGGGAGTGATCGGGTAGGTTTACGCTTATCACCGACCAATTCATTTAATGGCATGTCTGATTCAAACCCGGAAGCATTGTTTAAATATGTGGTTGCAGGGTTGAATCCACTGAATTTGGCTTATCTTCATATACTGGAAGGGAGTATTCATGTTGCTGATGAGTCTATAGCAAGCAGTTCTTTTGATGCCAGAAGTTTGCGCGATGTGTATACGGGAACTTATATAGCTAATAATGGTTATAACAAGGAATCAGCCAATCAAGCAATTGCTACGGGCAGTGCTGATCTGGTGTCATTTGGTGATTTATTTATATCTAACCCTGACTTACCTGAACGTTTTTTACAAAATGCCGCACTCAACCAGACAGACTTAGACACACGTTATGGTGGTGATGAAAAAGGCTATATTGACTATCCAATGTTAGAACCTTTAGCGATTTAGCTAAAATACAGGAAAATGGTATGGAATAAAATTAAGCAATCCTGAATATATTTACACAGTAGGCTAGCTCTCCATCAAATCAGAATTGTCAGAATATTAGTGCTGTGCTTGTATTCTGTTAGTATTGAAATGTCGGGCTTAAGAGCGAATTCCATCAAACCAAAGTCTACACCGCATAGCGTGAGTAAACAAACAATAAAAACCATAACAGCCACAATTTTTGCGCTTTTAGCTTTTGCCGGAAACTCAGTTCTGTGCCGATTGGCATTAGGCGAAAATACAATTGATGCTGCTAGCTTTACCAGTATTCGTTTATTGTCTGGTATCGTTGTTTTAGCAGTTATATTAAAAATAAGCCAGAGGAAAAGTGAACCAGGCTCAAAAGGAACTTGGCTTGCTTCAGTTATGTTATTCCTCTATGCAGTGAGCTTTTCCTTTGCCTATATTTCTTTAGATACAGGAACAGGCGCGCTGATTTTATTTGCAGTCGTCCAAATCACCATGATTTTCGTCAGTCTAATATCAGGCAATAAACTGCATTTTTCTGAATGGATAGGGCTGGTTATTGCATTCTCAGGATTTTTCTATTTTGTATTACCTAGCCTGACTAGCCCCTCATTAAGTGGTTTTTTACTGATGACCATAGCAGGTGTCGCATGGGGGCTTTATACACTGAAAGGCAGAGCTTCAAAAGATCCCCTTAGTGATACCGCTTATAACTTCATACGTACATTGCCCTTTGTAGTTATTTTAATGCTGGTGACTTTTCAAGATGCTTTGATAACTCAACAAGGTATTTTGCTGGCAGTGTTATCAGGTGCAATAGCTTCAGGTATAGGATATGTGGTCTGGTATATTGCACTTAGCGCGCTGTCAGTTACTCAAGCCGCTGTAGTTCAATTATTTGTTCCTATTATTGCTGCAATTGGCGGTATTATATTTGCCAGTGAGATTGTTTCACTACGCTTAGTATTATCATCAATTATGATTCTTGGTGGAATGCTGATAGTCGTACTGGGGAGATACTATTTTGGCCAAAGGACATTAATAAAAAATGAAGAAAACGGATAAAAAAATAGATAAGAAGATATGCCATGCATTGACCAAAGCCTGTGAAACTGCAAAACAGGAAGTGCAGGGATTTCAATGGCTCACGCACTTGGTTAATTACAATCAGTTTCCAGGTAGTTTGACGATTATTTGCATATTTGATACCAAGGCTGAGCTTGAGCAAGCGCGTGAACAAAAGAAAGATCAGATTATTGTTGGTTTAATCGGAACTGAACTTGCACAAATAAATATCAGCTTTAAAGAGTTAAGCCGCCATGTTTCATTTGATACTGAGGCGGCATGTGAGGCAGAGCATAATGGGAAATGGCAAAGGCGTTTTAAATAAACTTTATCTGTACTGACCTAGAACTCAAACCGCTGATTCATCATTTTACATGACTATTAACCTATTACAGGTTACTCTCAATATTGACTTTAAACTGGATTAACCTCACAAACGGTGTCATTCCGACCAGCGGGAGGAATCTTGAGTTTAGGTCACTACTGATCAACAAGATTTCTCCTGCTGGTCGAAATGACAGTTCATTAAAATCTTTAAAACTGTCAGGAGTGACTTATTCTAAAGTTTAACCTGCGCTTTATTAATAGCCATTTCATTTTATGATACCTAGAACTGGATATTGTAATATTTTAGGGAGATATCCTGTTAGAGAACATCGCCAACATCAAAGCTCTGTTGATTTCAAAGTCTAAAGCAGGGAAGATATATGGAAACTTTAGAATCAGTTGTTATGCTCAATTAATAAGGAGAACATAGTGTTTTTAATAGATATTCATGGAAAAGTAATTCATAAGAGAGTTAAATTAAAAATATACTTGGCAATAGAAAAAAAGCCTATGGATAAAATTCATGGAATAATAGTACACCAAACTGGTGGATCAACAGCCAAATCAGCATTTAGCAGTTATAGCTCTGGAAGGTCAGGCGCACATTTTCTAATTGATAAAGATGGAACAATTTATCAAACAGCATCATTAAAAAAGCAAACATGGCATGTTGGTAAATTAAAACCACGCTGTCTTTCATAGATGAGATGTACTCCAACAGAGCTTACGCAACTCAAAAAGTTTGATCCATCACGTACACACCGACGAGAAATGGCTAAAAGTGTACCGTTCAGGTATCCCTCCAATAAAGATAGCATAGGAATTGAAATTGTTGGTCAAGCACTCCCTATTAATGAACCAGATCCTGATAAAAGAAAATATGAAACATTAACAAAAGAACAAAGCGATTCTCTAAAATGGCTAATCCAAGAATTAAGATTTTCACTTAAAGTTCTATTAACGGAAATATTTAGGCATCCGACTGTTTCATATAAAAACAAAACGGAGGCAGCAACAGCATCATGGTAAAATTTATACTATTATTTTTTTTCACATTGCTAGCAAGTTGCTCAGCTATGAATAACATCTCAAAGGAATTCGACTTTAAAACAATAAATGTCGAAAATAACGGTTTTTTTTCTGGCTATATTAGTTCAAATGAAACTGTAGAATTTTGCAAATCTTTTGTTTTGAAAAAAACTGAAATAATCTCCTTTTTTAAGAAATCAAGACGAGTAACATATAGAGAGTTTTCACACGATTTAACTGCATCTAATTGCTACACGAGTGGTATTTTTATTACTTCTGAAGGTCTTAAAGGCACATGGAAAATTGACCGTGCTCGTAGAGGGTTAATTAATTTTAATTCTAGTAATAAAACACAATACTACTATTGTGCCGCATGTAAAAATGGATTGTTTTATGATCTATGCGATATTGAATGCATTAATAAGCAGTAGAAAACAAAAAAGCTAACAAATAGCTCCAGCGGACAATTCAAAGCGGTACTTGTTTTGCTGTCGTAAAAACGTGCTACTTTGAATTGCCGCTGAGCAAGGCGTTATCTGCCTTCTGCTAAAGGTAAGAAACAGAAAAGAAATTTGTTGTTGAAAGAGCAGAAGTTAATTGTTGTGAAGCCAGTTTGATTTGAAAAAAGCAAGCTCAATGCGGTGATTATAATCCTGAAAAAAGCAGGATTCGATATGGAAAAGTAGGATGTCGCTTTTTCAAAGTTCGTAGTAAAAATGGGACAAAAGCGAAAGTGTAGAAAGAGCTAGAGCTAGAGCTGAATTCTGATGTTTGCAAAGTTGAGTGTGAAAAATGGAAGCGCAGACGACTGCTACAGAATTTAATAGTTGGGCAAAAAATACAATAATTGGAGAATGTATTGGAAGATGAAGAATATTTAGTTGTCAATCCAAGGACTCCAATTGCCGGTTGCTTGGCTGTTGTTGTTAAAAAATCAAAATATCAAACTCTTGCAGATATCGAGCAAAGCTCTATAAGGCATCGCTTTATTGCGCGTGCATACTTATCTGATCATGTTCCGCTTCATGGAAGTATTAATGAAATTATGTCTAGGGCACAATTTCATTGCATCAAGCTCAATGAAACCCCTCTCTCAATATTTTTACATCATGGCGGAGAAAATGCTGTTTACTATGATTTTTGTTCGGGAGAAGATGGCTTTTTAGAATTTATTGAAGTAGAAATTGATGCAGAGCTACCTAGTTCAGCCTTTAGTCCAGCGAGGACAGCTGTTAATGAACTAATTGATAGTATTCAAAGAGGTCAGTCTATTCCATTAGTGATTGTTCGCATAGATCTCCTATTAAAAGAAGAAAATGAACCATTTGCACATCAATTAATTTTACCTTATCCAGTGTCATTAAATATGGGGCCTTTAGGAGGTATTTATCAATATCCAGATTTTTCTAGCTATGAGTCTGTTTTAAGGGAAGCAATTATCTCTTCAAGCCCTTATTATCGACTGCTTTGTGCGTATAGGTTGTATGAAGGACTAAATAAATTAAAAATGTGGTTAAAAACAATCTCTAAAGAAATAGGAGTTAACGAAAAATTACCTAAAGATCCAAAAATAGATAAAAAATTATTGTCTGAGCTTGGTTTTGACATGGACAAATTTAGCTCTGTATCTAATATGAATGATTTGTGGAATCAATTCACGGACTTAAGAAATCAAGTAGCTCACTTCTTTACCAAAAATGCTGAATATTCTTTGCATTTATCCCATGGCCAAACATATTATGAATATTCTCTTTCGGCAGCAATACTGTTGCACTACTCAAACATTACATTTTCGAATTTAAGTCAATACTTCAACAAATATTTAAGTGGAAAATTAGCTGCTTGCTCAATCCTTCCCATGAAAGAATGCAGGGATAAATTTGTTATCAGGCTATAATCGGCCAAAAGAGGCGGCCAAAAGAGGTGTCAGGCCTTGAATCTTGGATTGATGACTGGAAAAATAAAACATACCGCTTTCCAAGCTCTTATAACTTTGCATTCAACCAGCCAGGTTTTTCTTATCCGTAGTTTGTTGCGGTGAAAATAGGCCTGTCGCTTTCCAAGTTTCGGAACTGAAACAGGCTGGTTAATTCATGGTTATATTCCTACTGCGAGGGTAAGAAGCGGAAAATAACTCATTACGAAAAGAGCTAAAGTTGATTACTGTGTAAGCGAACAGCGCCCACACCTGTTCAACTTAATATAAAACCATCATCCTTAGTATTTTTGAAGGGAAAAAAAGAATTGCTCGTATCAGCTCATATACCATTCGAGCCGTTCAAAGCGCATTAATCACAGGAAAGTCCCTGGGCGAACTTATGTGCGACTTGATGGCTCGATTAGTTCCTGTGTAGAACTAATATGGAAACACTCATGGAATATGTATAAACTTTACGATTTTTTACTCTCAGGTAATTGCTATAAAATTCGCTTATTGCTTAATCAATTAGGTATTGCTTATGAAACGGTCAATGTTGATATTTTACATAAAGAATCGCGTACGCCAGAATTTCTTAAAATCAACCCGAATGGGCGCACACCTGTTTTGCTTCATGATGGAAAATACCTTGCAGAATCCAATGCCATTTTATGGTATTTGGCCTCAAATACGGATTTCTTGCCTAAAGGTGATTATGAACAGGCGCAGGTTTTACAATGGATGTTTTTTGAGCAATTTAGTCACGAGCCAAATATAGCTACATCACGTTACTGGATTACAATACTGAAAGCTGAAAATGAGTATGTAGAACAGCTTAAAGAGAAGAAGAAAGCAGGGTATGCAGCCCTTGATGTAATGGAGCAACACTTAGAGAGCAATATATTTTTTGTCGCTGACCAATACAGTATTGCTGATATTGCTTTGTATGCTTATACCCATGTTGCTGAAGAAGGTAAATTTGATTTATCTGCATATAGTCAAATTCAGCAATGGTTTAAACGAATTGAAGAACAGGATAAATACATTACCCTTAAAAAAAGTTAACAGTCGTTTATGATTTTGAAATATTAATCTGGGTCAGGAGAAACGTCCTCGTTTTGCCCATCCCGCAATTCTACTTTTAATCACTCTCTTTTTCCGCAACAATATTTGCTAGCAAGTGAACCTCTGACCAAAGTGAAATTGCCTCTAGTACTGGTTGTAATGATTGACCTAACTTAGTTGCTGAGTATTCAACTTTTGGAGGTATTTCTGCATATATTTTTCGATGAATTAAGCCATCGCGCTCCAATTCTCTTAACTGGTTGGTTAATGTTCTTTGTGTCACTTTTGGTATTAATCGCCTTAGCTCATTAAACCGTCTGGTATCTTCCATGATACGAAACAGAATAATTGATTTCCACTTGCCTCCAATCACGTCAAGTGCCGCTTCTATTGGGCAATCAGGGTACTCTTTGTGTCGTTGTTTACGCATGATTTTGTGCTCTCCAGTATCAAATAAGACACTATGTGCATTATTTGTGCGTTCTTACAATATGATTAGTTTAATGGCAAAGTACCTCCAGCATATAATAAATATTTAGGAGAATGCTAATGCAACATTTCAATACAGAAATAACCTGGTTAACGTTGACTTTGTTAATGACAGGATTGTTTTGGGTGCCATATATTTTGAATAGAATGTATGAGCATGGAATATGGGCCGCGCTCTACAATCCGCAACCTGATACTCAACCAAAGGCACAATGGGCAGAACGAATGATGCGAGCCCATGCCAATGCAGTTGAAAACCTGGTTATTTTTGCACCTTTAGTCATTGCCATCGACATCTCAGGCGTTAATTCTCAAGTTACTGCGGTTGCATGTATTGTTTACTTTTTTGCCAGATTAGCTCATTTCATTCTGTATTCTTTAAAAGTGCCTTTTTTTAGAACGGTGGCTTTCCTTATTGGATTTTTTTGCCAAATGACGCTTATTATGGCGCTGCTCAATTGAATTAAATATGGCTGTGAAGTCTTGTTTGTAATTGGTATCAGACGTTTAGTAAAGAACTGAAATCTGATACCAACAACCTAAGTGTTGATCATTTGTTATATATGTTTACACATTGATTTTGTAGATTAATTTTACTTCATCACCATGCATTCCATTTATGTGTTAAGCAAGTGTCACTTGAGTTAAATCAAGTTTATTATTTGCTACTAATTGCGATAATTCAGTAAAACCGCCAATGGGTTTTTCGTTTATAAATATTTGTGGCACAGTGCGTTGGCCGCTTTTAATTAAAAGTTGTTGGGCTAGGTCTCCATCTTTTAATAAATCGAACTCTTTATAATCAATACCTTGGTTTTTCAACAAGTTTTTAGCCGCATGACAATAACTACAGGTTGGGCTGGTAAGTACGGTAATTACATTCATAGTGATCTCCTGTTTAGATAAATTCGCGTTCTAATTCAGTGATAGGTTTATCATTAATACTGGCTATACGACGTTGCATTAAGCCATTTTCTGCAAATTCCCATAACTCATTCCCGTAAGATCGATGCCATTGCCCTGAGTCGTCATGCCATTCATACCGAAAAGTTACAGCAATACGGTTATCAGCAAAGCACCAAAGTTCTTTTTTAAGTCGATAATCCAGTTCCTTTTCCCATTTACGGGTTAAGAACTCGATGATTTTTTCCCGACCAGAAAATATTTCAGCACGGTTACGCCATTGGCAATCAATGGTATAGGCACTGGCAACTTTTATTGGGTCTTTGCTATTCCAACCGTTTTCAGCCAGATGCACTTTTTGTTCCGCTGTTTGTTGAGTAAAAGGGGGAAGGGGAGGTCTATTTTTCATAATAATGTCCTAACTGGTGTTTAGTTAAAAGGAATATTTAAACGTCTGCTTCACAGCAGCTTGAGCTAGCATTGTTATCAGGCAGCCCTATTAAAAACTCTTTATCAATCGGTGTGTCATTAATATGATTAATATAGTTACTCAGTGTTTTAAAACTGATAGCTAAAATCACTTCCAGCACATGTTGCTGGCTATAACCAGACTGGTAAAAAGCGGTTATGTATTTTTGATTAACCCAACCCTGAGCTTCAAGAACAGCATGAGTAAAAGAACGCAAAGCCTCTAATTTTTCATCATTAAAAGATTGTTTGTAATAAACAGCATTGACGAGTTCTGTAGGGATTTTTTGCATCTTAGCGATAGAGCCATGAGCCGCAAGGCAATAACAACAGTTACGGTAACGACTAATACTCAGTAAGATGAGTTGTCGTTCAGTCATAGTAAAACTGGTTTTATCAAATAAATTAGCTAGAGAAAGATAGCTTTCCAATGTTGCAGGAGACTCCGCCATTACGGCCATTAAATTGGGAATAAAGCCAATTTCCTTTTTAGCATTTTGTAATAAAGGTTTTGACGCTTTTGGTGCAGTATCAAGTGTATGTGTGGTAAATTCAGACATATTACTTTCCTAAATGGGTTGATGTTGGAAAGATATATTGCAGATGCTGTGCCAGAAGTGAGTGTGTTAGTTTATTATTTAAAAAACAAAGGTATATAGGGTTTTGAGAGAAAATTGAGAGGAGTAATTTTTAAAGTTTGTTACGATATACCGTGTGGTTACGATATTGTGTAAATCAGACACTGCATTGTCTTGATTTTAGAAAATGTATTTTGGATAAAGAGAGAAAAATCAGAAAAAGAACGATTACTTATGGGGCTTGAAGGTTACAGAGAACTTGAAGAAATGCTAAAAAATGAAGATATTGAAGTACGTATAGGGGAATGGCAAGATCAGGTTATCTGATCTTGCATATGTTAATTTATTTGCCTTAGAATGAGACGTTTCAGAAAACGTGACTTAATCTAAAGAGGAATCCAATTATGACATTTACTAAACCATTAGAATATGGGGGGCATGCACTTGTTTGGTCTGGAGACTGGACACCGGAAGGTGCACGAAAAGCCATTGCAGGTGCAGCTTTAGCTGGATATGACTATATAGAAATTGCTCTTTTAGATCCATGGAAGGTAGATGTAGATTTGACTAAAGATCTTCTACAGGAATTTAATCTACGTGCTCATGCATCACTTGGTTTATCAGTCAGTACTGATGTGACGAGTAGCAATGCATCCATTGTTGAAAAAGGAGATGAACTGTTACGTAAAGCGACTGATGTGCTTGCTGCTATAGGTGGAAAAGAACTTTGTGGTGTTATTTATTGTGCTTTGGGTAAATACCCAGGACCTGCATCAAAAGAGAATAGAGTTAATTCAGTTACCGCAATGCAGCGCTTAGCGGATTATGCTGCGGATAGAGGAATTAATATTAACCTGGAAGTTGTGAATAGATACGAAACAAATATTATTAATACAGGAATTGAAGGTTTAACATTTCTGGACCAGGTTAATCGTTCAAATGCATATTTGCATCTAGATACCTATCATATGAACATTGAAGAGGATGGTATGGAGAAATCCATACTAGCCGCAGGGGACCGACTTGGCTATGTTCATATTGGTGAAAGTCATCGAGGATATCTTGGTACAGGGAATGTTGATTTTGAAAGTTTTTTTAATGCGCTTAAAAAGATTGATTTTCGAGGCCCAATAACCTTTGAGTCCTTTTCATCAGAGGTGGTTGATCCAAATCTTTCCAATACACTTTGTGTCTGGCGAAATCTCTGGGATGACTCCGATGATTTAGCTAAAAAAGCACTTATGTTCATGAAAGAACACTATTAAATATGACTATTAGTTTCCTGTGGTAAGTTCATGTCATGTTAATAAACTAAACTTATTTGTAGAGGATAAAATAATTTCTGAGTTGAACCATAGGTTATTATCTATGTCTGATAAGTATTATTGCGTTAAAGGTGGCAGCTATGAAAATGCAAGCTGTGAAGTCCAGTAAAATTAACTTGATCGGGTACGATAAGAGGACACATAAAATGCGGGTGTCGTTTCGAGAAAAAAAGCCCGTTGATTATTGTTATGTGCCGGAAGATGTTTTTTCCGCATTTCTAAATTCACGTTCCAAGAACCGCTTCTATAAACGGCATATCCAAAATGATTATACATGCTAAGGTGTGAAGATTTAATAACTTTCAGAACTTATTAAACCCCCACCCCTAAATAGAAAAGTTTTCTAAGAATATAATTCACACGGTCACGAATGCGGATTTCTATCGGCATAAATTAACTCGTCATAAATTCTGCAACTGTGACTGTGCGAAGTAAATTTCCTGTTTTATTCTGTCTTTGCAATACTAACCTAACTATAAGCATGGGTAGTAGTGCTTACTGATTGCTTAGCTTTTCTCTATAAATTCAGCTAGCTTCTAAAATATAGAAAATGTTGGCAACTTTGTTATGGCTGATGAATCATTTAATGTCATCCAACCATAAGTTATTCTGTGTATAACCCAAATAGTTAATGCAAGCAAGATAAAAATACCTATACCTATTGAGAGCGTTATAGCTCCAACTACGGCTAACAATAAAGCGACCCAGAAAGTATTGATTTGCCAAATAAAATGCGACTCCAGCCAAGTTCCTTTAACGTGGTGCAAATGGGTATAATTTAAAATTACAGCTAGCAGAAAAGGGATGCCCCCTAGTAAAAATGCTAATGCTTGCAATAGATAAATGGTGGTTACTAAACCTTTATAATGACTATCATGATGTTCGTGGTTGTGGTGTACTGATAAGGTGTTCATAATAAGCCTCCCGTTTTATTATTTCGACGGGTTTAAAGCAGAATAGTTGCACTTAGGCAGCTGGAAACAAATAATTATCCAATCTTGCTGGTCTTTTTGTCCGTCATTAGTGGTGTAGCAATAGTTGCGTAGCCTGCTATGCGCCCATTGCTACACCACTAATGACAAGCAAAAATCCTGCCCAATATTGGACAATTATTTATTTCCAGATGCCTTAGGTTTGTTTCATATCTTCGTTAAAACAGGACGGAAAAGGTTCTGATAACAAACTTCCAGTAGCTATAGGTGGATAAATATCATTTGTGTCTAACTTATGCGCTTGAATGCGTGTTTGTGCTTGAGCTCCTCCATACTAGACAATACAGCAGCAGCTAAAATTTCAGCGACACTTTTAACGGTTTCTTGATAGAAATTAGCTACTCTCTGACGTTTGGGCGTGAGGGTTTAATAAGTTCGGAGAGTTTGACGCAGGGCTTTGTCTACACTGGAGTACAAAAAAATAGGCACATAGCCAAGTAGAAACAGGATACATATAGCTGGCGGATAAAATGAAACGGTGATCCCGTGAGAAGTTAACCCACTTATGTTAAAACAGGGAGTAACCTACGATTAGTAAATAGTTATTTCATGTTTTTCTTAATTCTTAATTCTTTATTTGCCATATTTGCTCAGCGCATAATCCAGACTCCATCTTCCTGCACCACTAAACAGTAATGGCATAAACATAATTAAATAAAGTAATGGCAGTTTGAAATTACCGTAACCTTTATCCGTCACTGCATAGCCTTGCCAAAGTTCTGATAATGTATTCCAGTCGCTAGACCAATGCACGGTGTTGATTGCAACTACAGTTAATATCATTAATGATAAAGCAAAGAAGCGGGTACCTATGCCTAACACCAAAGCAATTGCACCGATAATTTCAATCCAGGTACCCATTGCCCAAAGGATGTCGTTAGATAACAGACTGCATGGAAGTGGGAAATCTATGCGAGCAAACCAGTTTTCACCGTTGAATTTCATGATACCTGCTTCCCAGAATTCATAGGCTAGGATCAGACGTAAAAATAATAGCGGTAATTGGTCGGCGCTATTGTTTAGACGGGTGATGATTTTTTGATAGAAAGATATTAGCGTTGAGAGACTCAACGTTTGATACTGCTCATTAGATGTTTCTGGCGATTGATCAGTGTTCATCATTTATACCTGTAATAATTTGTTGCTGTTCCAGTTGCTGCAAGATGTCACGGCCGAATGGCAAGATGGTTTCATGATCGCCATAATGCATTTCAGCTGCTAACTCAAGTAATGCCTGTTCACCTGTACTAAACCCTTCTTGTAGCATTTCAATCAAGCGTGCTGTAACGGTATTTAGCTCTATAAATTGAACCTTGTAATCTTTGTCTCTCAGACCTGCTAAAATAATAGTCTCTTGTGGGTAGGGTTTAAGACGTGTGTCCCAATTTTTCCAGTACGGATCTGAAGCAATGATATTTTGTACTGGATAATGGTAATACAGTAGATGCAAAACTGGGTTGAGCGCGGGAATGACTGTTAACAGATCACTTTTGAAAGGAATGACTTGGTTAGGTTTAGCAGGGTTTTCTGTTTCCAGAGCTAATTCCATCCATTCGTAATGCATGAGTTCTATGATGAACTTCGGCAAATCCTCTGGTGGATTTTCAATCATTACATAATCAATGAATTCATCAGGAATTTCTCTGTACAGCGGTGTTTTACAACGGTGATCTCTGATGAATTTTTGAATGAGCTGTTTCCATCGTGTTGATCCTAACAATTGACAGCTGATCGGGAAGCAATTATCTAAACTACCCTCTATTTTACTGTACAAGAGTTTTGCGTAAATGCTGCTTGTTTTTGGCAACGATTCTGGCAAGGTTTCATTTTTCTGCGGGTTGCGCAAATAATCAACAAATTGATGTTGATAAGACTGAAATTCAGGCGTTGAATCATTAATAGATGAGGTTTTAGAGGGTTGATACATGCGATACTCCTAGGCGCTTTTTTTAAGCTGTTGCAGCTGCCACTGATGTTGTAGATCAGCAATATGTTCAACTTCATTCATCAAATCGGTTAAAGGCGGGATGTTGAAATCTCGTTCTAATAGGGTAGGGAATAAGCCAAATTGTTGATAAGCTGTTTCAAGCAGTTGCCAAACAGGGTTAATAACGTTTTGTCCGTGACTATCTATAATTAATTCCGGCGTTTCCTGATCATGTCCGGCAACATGGCAGTAAACAATTCGATCACCGGGCAAGCCTAATAAAAACTGTTCTGCATCATAACGGTGATTGACGCTATTAACGTAGATATTGTTGACGTCCAAATGTAGCCAGCAGTCTGCTTCTTCTATGACAGCATTAATAAAACTCAGTTCATCCATGTCAGAGATTGGTGATGCGGCATAGTAAGACGCATTTTCCATGGCGATATGGCATTCCAGAATATCTTGAGTTCTACGTATGCGTTTGGCGACATAATGAACGGCTTCCTCTGTAAAAGGAATAGGTAATAAATCATATAAATGTCCATTATTTGCACAATAACTTAAATGCTCTGTATAGAGCCTGATTTGATGTTCTGCCATAAAGCTTTTAATGCGTAATAAAAAAGCTTCATCTAAACGGTCAGGCCCTCCGATAGAAAGTGATAAGCCATGCGCAACAAAGGGGAAACGCTCAGTAAACCAGCGCAAGTCTTTAGCTCGTTTTCCACCTAAATCAAGATAATTTTCTGGGGATATTTCAAAGAAATTAATGGAAGCCGGAACGGATTGCATCAAAGGAAGCATATGCTCCCGTCGAAGACCTAGTCCAGCTCCGTCAAGTTGAGGTCTTTTCATAACAGGAGCCTTAGGGTTCTATAGAGTATGATTATGCTTCTGGTTCAGCCATTTTTTTCATTTTATCGCCACACTTTCCTTCGCTACACTTGCCTTCTTTCATTTTTTCCATCTTTCCGTTACAGCCACCTTCTTTCATTTTATCGCCACACTTTCCTTCGCTGCACTTACCATCTTTCATTTTTTCCATCTTTCCGTTACAGCCACCTTCTTTCATTTTATCGCCGCATTTTCCTTCGCCACACTTACCATCTTTCATTTTTTCCATCTTTCCGTTACAGCCACCTTCTTTCATTTTATCACCGCACTTTCCTTCACCATCCTTGCCCATTCCTTCTGCGAGATGGATGGGATTGGACACCTTTTGCATGGAAAATGGATTTTCAGTAGCCTGTGCTAATGGTGTTGTCAGTAAAGAAGCGGCAACTGCACTGCCTAATGATGAAATAAGTTTAGTTTTAGTCATGATATTCTCCAGGGTTATTTAAAATTAAAGTGATGAATACGGTAAGAAACGGTGGTTTGCATTTGTATGCAGTAACTTTGCCGCTTACTTTCACTTAGTCGATGAAGGATTTATTTCCTTACAGAAATAATAATAACAGGTTTTAAATTGATAATTTGTTTCTACCTCACTTATGTCAAAATAGGATTTTATTTAATTTTGTAAGGTCAAATAGTTTTTTTCGACTAAATTTCGCTGTTGAGATAAATATGAAAAATACTGATTATGATAAAAAAAGAATAAACGATTCTGGATAATAGGTGGATTGAGTTTGATTATAATTAGTTTAAGTGCAACCGGTACAATGATTTTTTTTGAAATTCAACAGGGAAAGTCTGAAGGTTTGGCATTTGCCAAGAAACACGATAAGCGTGCCTGCGTAAGGGAAGTTACAAAAGGGAAGCGTATCTGCACAGAATTTTCTTGTTTTTTAAACAATCGATTTTTTTACCAAACTTGTATGGATAATGCGAGAGCTTCTACTAGCCTCTGTAATAGTGTTCCACCAATAGGTAATTTATTTCAGTATGAAGCCTGGAAAAATAAACAATGCAAAAAAATAGGCCGAGCTGATAGGGGTTGTCATCATATCTGGCAAAAAGTAAGAAATATTTGTAAATTAGCTGAAAATTAGAGTGATTCAGGGATGTGGTTTTTAGTAAAAATTAATGAGGATAAGTCATGTGTAGTTCACCCAAAGGTTCAACAACTCGTCGCCGACATGTCAAAAAAAGCGAATTTAGTCGCTCGGAATATGAAGAATATGCCCGTATGGTGCGAAAAGCTTCAGCTGTTTATGACAGAATTGAACAAGAAAAAGTTGAAAAAACTCAAGTGAGTGCCAGTCAACAATCTACAATAACATCTAACAAAAAAGATGTTTTAAAGAACGAAGATAGAGTCCTAGTTACTGTTTTTTCAGGCATAAAAGCCTTTTTATTACGTCCTGTTTTTTAGTGCATACAAAGGTGAAATTGATCATGCCAAACAAGATGTTGACCTATTTGCCATTTTTGATGCGCTGCTTATTCGTTTTATGAGGAATATGAGGAGTTAATAGTGAAAAAATTATCACTTTTTTTAGTATTGTTATTGACCCTAAGCCTTTCTTGGGGCTATTTTTCTAGAACTTCAGGCAAATCTGAAGTCAAAAAACTGGTACTAACTGGATCAAGCACACTTGCACCTCTGGTTGCGGAAATTGGCAAGCGTTTTGAACTATTAAATCCCAATATCCGGGTTGATGTACAGACGGGGGGCTCATCCAGAGGGATTAATGATGTGCGTGCCAGATTGATTGATATAGGTATGGCATCACGGCCACTTAAACAGAGTGAATCGGAATTATTCAGCTATAGTATTGCTTTGGATGGTATTAGCATTATCCTTAATAAAGCCAATCCAGTAACATCGTTAGATAAACAGCAAATTATTGATATTTATAGAGGCAAGATTGTTAACTGGCAAGCTGTAGGCGGTCAGGATGCAACCATTGTTGTGGTACACAAGGCAGAAGGGCACTCAACACTGGAATTGTTTTTACACTATTTTGGTTTGCAAAATACAGAGGTTAAACCTCATGTAATTATTGGTGATAACCAACAAGGCATAAAAACAGTAGCAGGTAATCCTCATGCAATAGCTTATGTATCCGTTGGCTCTGCCGAGTATGAAGCGGGTCATCAGGTTCAGATTAAACTATTGCCATTGGATGGTATTATGGCTACTGTTGAAAATGTGCGTAACCGGACTTTTCCTCTATCCAGGCCACTAAACCTGGTAACCCGAGAACAGCCTACAGGCATAATTAAAGACTTTATTGCCTTTGCACATTCAGCACAAGTTGATGACCTAGTCAATGCACAATACTTTGTACCCGTCGCGCACTGATCAGCAGTTAGTCCTTGGGCTACGTTTTTGTGCATTGCTCGTTGCCGGTATTGTATTGTTGGTATTTATGTTTTTGCTGAGTGAATCCTGGCCGTTGTTGAATCATATTCCAGTGACACATTTTTTTACTGATAAATCCTGGTATCCCGCACAAGGTTTTTACAATATTGCCCCCATGTTATCAGCAACATTGTTATCAACTTTGGGAGCACTGATATTGGCGACGCCATTAGCTATTGCATCGGCTTTATTTAGTCGTTATTACGCCCCATCAGTTGTTGCTGTCTGGTATCGCCGGCTGATTGAATTATTAGCAGGTATTCCTTCAGTGGTTTATGGTTTTTGGGGGCTAACAACCTTGGCTCCCTTGATTGCAAGCCTGCATCCGCCGGGAGTTAGTCTACTCACTGCAATTTTAGTTCTTGCCTTTATGATTTTTCCAACCATTGCTTTAACAGTGGATGCTGCTCTTATTAGCGTACCTGTTGCTTATCATAAAGGGGCTATGTGTCAGGTTTCACTACGTTGTACCATGATTTTTTAAAAGGTCAGCCCGAAACATATCGGGTGATTTTCTAAAGATTTCAGGATCTATTCTATACCAACATTGAAGAGCTTCAAAGGGTGTTCTAACC
>JAKIUK010000098.1 GCA_021647585.1 Methylococcaceae bacterium
GCTTCTTCATAGTGGGAACACCTCCAACGATAAGGGTTGTTTGTTTACAAACAAAAACCCTATTCTGAGGGTTCCCACTTCTTTTTGCTGGTTCTTACTATAGCTGACTAGAAAGATCAGTTGGGCGTGGAATTATAGTGCAAGATATTGGTTTCACAGTGGTTTAACAGGTTTTTGCTCCTGCAAAACCTGCATTTCCTACTTCCATGTAGGTCAAAAAATCTGAGCTTCACCATTAGGTTAAGCGGGCATTTTTTTAAGTGCTGTAGAATCAAGAGCTTGTGCTAGAATCTGTGATCCAACTGATTTTTCTAGGGATATGTGAATTTTAAGTCTTATTACACTAGCTTTTTAGTATAGCTATAGAGTAGTATTTAGTATTTACCAGTTAAAATGTGAGAGGAAGTTATGGAACGTCGAGATTTTATAGGGTTGAGTGTTGCTGGAGTGGGTGCGAGTTTGCTATCTTCAAAACTAGTTGCTGCGGAAACAGGACAACAAAGCATGGCTGGTGGAGTTTATTACACCAAAGAAAACCCCGGCCGATGGAGCAAGAAAATCGCAGGCCACTTACCCAACATAGAAATACAACGTAATGGTGGAAAAATAACTGTACAGGTTGTCACTGCACATGGCATGGACAGTTATAAACATTACATTGTTAAGCATGTTTTATTAGATCAGGATTACAATTATTTGGATGAGAAAATGTTTGACCCAATGAAAGATGAGGCTCCTATTTCCAGTTTTGAATTAAAAAACTATAAGGGAACTGTCTATGCACTGAGTATGTGTAATAAACATGATGTCTGGATGAATGAGGCAAAAATATAAAAGATTAAGAAATTGATTTGCATGGATGATAACGAAACATTGCTCACAAAAACAAAGATGTTGAGGAGAGCCTTCTCCTCCATCAAGTTAATATTTATTTGCGAAGAATAGACGATAATTTGATTTATATGACTATAAAGCAACTGCAAATTGCATGAGTTTCTACTTTGTAGGTCAAGCCTGCTGACGAAGCAGCGCAGATAAAAAGCGCCTTGAAAACTTATTTCAGTTATCCTTGACAGTCAGATGCTGTCTCTAAGGCTCAAAGTTGTATTCACACAATGTTTTAAGGCGCAGAATATAAATTTATTATAAATACACAAAATTTAAACGGTTATTGGTATTGGTCAATTCCTTGACTCGCACGTATAAAATTTTTGTTTTTTAGTCGTTGCATGAGACGCTGAAAATTCTCATCATGGTTACTTTGATCGTTCTGCTTATGCCAGTGATGTACAACCGGCACTGAAAAACGACCTTCCTTGCGTTTAACGCCATTATGAATTAAGCGTATAACCAGGTCGGAATCTTCATAGCCCCAGCCTTCAAATGCTTCATCAAAACCATTGACAGCAATAAAGTCTTTTTTAAACATTGCTAAATTGCAAGTCATGGCCTTTTGCCATTTTAATGGTTTACGATATCTTAAAAATGCCAGAGGGTTATACATAAGAGGGAGTATTCTATTGATTTTTCCTTGAAACCACAGAGCTATAAAAAAAGGTACAGACTGTTTATGTAATAAAGTTTTTTGTTTCAGAGTAGAGGTGGTAAATTCTTTGCTTAATAAAATACGGTTTCCAGGAACAAAATACCCTGGCTCTGCAAGTTGACGATGTCTGTTTATAAAGTTTGGGAAAACGACACAATCACCATCTATGAAAATTAAATAATCACCTTTACTTAAGGCAACCGCTTTATTGCGTATAGTACCCGCTCTAAAACCAAGATCTTCATGGAAAGCATATTTAACTGGAATGGAGTTTAGTTGAGTATATTTATTGATTAAATCATGAGTGTCAGCAGTGGAGCCATCATCAGCTATGATAACTTCAAATTTGTTATCTTGTTGCGCGATTAAACTAAGCAAACAAGACTCAAGAACTTCGGGCCAATTGTATGTAGTAACAATGACGGAGATTAATTTCATTCGTTGCTCTGATTATTAACTAAATCTAAAAGTTTTAGATATTTATAATAAGTCCCTTCAGCATTTGAAATGGCAAGCATCAACCCTTGTGCGCCATCTAAAAAAGAGGCTTTAAGAAAATAGGTACGAAAAAAGCTCCAGAAACCTCTGATGATGGCAGTAGATAAAGTAGTGGACTTTCCTTTATCGAATAGTTTTTTTGCGCCTAAGGAAGAGTAACTATTAATTTTATAGAGTACTTCATCAGGGTTAACAAAGGCATCATGGAGAATCGGGTTTTTAAGTTTTTGAACGCTTCCAATGACAATAACTCGCTCGTGAACAAGGTCGTCAGTAAATTGTCCTGCTTGACGCTGAAATAAACGTAAAACATGATCTGGCCACCAGCCTCCATGTTTAATTTGTCTGCCACAATAACTAGAAAGACGAGGAATATAAAACCCCTGGATATTTTCTTGTTGTATTGCTTGCTGGATTTCAGTTTTTAATTCTTCATTGATTTGTTCATCGGCATCAATAGATAAAATCCAGTTCCCTTTTGCTTTATTTAAAGCCCGTCGTTTTTGAGGGCCAAATCCGGGCCAATCAGTTTCATAGACAAGAGGCGTAAATTGTTTACATATTTCAACGGTATTATCGGAGCTACCAGAGTCTAATACAATGATTTCATCTGCCCAGAATACAGATTTAAGGCAGCGAGAAATATGTTCGGATTCATTTTTGGTTATGATTATAACACTGAGCATTTTTGTGTTTTATTGTAATGTGTACTATTGCCAATCAAAGTTATTATTAATACGAAGACCATGAATAGTCATACCAAATTGGTGCAATTCTTTTGAGCGCCATGAGGATTCTTGTTTTTTTCGTTTAATCTTTTTTAACTTTCTTTCTAGCCAGCTTTGTTGTAGAAGGCGGTAATTATAACGATAGCCTAGGCCATCCTTTTCAGCTAGGCCGCGTTCTTGTTTTATGGCAGACTGAGTAATTGATCCGTAATGGTGCAACCATGATGAACCCGTTATTCCCGTATCTATACCTGCTTTATCAAGTTCATGAAAAAACATGGTATCTTCATAACCAAGTAATTTAGGGATAGGCTGAAAATAACCAACATCCATCCAAACAGACTTATGAATAGCAAGGCAAACAGCATGCCTGGCACCTACACGCAGACAATTATCCATTTTTGTTGATGATTCACTAGCAAACGCTTGAAAATCGTAATCAAGAGGGCCTTCAATGAGAGCGGGAGAAATTACTTTAAGGGAATTCATTTCTGCAGTAGATATTAAATTATCAATCCAGCCAGGCGAGACAATAACATCGTTATTCATGATGATAGTCCATTCAGCTTGAAGCTCTAAGGCACCCTGGTTCCACGCTGTGCCGCAGCCAAGATTAGTTTTATTGAAAATAATGTTGCCTAAAGGGAGTGTTTTGAGATAACTTCTTGTCTCATCAGTAGAACCATTATCAATAACTACTACACGACTGAGGTCTTCACCACTTAGTATCATGCTATTAATACACTGACGGGTATAATCAACTTGATTGTAACAAGCAAAGGTGATGGCATATTTAAAAGGGTTCATAAGGTTTGTTTGGCTGGTATTGTTTAATGTTCAATTTTATGGCTAAATATCTGTGAGGATAATCCAGCAATTATTAACCCATAAAAGGTAGAAGTATATTTTAGATGGAATACCTCCATACTAATACTACTTATTGCCACGCAAGCAATAAATGCCAGTCCAATTTGAGAGGCTCTAGCAACTTCAGGGTTATTGATAAAAGCATTTTTTGAAAATAGAAAGAAGGGTATTGAAAAAATGCTGACAATAGAAAAACTACCTAGCAGACCAGAGCGGAGTGTGTTGGATATTAATTCATTGTGAGGACCGCAGCATATCATCGTCTGTTTTGCCAGTGAGGAAGCTGATAAGTTAATCGATGGGTCATTTAAATAAGAAACAAACCCTTGATTACCATAGCCGAATAAAGGTTGTTGTAAAAAAAGTTGCCAAGATATTTTCCAAATAGAAAGTCTTAATCCTGTTGATGAGTCCACTTCTGAGTTATCAAGCCAATGTGTTATTTCATTAAAGCCACTTATAAGCCTTTCTATCGTTTGAGGGAAAAAAACAGCAGATCCTATGCAGCTAATAGTAAGAGTAAAGATTGCTAGGTAGATAAAAGGGCGGGTTATTTTTCGGTAATTAAACAACAGCCAAATAATACCAATAGCCGGAATAGACAACCAGCTCCCTCGAGTTCCTGAACCTAGAATTAAAAAAAGACCCACCGAAAACCCCATTAGTTGATAAAAAAACCAGGATTTGGAAGTTTTAAACGAGACATCAATATGAAATAAGCAAAAACTAGTAAATACAACAGAATATGTACCAAATGTATTGGGGTCAACAAAACTTGTGGCAAAACGTCCAGGCCAAGCGTCAAGAACTTCTGGGTGTAAATAGATTGAACCCGCAGTAAAAAATAAGGTTAGGGGGGATGCTAGACCAATTAGATGGGAAAAATTGATTCTTTTAAAGGTAAAGAAAAGAAAAATTAGGATGGAGAAAAGAAACCTTGATGGACCATCATAGGATTTAAATACCCAGTCTTGTCGTACAAGCTGGCTAATAAAAATTGCAATGGTGGGAAGAGAAAGAGATAGAAAGACAAGTAGAAGTAGACTTTTTTCTTGTGATTGAAATGTGTAGGCATAACTCCTCTTAATGTAGAAAAGTGAAGGGATGAGTAATACAAAAAAACATCTATTAGTCCAGCCTTGAATACTTAAAAAAAAAATGATGCTAGAAAGTAATAGGAAAGATACAAGAATGTGCTCCAAAATATTTCCAGGCCTATCAATTAGATTTAAAGTTTTGTTTAGCACGTAGCGAGTCCTATAAATTAATTTACAACTTTTTAGCTAAAAGGCATTTACCTTTAGACAAAAAAGAATTGTTATTAGTACATTGTAAAATATGATGTTGTAGTTTAAGTTATAAATATAAACGGTTTATTGTAGCAAAATAATTTTACTCCAATAACACGGGGAAATTGTCCGTTGGTATGTAAGGCAGTGTTCTTTCAATTATTTCATCTATTACAATATCAGGCTTTTGTATATCAATATATTTACGTAATGATTCATAGTTAAGCCTTTCTGGTATAAATGTTGCCAGTTTAAATGTTCTGGAAAAAAAAGGTTGTAAAGCTCTAGTATACGAATCCCTAAAAATAAGGGCTGTTAATTGTTTAGACATGCAGGTTGTTGTATAAGGGTGAGCACCATCCGCATCCGTTAATTCATCTTTTTGAGGGCAGCTGTTTGTAAAAATGGGTCTTGGGTCATTCTCGCTAGCTTCAATTTTTGCAAATTGAGCTAAATCACCATTAGTGAGTGTTAATAACTTGAATTGATTAATGTTATGGAGTTCTGCTGAGATTTTTCCAGGAAATATCCTTTCAATAACTTTCATTATTTCAAATTGGGCAATATTAGCGCCATTATAATTCCAGTGAGTATCTGTTTTGTAGTAGAGTTGTTGATTTTTTTTTGCTAGAAACAAAGCAGGCCGGAGGTCAATTGTTTTGATTTTTGTATGGGTGTTTAAATAACTAAGCAATTGGTCGGTAGCAGAGTGTTTATTTTTCCTTGATATGAATTCAGGGAGTTTGTCAAAATAAACGGTATGTTTATTAGGTGCTACGATATAAACATATTCAATGCCTTGTTTATTGAGCCAGTTATTGGTTTGAGTAAGTGATTGAGCAAATTTCTTAAGTTCATCTTCGGTATAAAGGTTTGTATTTACGGCATCCCCCATAGGATCGCCATAACTTGTATAACCAGGAGAAATGCTTCCCAAGAACATCCAGCCATCTAGTCCAAAAGTGACATCAGGTGAAGCGGCTGATTTGTTTATTTTATTTATCAATTTGAAATAAGTCTTTGTAAGAAACTCTCTTAGTCCAAAATGATCGGCATAATATAGATTGAATGTACTCGGGAATTTATTAAGATCAGATAAGCTTTGTGGAAAAGAGGGTAAAGGGGTTAAGTTTCGTTTTTCAACTTGAGAAGTGAGTGAATCTTTTTGAAAAATACCAACTATAAACGGTAAGTATATTATTAATCCAAAGATAATAATTAAGGTGATATCTGTTTGTTTGAATACTTTGGTTGTGTTCATTGGTTCAAAATCGAAAATATATAAATGGGTTGTATGTTGATGAAGCCACTTTTAGGATGCTTAAAATGAGTAAAGTGCTCGGTAGAGCAATTTTTTTTATCAAAAGAATACTTGATTTATTTTGAACAAATGAAAATTGTTTAACTTTTGTGAATAGTGGGGTTGATAAGACAATTCCAATTAGAAATACATAAATTGATTCTTTTGTAATTATCTGTGCATATTGAAATGATGATGTTTGAAAATTAGTAATATTAATCATGGAGTAAAGATAGTCTATAGCTTGAGGTAGAGTATTGGCTCTAAAAAAAACCCAAGAAATTATGACTATGAATAATAGGTACAGATGTTGAATAGGTCGCCAAGTTTTACTGAGAATATTTGTAAAGCCAGCATGTTCTCCAGCGAGAAAAACCCCATGAAATAAGCCCCATATTAAAAAATTCCAGCTTGCACCATGCCAAATACCAGTTAGGCAAAATACTACAAATAAATTTCTATATACTCGAAAAGTTGATACACGGTTTCCACCCAGGGAAAAGTAGACGTAGTCTCTAAACCAGGTTGATAAGGATATATGCCAGCGTCTCCAGAATTCTCGTAAGGATGTGGAAATATATGGGTAATTAAAGTTTTCTAGAAAGCGAAAGCCAAACATTCGGCCTAACCCAATTGCCATGTCTGAATATCCAGAAAAGTCAAAAAATATTTGTAATGTATAAGCCAAGATTCCGATCCAAGCTAACGGCATGGTTAAATCCTCATTTGGAAGTGAAAAAACATTGTCTGCAACCAATCCGAGAGGATTAGCGATCAACATTTTCTTTGCAAGTCCATAAATGAATTTAGTCGTGCCACTTGAAAATAGCAATACTGAATGAGTTCGGTTAATTATTTGTTGGTAAATATCATGGTAACGAATTATGGGGCCAGCAATTAGTTGTGGAAAAAGAGCTATATAAAGGGCAAGGTTAAAAATATTTTTTTGGGGTGCGGCTTCGTTACGATATACATCAACAATGTAGGATATTGCTTGAAAAGTAAAAAAAGAAATACCAAGAGGAAGATGGATGGGGTCAAGTGTCAAAAAGGGGGGGGCTGATTTGTAAAATAGAGAATTGAAATTATCAACAATAAAATTTGTATATTTAAAGAACACTAGGATAGCTATATTTATTAGTAAACCTAGTATTAAAAAAGACCGAGGAGATAGCTTAGGATTAGTTTTATTGTTGGAATGATCGATCATTAATCCAACAATATAGTTGGTAACAATTGATGCTAGCATTACAAAAATGTAGAAGACTTCTCCCCAAGAATAAAACAATAAGCTTATAAATAATAAGATGCCATTTTTGAGTGCTTTGGGGCTTGCGTAATAAAGGAATAAGGCAAGGGGAAGGAATCCAAACAAAAAAACAGGGGAGCTAAAAACCATAGTTGATATAGAGTTTAGGTTAAATTAAATGGAATGTGATCAGTCAATAGGCGGGTTATTTACAATCCAGAGCTGAAAGGCAATTAAAGGCAAGATCAAATGTTAATTATATCAGCTTAAATATTTACTGTGGTACGTTTTCGTGAAAATTGGATTGTCTTTATAGTTGGGTTGTTTGTTGAATAGCATTTATAACATGTTTTAGATTTAAAGAATCTAAACAATTACTATAACTTCCCCTATGTTTTTCGCATCCTTCTTCTTGGCAAGGGACGCAGTTGTTAGGGCTTGTTCCTTGGAGTAAGTAGATATTGTTGATATGTTGATTGCCAGTTTTTTGATATGGGTTTTTGTTTTTTTGATAATTAAAAGGCCATGGCCCCCAGATTAAAGGGTTGGTTGGTCCGTAGAGAGCAATAACAGGGGTGCCAGTAGCCGCTGCAAGGTGTGTTATGCCAGTGTCGGGACCAATAAACAATTGACTTTTGCTAATAACGTTAGTGAGTTCGGCTAATGTTACTTGACCTGCAATGTTGATGGTATTGTCCGGAAAGTATTTTTCGATTGAATTAATATAGGTTAGTTCTTCAGGTGCGGGACTACCAGAGAGGACGGGTGTAATCGAAAGGCTGTTGAGGTAGTCTGCAATTTTAATCCAGCCTTCTCTAGTCCAACGTTTGTATTGCCATTGGGGGTGAATATGTAGAACGGCATATCGATTAGGAAGGTTGAGTGCATCAAATATTTTGTGTGGCTTTGGGTTGTTTGGAGGAATGACCAAAAAACTGGAAGGTACATTTATTAGGGTGGCAAGTTTTAATAATTCAAGGATGGTGTGATTGCCTTGGACGTTAAATTCAGCCCAGCCTTGAAATAGATAACGTTTCCACCATCCTTTATTATTTTTTTTTGGCACAAATGCGATGCGAAGCGAGGCGGAAAATATGGAATAAAATATTGGACGATCGCCCGTTTGTGTCGAAATGGCTAAATCGAATTTCCTAAAGATTTGTATGAAGAGTTGAGTGTAGTCGGAAAAAGTGGGTTGTTGAGGTGTTGTTATAATGTGAGTGATATCATGGTTTCCTTCCAATATTGCAGCCGTATTTTTATAAACTAAGACGCTGATTTCGGCTTTTGGGTATGCTTGTCGTATTGAGTGGATGAGGGGAGTGGTAAGAAGCAGGTCTCCGAGAAAGCGCATGGAAATAATGAGTATTCGTTTGGGCGGGGTATGTAATTTAAGGAGTTTGTTCATGATGAAGCTTAGATGTAGATGGATAGATGGTCGGAGTGTTTATGTCGGGAGTGATTAGTTGAAGTAAACTATATCAGTTTATTAGTGCTGTGTAATTTCCTTTATTTAAGTTGATTGGTTAAAGTGTCAGGCTCAAATGAGGGAAGTATTGGGTGCCATGTAAGGCATGTTATTTTTTGAAAAGAGTGCGTTAAAGATAGTATGAAAAAAAAGAAATTAAAAAAAAGCAGACAAATTTATCGCAGATTAATGAGGTATGTATTTCCTCACTGGAAGCTGTTTTTGATAAGTATCATCGGATACGCGCTATATGCTTCAACACAACCTTTATTTGCAATGGTTATTAAGCATATTATTGATACATTAAGTTCAGAAGTAAAGGAAGGCATGATGTATTTGCCATTATTGTTTGTAGGATTGTTTTTTGTGCGTGGAGTAGGTGCTTTTTTGGGTAATTATTTTTTAGCCAGAATTTCAGCTAACGTTATACATAAATTACGTTGTGAGATATTTAAGCAATACACCGTTTTATCAACAGAATATTTTGATAAAAATAACAGTGGTTATATGATCTCACGAATAACGCATAATGTGGGCGAGGTCACTAGAGCAACAACAGATTCAGTCCGGTCATTTGTAAGAGAGGGATTTACTGCTTTAGGTTTGCTTGGGTACTTAACCTACACTAACTGGCAATTGTCGCTGGTATTCTTGGCTATTGCACCGATAGTTGCTGTGATGGTTGCTTACGTAAGTAAACGTATGAAGCGATTAAGTAAAAATATGCAAGAAACCGTAGGAGAAATGACCCACATTACTTCCGAATTGGTGACAGGTCATAGGGTGGTAAAGAGTTTTGGAGGTGAAGCGTATGAAAACACGCGGTTTATAGAAAGTAGTCTGGATAATAGAAAACAATTTTTAAAGTTAACTATGACTATGTCTATCCACAATCCGTTAATGCAGTTTATTGTTTCATTAGCTTTAGCGGGGTTGATGTATTTGGCTTTGATTATAATGAAAGATGCAGGGCCAGGAGAATTTGTTGGTTATTTGACAGCGGCTTTTTTGTTACCACGTCCCATTCGGCAGCTGAGTGATGCAAACGCAGAGATACAGCGAGGTATTGCAGCTGCTGAATCATTATTCGAAGTTATGGATGAACCGAAGGAGAAAGATGATGGTGAGTATAAGGTAGATAGGTGTAGTGGAAAGATACAATTTAAAGATTTGTCATTTAAATATGATTCAGCAAAAGAGCTAGCTCTGAAGAATATAAACCTTACAGTAAAACCGGGTCAAACTGTGGCTTTGGTGGGGGCGTCTGGGGGAGGGAAGAGTACCTTGATTAATTTGATTCCCAGGTTTTATTTATATCAACAAGGTTCAATATTGTTGGATGATGTGGAATTAAACGAGTATCAACTGGTAAGTTTGAGAAAAAATATTGCTTTGGTTACACAGCATGTAACATTATTTAATGATACGGTTGCTAATAATATAGCATACGGCAGTATGGCAGATAGTTCGAGGGAGGATATTTTAGCGGCAGCAAATGATGCTTATGCGACAGAGTTTATAGAAAAAATGCCAGAAGGTTTTGATACTCAGATTGGTGAAAATGGTGTCAGGCTTTCAGGAGGCCAGCGACAAAGACTGGCGTTGGCTAGAGCGTTGCTTAAAGACTCTCCGATCTTGATTCTAGATGAAGCGACATCAGCATTAGATACAGAATCTGAAAGATATATTCAAGCTGCACTGAGTAAGGTTATGAAAAATAGAACTACTTTGGTGGTTGCTCATAGACTATCAACGATTGAAAGTGCCGATGTAATTGTAGTTATGGAAAAGGGTGAGATAGTAGAAAAAGGCAGTCATGAGGAATTGATTATAAAAAACGGGGTCTACGCCAGATTGCATGGGCTGCAATTTAAAGAGTCTGTGTTGGGATAGAGTGTAAAAGCTTGTTACAGGCTAGTACTCCATCAATGTTGTATTGACGGGTACAGAAAGTCGATAAATGGTCATCTGCGTTGTTGCATTCGCTTAGATTAGCTTGCTAGTCCTTCACTGCAGCTAACCACTTCTTAACTCCTTCTACCCGTCAACACAACAATGACAGAGTACATGGAGATATAAGTTACTTTGTTTGATGAATTTATATGAAATTAAGTTTTGACAAAGGTGGTTGAGCTTGTATAATGGCTGGCTCTTCGGGGGTGGTTGTTAAAGCTTCTGAAGGGGCGCTCAGCAAGGAGGTTGGGGGTTGTTTTTTTGCAGGATTGGACCGGTTGTATACAGGTCGGTTTTTGCTAGAAAATAAATGGCAATAGGATGTTGACAACGGGTTTTGGCTCTGTATAATAGTCGGACTCAGCAGGGCAGTGGCCCTGGCCAGCTTGCTGGTGAAAGACTTCGGTCTTTACGCTCTTTAAAAATAAAATCGAAATAATTTGTTGTGGGTACTTGTGCTG
>JAKIUK010000099.1 GCA_021647585.1 Methylococcaceae bacterium
ATTGATTTTTTGACATCAGAATTGATAGATCAATTTGAGTCATTTTTTGGCGATGATTTTTGATAGGTGATAATTTTATTATTTAAATATTCGGCAAATAGCTGCGCTTTTTGGGTGGTGTTTACATGAAGATGAGGATAAGTAAACAGTATGGCAGCAGAGCTAAAAAGAGCTGAAAAAAACCCGTCTTCCCAACTTAATAACGCGAATAAAAAATTAGATGGATTAAATAATGAACTGAAATTAGATCTAGCGCAAGCTGCTTTGGATGTTGCTGGAATCGCTGATCCAACACCGATATCAGATGGTCTTAGTGGGTTAATGAGTTTAGCCAGAGGCGATTTTATTGGGGCCGGCTTATCATTAGTTTCAATGGTACCCTATGCAGGTGATGCATTAGCCAAAACCACTAAAGGGGCACGTCTTACTGCTAAAATTGCCAAATTGGAAAAAAATATTGTAAGTGCTATAGCAGCTACCAAAGCAGCGAAAGCCTCAATTGCTTCCAAAGCGATTAGAGAAGCAAGAAGCGCGGCTGCGAAGGTTAAATTAGCTATTAAGCGTAAGACATGCACCACGTGTAGCATAGCTTCCAATCCTTTTGGAACACGCTTACCTGGTGATGGAAATTGGATCAATGGTACAAAAGGGAATGGTGATTGGATGCCAGACCTTTCAAGCTCTAGAACAAAAGAAATTAATAAAATTACCGGAGGGAAACCTGTCAAATTTAAAAATGGTTATCCTGATTTTTCTGACTATTCTGAAAAAACAGTAAAAATTGATATGAGAGGCAATCATGGTAGCGATTTTACTCAAGCAAATAAAGCAGCAGGTTATAATGGAACGCCTAAAGGCATGACTTGGCATCATCATCAAGATGGCATCACAATGCAATTAGTGCCTAAAAAATTACACAACGAAGTTCCCCATACAGGAGGAGTATCAATTGTTACAGATAAAGGATATTGAAAATGGCTAAAATTGTTGAATCAGAAAAAAATACAACGTGCAAAGAAATAGAACAATTTGAAGCATTAATTGGTCAAATACTCCCTGATGACTACAAACAGTTTTTATTGCTACACAATGGAGGTACACCTAAACCAGCTGGTTTTTATTTTACTTTAAAAGATAATCAACCAGAAATGGCTATGGTTGCTTGGTTTCTTGCTCTTTATGAAGGGGAAGACGAAAATATAACGGACGACTTTTATAGTTTTAAAGACCGGATTCCTAATAATATGCTTGCTGTAGCTCGTGATCCAGGTGGTAGTTTAATTTTATTGGGGTTACAGGGGGATAATAAAGGCAAAGTATTTTTTTGGTTACGGGAATTAGAAGCCGAAGATGGAGAGCCCGCTACTTATGATAATGTAGCTTTTGTTGCTAATAGTTTTAACGAATTTCTAGATTCCTTTATAGAAGTTGAATGACACCTGCTTATTTTGCTCTGGTTAGTCCTACTTATATAGAAAACTGGAACCCTGTTTTATATACACATTCTATTCCCCAAATAGATATTCCACTTAGTTTACGAGAGGCTATAGATTTGGGGACAAATATCACTATTTATGGCTCATCATTTGGTTCGTTACAACCCATTACTAACCTTAAAAATAAAATTGATGTTGCATTAAGCAAGTTTCCTGAGGGGGCGTTCATCCGGTTAGGCTCGCGTAGTGGTAAAGATTCCGCTTATGCACAACATAACGGCCTAAAAGTAACACATCCATATGCAGGTATAAAAATACTGACAGATGCCTCTGAGAGAGTTGCCTTCGATTTAAGTCTTGCTTTACGGTTTCAATATTGTCCTCATATTTTTGTGCGACAGTGGTTAAACATACCTGCTTGGGCTGAATTTCGTTGTTTTATGAAGAATCGTAAGTTAATTGGTATATCTCAGTATGATTGTAAAAACTTGGGTCATTGCCCTGAAATTGCAGCAAATCAACAGCAAATTAAAGATGCTATTGAAATGTTTTTTCAGACATTTAAAATAATGTCACATTTAGATGATGTAGTATTTGATGTTTTTTTAAAGGAAATTGAAAAAACAACTAATCCTTATTTTGAAGTTAAATTATTAGAATTAAATCCACTGTTTAATAAAACAGATGCCTGTCTTTTTGATTGGCAGAGAAATGATTTTGATGGTTCTTTTAGGTTTTTGTGAGAAACAACAACCAAAGATAATAAACCTAGAAAAATATTCTTAATCCATTCATGGGTTAACGTCAAAATTGAGAGTAACCTGTAATAAGTTAATAGTCATTGTGTTTTAAGTCATCAAATTTTTGTCTAATTTCTTCTTTCTGCTGCCTATATGATTTTGCATCCCCGTAGTCCAAAAAATGCTGATATCTGTTGTGCAAAGTACTGATATGGTGGGCGTGTTTGATGGGGCACCAAAATTGTTCAGTTCGAGCTGCAATTTCCTGAATATAAGCAATAATGCCGTTAAAGTAACTACAGTAGGCACAATTCATTTTTTCTATGATGTTCAGGTAATTTAGATATTGCCTGTCGAAAACAATAAAGTCAGCTCGTTTGACTTTAGGAATGCCATAGATAGGAAAACAGAATGCCTGATACAGTGTGACTGTGATATCCAATAATAGAGTAGGAATCAGTACAGCCCATATGAGTGGGGCACTGAGTATGTGTTTGAGAGAGGATTTTTTCAGGTAATCAAATAATTGTTGCAGATAGTGTTTATGTTGTTGAATTACATTTTTTTCAAAGTAAATCCGTTTTTTTTGTATTTCATAAGTGAAATCCTGTTGTTGACTCTGGATTTCTTCAATCAATTCCTGTTCTAGAGATTTGATCTTACGGAGTAAATCATCAACGGTTGAAGTCATGTTCGCCACCTGGTTTAGATTGTAGGATTTATTGTTGCATTTTTTCTAACGTATCTCAAATTGAGTGAATTTTTCTGATGTTGTATACGCATTTACAATCACATGACTTACTTTTGCCATTAAAGGGCCTTTGTGACACCATGTGGTTAGATTATTCAATGCATCTTGGTCTGCAGATGCAACAATTTCAACACTCCCATCTTTTTTATTTGCAACAAAGCCAGTGATGCCAAATTTGATAGCCTGTTTCTGAGTATATGCACGAAAGTAAACGCCTTGTACGCGCCCGCAAACATTAATATGGATAGTTGTCATTGTTTTAGAAATTTCCAGCAATAGTGAATCTTTGGGGTTCTGGCAAAATCTTCTGGAATAGTCAATGCAGTTATATTTTCAACAACATATGCTGAAAAGGCCTGTTCATCCAGCTTGAATTTTCTAAAGTTGGTGGAAAAATATAATGTTCCTGCAGGTGTTAAAAGTGCTAAAGCATTTTTAATCAGTGCAACATGATCTTGTTGAATATCAAAAGCATCTTCCATACGTTTGGAATTTGAAAATGTGGGTGGGTCCAGAAAGATTAAATCATATTGTGTTTTGTTGGTTTTTTTTGCTTCTTGTTCCAGCCAGGTCGAGCAATCCGCACGAATGATTTTATTGTTACCTGCAAGATTGTTTAAATCAAAATTCTTTTGTGCCCAATCGAGATAGGTATTAGACATATCAACGGTGGTTGTAGATATCGCACCGCCTAATGCTGCATGAATAGATGCTGTTGCCGTATAAGCAAATAAATTTAGAAAGTGTTTACCTTTGGCCTGTTGTTGAATTTTTTGACGAATAGGGCGATGGTCAAGAAATAACCCGGTATCCAGGTAATCTTCAAAATTCACCAGAAATTTACAGTTATTTTCTTCAATGACATGAAAATTTGCTTTATTATCGTGCTTTTCGTATTGATTTGTATTTTTTTGTTTGCGACGGATTTTTAAAAACACCTGGGAATTGTCGATTTTTAGTACTCGTGGTATTTCAGCCAGTACACCGGCAAGACGTTCATTGGCTTTATGAGGAGCAATGGTTTTGGGGGCTTCGTATTCTTGCACATTGACCCACAATTTTTCGCCCTGATAGAAATCAACAGCAACGGCATATTCAGGCAAATCGGCATCATATATACGATAACAACTGATGTTTTGTTGTTTTGCCCATTTATTCATTTTTTTCAGGTTTTTTTTCAGCCGATTTGCAAACATTTCTGCACTTTGATTTTCATTCGTGTGAGATGAATTGCTTTGGCTGATTTGTTCGATGCGCTCCTGCTGTGATCTGGCTTTAGGCACAAAGAAAGATTTTTCTTCGATAGTTAACCGTAGTAACTTACATTCCAGCGCACCGTTGTATAAAGTAATGGGCTTTTGCGAACGAATACCTAAACGAAAGCCCATTTCCGGATTGCTAATTATTATCGAGGCTTTCCAGCCGATAAATTTTGCTTTTAAAGTGTCCCCAAACTGTCGATAGAGTTGAGTAATCTGTTCTTCATCGCCGAGTCGTTCTCCATAGGGAGGATTACAAATAAGTAGACCCGGTTGCCAACTGCTGGCAGGTTCTGCATCATTGATGTCCCTTTTTTCCACATGAATTTTGTTCTGGAAACCTGCATTCTCAACATGTTTTATGGCCGTAGCTACGGTACGACGACTTTGATCAAATCCTGCAATGACAGGCATTTGTTCTAGCCCTGCATTTTTACGTTGCTCTGCTTCGCTGAGTATTTTTTGCCAGCAGGCAACATCATGCTGTTTCCAGCCAACAAAACCGTAATATTTTCGTAATAAACCAGGTGCATAGTCAGCTGCAATCATTGCTGCTTCTAACAGTAAAGTGCCTGAGCCGCACATAGGGTCGATAAGAGAGCCACCTTTTTTTGCAATTTTTGGCCAACCACTACGCAATAACATCGCAGCAGCCAGGTTTTCTTTGATTGGTGCTTGTACGTTTGCTTCTCGATAACCTCTTTTGTGTAAACTTTCCCCGGAAAGATCAAGACTGAGCTGTGCATCTTCAGCATTTAAATAAACATTAATTTTAATGGTAGGGCGGTTGAGATCAACGTTAGGACGCTTATGAAATTTAGCTCGCATTTGATCTACGATGGCATCTTTAACCACTAAAGAACCAAAGTGACTGTTGTTAATAGCTACTGAATTTTTTGCGCTGAAAGAAACGGCAAAAGTTTCATCGGGTTTAAAATGTTCAAACCAATTGATTTTTTTGACGGCCTCATAAAGGTCTTCCTTGGAGGTGACTTGAAAAGAACTTAGGGGTAATAAGATGCGGTTTGCTGTCCTGGACCAAAGACAGGTCCGGTAGGCCATTTCCAGGTCGCCCTGAAAAGTCACTCCAGCCAATTTAGGGTGGACGTTTTCAGCACCTAATTGTTTTAGTTCTTCAGCCAGAATGTCTTCCATGGCCTTGGGGGTGGTTGCAAAGAGTTGATATTTTGTCATAAGCTTTAAATAAAAAAGCCTTGCTTAAGCAAGGCTTTGTTCATACTTTAATGTTGTAGGGGGACTAGTACTCCATCAATACAACAATGACAGAGTACTAGCTACTTGCAGAAAGATGTTGTTTAGAATTTCAGTAATTCAACATCAAAAATCAGTGTTTCATTTGGACCTATTGAACCACCGGCACCACGTGCGCCATAGGCTAGCTCTGATGGAATATAAAAGCGATATTTAGCACCAACATTCATTAATTGCAGACCTTCTGTCCAGCCAGCAATGACTCGGTTTAATGGAAATGTAGCGGGTGCATTTCGACTGTATGAACTATCAAATTCTTTACCATCAAGCGTTGTTCCCCGATAGTGGACAGTTACACTTGTTGTTGCTGAAGGAGAGGGACCTTCACCTTTAGTCAATATTTCGTATTGCAGACCACTTGCAGTCGTAATGATGTTTTCTTTTTTTGCATTTTCAGCTAAAAAAGCTTTGCCAGCTGCTTTGTTTTCTTCTGAAGAGGTGGCGTTGGCCATAGAGAACATAGTAAATCCTATCAATAGTACAGTGAGTGATACAACAACCCGGTGTCGAATGTTTTTCATTTATTTTCCTGTTGTTAAAGATTAGAACCCTATAGTCTACCAAAAAAACCAGCTAGTGCTTTTAAATTCATCTTTACAGTTTACCAATTGTAACTGAAACGTCTTTGATTTTTGAGTCACTTTTTTTGCAGTTTTTATTAACCATGGTTTTTTTTGATAAGTTTTTCGACTATAGCCTCCATGTCCTTCGTGATATGCAAGATACAGTTTTTGGGTGTCCTTTTTGGAAAGGCCAAGGCGGTTATGGCTGATAGAACAGTACCAGCCAATAAAATCACTGGCATCAGCAAAATCATCTCTATCAGCACTCCAACGGCTATGATTATTTGCTAAATAATCTTGCCATGTACTATCTTGTGCCTGTGCATAACCATAAGCGCTACTGGATCGGAACCAGGGGATTATGCCTAATAACCATGGTCGGGGTGGTTGGGCATCTGCTACAAAACGAGACTCCTGATACATGATTGCCATGGTCACATGAATAGGAACCCCCCATTTGTCATAGGATTCTTTTACATCTGCATACCAATCATTTTTTTCTCTAAATATGTCACAAATATTATTTACATTTTTTGGAGGCGTTGCAGTACAAGAACATAAAAAAAGCAGACTGCAAAAATAAAATTTATTTATCATAGGCAGAAATATGAGAGTTTTTTTAAATATTAATGTGATGAACAAATTTAAATACTATACTTTATTTCTATAGATATTGGGTTTTAAATACAGAGAGCGCAAGATGTCTGAAGAAAAAAGATCGTATCGAAAAAAAATAACATCTCATGGACTTGTTTATCTGGGTGATAGGGAGTTGGAAATTTCTGTAAGAAACCTATCAATTTCAGGCTTGTTAGCTGAATTGACAAATGACTCGGCAGACTTTGATATTAAAACTGTTTTTCAGTTGATTAAGGTATCACCCACTATTGATATTTATTTGCCTGAAATGCATTTGGCGGGTGAGGCAGAAGTAGTACGGGCAGATATGGTTGAGGACCATATACATCTAGCTCTTGAATTCAGGAATATTTCTTATGATGTGGATAATTTACTGTATAAGCGGAAAGCCTACCGGAAGAATTTGACAGCTCCTGGGCAGATTATTTTTAACAGTAAGAAATATCATTTTAATACCAGAAATGTATCAGTAGATGGGCTGATGATTCTTGTGGAAGAAAATATTGACGTTGTAGAAGGAACAATAACTATATTTGATTTCAAACAGTTACAAATTAGAGGTAAGATTAAGGTTGTCTGGGTGGATCATGGTGATACGGGCAAATCTACTTTAATTGGACTGCAGTATATAGAGATGAAAAAAGAACAAGTGAAAGGAATTCCATGTTTTGTTCATGAGACCAAAGAATAACAATTGTTATAAAGCCCATGTTGTTGGAACATTAAAAAATTATGCTTTTAGCAAAGTGGGTAGTAGATAATTATAGCATGTTGAAAGCACGAACTAGTTAGCTATTGGATGTAAAAGATAGTAGTATCGCTAGTACTCCAAAAACAGCCATTTTTTTCAGAGCTTATTATAAATATAAAGTAAATATGGATTTTTTATCAAGATGGCGGTGGGAATTATGCTCACCTTTAGCTGGATTATTATTAACTTTTGCTTTTTCCCCATTTAATTATTCATATTTAGCCGTTGCCTCTTTGGTTTTTGTTTTTTTATCCTGGTTGGGTACTTCACCTGTTCGAGTTGCATTACGTGGATATCTTTATGGTTTAGGATTGTTTGGTAGCGGTATTTCTTGGGTATATATCAGCATTCATGATTATGGTGGAGCTCCTATCGTTGGATCCTTATTATTGACAATACTGGTGGTGTGTTTTTGGGCTTTGTTTCCAGCACTAACAGGATATTTATCAGTCAAGATAGCTGGCAAAAAGAATAAAAATAAGTTGATCTGGCTTATCCCTTTTGTCTGGATTCTCGTCGAGTATTTTCGGGGGTATTGGTTACTTAATGGGTTCCCATGGTTGCAAATTGCCTATACCCAGTTGGGAACACCTCTACAAGGATTTGTTCCAGTCATGGGTGTGTACGGCACAGGGTTTTTATTAGCTATAACAGCATCATTGATAGCTGCAGGATGCATTAGAAATATAAAATATCTCAATGTAGGCATGATAATTACTTTGTTATGGGGCGCGGGAGCTTATATACAAACAATTAAATGGACTGAACCTATAGCTGAGGCAATCACTGTTGCTCTTATTCAAGGGAATGTGGCGCAGGATAAAAAATGGTTGCCAGAATACAGAATAAAAACCTTAGTTGATTATCAACAAATGACGGTTCAGAATTGGGGTTCAGATGTCATTATTTGGCCGGAAACCGCTATTCCTGCTTATTTGTCACAAGTTAAAGCGTTTTATTTAGATCCTCTGTCAGCAAAGGCCAAAGCGCATAATACAGATCTGATCGTCAGTTTGCCTGCAACCGGTAGAAAAAATGAATATTTTAATACAGTATTAACCCTAGGAAATCATGAGGGACGATATGATAAAAACCATTTATTGCCTTTTGGTGAATATTTACCTTTACAACCTTTATCCGGGTTTGTTTTGAATTTACTAAATATCCGGCTAGGAAATTTTACTTCGGGGGGTAACGATCAAAAATTATTACAAGCAGGTGGGTATCCTTTTGCAACATCTATTTGTTATGAAGATGCGTTTGGTAACGAGGCGATTAGAGGGCTGCCAAAAGCGGCCTATTTAGTTAACGTAACAAATGATGCCTGGTTTGGTGATTCATTAGAGCCTCATCAACATATGCAGCTAGCTCAAATGCGTGCATTGGAAACAGGGCGATATATGTTAAGGGCTACCAATACGGGGGTGACAGCCATTGTTGCTCCAGATGGTGCAATTGTTAAAAAAGCGCCAATGTTTAAAAAGACAGTATTGACGGGGCATTTTTTTCCTATGGGTGGGATGACACCGTATGCACGGTTGGGTGATAACATTATATCAGCCATACTTGGGTTTTTTTTGCTCGTTTTGATAATGTGGAAAAATAATACGGATGAAAGTTAAGTTGATTTTGGGATACATGCGTCTGAGTGATCTTTTTTTTCAGGTAAATAGCCTGATAGCTAACACAGGCCTATAATCGCCTAAACTTAGTCAAGGCTGCCGAATTTATCAATAATATGAATGGAACGTTGAATTAGGTACTTAATTTCGAGTGTTAAGGATAAAATACACTACTACTCCTATGAGTAACGATGTACTTACATATCCGCCTGCTGTCACGCTCATTATGTAATCAGCATTTGCTACGCGTTGCTCTTCTTTGATAAAGGGGGTGGCAAGTTGATTATAAAAGTAAATAAAAAGAGCTCCATTTAGAATAAAGCATATGAAGGTGACAACTATCGCAGCCAAAAAATTACTTTTCTTCGATTGCATTTATTTGACCTCCCAGAACCACACATTTCGGCTTTTATTTAAATCAGAAACCAGGCCTATCAATTCAATGATTGAACGATAAATCATACTACCTCCTGTTATTCTATTTTTGTTCCACAGGTCTATATGGTCACCACTTCGGTTATTAAAAGTTTCGTTGCCTCTCGTCCAATAGTCTTTAAAAAAAATAACCCCTGTACGGCCAGCAAGCTGTGTCTGAAATTTTCCGGGGACAATTTTTTCTCTTGCCCCAAATCCTTTGGGAGGGTGGGTTGATAACCATTTTGCTAATTGTTCTGCTCGTATCACGTGTTTTTTGCCAGTATGAGACCAGCATTTTACCGCTGGGCAGGATTCAAGAGATATGCCTGACTGGTTAAAACATTCACTCATTAAAATGGAGCAATAATTATCGAATGGAGTATTTCCATGGGATTGCTTATTAAAACATTTTTTCTTGATGACTTCGTCATCTGGAAAATTATCCCATAGCATCTTGAATGAAGCCATATCTGTAATCCTATATGATACAAAATTAAGTATGTGGTTTAATGAATTTCAACATACAACGCACGATATTCATCAGCTAATTTGTGATTTGGAGCATAATGAATCAGAGGCTTTGATTCGGTATGGGATTCTCGAACTTTTACCGAAGGTGAAATTTTACTCTCCAATACAGGATGACCTTCTGCGATTAGCTCTTCAACCAATTGTCGAGGTAGATTGGCCTGTTTTTGATATTGGTTAACCACAATGCCTTCTATTTCAAGGTTTTCATTATGATCTGTTTTTACTTCTGCAATAGAATTCATTAGCGTATATAAAGCATCTCTGGCAAAAGTGTCACAATCAAAAGGAATTAAGCACTTTTCAGCAGCAATTAGTGCTGATTGACTATAAAAGTTAAGAATAGGCGGCGTGTCAATATAGATGGCATCAAAGCCTTCCAGTTTTTCCAGTTCTTCTTTAAGCTTGAATATTTTATATCTGGATTCCAGTCGACTTTGTAATGCTTCCAGTTCTGGGTGACTGGGTAATACAAACAAATTGGGGAAAGGCGTTTCGTGGATTGCACTTTCCAGCCCCTCTTTACCACCACCAAAGAGGCTAATACCTAAGCAGTCTTTAAAAAAGTGCGCAATGGTTTTGTCAGCGTCAGTAATCTTGTGACCAAGCAGATATTGTGTTGAATTCCCTTGGATATCAAGGTCTATAACCAGTGTTCGTTTTCCTTCAACCGCACTGATAGCGGCTAGATTACAGGTGATGGTTGATTTTCCTACACCGCCTTTTTGATTGAAGATAACCCTGCGCATGTTTTTTCCTCTTGGAATCAAATAGATAAAGACTACATTATCCTAGAAAAAGCAGTTGAGCGCGAATTTTGTGGAAAATCTGGGCGAAAAAGACAAAAAATAGCGCGTAGATAAAGCTTACGCGTCCTGCTTACGCCCCTTACCTACTTATATGGACCCACCCCGTTTTGCAAGATATTTAATCATTGATGTGAGAGGAAATCATTGCTCTCATATATTCGGCCTGTTTATGGAAGTATTTGACTTCCTGGCCCTGATGGTTATCTGCGCTCATACTCCTCATCATCCATACGGCCTATTATGGCCAATGTATTAAACAGGTTCT
>JAKIUK010000100.1 GCA_021647585.1 Methylococcaceae bacterium
ACAACTTGAATAACAAGATTTCTCCCGTTGGTCGAAATAACAAACCATTTAACCTGTGCGTTGTTAATAGCCATAAAAAACTATAGTTCTATGATCGCGGCTAAAGACTGTGCCATTTTAATTCCAGACACATGGTTATGAAAGATCCAGATCAAAGCCACAAGCGTCATGCCCCAACCCACCAATACAGGTAACTTCTTGCGCTCGAACACTTTTACCCGTGATGCTCTCTACTGATCCTGCAATAATTCCACCTTAAAAATGGGGCGGACTATTCCATTAGGTCTTTATTATTGCAGCAAAAGTAGAGACCCTTTGCTTTTTTTAACCGCTGTTTTTTTTAAGTTAAATTTTATTTACTTTTACCTGACTAACATGTAGAGTCACGTATTTTTTGACATAACTAAGCCCTAAAAAAATACAATGGCTAACTATAGAATCCCTGGTCCATTGGGTATGTGCCACTCACAACAGCCACCAATAGACCCACTGACCAGACAACCTCAGCGTATACCAGGTCCATTAGGCTCGCATTGTGAATATCAGCTTAAACAACAACTAAAAATAGAATTAGAAAAAAAAGAAATTGCTCTGGATATATGTCAATTCATTTTGGATATAACAGGGATTATTGATCCTACACCCGCCTCTGATGGCACCAACGTCCTAATATCCCTAAGCAGAGGACGATGGATTGATGCGGTAATTAGTGTCGTCAGTATTGTTCCTTATGTCGGTGACTTTGCTAAATTAGGTAAATTACCCCGTTACCTAAAATCAATAAAAAAAGCCATCCGTATAGCCCAAACTGATTTTCATTGGTCTAATGCACTAAAAAGGCTGTTTATCCCATTAAAAAAAGTGATAGATCAGCTCTATGAGTTGGGTGCTAACAAATTACCCCCGCATGCCAGTAAAACACTGAGTCAAATTAAACGTGAAATAGATCATTTTTTAAAGCCTGCTTCCAGTGGAACAACAGCAAACCAAACTGTCGGGGAATTTCTTGCCAATTCTTCAAAAAACAGCAGTCCCAAAGTTAAGCAAAGTGCTAATACCCCCTCAAAATCTAAACAAGCAAATATTGAGGAGAAGCCAAAAAAAGGAGTTTCCAGCGAAAAAGAGAGTGGTATAATTGATGGGAAAAGGGGAAAGAATGTTGACGTTGAAACAAATCCAGATTTTATTGCTACATCAAATGGTGATGCAGCAAAAATATCAGATCTTTCTCCAAATAAAAGAAAAGCTACATTAAGGGAATTACGGGTGGCTGAGATTGTTGATGGAAAATCAGCAACGCGGTCTCGTATTCGTAAACAAGATAGTAAATTAATAATAGAAGATAAACCAATAATCAGAGATGGAAAAGTGGTCACGGGAATTGATGTATTTGGTAAAAATGGTGAGCTGATTCAAGTTGGAGGTCCTGGTAAAAATGCAAATGATGTTGTATTTGAAAAAACAAAAAGAGCTCTCGAAGCACTAAAAGATGAAGCAAAATTGCGAGGAACAAAAGCACAAGTATTCTACGAAAAAGGAAATAGTGATAGGTTTAAAGAATTAATTACAGAATCAAAAAGAATACTAGGAGAAGAAAATGTATTTATACTATCTAATTAAAAGGTCAAGTTAATGGCTTATTCAATGTTAGTTGCTTTTAATGATCAACCGAACAACCCAATTTTTGATAAATTTTTAGGAAGTGCTATAAAAATTGATACCTACTGGGAATCTATAGGAATAAAACTATCCCTCCCTATTATATCCTCGCTGACCGAAAAAGCTGATTCAGAATATGGTTTTGTATTGGAGGGTGCAGAATTACATGCGTTTAAAGAAGAGGTAATCCAACTGGAAAAATTCTGGAGAAATACTACTAATTCAGAGGTCGCCCCATCAGATGAGTTCTTTGATGATTTAGTAGATGTAAAATCTGGCATAGAGAAAGCAATTAAACATAAATTAAAACTTATAATTGGATAAATATTACCCTTTAAACTCGGAAGCCGAAATTGTGAAAATCAAGGGGTCAGCCAGCAATACCGCTTCCAGTGATAAACTAACTACATGAATTACTAATAATTAACAGAAAGCAACAGAAAGGGGTCAGGTCTTTATTTTTGCATGGAAAAAGGGGGCAGAACACGATTAATGCGTAGGTCGCAAGCTGAATGAGCGACAACCCGTAAGACAGATACAGTAAAACTTTTAAAATAATGGATCATTATATGGTTGAAGGTTTTGCAACAAATTATGCCAAAGCAATAGATGATTTAGCGGGAAAAATATTTATCCCTGCCCTGATTTGTTCTTTGCTAGTTGAATTTGGTTCATTTTACCAAGATAAATATAATGCTGGGCTTTTAGAAACATATATTGTTTTTGTGTTTATTGGTGCCACTATTACTGTATTGTTTTTTTTAGTTCTTACGCTAGTGGTTTATAACCTGTTTAGAGGGAATGATATTGCCCCATATATAGCAGTAATCATCATGCCGTTAGGTTTTGCAGGACTGTTTCCTGAGCAATTCACTACCTTTCCTGTTCCTTATTCTCAAGTGACGGGCATGGCTATATTGGCATGGGCATTCATGCTATCGAATAAAGGCGCTTGGCATAAATATGCACAATAAAGATTATTATTCTCGTTAGTTAGCTCTGCTGTATCTCATCAATAAAAGCGCGGTAGGTTGGGTTGAGGCACGAAACTCAACAACCTCTCAAGCATAAAGCGTAAGTCTGAATGAGCGACAACACGTAAGGCGGATGCGTAGGTAGGATAAGCGATAGCGTCATCCGACACTCCCAACATTTTAGGCATGTTCTTGTTTTCAGTATAAGGAGTTTTTATCAAGAAATTATTGTTTATATTATTGATAATCGTTACAGGGCTTTATGTTTGTGTCCATTACTTTAAATCTGCCTGTGTTGAGGTGGGTGGAATTAATTCCCGTCAGGTTGAAGTTAATTTAAGAAAACGTCCCAACCGTTCTTCCCAAATCGTTAGCACTTTAGCGGCAGATGGCTTTGCAAGCCTTACCAAACCAGCTAACAACTGGAATTATTTCTATTCTGTTAATCAACAGCAAACGATTCAAAAGCAACATTTTAAACTTGGCTATTCCCGAGTGTTTGGCTTCCTTGTTCTAAAAACAAAGCAATTAAAACGCTACGAAAAACAAATTAATACCTTTGCACCCACGGTAATTATTACGTTATCTGGCTTATTGTTTCTTTTTAGCATTGCTCACTTTAGAAAAAAACATAAAACAAATAATCCCAGCTATAACACCGTAGAGCCATTGGAAGCAGTTTATTATGCACAGCCACAATTATCTAGTCATAGAGAGCCGAATTCACAAGAATACCAAGAAATAGAAAATCATCTTGCTCGTAAAGAAGAAAGAAAGCAAAGAGAAATAGAAGTATTTTTTTATCACAAGGTAGAAAAAGAGCTCGCCACTCTTGCTAGTGCTTACCAAAACAATATGGCAGAAATGGAAAGAACCATTACCAGCCTGAAAGAAAAGTATAGCTATGCTGAAAAAAATGCACGTATTCTTGGGGTAAACCTCAATGACAGTAAAATTGATGGTCTAGTCAAAGGTCGCTTATTTGAATTATTTGCCGCGAAAATCTGGGATGGAGATTATAGGACGACAATAGTCGATTGGACACCAGATAAAGGCTTTAATGAAAATATTTATATTAGAAGCAATGGTAATCCAGATTTTGTTGTATCAGATACGCAGACTCACAAAGTTGTTGCTGTTGAATGCAAATTTCGAGGGCGTTTTAATATAGATAAAAAAACCAATAAAGCGATTTGGATAAGATTTGGCGAAAAGACAGCATTTAATAGATACAGAAAATATCAAATAGAAAAGAATATTATTGTGTTTTTATTATTTGGCGTGGGTGGAGTAGCGGAGCAGCCGGACAATTTGTATCTGTTAACGCTTGATGAATTTGATGGTATTACGCATATGGACAAGATTTATCGGAAGGAAGTGGCTACTAACCGTAATAAACTAGCCCCTTATAAAATAAGCAAACATGATCTTATTTACTGCCTATTTTGACCTTTTAAAGCTTTAGCGCGGTAGATTGGGTTGAGGAACGAAACCCAATCTACCAATACACAACTGTCGATCAAATCATGCAATACTGCCGAGCCAATATTCCAGGAGCATGTTATTTTTCACTGTCAATATAGCCGATCGGACTCAACCACTATGGACTGAAAGTGCATAGTTTTAAACTAGCAATTTGGTACAATAAATCCTTATTAATAGATCATATTGATTAATTACGCGGAGCATTTAAAAAAATCAAACAAAATCATTGATTTATTATTGCAGCAATTGTTATTCTTCCAGATCATATTCATACTCTCTGGCAATTACCTGAATATGACGCTGATTTTCCTACTCGCTGGCGATTAATTAAAAGCACATTTTCTCGTGCATTGCCACAAACTGAACGTATTTCAACAAGCCGAAGAAAAAAAGGAGAACGTGGACTTTGGCAACGTCGTTATTGGGAGCATTTAATCAAGGATGATAAAGATTTTGAAAGGCATGTGGATTACATTCATTATAATCCGGTAAAACACGGCATTATTCAATCACCTGTTGATTGGACTTATCCAAGCATACATTGTTATATCCAGAAAGGGATAATCTAATCGGATTGGGGGTGAAAGGTTATTTCGAAGGTTGTTTCGGTGAAGTTTAATTATTGTTGGGTTTCGTTCCTCAACCCAACCTACCGAGCTTTTACAATAGTCTAAAAAGGGTTTATTTTTAACTATAAAGTTTTTGATGATTTCTTTTATGGGACAAATGGAGATGAAATTTTGATCCACAATACAGATTCTAAAGAAGATGTCTATGATGCCCCTGGGCCTAAAGGTTGTCCTTTTGTAGGGTCATTACCCTCACTTGCATGGGATTTATTAGGTTTTTTTGAATCTATTACCAGGAAATATGGCGACATTGTATTATTTAAGTTAGGGCGTAAACATATTTATCTAATCAGTCATCCAAAAGATATAGAAAGATTATATGCGGGTGAAAGAAAAGGCCAGTACACTAGAAAGTTTTTTCATGAAGCATACAAATCAGCTTTCGGTAACGGTATTTTTAATAGTTATGGTGAAAGCTGGAAAAAACAGCGTGAAATATTACAACCCTATTTTCAGAAACGAGCAATAGAAACCTGGTTCCCAGTAATCAGGGAAGAAACTGAACATACTATTCAGCAATTAGCTAAGAAAAACGGTTCCGAAGTTTTACATGCAGAGCAGGCAATACTGCCACTTGTGCAATCAATAATGAGTAGAATCTTATTTGGTAAGTCATTGGAGGATGAAGATTCTCAACAAGCGGTTATGGCAATTAATACAGTAAGTCAGCGTACCGTTGTTCGGTCGATGTTAGCTTTTATTTTTAATGGCGTTCTTAATCGCCTACCAACCCCTGGTAATCTTAAATATCAAAAAGCATTAAAAACGATTAACCAAACAATAAATAATCTTAAACTTAAAGCAGAGCGGGAAGGTGATGATAAAAAATGCCTTATGAATCAGCTCACCCCTTTATTTGACCCGCAAGAATTGCGTGATCATTTGTTTACCTTGTTTTTTGCTGGCCAAGATACTACGGTCAATGCTATTGCGTTTACTCTGTATTATTTGGGTAAGTATCCAGATATTCAACAACAGGCACGAAAAGAAGTTGAGTTAATGATGTCAGGAAAAGCTCACCTTGATTATCAAGATTTAAAACACCTTCAGTTTACAGAAAGCGTTATTAATGAATCTATGCGGCTATCTCCACCGGCTTATGCTACATATCGCGATGTAGAAGGAAATCAGAAGATGGGTAATACCATAATAAAGGATAAGTCTATTTTAGTTTTTTCACCGTATGTGACACATCGACATCACGGGGTTTGGAAAAACCCAGAACAGTTTAATCCAGAACGTTTTATAAATGGTGAAATACAGAAACTCTCTTTTATGCCTTATGGTGGAGGAATGCGTACCTGTTTAGGATTGAATTTAGCGAGAGTGGAAATATTAACAGTGGTAGCTTTGTTTTTACATAGATTCCAGTGGACTATACCCGATGATTTTAAGGTAAAATTTATTCCACATATGACTCTTAAATCTCGGAAAGGTATTATATTAAAAATGTTGGAATGATATCGAACGGCATCTTAATGATTTAAAGAGGCTTGTTGAGTTAACAGTAGCGCGGCAGGTAGGGTAGAGGAACGAAACCCAACAAAAACGCTGGTGAATGGTAGAAGCTGTAAGTTGGAATAGCAAAATGTTTTCCGTCATTTAAACTGACAGCATTTACTGTCCTGAGGGGTTCTATAGTGTATAGTTTCACCACGTTATACCTGACACTTATAAACCTGTTCAAGACCTATACGGTGATGCTGCAGATCTTGAACAGATTCTAACAAGTCATTGATGTCTGTCTACACTGTATGCAATGAATCAAGTTAGCGGTCTCGTGCTATCAAGAGATAGAAGGCAGGTACAATAAACAGCGTAAACAATGTACCAATACCCAAGCCGCTAGTAATCACCAGACCAATATCAAAACGGCTAGCGGCACCTGGACCTGAGGCAACCAATAACGGGATCATTGCTACAATCATTGATACAGTCGTCATTAAAACAGGTCTTAAACGAATCTTGGCCGACTGTTCTATGGCTTCACTTTTCGACAACCCTTGTTTAATCTGTAGCTGATTGGCAAATTCCACGATCAAAATCCCATTTTTCGCAACCAGACCAATAAGAGTAATCAAGCCCACCTGAGTGTAGATATTAATTGATGCAAATCCTAGCATGATAAAAGCCAAAGCACTGGCAATAGAAAGCGGAACTGATATCAGTATGATTAGTGGATCTCGCCAACTTTCAAATTGCGCTGCCAACATCAGATAAATGATTAACAAAGACATAAAAAAAGTGATAATAAGTGCGCTTCCTTGTTGTGCATACTGACGAGAACTACCGGTATAATCAAAGTTATATCCACGCGGAAATATCTCATCTGCCTGTTGTTCCAAATAACTCATAGCATCTCCTAAAGTCACTTTCGGTGATGTCATTCCTGACAACGTCAGACTATTGAGCTGTTGAAATTGTGTCCTTTTACTAGGCTCAACCGAGTTTTTAATTTGCACCAGCGATGATAAAGGCACCTGCCCTCCCGAAGCTGTACGTAGATAATAATTTTCAAACACACTGGTATCAAGACGTGATAAATCAGCCACCTGAGGGATCACTTTATAACTACGCCCTTGAAAACTAAATCTATTAACGTACTGCCCGCCTAATAAAGTTGACAAATTACTCCCTATTTCTTCCATGGTAAGACCCAGATCGGCTGCTCTATCCCGGTCAATAACCAAAGTAACTTTGGGCCGATTAAAATTGACAGTTTTCATTAAAAAATTAAATTGACCACTTTGCATCGCTTTATTGAGTAACTGATCAGCTACCTGATCGAGCTGGGCATAACCAGCATCCGTTATAATTACAAATTGCAACGGCAAACCACCCCCTGATCCTGGCAAACTCGGACGTGGAATCACCGCCGTCTGAAATCCAGCAATCTGATTCACTTTGGCCTGAAGTTCCGGTTGAATTTCCATTTGCGAACGTTTACGCAGAAATGTTGAAGGCATTTTAAATCCACCAAACACTACATTTTTCTCACCACCGAATCCCAATAGCCAAAAACTTTCGTTATATTCAGGAATACTCTCAAATTGTTTCATCAACTCTCTGGCATAGACTTCTTCATATTCCAGCGTCGCTGTTTGTGGTCCATTAGCCATAAAAAACAGGATACTTTGATCTTCTGTAGGTGCCAGTTCTTTCTGCGACAGATTAAACATGAAATAAATACTGACCATCACCAGCAAAGAAAAACCGAGAATCAGCACAGGAAACTCTATGACTAAATGCAGCAAATTCCTATACCTTTCAGCAAGTCTATTAAAGAACTGTTCAATATTCCGCTCAAACCTACCATTATCCCTCTTGTCTTTTAGCACCTTGGAACAGAGCATCGGAGCCAGCGTCAAAGCGACAACACTAGAAACTATGACGGCACCGACTAATGTGAAGGCAAATTCAGTAAATAAAGTCCCGACCAGTCCGCCCATAAAACCAATCGGTATATATACCGCAATCAAGGCAACTGTCGTGGCTATGATAGGCATTACCAACTCTCGGGTACCATCAATGGCTGCCTGAAATCGAGATGAACCCAATTCAATATGCCGATGAACATTTTCAACCACAATAATTGCATCATCGACCACCAGTCCAATGCCCAGCACCATTGCCAGCATGGTCAGCAGGTTAATTGAAAAACCCATCACCAACATCAGAAAAGTCCCGCCGATTAGTGACAACGGCACAGTCACCGAGGGCACTAGTGCAGCACGAAAAGAACCCAACGATAAATATATGATCAACAGCACAATAATTACTGCTTCAATCAGTGTCCAAAAGACTTCATCTATTGAGTCCTGAATAAATTGGCTGGCATCGTAAGGTAACAATATATGCAGGTCTTCTGGTAAGTCTTTTTTCAGTTCGATTAACTGTTGACGTACCCGTTGAGCGACTGTTAAAGGATTTGCTCCTGGTGCCTGTTCAATCCCCATAAAAATAGCAATCTTGCCTTTATACCAGTTAACCGAATCATAATCCTCGCTGCCAAGTTCGATATCTGCTATATCGTTCAAACGAATTAAAGTTCCTTTCCTGTTACCAACCACCAGTTGGTTAAAGTCCTGTACGGTACTGATATCTGTGGTTAAAGTTAAATCAATTTTGACTAATGTACCTTTGGTCTGTCCCGCACTAGAAAGATAGTTATTATCACGTAACACTTCGGCCACATCCTTTGCTGTTACCCCAAGCGCAGCCATACGCAGGGGATCTAACCAGATACGCATGGCAAAAGTCTTGTTACCCAGCAGTTGAGCCTTCCCTACACCTGACACCGACTGAATTTTAGGTTGCACCACACGCAACATATAATCGCTGATTTGAGAGGGTTTCATACTATTGCTATACAAAGCCAGGTATATCAGAGCAGTATTATCGCCAGTCTGTGAGCTAATAACCGGATCTTCCGATTCAACCGGTAAAACATTTCGTTGACTCGCCACCTTAGCCTGAATTTCCGCAACCGCTGCATTGGGATCGTAATTGAGACGCATATGTGCTTCAATTGTCGAGCTACCCTGACGACTACTGGAAGACAAGTAATCTATTCCATCTGCTTCTGAAATGACTTGTTGTAAAGGTGTGGTAATAAAACCTTTAACCAATTGGCTATCTGCACCTGGATAGGACGTAGTTACCTTTATCACCGTATTTTTAATCTGAGGATATTGCCGCAACTCCAATGAAGTTATTGATCGCAAACCGACCACCAGAATCAGCAGACTGATGACGCTTGCTAGTACTGGGCGTTGTATGAAGATATCAGTAAACTTCACTTAATGATCTCCGGCGTACGCTCTCCAGGTGCAGGCTTTTTATCTATAGTAATCAACATGCCGTTACGTAATTTCATTTGCCCGGCACTGACAACTTGCTCACCAAGAATCAAGCCTTTTACAATTTCTACCCGACCTTCTTTGCTCATACCGGTTTTTACCAATCGGCTATGCACTGTTAACCCTTTTTCAGCAGACTCGATAATAAATACAAAATCACCATAGGGGTTATAGGATATAGCGGTATCTGGCAAGGTCAAAATTTGCTTACCTGGACCTGAAACCACTTTTACTTCGGCAAACATCCCAGGACGCAAAAAATGATCCGTATTTGGTAGTATTGCGCGTATTTGAACTGAACGGGTATTCTTTTCAATAAGCGGGCTAATGGTGCTAATAAAGCCTTTAAAAATTCTATCCGGATATGCCTGTACATTGAGGTTAACTTGTTGCTCAGGCTTCAAATGACTTAGATAGCGTTCAGGTATCTGAAAATCAATATAAATGGGACTCAGCTGTTGCAGTGTGACAATTGACGTTCCAGAGATCAAATACTGTCCTAAGTTGACCTTACGGATGCCCAGATTACCTGAAAATGGAGCGCGTATCCGTTTTTTTTCTATGAGCGTTTGTTTGGTTTTCACAGATGCAATAGCTTTGTCTAACAGAGCCAAGTTTTGATCGTAATCGGACTTAGAAACAAGGTTTCTACTACTCAGCTTCTTACTGCGCGTATACTGAATTTGTGCCAGCCTTTGCTGTGCCAGTAAACCATTTTGTTCCGCCAGATCGGTTTCGGTATCCAGCTCAATCAGCAATTGCCCCTTTTTGACGTTCTGCCCGGAATCAAAATGGATGGCTTTGACTATACCGGCAATTTCATTACTGACGGACACACCCGATACAGCCACTAGATCTCCTATAGTTGTCAAAGATGATTGCCATTCAACCTGTATTACTTCAGTGACTGCAACGACAGCAGGTGGCGGCGGTTTAAACTGGTTGTTGGCCTGCTGCTGATAAAATTTAAACGCAAAAAGACTGCCAAAAATCAGGCCGGACAAGATTAGGATAATGCTGAGTCTTTTAATCATTCTGGATGTTTGGTTATAAATAAGTCTGAAGCATAAAGTGAAAAATATGCTGCATTGACCTTGAGTAAAGGATAAATATAAGATAGCCATTGCAACACTTAACACACATTATCATTCAAACAGAATCTACAAAAGTAAGTAGTTGTATAGTTTCACCACGTTATACCTGAATTTAAAAATTAAAAGGACAGCCCTGATAACATATTAAAACTTTCACCACAAAGGAATTAATATGTCCCAAGGCTATCACACGAATGCAAAAACGAATTC
>JAKIUK010000101.1 GCA_021647585.1 Methylococcaceae bacterium
ACTCTCCCAGGCCTACGCCCGGGTTGCCGACTTCCGGGTCTGGGTTTTAAAACTGTACTACTGTTTTGCTGATCAAAAAAATCATTATCACTCATAATCTTTAACCATTCTTAATTGCCCACATTTCAATTTCCAACCCTGGAAATTCCCCCCCAATCTGAACCGCTATACCACCCGATGTTTTTAATTGCGGCCACATTTCATTTTTCTTATTTAATTCAAAATATGAAAACCCAGCATGATAAGGTAATTGTCTTGGTGCTACTGGCAATGCATGAATGGTAATGCCAGGTAATGCAGAACGGACTAATTGCTGAATCTTTTCTACAGGTCCTATTTTTGTTTGTGGCGGAAAATATTCACTAATCTTATCAGGAGGAACATCAGCCTTAACTGCAATCACAAATACCGCGTTATCAATCAGGTTACGATCAGGGATTTTACCCGCATAAACCCCATATTTTGGACCACTTAGCGGTATTGGAATTGCATTTTGTTCTAATACCATATTTAAGTAGTGTCTGATAACGTCCATGACAGGTGTATAGGTTTCGGATAAAGCCTCATGTTTATATTCATCAAAAGGTTTACACCTTTTAGTTTTATCAATAAAAGTCGCCAACTCACCCGCGAGCTGGACAATACTTCGATACAAAACTTCTGGGTGCAGTCCATCAATCAAGGAAAAATGTCGATACAAAGGTTCATAGCGATTTACTAACTGCAAAAGCATAAAATCTGCAACTTCTGCAACGCCTCCCGTACTTCCACTCGTCACAAGATTTGCTAAGGCTTCTCCTCTCGTTTTAATTAACCCCAAAATCTCCTCTATATAACCTTGTAAATTTGATGAATTGGCGCAATTTAACATTGGCGCAATGTACTTTTCATCCAGAACAATAGTTTTATCCGTGCGGCATTCCACAATTCTTGCAATCCCTATACAAACATAGGATGATCGATCGTCTTCTGCAACAGCTAATCTTGATTGCAACTGCCCAACATGAAGAACTTTTCGACTATCTGAATTAACATAACTATCTTTTACTTCAAATTCTTTGGCATGATATCGGGCCAGTTGTTCAATTTCTTCATCTGAATCAAACTCAACGGCTTCATTTCTTATCACAGGCAGAGTCAAATAAACAATGCTGTCCTGAACACCATTTGCAATATCTAAAGGCAAAGGTAATACATCATCTTCCGGTAAACTAAAGGGGGTGCCATCAGGAAAGATACCTCTACAATCCGTTAATGCAAATTTTCCCAGTTTTAGCTGCTGCTCATCGATTTTTATATTTACCAGGCCCCAATCAAACAAAGCCAATGCCGATGCTCTGCTATTTATAGTATTTTCTAAATAGCGATCATGCTGTTGAAAATGCTGGGGCTGAAGAAACATTCCTTCTGACCAGACGACCTTATTTTTTCTTCCCATTATGCTGTCCTGTTACTTAGGGAGGTGGAAACAAATAATCACCCACTCTCACTTGCCTTTTTATCCCTTTTAAATTTTATCAATCGTCACGTAGAATAACTATGCTGCTCTTGAGAAGATTTAAACAAAAATAAACTACTACGTGAAATTTGGATGATTATGTGTTTCTACCTCCCTTATTTTTCAAAGCATTGACTTGACGTTCGTATGCAGCGGCAAAATCACTGCCAAAAAAATCAGCTTGCGCTTCTATAGATAATTTTTTATAGCTGGATTCGTAACACTCCCAATATTTTGACGCTTTATTAAAGTGTCCCGTTTCACAGGTTCTCTCAACTACAGATGGATCAAATTTATTAATCGTCTCTTTTAAAGCAGCCTGTATTCCTGCCATCATTGCCATTTGATGTGTACACAAATCATGACTGCTTTCATCAATAGCTAATTGCCCCGATAAAAAACCCGGTGAATTTTCAAATAAAAGATAGGGTAAGACTTCATCTATATTTTGGCAAAATTTTAACGGATTATTTTCTTCTTTTTGAACAACTGTTAATGCAGTCGGTAACTCTCTTTTCAAATCGGTTCTTGCTTTCAACAAAGACATATTAGCGATAAGCAAGACTCTGAGCATATTCCCCGCATTAAATAAAATCTGTTCGAGAGCATTTTCATCATCAGGCAAGTTGGTTGTATCAAAACCTAAGCCCTTAAAAAAAGCATCACTGTTTGCTTGTTTTTTTCCTGTTTGTTCCTGCTCTTTCGGAACAGTTAAAACCGCAGGATTCACAGGAATTTTATGTTGTGATTCTAGCGGACTCGAATTTATTTGAGGCTCATCTAAATCACCCCTCTCAGAAACAACAGATTCCTCAACATCTGAAATTAAATCTGATGAATCATGAATATCCAATGGAATATTGTTATCTATTGTTTCATCAGGAGTAGGCTCGGAAGGAATTTCAGTTACTTTATCTGTCTGTTGTTCCGGTTGTATATTAACAGGTTGTTGTTTTAGCTCTTCATCAGCAAATGGGTTTTGCAGGCTAGCAAAAATATCATCCTCTTCCGTTTCAGCTGTATTAGGCGTATCCTCATTACCACCACCAAAAAAATCATCAATATTAAAAGCTTCTGGTATTTGTTGTTCCCGATTAATATCTTCTTTTGCTTCAGGTAGAGAAAAACTATCCTGCAGCACTGAAACATTTGCATTAGACTCGAACTCAAAGGGTTCAGTGCTTTGTTCTAAATCAGTAGTAGTGGCAAAAACAGGCTGTTTAAATGACTTCTCGACTGACTCTTTTTTTTTCGATAAAGTAGTGTCTACTTTTGGCGGTTCAATAAAACCGGTTGTATCTGAAGATTTATAACATTCACCATTATATTGAACCTGTATTTCAAATTCACCAATAACAATATAGCCTCCATCAATTAATTTTCTCTTATCCGCATGAATGTATATTTCATTAAAGGCATCTACAGAATCATCATCAATAGGTTCCAAAACCAGAGTTCCATTGCTACTACAATCAGTTATAGTAAACACCTCCCCATCACTTTCAATTTTCGCATGCATTCTCGAAACAAAGCCCTCTGTATCCGGCAAAGTCAGATCATTCTCCGCTGATCGACCTATGCTTCCACCAGACGCAGTGAAAGTAGCTGACAAGTCATAATCCACATAATCTTCTCCTAAGCGAAGAACCTTAAGATAAAGCCCCATTTATTAATTGCCCTTAAATATAATATTATGCAAAAAAGCACTCACTTCATTCCAATATACAACAACTATAGCGCAGAATAAAATTATCAGTGAATTAATATAGCTGTTATTTTTTCCTGCTAATAACTGTTTTATTTGTCTAACAATAGCTTTTGGTTTCAAAGAAAAACCATTCCCAACTTTTTTCTCAACAATAACTACCGTTACATTATCTTTTCCACCAGCAGCTAAAGCCATATTAATTAGTTTTCTCACTTTATCTTCAGCACTGATATTTTCTTGCAGTATACATGCAATTTTGGGCTCTCGTACTTCAGTTGTTAAACCATCAGAACATAAAAGTATAGAATTTCCAACCGATAATGTTCCAGTTACACTATCCACTAATATGTCATTGATTTCAGGAGATCCAACTGCTTGGCTGATTATATTTCTTTGCGGATGAAACTCAGCCTGTTCCTGAGTTATTTCCCCATTATCTACCATTTCCTGTACCATTGAATGATCTTTGGTTATCTGAAACATCTGATTATTTTCCAGCAGATATGCACGACTATCGCCTACCCAGGCAACTTCATAATCAGAGTTCATAACCTTAAGAGCAACAACAGTTGTCCCCATTCCCCATTCACCTCTCCCTGCTTCCGCTGCATCTAAAACAGTATCATGGGCGCTATATATAGAATCCGTTAATGAATCACCTTGCTTCACACACTCACTGATTCGTTCTACTGCAAGATGACTAGCAACATCCCCACTACCATATCCCCCCATCCCATCGGCAAGCACCCACAACCCAGATTTTTCATCGACCAGATAGATATCTTCATTGAGAGTTCTTATATTTCCTTTATCCGTCATACAAAAAAAGGAAAGTAACTGTTCTTTTTTTGGCACTCTATCTCCGTATTTTACTTTGTGTTAAATACAAACCTATGTCCTCATATTTCATCAATGCTTCATACATATACTTCACGCGGCCAGGGGGCTGAACTTATGTCTAGTAAGAGTTATCCATCAGAAACAGGTTGAACAGTCACTTATGAGTCTACGTTTCTTACCACTCTAAACCCTGTAATTTTATCTCTACCACCGGAATGACTTCTTTGAAAATTCATATCACAAACCGTCATAGAATCTGTATGCGCACCACCCATTGCCAAAATAGCTCCTCCACTAAGCACCCATTCCTGAGCATTACCAATGTAATTTCTAAGTCCCCAGGCATTTTTCTTTCCAGATTTCGCTGAGACTAACCCCTTCCCTTTAATAATACTTCCTCCACTGACAAGTTTACAATTAAAATCAGTTACTGCTTTTTTCCCACCCGATTTAGCAGCATGCAACCATTGTTGTTTATTAGGCAATCGATAATCAAACCCTGTTACTTTACTTAACCATTGAACGTAACCTTTGGCCTGTTGTAGTGTTATGCCGGTAATGGGTGCTGCGCGTCCTGAATGGCTACTGCATTTACCAGTTAATTTACAGTAATAATTATATTCTTTAACCGAAACTTCATTTGTACCGATCGCATAACTGGAAGAATTCCCTTCTCCTGCAGGAATAACAGCTAAAATAGGACCTTTAATAGACCCTGAAATATAGTCATAACATCGAGCCTTTGATCTGCTACCATACCCCGCATTCTTTGATAAACAGGCTCTACCTTTAGCTGTTTTTGGTGCAGCCCCAGGTTTTTCCTTGCTCATAATTTCTGCTTTAGCCGTTTTGTTACTCTCACCTATACTTGGCTTATCAATACTTCCGAGCGATTTAATTTCTTCATCGGTGGTTTGGTTCGGTGCAGAAACATCCGGCTTACTCTTCTTTAATAGTTCTTCATAAGCCTTTTCTTTTTGCCGTTTTACTATTTCAGCCTCTTCTTTCTGTTTCTTCAGTTTTAAGCGCAATTGATTTAATTTATCATGTCTTTTATCAAAACGCAGACCTTTCCTTACTAAGGCCATTGCACTATTTACTTTCGATCTTTCCATCTGAATACTTGCCAACCTGAAATAAGCATCAGCAAATAATTTTGTAGCAATCCTGTTAGTATAATTTTTATCAACTCCTTCAATTTTTTTCAGCTTCTTTAAAGAAGCCAAAGCCTGCCTCACTTTATTAGCTTTTAATTGAATTTCAAAACTTTGTTTCAAACCATCCCTTTCTGCTTTTAATTCATTTTGTCTATTTTTTTCATCAACCAGAATCTGTTCTTTTTCCAGACTTTTTAATTCATCTATTATTTTTTTAGAACGACTATCAATTTTTAAAGCAAGTTTTAAAATCTCTTTCGCTCCACTGATTCTTTTATCGACTATCAGTTGTTTAGCTTGTGCCAAATAAATGGCAACAATCTTGGTCTTTTCATTATTAAGCCATGCACTATCCTTATCTAATATTTTTTCTAGATCAGTTAACACTGCATTCACGTTAAGCTTCCATTTTTTATCTAAAGACGGTTGTTGAATCAACGCTTCAAGAGTGTTTTTATACTGTTGTATTTTTAATTGTTGCTGTTGATTTAGCTGGGCAGTAAGCCCATTATCTATCTGAATAGCAGCCTGTTTCAATTGCTCTGACTGGGGAGAAAAAGCCATCCCTTCTTTGAGTACATTGTTTGCATTTTCCCACTGCTGCTGGCTAATCAATAGATTAATCTGCTTGATAAACACATTTTCAATTTGTACAAAACCAGTCTCTAAAATAGGTTTTTTTGCATCCAAAGCTGAAATAGAATCTAAAATCAGCTTTGCTGCAAGCGCGCTTTCTTCTGTAGCAGACATCGTTGCAATCATTGCATTAAAGCGCTCAACCTCAACAGTAATTTTCTGCTGCCGCCTTTTTTCTCTTAATTCCAGTTCTTTTTTCTGAGCCAATGCCTGCTCTTCTTTTGCCATATTCTCAAGTGCTTTTTTAGCCCTGATCATCTCTGTTTTTTGGGCATCAACACGCTGTAAAAATTGTGGTTCTGTATTTATCTTCCCTGCAAATTTCAAAAATTGAAATGCTTTTTCCCATTTAGCCTCACTTCGCATATCTTCAGCTATCTGTAGAAAGCGGGAAGATATCTGTTCTCGTCTGAGCTGAATCAAAGGATGCTCAGCATTTAGCTTATTTAGCTCTGTAAAAATCTGATTTATTTGTATAATGGTTTGCTCTGTTTGATCTAAAGCAACTAAATCTTTGATTTTCTGAAACAGCTGTTTCACCTTCAGTTCAAATGCCGCTTTTATACGCGCAACCTTACTTTCACTCTCAATAAAAGCTTTTTCAGTTATCATTAATTTTAAATCCATAATCAATGATGAAGCCAAATTCCATTTTCTTGTTTCAGTTAAAATATCAATTTTCTTATTAAGTAATCCCTCCGTTTTACTCTTTACAACAGCCACCATTTGGCTATCTGCCTGTAAAGTTATTAGCTGTACAAAAACTGGCCTTACCTGTTGCACCCAGCTATAAACATCACCTGAAAATATTTCGATCAGGTTTTTAATTTGTTTCTCAATACCACTAATAGCATGCTGTTTTTCCTTATATCGCTCAATCACATCTACCTGATCAGCTAGATCAGCCAAAGAAATACTATTTGAAAAAAATACCAGTCCTTGCACAACTAATTGTTTAGCCACATCTATCTGGTCATGTTCTAAAGCAGCGGTTACTTCCCGGATATAGGCACCCTCAGCTCTAGCATCCGAAACTAAAGGATGGTCTGGATTGATACGAATTAATTCCGATAATACATCAACAATGTCATCTCTATCAGGATCGGATAACATTTTTTTTTGTTTCAAAGACTCGGAAAACCTTTCGTCTAACTTAAGTATCAAATCATTCTTTTTTTCTTGCAGACGTCGTAATTTAAAGGAATCTGAATAATACCCTTCTGCATTTTTCAATAAACTTTCAACACTGTTAAAAATTTTACTTTTCTGAGGCGAAGAAATAATGATATCCATTTCTTTTTCATAAAAAGACAACAACCCATCCTTTCCCTGAAAAAGCACTTTTTGTCTTAACTCATTACTTAATTGATCAAAATGAGTAATCAATCTAGAGACAAAATCATAACCATCTAATGCGATATGTTTCAAAATTTCTTCAGAAATCCTATCTTCTGTTTCAATTCGATATGAATTTGACTTCGATAAAACTTCAACCAAGGCTAAAGCTTTTAACATAATATCAACATCACCCTTTTTAATCTCAGGTTCCAACTGATCTATTTCACCCTCAGATTCAATCTGCTTCCAATACTCTTGCAAAGGATCTTTAGCAAGTATTCCTGCAATAATTAGCCCTATACTGATAGATCCAAAAATAATAGGTAATTTACTTTTTTCAGCATTTAATCCATCTTTAAACTCTTGAATGGTGGCAAATCGATTCGCTCTTTCAAACGCCAATCCCTTGGCTAGAGCTTTCCATTGTCTAGCATTTAAACATTTTATTTTTTCAGGAACCAAGCCCTCGTCTTTGGCTACGTTAGCACCACGATTATTAAATGGATGTTTCCCTGTCAGTAACTCATAAGTCACACAAGCTAAAGCATAAAGGTCATCACTTGGGTCTGGATCATCATCATTAAACATTTCCAAACTTGCATACGCAGGAGTCAACCCCCCTAAAATACCAGCATCAAAATCTGTACTTTTTTGCTCACTTTTAGCTACCCTCGCGATACCAAAATCAAGCACTTTAACCCTTTGCTTTTGTCCGATAAAAATATTGCTAGGTTTAAAATCTGAATGAATTATATGGCGACTATGGGCATAGACTAAAGCACTCGCCATTTGATTAACTATATTGATGGTTTCATCTTTACCAATACCGTTAGGATGACTCTTTATAAAATCATCTAATGGAGTACCATCCATGTATTCCATAGTCATAAAAACGATACTTTCATCTCTGTCGAAATCAAAAACGGTAACAATACTTGGGTGTGCTAAATGTTGTGTCTTTCTTGCCTCTCCATGCAAAGCTCGCAACAAATCAGTATCATTCCTGAATTCATCATTTAACACTTTGATCGCTAAAAAAGAACTATGTTGCGCTTCAATATCACGACGATCTATAGCCTTATAAACCGTACCCATTCCACCATGCCCTAAAATTTCAAGCAATTCAAAACGCTCTTTAAGAACAGTTCCCGGTTCAACTGTTTTTCCTGTTGCATCTTGATTTACCGATTGTGCCCAAGCAGTACCCGAAGTGCGAGATGATCTTGAAGTAGCTGAATTTGTATGATGAGCAGATACATTGTTCCTAACAACCTGCCTCGGTTGTATAACTGTTTTTGCATCTGTTATGGAATTTTCCGCCCGTTTTTCAGACGATGAATTCTTTTCTTCATCAACGGCTGGCTTTCTAGGTCTTAGAACTGTTTTTTCAGAATCCTCATTTTTTTTAGATCCTGATGCAACATCTTCAGATTTAGGGTCTTTTTCAGCCATAAAAATTTATGATATGAATAAATGGGTTAAATAATAAGGCGTAATATTTTAATAAGACCTAAAAGTTTAACGCAAGATTTTGGATGTAGTTGAATCTTTGGCTCTAAGTATAACCAAGAAAACTTACTCTATCTGTATATTTTAAGACTTAAATCTAAACCGTTCAGAGTGACCGGGAAAAAACAAGATTTAGCATTCAGTTAAATAACTATTAACCTATCGCAAGTTACCCTCGATTTTTACGTTTGTAGGTTAGCTTAACCGTGTCATTCCGACCAGCGGGACGACTTGTATGGACACAGGAGATAGGGCAATACAGGAGCAATTTGCCAAGAAATCTTGAGTCTAAGCACAATTTGAGCAACAAGATTTCTCCCACTTGTCGAAATGACAACCCATTTAAAGTTTGACCTGTGCTTTGTCAATAGCCTCATTAAGGTATCACTTGTAGATGAAAAAAACGCCTACTTTATTATATGCAAGTGTGTACCCAACAGAAAATATTTCAAATTATTGGCTTTACCCACCAAACAACAGAACTATTAAAGCTGTTTGTAAAACTTTGAAAATGAATTAGTTTTGTAATGATTCGATAGCTGGAGCAAAACCTTTTAAAGACAGTTTTACAGCCAATTGCTTTTGCTCAATCGTTTTAAAACCAACCTTTGCTTCCTCACCATTTTTAAGCTCATTCAAAAGATCATTTGCAATATTTATATATACATAGCAACCATCTGCGAGACAAGTTTGTACTGCAAAATTAACTTGTTTATTTTCATCAACTTGTATCGCAATCCCTGAGGGTAATAACAGACCAAAAGGTAATCGGAATGATCCAACTAACTTCTTTTCCTCTCTGGTATAAGTAAAACTGGCATACAATAAACTTTTTCCTGACTCTTTAATAGTCAGGTTTTGATAAACAAAACAAACATCACCTTTATTTTTAACAAATTGGCATTTTTTACGCCAGTCCTGAAATACAATTTCATCTGTTAGAACTGCTGTAGCAGTGCTTTTAGATGCAGGTGCTGAAACTGAATCCGTTTCTTTAGTCACAGCGCAAGCTGAATTAAATACAACAATAAATAATACACATAATTTAAATATACTTCTCATAAACTCTAATCCGCAGGAACAAGGTTAACCATTTTTTGTAAATTATTCAATGAAGCCAAATGTGCATATATCCATGCAAATTCACCCAATCTAAATATGTCCAGAACCTTTTTATCATCTAGTGCAGCTAATTTCTTTTCATCAATAATATAAAAGCCCGTTAATGAAAACTGTCGACCATCATTCATACTGACATTAGCATTTAATGAAGTAAACAAATCTTCATCTTCTAGCCGTTTAACAAATACCTCAGTTCTTTTAAACTGTCTCTGATATTCCATTAAAAAATCTATCGCTTTTTGCAGAGCGGGTAAGGTTTCACCTTCATCTGAAAACAAATCTTCACCTTCCTGTTGCTGAAACCCAGTAAAGTCAGCATCAATACAGACAGTCAATTTTTCTTCATAGCCGGCAAATACAAATGGATATCGTCGTATAAATGCAGGAATATAGTGCCCTGACCATTGATTATTGTCATCAACAAACAAATTTTCATTTTCTCTAAGTCCTAACAACACCGCAGGCACTAAACGCTCTTGTTCATTTTTAACAAATACAATAGAAAATTCTTTACTCGCTTCGATAAATTCAGCACCTGCCAGTAAAACAGCGATAGATTCCTTTACAAAGGAAAATCCATTCTCCGCAGGTGCCAGTTTATAGCCCTTATGTTTTTCTTTATT
>JAKIUK010000018.1 GCA_021647585.1 Methylococcaceae bacterium
GTTAGAACACCCTTTGAAGCTCTTCAATGTTGGTATAGAATAGATCCTGAAATCTTTAGAAAATCACCCGATATGTTTCGGGCTGACCTTTTAAAAAATCATGGTACAACGTAGTGAAACCTGACAACTATACTTATACCAGCCCCTATATTGAGGAGCTGCTAGGCTACACACCTAAAGAAGTTATAGGGCAAACTTTTTTTTCTTTAATGCCAGGCGAAGAACGAGCACGGCTGCTTACAATTTTTAAGGATCATATTAAAAAACAACGTATCTTTTCTGGTATTGAACATACTAACTTACACAAGAACGGTAATATCGTTACCTTAGAGTCTAACGGTTCTCCTATTTACAGTATTGAGGGTCAATTCATAGGTTATCGTGGAATTCATAGAGATATTACTGAACAGGCCCGAACAAAAAAAATAATCATAGAAAAAGAGATTGCAGAACAGGCCAATAAATCTAAATCTGAGTTTTTGGCAAATATGTCTCATGAATTAAGAACCCCCATGCATGCCATTTTAAGTTTTTCCAATTTCGGAATCAAAAAGTTTAATTCCGCGCCCCCTGAAAAATTACTGTCATACTTCAACAAAATTAATCAAAGTGGAGAAAGGTTATTAGCATTACTCAACGATTTACTTGATTTATCCAAACTTGAAGCCGGAAAATTAGAGTTTAATTTTAGGCTGTTTGAATTAAGTTTAGTATTAAAACAATGCATTGATGAGCAAGAAGCCCAACTGAATGAAAAGAATTTACGCATCAAATTCATAAATTCCGAACACAATACCCAGGCACAATTTGATACCGTTAAAATTTCTCAAGTTATCACTAACTTTTTATCAAATGCCATTAAGTTTTCTGAGCAAGGAACAACCCTTTCTATTGAAATAAAAGCCGATGAACTATTTTCAGACGCGGGTATTTCTAATGGTCTATGTTTAAGCATAACTGATCAGGGTATAGGCATACCTGATAATGAGCTAGACACTATATTTGATAAATTCATTCAAAGTAGTAAGACTAAAACGGGGGCAGGTGGAACAGGTTTGGGGCTAGCTATTTGTAAAGAATTTATAGATGCACATCATGGTAGAATATGGGCAGAACATAATCCAGAGGGTGGTTCCATTTTTAACTTTGTTATCCCGATACAACAATCCCAAAAAAACTAAACATGCAAGAACAAAAATCTAAACCGACTAAAGACCGCCATCCTCTTATTACCATTGGAATACTCACTGCTGGAACACAAATGGGATCAGCATTAATTCAAAGAATGGGAAGACATCCCGTTCTCCTTTTTACTATGGGTGTAGGTGCAGGAATCTATACCTATAAAAACCGCAAGGCAATTATGGATGAAACACGCCACTTAAAAGATCAAAGTAAAAACCTGCTCTCAAAAAAAACCAAGTCTGAATAACATCGTTTTTATCAACGATCTGTATTATGTATTTCAATAAACAGAAATTGCTACATATTGTTCTGTTAATATTAACTTCCTATTCGTTACCTACTCTATCAGCCACCCCAAACACACTCAGCACCCCACTTTTCCAAAACAAGTTTTTTCCGCTTTCTACTGATGAATCCCTACTCTGTATTACGTCTGAACATGGATTTTTAGCGATTCCAGAACTAAAAAAAACCATTGAATTTTACGAAAACAATAATCCTCCCGAATTACGAAAACATGCTGTTGCCGTACTGATTGATCATAGTAATCCTGATCACCTGGAAGACCTGCAAGATTACCAAGAAGATTGTAGTGAGTCAGCATCCGTAGATCTGTGTATTCTGGAAAATTACTGGGACAGTAATGAAGCCGCATTAACAGCACTTGCTCTTTTTTATGATACAAAAACCATTATCAAGCATGGAGAGAACTACAAAGCCAGGCGTTTTACGATAGATCATTTACGGGTTTTTGAAAAAGCCATTCGTAAAATCCCGCCTTTCATGCGAAAAAAAATCAGCAAGGCCAAGCCCCTTCGAAACCTGGACAAAGTGATAAAAGACCTAGACACCAACGTACAGGAACTGATTCAAGATGCTTTCCCTGAAGATTTTGCCACCAGTATCTGGTCTGATAACACTCACCCTCTCACTTTTGTTCCCGGTATTGGTTTCAGAAGTCAGGTCGTTGCACAAGTCTACAATGGACAAAACCTGATTATTTTTACTGTAAAAGCCTTTGATAAAGCCAAAGATGGCAGACTTTATCGCGACATAGATTTAAAATATCTAGTTGATTTTAGAATCCCCATTATTGTGCATGAAATTGCCCATACTATCGATAATTTCCATTTCTGGAATGGAAATGACGAGTTGTATTTTTTTTACCGTTATCGAAAAATGTCCAATGACAATCATACCGTCAAATTAATTCTTGATGCTAAACTGGCACTCTGGCCTTCAAAATGGTTTGAAGCCTTTGAATACTTATGGGAAGTCAATGATGGACGTTATGACGGTCAAATTCAGGAAAAACTAGCAGAACTGGTCGCCCAATATATTTTAATTCCAGAACGCTTAAAACAAAGCACCCCAGAAGGCTATGCCTGGTTGCGTGATGAGGTATTTAAAAACATTGAATACCGTGGTTACGACAGCTGCTCCAATCCCATCGTTGAACCATTAACCTGGTGGCAACACGCCATTGCTAAAGTCTTAGGTATATAACTTGAATACCTGGTTTCTCAGCAATAGCTTGTGCTAGAAACCGTGAGCCAACTGATTTTTCTAGGATTATTTATCTCTCAACTCCAAAGCAGCCTGATACAACACTTTCTTCCTGGCACCCGTTATTTCAACCGCCATTGTAACTGCTGTTTTAATAGAACATTGTTGCAACAAAACCAGCAAAACTCTTTTTTGTTCTTCTGTAATTTCATTGACTCTCTTTTCAATCACCGCACCTTCGACAACAACAACAAACTCACCCTTTTGCATATTGCTATTATTTTTTACTTGTTCCAATACATGGTCTAAAGAAGCATTCACTACAGTTTCATATAACTTGGTTAATTCTCTGGCTAAAACAATTCGCCTATCTCCTGAGATAATTTCTGCCAGATCTTCTAGCGTAGCTAAAATTCTATGACTGGATTCATAAAAAACCCATGTGGCAGACTCGTTTTTCCTGGTAATAAAAAATGTTTTTCTGGCTGCTGAGGTTCTGGGCAAAAAACCTTCAAAAGTAAACCGGGAAACGGGTAAACCGGAAACTGATAATGCTGCAATCAATGCACAGGCACCCGGTATAGGTGATACTTCTATACCTTGTTGTTTTGCCAGCCTAACCAAAGGCATGCCTGGATCACTGAGTAAAGGCGTTCCAGCATCAGACACCAGCGCAACATTCAACCCATTTTTTATTTTCTCAACTAATCCCGGTGCTGCTTTTTCTTCATTATGCTGATGCAACGATATCAATTTATTGTTGATGGCATAATGCTGTAATAACATTTTTACATGTCGGGTATCCTCAGCTGCAATTAAATCAACTTTTTTTAAAATTTCCACAGCTCTATAGCTAAAATCAGCTAAATTACCTATAGGCGTTGCAACAACGTATAATTTACCGCACATTTGATATTAAGTTCTCTCATTCAATGCTAAGGGAGGTGGAAACAAATAATCGTCCAATCTCACTGGCCTTTTTATCTCTGTTTAAATCTTCTCAATCGTCACGTAGAATGACTATGCTCCTCTTGAGAAGATTTAAACAGAAATAAAAATCCGCATGATATTTGGATGATTATTTATTACCACCTCCCTAATTAGAAGGCTAGTCCATTCATGAACCGCCAATATGTAATTCTACCCTGTTTCTGCATACTATTGCTTACTAGCTGTGCAACTAAACCAACACAGCGTTATCTCTATATCAATGAAGCAATTCAAGCTGAATCTCTTATGCAACGCGGCCAACATAAAAAAGCCGCTAATCTGTATCAAACCCTTGCCCAATCAAAACCAGCGCATCGCAACCAATTTAGCCTGTTAGCTGCTGAAGCATTTATTCAATCTGGGGATGGTCATGCTGCAAAAACTCTTGCTGATTCAATAAACCCTGCCTCCTTATCTACCGAACAAGGTAACAGATTAAATTTATTATATGCACAGATTTATCTCAGTAATGGCGATGCTGAACAAGCACTCAACAGACTCAATACAATCCAGCCTTACCAACTGAAACCAACGGATCAACTGACATTTTACCAGTCTCTGGCATTTGCCCACTCTTTAACTGGAAATATACTACAAAGTGTAACCGCGCGTATTCAACTTGATTCAATTCTTGATAACGATCAACAAATCATTGAAAATCAGCGTGTTATTATAAACACATTAGATTTATTACCGTCCCAAACACTCATCCTTAAACAACCGCCTGCGCCTGATGTTTTAGGTGGCTGGATGTCACTGGCCAGACTATTAAAAATAGCCAAAAGCAATCAAAACCCCATAGAATTTCAAACCAGCTTGAATCAATGGAAACGATTATTTCCACAACACCCAGCTAATTATGGTTTTTTGCAATCCAGTCAAAGCTCAAAACGCAGTTTTAGCATACCTACATCCATTGCCCTTTTATTACCTGAGTCTGGGCGTTTTGCTCATGCTGCTCAGGTTATAAAAGACGGTTTCATGACTGCATATCATCAATCTCAGTCAAACTTCCAGCCCTCCATCCGTTTATATGATAGCGCAATAGTTAACCCTGTCAGTTTATATCAACAAGCTATTGCAGAAGGTGCTGAACTGGTGATTGGGCCACTCAGCAAGGATCACACTCAAACGCTTGCTTTGGGTACTGAACTAACTATCCCTGTTCTTGCTCTAAACCATATTCCCAATTTAGCTAAAGATAATTTGTTTCAGTTTGGATTAAGCCCTATAGATGGAGCAAAACAAGCGACAACAAAGGCCAGTATGGATGGACATAAAAAAGTACTTATACTGACCCCTGAAACACATCAGGGACGCCGTATAAATGAGTACTTAACCGAATACTGGCAACAAACGGGTGGCACAATACTTGAATCTCAATCTTATAACGTGAAAGAAAACGACTTTTCCAATCCTATCAAAGACTTGCTCAATCTGGATGAAAGTAGATACCGTTATAACCGGCTTAAACGTCTATTAGCAAAAAATATCAAATATACAGAACGCAGACGTCAGGATATTGATGCCATTCTATTGTCGGCCTCTGCAAAAAATGCACGCTCAATTAATCCGCAACTACGCTTTTATCGTGCCACGCGAGTTCCTGTATATGCTACCCCAAATATTTACAGCGGCTTGCCCAATCCTTCCCTGGATATAGACCTAAATAATATTATTTTTTGCGATATACCCTGGTTATTTCCTAGTGTTTATACAGGGGAGCTAAGTCAAGAGTCGCTACGTAATAAATGGCAATTTTTACCAAGAAAATATATACGCCTGTTAGCTTTAGGTATAGATTCTTTTAATATCATCCCGCATCTTGCGCAAATAAACCTTACACCCTATTCAGGCACAACTGGAAAACTATCTATCAATATGGAAAACCGAATTACAAGACAATTAGTCTGTGCAAAATTTATTAAAGGCATCCCTGTAATACAAGACCCTGTCTCTGATGAAAATGACATAACGGATACTTTTTTCAGTAATGTTCAATAAAATTCGCCCATCACACTTAATTCGTGGTGAAAAATCAGAACAACAGGCCTGTCATTATTTATTAAATCAAGGCCTGCAATTAATTGAAAGAAATTTCTGCTGCAAATATGGGGAAATTGATCTGATCATGCGTGACCAACAGACGTTGGCTATTGTTGAAGTCAGGTTTCGTAAATCCAACAAATATGGTGGCGCTCTAGAAAGCGTTACGCGTAAAAAGCAATCCCGTATAATAGCCGCAACACAATACTATTTACTCACCCATAAAATGAATTGTCCTATCCGTTTTGATGTTATTGCACTGTCTAACGACACGGATATCAACTGGATAAAAAATGCTTTTCAATCCTAAAAACATCTGCATCTATGAGCCTACAAGATAGAATTATCAATCATTTCACGGACAGCATACAAACCAAACAAGATGCTATGTCCTGTTTATGCGAACTGATTGAGTTTGCTTCGCAAAAAATAGTTGAGTCTCTGGTTAACGACAAAAAAATACTGACTTGTGGTAATGGCGGGTCAGCAGGCGATGCTCAACACTTTTCTTCAGAAATGCTCAATCGTTTTGAACGCGAACGCCCTGCACTTCCTGCGATAGCGCTCACTACAGATACATTGACTCTGACATCAGTAGCAAACGATTATCATTTTGACGAGGTGTTTTCCAAACAATTACGTGCTTTGGGTCAGGCTGGGGATATCTTACTGGTTTATACAACCAGCGGCAATTCAAGTAACATAGTAAGCGCAGTCAAAACGGCACATGACAAAGAAATCACTGTCATTGCTCTAACGGGTAAAGACGGCGGTGCACTTGCATCGATTTTAAACGAATCGGATATTGAAATCAGAGTCCCCTCTGAATCGACTGCTCGAATTCAGGAAGTCCATTTACTGGTCACCCACTGCCTATGTGACTTAATAGACCAACAACTTTTTGGTGCATGAACGCCATGAAAACAACCATAATATTTATTTTTGTTCACTTGCTTTTATCAGGCTGCTCGATAATTGCTACTGGAGGTGCTGAAATAACAGGGCTCTCTCTATTACATGAGCGCAGAACCAGCAAAACACTGCTTATTGACGAACGCATTGAAATAACCGCGGGAATTGAATTAAATTCCTATGAAAATATTCGAAAACTCTGCCACTATAACGTAACTGCTTATAATGGAAAGGTTCTCGTTACCGGGGAAGCACCCACAGAATCATTACGCAATAAAATCATTCAAATCATCAGAAAAATTTCCGGTGTAAAGCTAGTTCATAACGAGTTAATCATTGCCCAGCCATCTTCATTTGTGCAACGATCCCGTGACACTTTTATCACCACAAAAGTTAAATCTTCGCTTAGTAATGTAACAAACTTGCCTGGCTTTGATGCCACTCGCGTCAAAGTCATTACTGAAAATGGTATCGTCTATTTACTGGGACTGGTACACAAAAACGAAGGTCTTGTGGCTACTGAAATTACCCGCAGAGTTAGCGGTGTTAAAAAAGTAGTCAAAATTTTTGAATACATAGAATAACAGCCTCTTGTTACCTAAAGCATTTATCACATCACTTTCAGATATTTTTGGTTCTGAAGATATTCTCACTGCACCAGAAGACTGCTGGGTATACGGCTACGATAACAGTAAAATCCATGCTCTACCACAAGTCGTTGTGTTTCCGACCACACATCAGCAGGTCGTTTCCAGCATTATTGCCTGTGTACAACATAATATAGCGCTTACTACACGAGGCAGAGGGACAGGTACAACGGGAGCAACAACGCCTTTAAAAGGCGGAATGGTGATGTCCATGGAACGCATGAGCAAACTAATCACCTTTTCCCCTGAAAACCGCTATATCACTGTTGAACCTGGAATGACCAATCAACAAGTGCAAGAACTAAGTGCCAACAAAGGGTTATTCTGGCCTCCCGACCCTACCAGTGCCGCCTATTGTACGATTGGTGGCAATTTGGCCTGTAATTCAGCAGGTCCCAGAGCCATAAAATATGGCACACCCAGAGAAAATATCTTAGGCTTAAGAGCTGTTACCGGTGCAGGTAAAGAAATTAGAACAGGCGTATTCACCAGCAAAGGGGTTGTAGGCTATGACCTGACACGCTTATTAATTGGTTCCGAAGGCACTTTAGCTATTATTACTGAAGCCACCTTAAAACTAACCCCTTTAGCTGAAGCAAAAACTACATTACGAGCCATTTATCGTTCCATACATGATGCAGCAAAAGCAGTATCGTCCATTATGTCTCAACCGGTCACACCTTGTGCTCTGGAAATTATTGATGGAAATGCCATCAAACTTATTCAAAAATATGCAAATGCCTACATACCTGAATCAGCAGAAGCTTTATTAATGATTGAAGTTGACGGCCCTGAACAGAGCCTCAATTATGTCACCGAACTGATATCAAAAGCAGCAACAAATACTGGACTGATTGATATTCAACAAGCAAAAACTGATGCTGAAATTAAGGCGCTATGGAAAATTAGAAAAGATTTGGCCCCTTCATTACGAAAAGCCGCTCCCAAAAAAATAAATGAAGATGTGGTTGTACCTGTTACTGAAATACCCAGTCTCATTCTAGGGCTCAATGCCTTGTCGAAAAGACATCAAATCCCAATCATAAATTTTGGTCATGCTGGCAACGCTAATATTCACGTTAATTTATTATTAAATTCGGATGCTACTGAACAAAATATCAAAGCTCAAAATTGTCTGGATGATATTTTTTCTTTAGTGTTAAAACTGAAAGGGACACTTTCTGGCGAACATGGTGTCGGTATTGCAAAGCGCGACTATATAGACAGAGAACTGGATGCTAATTCTTTGGAACTTATGCGCAATATAAAACACCAGTTCGATCCCAATGGAATACTAAACCCAGATAAAATATTTCCTTTATCTTAAGAAACGCATAAGAAATAAAGATGGAACCCAACATTATAAACCATTGAACCTATGTACTATATTTTAAACAAGACCAAGGAGTGCCGATTATGGCATTAGTATCATTGCGACAACTTTTAGATTATGCCGCAGAGCATAGTTTTGCCATTCCAGCATTCAATGTCAGTAATATGGAGCAAGTACAAGCCATTATGCAGGCAGCCAATGCCTGTAATAGCCCCGTTATTATGCAAGGTTCAGCAGGTGCAAACAAATATGCTGGTGAAGTTTTTTTACGCCATTTAATTCTTGCAGCAGTTGAGCAATACCCGCATATTCCTGTAGTTATGCATCGAGATCATGCGCCCTCTCCTGTTATCTGCGCACAAGCTATTCAATCAGGTTTCAGCTCGGTGATGATGGATGGCTCATTGCTGGAAGATATGAAAACACCTTCATCATTCGAATATAACGTAAAAGTGACACAATCCGTAGTCAATATGGCGCATGCCTGTGGCGTATCAGTTGAAGGCGAAATTGGTTGCTTAGGTTCATTAGAAACCAATGTGACAGGAAAAAAAGCAGATCACGATAAATTACTAACTGACCCTGATGAAGCGGTGGAATTTGTTGAGCAAACTCAAGTTGATGCTTTAGCTGTCGCCATAGGCACAAGTCATGGAGCTTATAAATTTAGCAAGCCGCCAACAGGCGATGTATTAGTCATTAGCCTGTTAAAAACATTACAACAACGACTACCCAACACCCATTTTGTCATGCATGGTTCAAGTTCTGTACCGCAAGACTGGCTAAAAATCATTAATGATCACGGTGGTATTATTCCTCAAACCTATGGCGTACCCGTTGAAGAAATTGTTGAAGGCATTAAATATGGTGTCCGCAAAGTAAACATAGATACAGACCTGCGCATGGCCTCAACAGGTGCCATTCGCCAATATTTATCCCAACAGGAAAATGCAACTGACTTTGACCCACGCAAGATTTATAAAGTAGCTCGTGATGCGATACAAGACTTATGTCAGGCGCGATATGAAGCCTTTGGCAGTGCAGGTCACGCTAGCAAAATAATAGCAATTCCATTAGCTGAAATGGTGAGCTAAACTTTAAATACTGAAATTGCCCCATTTAGACTGGCAGCCATCTCTTTTAATTCTAAGATAGTGGCGTTCAATTTGTTTATTGATAAATTATTTTCATTCACCAACTCTGATATTTTTCCCACATCCTGAGCAACGCCCTTCACAACAGTGTTTTGTTCATCCATAGCAACTGAAATATTGTTAATAGAATCTCTGACCATTGTAGTACCATTTTTAATCAATGACATAGACTCGCCAGCTCGTTTCGCTTTGGTAACGCCCTCATTCACATTATCATGGCCTTTTTTCATACTGACTACGGCATTGTCGGAATTGCCCTGAATCTCTTCAATAATTCCTGCAACTTCCTGGGTGGAGTTTGATGTTCTTTCTGCCAGACCACGAACTTCATCTGCCACCACAGCAAAACCTCGACCTTGTTCACCGGCACGGGCGGCTTCAATTGCCGCATTTAATGCCAGCAAATTGGTTTGGGTGGCGATCTGGTTAATCACTTCAACCACTTCGGAAATGTGTTGAGAGCTATCACTTAATTTGCCGATAATTTGAGAAGATTCTGCTACTACATTGGCTATTTCTTCCATCTCCTCTGCCGCATCATGAACAATCGTAAAACCTTCATCAGCAGCTTCTCCTGCTTGATCAGCCTGAGATGCTGCATTGCTTGAATTTTGGGTGATTTCATTGATGCTGGCCGTCATTTCCTCCATTGCCGCGGCGGTAGTCAAGGCGTACTGGTTTTGTGACTCGGCACTGACAGTTATGACCTGACAAATATCACTCAACTGGTCAGCCGCCTGAGAGACATGTGCGGCAGTTGTAGTGATCGTGGTAATAATGTGCTTTAAATTACCTTGCATAATTTTTATTGCGTAAATCAAACTACTGGTATCATCTTTATCTACCCTAATATCTCGTTGTAAATTACCTTTGGAAAGCTCTTTGGCGATTCCTTGTACAAAAAAAGGATCAATACCTAATTGTGATTGCAATTTATTAGTTATTAGCATAGAAATTATGATTGCCACACACAATGAAACTATAAATACAATGATTGTGATCCATGAAGCAAAGTGGCTTTGTTTATCGATAGATTGGGTTAACAAGCTGACCCGCGTAACATGCTCATCTTCAGTCTGCTGTACTAGTTGGGAGAGTGATTCAGCCGTTTGGTCAAAAGATGCCATGATCTGATTTCCTGCTTCAATTCCCTGAGTTGTATAGGTCTTGGCCATGCGTTTTCCTTCCGCATAATATTGTTTAAATTGATGATTTAGATGATCGAGTTGACTCAATGTTTGTTTATCATCTGGAGACAACTGGCGAAATTTATAGATTGCCTCGCTAAAGGCTTGTGCTGCATCTTCTGCATCTTGATAACCTGCTGGATCATGGGTAGCAGAGACATCTGTCAAAAACTGCTGTACTTGCACCACATTAAAGGCAATCTTCTGGCTGAGCAGAGCCTGTGGTAACGCCTGACTATCTACTAAATCGACCTTAGCAGTAATTTCTCTAAATTCATACAAAGTTACGGCAGCGATAATAGTAAGAAGTCCGATTAGTATGAGATAACCTAAATAAATTCTGGCTTTAAAACTAATAGGCATTTTGGATGACATGATAGATTCTCTGAATGTTGGTTGTTTTGTAAAGCAATTAAGTAAGATGTGCTGACGACATAAAGCGCATCCTACCCTTCATTCCTTTTGTATAGATGCAGAATATGGAAGAGATAAATATATTATTTTGTCTCAACAGCAAAATATTAATGGGCGTGCTAAAGAATGTTCTAACCAACAGTTTCAATTGTAATTTTGATAATGGAGCTGGAACAAATTAAATCTAGCAGACCATGTATTATTGTCAACTTATCCAAAAAATCCGAACACTTATCTGTTGTCGTTTTTTACTATCCCTGTTTGTTTCCAGGAAAAGACGGATGCAATTTTCAACTGCCTTGCTATTGTTGTGGACTTCAACTATAAGCTATGCGGCTGCATATGATGATGAACGTATTCGAGAATAACTTATATAAAAAATTATCTCAAAATCAGGGGCAGGTATTTCCTCGACATATTTGTACTATCGTCAGTGCATATGCACCTCACGTGCTTTTATGGTGTCGCTTCTGCGCAGAAAATATTTGTCCTTGTTTTGACCGGTTTTCATGTGTGGTCCTTCAGAGGTAAGCAAGATAAGTGTTCCTTCATCTTTAATATGAAGTTTTCGTATACTGGAATCCTTACGCGCCGTTAAAGTAACCGTGCGAGATTCATCATCCCAGCTATATTTACCTTTCTCATAAAACTCCCTGGCCGAGGCTTGTATATACTGAGTCACCAACAGATAATTTTTTTTATTTTTTAATGACAGTGTCATTTTAATACCCGCACAGTCTTTGCATGGGAGGTAACCATAATAAACTCCCCGAAATTTCTGGCTCTCATCAACCGGCTTCAAATGCTTGGAATGTTCTCCTTTTTGCCTGGCCAATTCTCGTGCTCTTTGAACATCTCCCATCGCATCCTTATCAGACTTAGCCATTGCTGGGTTAAAAGAAACGATAATAATACCGAGTAATATCAGAGTAAGCTTTTGTTTTAGAGGTATTATTAATGCTTTCATTATATTTTCACGTGATAAGTAATTATGAGTTATTGAGTTTGTAATTAAACTGACTCTACAAAAACTCGCATAAGATACACAAAGTTTATGTCATTCAATTTACCACAACTTTTTAGTTACTCTATATAATATTGAGAACGATTGTCAATTACTGGTTGCTTAATACCCTTTCAACCAAGCTTACCCAATAACTCGCACCTACAGTCAAAATTTCATCATTAAAATCATAATGTGGATTATGTAGTAAACATCCGCCATCTGAGGAACCATTTCCCAGCCAGACATAACATCCCGGTTTTTCCTGCAACATAAAAGAAAAATCCTCTGATCCCATGCTGGGTACTGGTTGTAAGTCTACATTATCAACACCTACCAGCTCTTGTGCCACCTCTATGGCTATAGCCGTCTCAGCTTCCGTATTACTGGTGACAGGATATCCAGGGTTTTCAGGATTAATTAAAATTTGAGTATTTAACTCAAAACATTGTGTAGATGCTTCAACTATCTGTTTAATCCTGCTCTTGATAAGTTGCAGGGTTGCCGGATTAAAACAACGGTAGGTTCCTCTTAATACCACAGACTCAGGAATTGCATTCCAGGTATTCCCTCCATGTACTTGAGTAATACTCAACACTGCAGAATCAGCCGGATTTACATTTCGACTAACAACCGTCTGTAATGCACTTATAATTTGAGCTGCTGCAACAAAAACATCATTGCCTAAATGTGGCATTCCCGCATGTGTCGCCTGCCCGGATAAAACAATCTCAAAACAGTCAAATGACGCCATCATTGCACCCGTTTTAATTGCAAAATGTCCAACAGGAACATCAGGAAAATTATGTAAGCCAAATATACAGTCCGCCGGAAACAATTCAAATAAGCCATCGTCAATCATTTGTTTAGCACCTGCCCGGCCCTCTTCTGCGGGTTGAAACACAAAGTAAACTGTGCCGTTAAAATCCCGATGATTCGCTAAATATTTTGCTGCGCCCAATAACATGGCAGAGTGTCCATCGTGTCCACAGGCATGCATTTTTCCATTATGCTGAGACTTATAAGCAAACTCATTTTTCTCTTGAATGAATAAGGCATCCATATCTGCACGTAAAGCAATTTTTTTAGCACTGTTGCCGGCAGACAAACTCGCAACAACCCCTGTTTTCCCTAACCCCTGATGAACATCTAGACCAAAACCTGTTAATTTTGAAGCAATAAAAGCAGAGGTCTTGGTTTCTTCAAACGCAGTTTCAGGAAATTGATGTAAATGTTGCCGCCATCTACACATTTCATTAAACAGTGCGTCAATTTCTTTATAATTTTTCATAAATCTATACCTTAAAGTATATTCCTAGCAAGGAATATAAAAAAAACCAATAAACACTTGTTCTCCTTTTGTTCTTGCGCTACTATTAAAGAAAACGAAAGGAGAACAGATGTGTCTAGCAATTATAATGTAACAAGAAAACAACAGGAAGTTTTAGATTTTCTGATTACTAATCAAGATTGTTTTAGCAGCCCACCAACACTGGATGAACTTTGCTTTGCAATGGGTCTAAAATCACGAGGGTCTTTGCATAAACATATTCAGGGGCTGATTAATGCTGGTTTGGTTGAAGCTCCTAACCGTAAGCAACGAGGGGTTCGTTTAACCCAACAGGCACTGTTAAATATCACAAACCCTGAAACCCCTATAACAAAACATTCTGTTGAAGAACAGGGAATTCCTTTTATCGGGGCTATTGCTGCTGGCACTCCAATTGAAGCATTGCCAAACATCAGCTATATGACTATTCCTGATGAAATTAAAACAGATAAACCCTGCTACATACTACAGGTAAAAGGGGATTCCATGATTGATGATGGTATTTTTGATGGGGACTGGGTCATCATTGAACAACGTAGCCATGCACGAAATGGAGAGTGTGTCGTTGCTTTAATTGATAATTCCGATGCAACACTTAAATATATAGACCAATATCCACACCAAACTATTTTAATTCCAGCTAATAAGAATATGCAGGCAATGCACTTTTTACCTCAGCAAGTCCAAATTCAAGGTGTATTAGTTGGACAGATGAGAAGTTACAAATAATCAAACAACAATATAAGTATGACCGAGGAAAATATTATGATGACACGTATCCATATGCAAGATCAGATTCAAAACAGAATCGAAGAGTTAATGAATGAGAAAAACAATCATGATTGGGATGAAATTTTTCAAAATGCAGCTACCTTCTCATTGATTATTATTTTTATGACTTTAGGATTAAGTTGGTAATGAAGTTTTAATGCTAAGGATAGAACTAGGTTGATATAATTAATACAAATTTGAAATTGCTTTACAATCTTCTTTTCTATTCCGTAACCTGAAAAAAACCAATATGATCAAATTAATTCATCTTATTTTTATTGTGACTTCTTTTGCCAGCTTTAATGCTCGCATTGCATTTTCCGTCTTTAAACCCGGTATTTTACAGAACAAAATAATTAAAATTTCGCCTCATGTCATTGATACTCTCCTACTGCTTAGTGGTATTACTTTGATTTTTCAGGGTAACTGGCTGGCAGGGGAGTATGGTTGGATTATATCTAAATTTATTTTACTACTTGGTTATATAGCTTTTGGGGTCATGGCTATGCGAATGGAAGGTGCTAAACGCTGGCTGGCTTATACAGCAGCAATTGCTTGCTTCGTATATATCTTTGTAATTGCAATAACTAAGCATGGTTTTATCTAACTTAGGAATGTACAAGAAATAACTTCAACAACTAGAATTCTGTTATTGTTGTATTGACGGGTTGTTTCTTGTTAAAAGCTCTCCCTTGCTGGGGAGGGTTGGGTGGGTGGGGAGAAATCAAACCATTCTCTTTTTTAACCGTGGTGGACTACTAGGCTAGGGGGCTGGTGCGGCCGTAGCTTGCTATGCGCCTGTTGCCACGTTTTGAATACAAACATTAATTCTGCGCCTGTTACCAAACATATTCCGTGCGCGTTCCTTACAAAATATTTGTCTAAAAAACTATAGTATTTGCTTATCTTCTTTTACTGAAACAAAAAAAAACCTCGCTGGAAAGCGAGGTTTTTTTTCAAATCAATAACTCTGATTGTTTATTATTGAGGCTGAACTTCTGCAGCTTGCAGGCCTTTAGGGCCATTCTCCACTTCATAAACTACAGTTTGACCTTCAGCCAAAGTTTTAAAGCCATCACCAGTGATTGCTCTAAAATGTACAAACACATCATCTCCACCTTCTTCTGGGGTGATGAAACCAAAACCTTTAGATTCGTTAAACCATTTAACAGTACCAGTTGCCATTTTTTGAAATCCTCAAAAATATATTAATAAAAAAACTGCTTGCAGAAGACATGATTAAGGATTCATAGATGAGCCAATTACAGGATGTTCTTAGAAAACCAGGCTTGAGCCTAACGCAGGCGTACACACTATATCCCACAAACAAAAAAAATACAATTTTTATCTAACGTGTAAATGAGAGAAATACATAAACAAACTTCTTGTAATGCTATAAATGCACAGCTACAGCATCAACATCGCTCTCCAACCGCCTTAATAGCTCCTTCCCTGAGTTAAAACATATTTCATCATGTCCCGGCCAATTGCCAACGGTTAATACTTGCCACCGCTTTAACAAAGCCTTTAATTTAATTTTCCCGGTAACCGTAAAATGCCATTTTTTAATAATTTCATTGTATTCTTTCAGCTCAATGCCGGCAATTGATTCACGTAAATTAACCAGCTGCCCAATTAATCGTTCAATCTCAGTCATTTGACTATCTACCCATTCTGTAACTGATTTAGGCTGAATTTTATCTATTGCAGAATGTTCATTATCTGATACTATTTTTAGGCAATGTATAAGCTCACTACTACTAAATCTGACTGCCGTTTCGTAGAATGCAGCCGCCTCCATGTCATATAAACAATGTTGACTATAATCTTCACAAGGCACAGAGCTGGTTATAATTTCACTGCATTCAGGCCATTGACCACCAATCATCTGAGGGTAAAATTTTTTACCTGACTCATTATCAACAATTTTTGATGTTATAAAAAGACGACCTAAATCTTCGGTTTTATGTCCGGCAATACCTAAATTTAATATTATTGGGTAATGCATCCTTGGGAACAAAGCCAGTGTATAAGCCACAGCTCCTGCCATTGCGACCTTACCCACTCCTGTCACTGTTAATACGCAGTTGTGGTTTTTATATATTGAAAAAGCATGATTAACATGCTCTTTTTTAAAATCATAGAATCTCAATAACGGCTTTGCTTCACAATCAAGGGCAATAAAAATAAATATTTGGGGAGCAATCTGATTTGTCATACTGATAAAAACTGTTCTGCTATTTGTTGATAATGCTGAGCTTCATCTGCTTTCCCTCTTTTAAAGGCACCTTGTTGAAATATACTGCATTTTTTTTGCAACATGGCAATAGCCAGTAACCGATAATCTTCTGTTAAATAATTTGCAGAAATAATTTTTTGTAATGCCTGTATTCTAAACCTATCCATACCCCAATATTTTTTTGATAACTGATCTTCATGTCCTCCATATTTTATAATCTGAGGTTCTTCAATATATAAAACAGGGTACTTAGCTGTTATTCTCAACCATAAATCATAATCTTCACAAGCAGGCAATTGGGCATCAAAATCACCAATATCATCAAATACCGACTGATTAATCAAAATAGATGAAGGAGACATAGCACATAAAGGCAAGCATTGCGGAAAAATCCAGCCTCCGGCTTTCTTATGTTTTTTCATTTGATTGACGCGAATTCCATTACGCATCCACAACTCTTCTGTATGACAAATTTTATATTCAGCCATAGACTTTAATTCATCCAATTGTTTTTCCAGCTTTTGAGGCAACCACTCATCATCTGAATCTAAAAAAGCCAGCCATTCACCTTTTGCCTGCTCTAATCCCTTATTTCTAGCGGCACTAACTCCACTATTAGACTGGTATATATAATTAACATCTGCAAACAATGCACTGATCATTTCAGCCGTTTTGTCAGTTGAACCATCATCAATAACTATGATTTCATATTCTGAATATGACTGTTTATAAATTGATTCCAAAGCCCGTTTTAATAACTTACTGCGATTAAATGTTGGAATAATAATGGATACCAAACTCATAAAAAACCCTTATTTTTTAAATAATTGTTGAATTATCTTAATACATAATCTAAATTTAAATCACACGCTTTTAAAAAGGGGGCCCTTATGTCTGCTGTTATGCAATTTAATCCGGAAAGACGTCAATATAACCAACACCTTGTTACTGAATTACAAGAAGAAAGACATCAGGTATGGTCTTTGTACTGCAAAATTGGCGAACACAAACCATTCACATGCTCATCTCATACTCAATCTTTATTGAACCAGTTGTCTCAATTGTTAATTGATTATGTTTCGCTAGGGCACTTTGGTATTTATGAGCATTTATTATCCGGCACTGAACGTAGAGATGCTGTTTTAACAGCTGCTAAAGATATATATCCTGAATTTTCAACAACCACTGAATACGTTATTGCCTTCAATGATAAGTATGATGATAACAAACACCTACTGAACGTTGACTGTCTTGAATCTGATTTATCTTCTTTGGGAGAAAACCTGGCAAAAAGGATAGGACTTGAAGACACACTCTGTCGTCTGATTTTAGGTGATTTGATGGAATAAAGTTACCAAGATTGCACAGTCAGGCTACCTTAGAGTAATGCCAATTGACCTTAAGCTATAGAGTAAAACCTGCAATAGCACAAATATCCACAAAGAGGCGTGATACCAACCCTATGGGTTTTGTTCTGCTTCATGAACTAAGCAAGATGCACAGAATAACTTGAACAATTGGCTTTGTCTGTTCGTTGTAGAAAGGGTTACGTAGCTTGCAACACACCCATTTCCACGCCTTGTATACGAACAAACTACTTCGCCAATTACCAAATTAATCTGTGCGCGTTCCTAACTTTCAATATCGCCAATCGTAGTTCCTGTTCCCGGGTCTTTAGCTCCCTTAATAAACCTCTCTTTCAAACGTTTAAACGCAGACCATAATGTTTTATCCATTACTACTTCATTTCCTATAGAAACAATGACTCTGGTAAGTTCTGGAATTTTGGTTTTTGTAGAAATCATGTAAATGGGCTGCACATAGAGTATTGAATGGTCCATAGGTAGAATAATCATCCGTCCTCTTTGAACTCTAGAGCCGTGTTGGTCCCACAAAGTAAATTGTTCAGAAATTTCAGGATTCTGGTCAATTAAAGCTTCCACCTGAGCCGGGCCATTCACCTGTATATCTTTAAGAAATTTATAGACAGTAATACCTGGCTTATATTCAGCATTACACTTTTCATGATCGACAGTACCTGCCAAAGCGACCATACTCAAATTATCACGATTTACCGGAGTCATTGGGTTAATCATGACAAACTCTTCTCGGTTATTGCAATGATTAAAATCCATGGTGATAAAGTAAGGTAGTAGCTGTTTTTCATCCACTTTGGCAAACTGCCATGTTTCCGCCTGTTCATAAAATAACGCGGCCTTTTGCTGATGATATTTTGCATAAACCTTCATTTGTAAAAAATACAAATCTCGCGGATAACGTAAATGCTTTCGTAAATCCAGCGGCATTTCCTCTAATTTTAGGAAAACCCCGGGATAAGCACGGTTATAGGCTTGAATAATAGGATCTGATGGATTGGAAATATAATACTTGGTTGCTCCGTTATATGCATCTACCACAATCTTAACGGAATTACGTATATAGTTAAATTTATGTTTCCCATCGAGAAAATCATCCGCTGCCGGCTTTGAAACCGGGTAATTATTAGATAAGGTATAAGCATCCTGCACCCAGTAAAATCTATTTTTTGTAATTACCAGATAAGGGTCTTTGTCAAGATGTAAAAAAGGAGTCAATGTATTAATACGATCAATTATATTTCTACGTAACAAAACCTTACTATGCTTTGTAATATTACTAGAAAAGAATATTTTTTCGTCCTTGAAATAGAAAGCGAATAAAGCTTTTCTAAAATAGGAGGGAATTGGAACACCGCCACTCCCTTCATACTCACCGCCTAAACCCGGGTCAGCACTCGAAAGCCCCAATAGGTCTAATTTATTGGGAACAATCGCATATTTATACTTTTCCTGTCCATAATAAATATCAGGATATTTGACACTAAACCCAGTATCTGAAGACATATTAAGATCACGTAAATACCAGATAATCGGCTTGGCAGCATCTTGGGCAGCGGGTGTCACAACAGCACCAAAGCCATGTGTATAGCGTAAATGGGTATTCTCCCAATTTTGAGCCTCTATCGGTAATTTCTTTATATTCATTTCCCTGGCTGCCAGGTTTACTTGCTGCAAATGATTATTTATAAAATAACGGTCTTCATCGACTGACAAAAACCGGTAATAAGGCCTGATACCTTGTAACTGCATATACCCATCAGTTAAAAATTCTCGATCCCAGACAGGAATATTTTCAAAATGTTTTTGGGTGCTCCACTCTTCAATATCCTTACTTGCATCCAGCTTAACCGAAAACTCAACCGTGTTAATATTGTTAAGATCATAGGCATCCAGTGTTGCTTTTATGTTATTTTGCATAAAAAACTTTTCAGTGCTTACCGGGCTTGGTTTTACAATAAAAGTTTCAATCAAATCTGGAATTACTTCAACTTTCTGCAAACCCACAACTGACAAAAAAGCAATTGCAGAAATAAAAAAAGGAGCTTTAACTCTATGTTTTTCAGAAAATATATAAATTATTGCAGTGACCGCTGTTGCAATAAACGTGACTATAGACATCCATATCAATGGCAGTTGATATCGAATTTCAACAAACCCGGGCCCAAAGAATACTGGCTCATGACTATCTGTGTACAACAATGAAAATCGATCAAGCAAAAAGCCCCAGACTACAAAAAGGACAATAAAAGCTATTAATATTGTTAAATGTATTTTAGCGCCAACAGGAAACTCTTGATTTTGGTTAGGAACAAAAATATGTTCCAGCCAATACAAACACCCCACCATAAAGAACAACAAGATAGCTGTTATTAGCAGTTCTTGTTGAATCAGCATAAAAATAGGATAGGAAAACAGGTAGAAACTGATATCATTTCCATAAACCGGTTCGGTTACTCCCGCAGTACTACCAAAGAAAAAAAGAATTGCAGATTCCCACTGGTCATAAAATGGAAAAGCAATAATGACGGCTAATAAAAATGACAAGGGCGTGTATATTTTAGCCGAACCATCCATAAAAACATCTGCAAATCGTTGAAATCGCTGTCTCTTATCTGCATCTAGTAATACATCATCTGGAGGGTTCAAGCCTAGATAGCGTGTTGCTATCCAGAAATGGAAATAGAAAATTGCAAAGAAAACTAAAGTAACGCCACCCGAAAGAATAAATCGATAAAGTAATCTTAACCAAAAATATGCTTCCAGTTCCAGTGACCTGAACCACCACAGATCAACCAATAATTCCAGAAAAACAAAGTAAAAAGCTACATACAAGATAATGGCAATAGCAAGCGTTGCACCTGCCAGAGCCGGTAACATTTTCCAGTTACGCATAAATTCCTCTTCTCAATAGAAAGATGTCATATATTTAGCAGAGTCTGCCTTTACTTAGCACTCCATTCATAGCGTTTGGAATATGCTAACAGTATACTATTTAATCCCACATGGAAATCAAAGCTATTTTAACACTCAACGCTTACATTTTGCCTTATATCCTTTTTGTCTAATCGCAATACGTGCCTTTATTACGGTACATAAAGAACCATCTTTACCATACAAGCCATATTCAAACTCGGGTGTGCTTCGACCTTTTTGTTTTAGGCAACTCGCAATAACTAACCCACCAGGATTGCGCAGGATTTTTATTCGTCTTCAAGGCGTAACGGAGGGAGCATAGCAAGCTATGTAACCGAAGTTGCAACGCAGAATACGGATAAAAAGACAAGTAAGGTTGGTGGGTTAGTTATTGCGAGTTGCCTTAATTCCAGTTGAATCTGTTGTTCCTGCTCGGGCAGCATAACAAAACGCAACTCTAAATCTGTCAAACCTTCAACTCTAAAGTCAAGATGTAATGACCGGGTCCAGATCGAATAACCAGAAAAAACTTTTATACATGACATTGCTGCAATCGGATCAGCCAGGCATGCTTGAAACCCTCCAAACAAGTTTTCCCTCCTAAATTTCTAGCAATCAATATAAGGCAAAGTTTAACTTGTAGCCAACAGCCACATCACTTATGCTAAACCGTAAATAAGGAATAACAGTAGCATTATTTATTAACGGACAATTAGAAACTGAATCTTTAAAAAATGTGGAGCATCCAAGCGGTCAGGTGGATGCGATTAGCCTCGCTGTTCTTTTATTTTTTGATGCGCCCATGATGCAGCCTCTAAATTTATGCGCATGTAAAAGAAACTCGCCAAAATCCAAACTAAGCCGATGAGCAATGCCCACCATGGTACTTTATTCATGGCGAGAACTAACGTAAGGCCAACAAGTGTAGCTGAATACAGCCCTATAAATGCAAAAAATAGTGCGCCAGAAAAATCAACATACGGCTCTATACGAAGACGGAAACTTTCCCATTTCGGAGCATAACCACGACGGGCTTTAAGTTTCTCTGATGCCTTTGATGCAGTATTGGCAACAAAATTCCGGCTACCTTTCCCTAACAAGAACGATATTGCACTACACACGGCAACAGTAAATAACATAAATAACAATGCATTCACCCAAGGTTCATATGCTGTACCCTGGAGGAGTTCTACGATGTATTTGATGATTTCGAGGGGTGACATTTAATTTAAAATTGAGACGTATATATTATTTGGCTAACTACTCTTCCTTAGGAAAGTTTTCCTTGATAAGTTGATTTTACCCTACTTTGCAGGACAGTTATCCTTTAATTTAAATAACAAGATCAATTTTCCTGATAAGCCTGTAAATAAGTAAATGAGTAAATAACCTATATTTAACAACAACATGATTCTATTTCTTAGCCATTAAAATGTCAACTTTAAAACAAAGGGGTCATATATATTCCGCCCCGCATTACAAGAAAAAGTCCATTTGTAGTATAAAGAAATATTGCCCCCTTATATCCAGCCTTGGGCTGAGGTCCATAACTGAAGTTGCTACACTACCCCAGACACAGAACCACTTTGCGTCTTAACAGGTTCCGGTCATATAGATATTTAGTTTTGTCTTATCACGTATCTATCGAGAATTACAACCCGTGAAAAAATAGAATAACTGTTGATGGAATAGCGATAATTACTCCTTTGTTACCAATTGTCTTCACAGTTCTATCATACAACCTTTATAGCTTACTCTCTAAAACGAACTAAGCAGACCGTGGTTTGCTTGGTATATTAATCAACCTCTCTAGATAGACTTTCAAATCATCAACAGCCATCTCAACATCATTAATTTCATCAATACCATTCTCCTCATCCTCTGATTCTTTTTGAATGGCACGCAAAGATAGTACCAGCTCTGAGATTTTCTCTTCTGCCAGGCTGATCATAAGCTTTATACTTTCTATTTCCCGTGCCACTTCAGTTGGTTCGACACGAATATAGGTAAAATTATCTCTTTGGATATAAATATCGTTAGTACTCATAATATTACTCCGGTACGGCTTATACAATAATGCCGAGGCTACTACTCGACCTTGACGATTCGCGAGTCGTTAGCAAGTGGTGTCAACAAAACAATGAAATGCCGCAATGTCATTTCCTCAGCCGGTCCGAGTGTAAAATGAATGGCTCCAGCCGCTGTTGGTCGCGAACCTTTAATCAAAACCAATCCCTTTGGAATTTCGACAGCAGGAGGAATTTCATACCAATTGCTCGAAGTAATCGGAGCGTTCTGCCAATCGTCGAAAAGAGAAATGCCTCCTAGAAGAGTATCCCCTCGGCTTAGGCGGATTCCCTGCAATTTTGTTTCTGGGCCAATGGGTGACGCTTCGTTTTCATTTGTGAGAATTAAAAAACTTACATCACGGGGTCTCACTTTGTTGATTGTGTTCGCTTTAATGATAAACCCCATATTCTCCTTTGATACAGGCTCAAACTTGCCTTTTCCTATGTCAGCAACGATACGGTTGAATCCGCGGTCATTTTTCCAACCGGAACGATACAGATTAATTTGGAAGTTCTCTGGATAAGTCCAATGTAACGGCATTACAACGATTCTCCTTCTTTGTAGTATCTAAATTCCACGATAACCAAGATCCTTTCTCTTCATTTTTTAGTATTGAAGCTGCTTAATTTATTATAAATTCATTTTCTGAACCCAGCAAGGTGATAATTCCAGCACTTTAGGCCTCATCAGCCAAAATGGAGGATACCATTCAATTCGCTGTTTATCCGTTAACCAGCTTGCATTCCAGATTAAACGACGTAGGTTCAAAGCAGGCTTTTACTTGCCACTTCATAGACATCTTTAGATATATCTGCAGTATCGATAATTCGCTGCAGTGACTTTTTCATCAGTGCTTGCCGGTTTTCATCAAAACGTCTCCAATGTGTCAATGCAGAAACCATTCTTGAAGCCACCTGAGGATTAATGCTGTTTAACGCTATCACATGATTTGCTAAAAATTGATACCCCTGCCCATTAGCCGCATGAAAATGCAGCTGATTAGCCTGACTAAAAGCGCCAATTAACGATCTCACTCTATTAGGGTTAGTCAATTCAAAGGCCGGATGCTGTAGCAGTGCCTGCACGGTTAAAAACGTATCTTCAGCACTGCCAATAGCTTGTAAAGTAAACCATTTATCAATAACTAATGCTTCACTTTTCCATTGCTGGTAAAAACTTTGCAGACAAGCTTGCTTAGCCTGACTTTTACTTTCTACAATAACCGAAAGTGCAGCCATTTGATCCGTCATATTGCCTGCAACTTCAAATTGTTTTTCAGCTAAGTAATAATTTTCTGCTGTTTCCATCTTAGTTAAATAACTTAAACAAATATTTTTGATCCGTCGTCGTCCAATTGCCCCTGCATCAAATTGGCCTGACTCGTCCTTATGATATGTTTGGTATAGCGCTTGAAATTGATTTTGTAGTTGTTCTGCCAGCGATTTTTTTACAAACTCTCTGCACTGATGTATGGCATCAACATCTATGACATCCATCTGTCCTGCTAAATAGTTTTCTTCCGGCAAACTCAGCAACAGAGAAAAATAGGATAAATCAGCCCATGATTGCTGTAGTACATTTTGAAAAGCCTCTACCAACAACGGCTGCAAATACAATTCTCTACCTTGCTGCAAATCTTCAATTAAGCCTAAAATAATTTGTCCGCTCATTTTTTGACCGGCTTCCCAGCGATTAAAAGTATCCTTATCGTAGCTTAATAAAAATGCCAGCTGTTCCAGACTTTGTTGCGCCTTTAAAATCACGGGTGCAGAGAAGCCCCTCAATAATGAAACAACAGGCTGCTCATCCAGGTTTTCAAAAACAAAAGTCTGTTGTTCCTGTTTCAGCTCCACAATAACTTCATCGCAGGATTCCCTCCCATTTATACAAATACTGGCCACCGAGCCATCAGATGATAACAAACCCAATTTAACAGGAATATGCAGGGCTTCCTTTTGTTGCTGCCCTGGAGTCGCTGCACTGCTTTGTTTAATAGTTAAACTGAGTGTTTTATGTTGTTGATTATATTCCTCCGTCACTTCTAAAACAGGCGTGCCCGCTTGTGAATACCAATTTCTAAATTGACCTAAATCAAAATCATTTGCCGCTTCCATTGCCTTAACAAAATCATCACAAGTCACTGCCTGACCATCATGACGCTGAAAATACAAATCACTGCCTTTTCGAAAGCCTTCTTCTCCCAGCAAAGTGCGAATCATGCGAACCACTTCTGCACCCTTTTCATACACAGTTAAAGTATAGAAATTATTCACCTCAATATAAGAATCAGGTCGAATAGGGTGGGATAAAGGACCTGCATCCTCTGCAAACTGCCTGGTACGTAATAACTTAACATCTTCTATCCGTTTTACTGCTTTAGAAGTTTGGTCAGCGGTAAATTCCTGATCACGAAATACCGTAAAACCTTCTTTTAAACTCAGCTGGAACCAGTCCCTGCAAGTAATTCTATTTCCTGTCCAATTATGAAAATATTCATGCCCAATGACACCTTCAATATGTTCATAGTCACTATCTGTTGCAGTGTCTGGACGTGCCAAAACAAATTTTGTATTGAAAACATTAAGCCCCTTGTTTTCCATAGCGCCCATATTAAAGTGGCCTACCGCAACAATCATATACAAATCTAAATCATATTCGCGCCCATAAACTTGTTCATCCCAACGCATTGAATTTTTAAGTGATTGCATGGCATGGTCACATTTATCAGTATCATGTGATTCAACAAAAATCTGTAATAAAATCTCTCTACCACTCATGGTAGTAAATGAATCTGCAATACATTCCAGTTGACCGGCAACCAAGGCAAATAAGTAGCAAGGTTTTTTAAAAGGGTCTTCCCAGGTAACCCAATGCCGATTATTTTGTAATTTCCCTTCAGCAACTTTATTACCATTCGATAATAAAACCGGGTATTTATCCTTATCGCCAACTAATGTCGTTTTAAATGTACACATCACATCAGGACGATCAAGAAAAAAGGTGATTTTTCTAAACCCTTCCGCTTCACACTGCGTACACATCATGGTGCTGGATAGATATAATCCTTCCAAGGCAGTATTGGCTTTTGGGTTGATGGTATTTTCTATGGCCACAATAAATATTCTATCTTGCGGAACATTTTCAATGGTTAAAGTTTCAGTACTTTGCTGATACAGAATTTCATCCAAAGCAACCCCGTCAATAGCAATACTCACTAATACCAGGTTTTCCCCTTGCAAAACCAAAGCCTGATTTTGCATCTTGCTGAGAGGATTTTTTTGCAGCGTTAATTTTGAAACCACACGCGTTTGCTCTTCATCCAGCACAACAGTGAGTTCAGTATTTTCAATTAAGTATTCTGGAACGGTGTAATCTTTTAAATAAATCGTTTGTGGACTGGCATCACGCATATTTTATATATTCCTAATTCTATACCTAAAATTCAGGCAGATTAATTTTGTTTTGTTGATTGAAAGGCAAAAACCGCAACCAATAACCAGGCCAGAATAAAAGACAATCCACCTAGAGGCGTAATCATACCCAACCATTTCATATTAAATACAGCCAACAAATATAAACTGCCAGAAAATAATACGATACCACTAAACATCAACCATCCGGCCCACTTTAGCAGCTCTGATTCGGTTGCCTGCTGTCTAAACACAGCAATGAGCCCCAAAGCCAGAGCATGCCACATTTGATAGTCCACTCCGGTTTTATAAACCGCTAACATTTCCGGGCTCAGAATTGCTTTTAAACCGTGCGCTCCAAATGCGCCCACAGCAACTCCAACAACCCCACAGACAGCACTTAAAAACAAGAAAACAGATCGCATTATTTTTCCTTTAATCTCGGCATTAACTGTACCAGGTTACAGGGTTTGGTACGAATATCCAGCTGATCTTTAATCAAATCATCCCAAGCGGTTTTACACGCACCCGATGAACCCGGCAAACAAAATATATAAGTCCCATTAGCTACGCCAGCAATTGTTCTTGATTGCATGGTAGACGTTTTTATCTGCTGATAAGACAACATTCTAAATATCTCACCAAACCCATCCAGGACTTTATCCAATAATGGCATAACTGCTTCAGGAGTTCCATCTCTACCTGTTACACCCGTTCCACCGGTTGTTATCACGGCATTAACTTCATGCTCAATGATCCAGTGAGAAATAACGGCTCTGATATGATAAATATCATCGACTACTATTTTTTTTTGATAAACCTGGTGACCCGCCTGCTCTATTCGTTCTACCAGTATTTTTCCTGACACATCATCTGCTTCAGTCCTGGAATCAGAGATTGTCAATACCGCGATTTTTAATGCCAAAAACTGTGTTTCTGCTTTCAAGATAGTCAAACCCCTTATTTTAAGACCAGAAAAAAAGCTTCCGATCCACGCTGAATATTAATTAACAAGGCACCTCGTGGATCTACAATGTGTTTTAACTCACCCAACTTACGTACTCTATATCGGTTAGCAGAGACAATAATATCACCGGGCCTTAAGCCTACACTCCAGGCATAAGAGTTTTTCTTGATTGCTGCAAATAATACACCTTCTATCTGCTCTCTGTGAGTCGCAGTTAAAATCGTGCCCTCTAGGGTTCTATGTAATTTACCCCCCATTAACTGGATTTGCTGAGGCTTCCCTATCACGGCGACTACTGATTTTCGTTCATTATCCCGGACCAACTCAATACTTACCTGTTCTCCTATCGCTAGCAAGCCAATAATGTTTCTAATCTGATGACTACTTTTAATCTGCCGCCCATTCACCGACACAATAATGTCGCCAGGCTCTAAACCGGCTCTGTCAGCTGCTGAATTCCCTTCCACTTTACTGACCACAGCGCCGCGCATAGTTTTCAAGTCAAATGCGTTAACCAGTTCAGTCGTTAAGTCCTGTGTTGTTATTCCCAGCTTGCCTCTACGTACTACACCATGTTTAACTAATGTCTTTTTAAGTGTCAGCGCCATGTTGGATGGAATCGCAAATCCAATACCTACATTTCCACCGCTAGGCGCAAGAATTGCCGTATTCATACCAATAAATTCACCTCGCAAATTAACTAAAGCACCGCCTGAGTTACCCGGGTTAATAGAAGCATCGGTCTGAATAAAGTCCTCATAGCCCTCTATCCCTAGCCCACTACGTCCCAACGCACTAATAATACCTGAAGTTACTGTTTGTCCCAAACCGAACGGATTTCCTATCGCTACTACAAAATCTCCAACTTTTAAATTATTCGAATCGGCAATAGCTAATTCTGTTAAGTTCTCAGCGGGTATTTGAATAACCGCAACGTCGGCTTCTGGATCTGTACCCAGTAAAGTGGCATTAAAGTGACGCCCATCACTCAACGTCACCATGATTTTATCGGCTTTATCTATTACATGGTTATTAGTTAGCACATAGCCTCTTTGGCTATCAATAATAACACCGGAACCAAGACTATTTTTTTGCTGCCTTCTTTGTTGTTGCTGGGGTAATTGAAAAAAATGCCTAAAAAAAGGATCTTGTAATAAAGGGTTTTCCCTAATCTGGATATTTTTTGTTGTTGAAATATTAACCACTGCAGGCATGCTTTTTTCCAGCATAGGGGCCAGCGAAGGTAGAGCCTTTCCATCCACATAACCTGGGAAACCGGCTAAAGACGTTTTGACAAAAAAAGAGTAGAGTAAAACCAGTAAACATACATTTAAATAGTGCCGGTTCTTTTTATTCATATTATTTCCATAATTATGTAATTGTCCCATAGACAACACAAGTTGAAAAATGTTTAATGTTACAATTAATCAGACGAACGTTCTATTCCTTTGCCATAAATGACCATAGACATCCACTCTAAAGAAGGCCAGATTATCCGTCAGTTGATCCCACTATCAACGATGCCAATCAGTCAATTTACCACTCTTTGTCAAAACATTTCTCTCGAGGATGCCTCCGAAAATTCATTTTTATTTAAAAAGAATGACACGGAAAATGACTTAATTTACTTGATAGATGGTTCAATCACGCTACAATCAAAGGAGCTTAAAGTTGAAATAATTAAATCTGGAACTGAATCTTCCCGTTTTGCATTAGCCCATCAAATTCCTCGGAAAATTGATGCTTATAGTAATACGGCGGTTCGTTTTTTACGTTTAAATCCTGATATTATAAATGCCCTTCCGAGCATTTCATATGAAGAGAGTGCGAGTTATATGGTCATTGATGAACCTGATGATGATGAAAATAATGATGATGACTGGATGACAACATTACTGAAGTCCCCCATTTTTAGAGCATTACCACCTGCAAATTTGCAACAGATCATAATAAGCCTCAATGAAGTTGCGTTTAAAAAAGGTGATTCCATTATTAAACAAGGTGATCCAGGTGATTATTATTATCTGATAAAAAACGGTCATTGCCTGATATCCCGTAAACCTTCAGCCAACGCTAAAGACATTAAACTGGCACAACTGCGAACCCAGGATACCTTTGGTGAAGATTCTTTACTTTCTGGAGAACCACGTAATGTGAGTATTACAGCACTCACCGATATAACCTTATTAAGACTAAGTAAAGATAAATTCATCTCTTTAATAAAAGACCCTTCTCTCAAATATATCAGTCACGCCCAAATTGAAGACAAACTTAGCAACGGTGCTATTTTGATTGATGTACGCTCACCTGATGAATATAACAAACATCACTTGCCTGATAGCATCAATACTCCGTTTTTCTCACTACGTATGCAGCTTAAAACATTAAATAAGAAAAAACCGGTTATTGTAGTATGTGCTAATGGAAAAACCAGCGAAGCTGCCGCTTTTTTACTGCTTCGTCATAAATTCAAAGCGCTTATAATAGAAGGAGGAATGGAACAAGAACAACTTAGCACATCTGAAGCTCCAGCCGCATTTGCCATTGATGACGGGTTTGAAACGCTGTCTACTGATACCGCTGACTTTGAACACAATACTCAGGATTCAGCTGAAGCTTCAGCTGATAAAAATGACCAACAAAATTCCCTACAATTAGAAAATCAGCAGTTAAAACAAAAGATTCAAAATTTGACAGCAGAAAAAATTGAGCTGGAGACAAAATATCGCGTTTTATTCAAACAAACGGAAAAAATGAAAGCTATCTTAGATGGCTTAAAAAATGGTGGGGGGGGAGATTCATAATTCTATAATATTTAACAAAAGCTTACTTGGTCGGGTTCCACACAGAACCCGACCAATAAAAAAATCATTATTTGATTTTTGCTTCTTTATAGATTACGTGCTTGCGAGCAACAGGATCATATTTTTTGATCTCCATTTTCTCAGGCATGGTTCGTTTGTTTTTAGTTGTGGTATAGAAGTGACCGTTACCTTCACTAGATACTAACTTTATTTTATCGCGCATTGTCAGTCTCCTTAGACTTTTTCGCCAGATTTACGTATATCAACAAGTACCGCATCAATACCTTTTTTATCAATGATACGCATTCCTTTAGCCGAAACTCTCAAACGAATCCAGCGATTTTCGCTTTCGACCCAAAATCTGTGATGATGCAGATTAGGATTAAATCGTCTTTTAGTTCTATTGTTTGCGTGTGATACGTTATTTCCAGAAACAGGACGCTTACCTGTTACTTGACATATTTTGGACATGATTACCTCTGTCGGTGCCTGTTTTCTAAATTAGCCGACCTTTATACCAAATATTCTTTTTAAGGTAAATAACATTTTTAAAATAAATTTGATAAAATCACTCCTATCAAAAATATTCAGAGAATTTAAATGGGCATTAAACTTGGCATGGTGATGGATTCAATAGCACTCATCAACATAAAAAAAGATACCAGTTTTGCTATGTTACTGGAAGCACAATCTCGAAATTGGGAACTCCATTACATGGAGCTCAATGACCTTTATCTAAGTAATGGCCGTCCTTATGCAAGAACTCGCCGGTTAAAAGTTCAACGGGACCAAAACAGCTGGTATCAGTTTATTGATGAACAAGATATTGCATTAGAACAGTTAGATACCATTATTATGCGCAAAGACCCGCCTTTTGATCAGGAATACATCTATGCAACTTATCTTTTGGAGCAAGCCGAACGCTTAGGGTCATATGTCGTTAACAAACCGCAATCTCTCAGGGATGCCAACGAAAAACTGTTTACCTCCTGGTTCCCTCAGTGTTGTGCTGATACCTTGGTTGCCAGGGAACCACTACGGTTCAAACGTTTTTTGCAACAGCATAAAGAAATTATTTTAAAACCTTTAGATGGCATGGGAGGAACATCTATCTTTCATGTTCGTGAAAACGATCCAAATCTCAATGTTATTCTGGAGATGATGACCGAATACACCACACGCTACATCATGGCTCAACGTTATTTACCTGAAATAAAAGACGGTGACAAGCGTATTTTATTGGTAAATGGTGAACCCATACCCTATGCTTTAGCGCGTATACCCACTAAAGGCGAAACCCGGGGCAATCTTGCTGCCGGAGGTAGAGCTGAAGGCCGTGAACTTACGGCGAGAGACCTATGGATTGCCGATCAAGTTGGCCCAACATTGAAAAAAAAGGGGCTGGTTTTTGTTGGTATCGACGTCATTGGTGACTTTTTAACCGAAATCAATGTCACCAGTCCAACCTGCGTTCAGGAGCTTGATCAACAATTCGGTCTTAATATTAGTGCACAACTTATGGATCATATTGAAAATACCTTAGCCAGGTCCTAAAATTCAGATATGACCCCAAATATACAGATATTTTCATTTTCGCGCCCGTCTACTTCAGAAAGTGATTCACTACTTATTGCTCTATTTCTTGCTGCAATTGTCCATGCTTTTGTTTTTCTGACAATATCTTTCACCCCCCCCCAACCTCAAAAGGTCAATAAACAAATAGAAATCACATTAGCTAATTCTCCGGTAAAAACAGCGCCTAAAAAAGCCAGCTTTCTCGCTCCAGAAAATCAGCTGGGAGCAGGCAAAGAAACAAATCGCCCCGAACCACCCAAACAAAAACTGCCTAGCAGGGGGGAAAGCCCTACTAAGCCCCCTGCACACCAACAAAGTGAAACTCAAAGCAGACCTAGAATAAAACCAAGAAGACTTACCCAGTTAAAGGCCAAACAAAAAATTTCAACAACAAAAAAACAAGCCCCCGTTTCAGAAAAAAAACGGCCTAAATTATCAATGGAGGCACTGCAAAAACAAATTGCTCAATTAGGTACAAAAATCCGTAATAGTCAGCAAAGTTCAGAAAAAACCAAAATCAAATTTGTTAATTCAGTAAGTACCCATAAGTATGTTGCTGCACAATATATGAGAGACTGGATCAGCAAAGTTGAGCGCACAGGTAACAACAATTACCCCGCTGTTGCCAGAAAAAAGGGATTTTTAGGCTCATTAACCATGGACGTAGGGATCAACGCAGATGGTAGTATATACAGCATGCGAATATCTAAATCATCTGGAAATAAAGCCCTTGATGATGATGCTAAACGGATTGTAAGACTCGGCGCTCCCTATGCAGCCCTACCCAGAGAATTACTTAAAGAACTTGATGTGCTGATTATTCACAGAGTATGGAAGTTTTCTGATCAATCAGGCATAACCTCTCGCTAATAAGGACACCAATGACTACGTCTCACTACCTGAACAACCAATTTTTAATCGCTATGCCTAATCTGGCCGATACTAACTTTTCTCATACTGTTAGCTACCTCTGCCAGCATAATGCAGAAGGCGCACTGGCTATTGTGATTAACAGGCGTACCGGGATGAATCTGGGACATATTCTTGAGCAAATGGGCATAAACAAACCCTCTCAACAGATTGCAGATACTCCCGTTTTTGCTGGAGGCCCGGTACAACAAGAAAGAGGATTTATTATCCACAACAAAAATTCTACCACATGGGATTCATCGATTTCTATTTCTGACACTATCTCCTTAACCAGCTCGCGCGATATTTTAGAAGCCATCGCTGAAGATCAAGGTCCAAGCCAATACCTTATTGCCCTGGGTTATGCGGGTTGGGGAGCAGGTCAATTGGAGCATGAAATCATCAACAATGCCTGGTTAAATACACCTTTTGAACAAGACATTTTGTACAAGCTCCCAGTAGAACAACGCTGGATGGCGGCTGCCGACCAACTGGGCATCGATATTAACCGATTAACTGCTCCTCCCGGTCATGGTTAAACAAGACCCTCTTGCTGTCAAACATACGGATACTTATCTGGGGTTTGATTTTGGCAATAAAAAAATTGGCATGGCAGTAGGACAATCAACTATAGCAATTGCCAGCCCTCTACAAACCCTGCGATCAATTAACCAGCAACCTAACTGGGAATTAATTACTCAACTAATTAATGAATGGACCCCTGTTGGCCTGGTTGTTGGAATTTCAAAGCAAATCAATGGTTCAGATAACATTATTACGCCCCGCATGTTGAAATTCTGCAGACAATTAGAAGGGCGGTACAATCTCCCTGTCTATCAAATGGATGAAGCCTTTTCTACCTTCGAAGCAAAGCAAATGTTATTTGACGAACTTCAGCTCAGTGCGGGTAAACTATGGGATGTTCAGGACCAACTTGCAGCCCAGCTAATTTTACAAAGCTGGTTAAACCTTAAAAAATCATGACTCATAATAATCTGGAAATATCCACCTTACTCACTAAACTGGAAATAGATCTTAAATCTCTAATTTTGTCTCGACAACTGAAAAATCCATTAATGATAGGGATACACAGCGGTGGTGCATGGATTGCTGAGAAATTGCATCAACTCCTGGATATCCAGGAACCTTTGGGTGTAATAGACATTTCTTTTTATCGAGATGATTTCTCTCAAATTGGTATGCACCCTAAAGTAAAACCCAGCCAATTACCAACGCATACTGAAGGAAGAAATATTATTCTCATTGATGACGTGTTCTACACTGGCAGAACCATACGTGCCGCATTAAATGAAATTTTTGATTTTGGTCGCCCCAACCAGGTTGTTTTAGGCGTATTAATTGAGAGAGACGGACGACAAATACCTGTTAAACCAGACTGCTCAGGTTGTTGTATTACACTACCCACAGGACAAAGAATTAAACTGACAGGCCCTAGTCCTCTCGGCATTCATATTCAATCTTTCGACCAGAAATCATCAACAACATAAACTTCCTGACTACCCATGAGTCTCTGCCTTATAGATGAGAAAAACGGTGGTGCCTTGCACACCGTCACCCCCGGGATCTTTTATCGGGGATCTATTCATACAAAACATAGATTCCTGATAATAGAATGCAGGAATGACAGGGCTGTGTGGTTACATTTTTCAAAATGGCGAAGGCTCATGGATAATCAGGTAAACTTTTTTATAATTCCCATTGATTGCTTGTTACCTAAATAACACATTGAATGTTATATTTAACCTAGAAAAATCAGTTGAGCACGAGTTTTGTGGAAAATCTGGGCGAAAAAGACAAAGAATAGCGCGTTGATAATGGCCATAGTCCTTATCAGGCACTATTCTACAGGATTTTTCGTTCAGATTTCTTCACAAAATCGTGAAGCGGCTTCATCCCACAAAACGAGTGACTGGTAAAAACTTTGGATCCATTTAATATACAACAAGTTACACACAAACCTAGCGTTCAACTGATTTTTCTAGGTTTAACTTTGTTTCATAATTTACTGCTTAACTCACTGACCCCGGTTCTATTATTTGTGACAAAACATACAAACAAATTAACTTGCAGCATAAAATATCTTAGTTGAATTTACCCAAAAGAAATTTTATGCCGCCCCATTTTTCTACAAAAACAGCACTTAACTTAGGCTTTTAGGATGACAAATCTGCAGCTCAATAGAGAAGGAAAACTCAAACATTTCTTATCGATTGAAGGACTTGACAAAGAATTATTGACTGAAATACTTGATACGGCAGAATCATTTGCCGGCATGTCTGCGCAAAAAGTAAAAAAAGTGCCGTTGTTACGAGGAAAAACGATTGTAAATCTTTTCTTTGAAAATAGTACAAGAACGCGCACAACTTTTGAGCTGGCAGCATCAAGACTATCAGCAGATGTAGTCAGCATCAATATTGCAACCTCTGCCACATCAAAAGGTGAAAGTTTACTGGATACCATTCGTAACCTTGAAGCTATGCATGCTGATATGTTTGTAGTCAGACATGCCATTAGTGGTGCCGCCCACTTTATTGCCCAAAACACCGCAGCTCATATCAGCGTCATTAATGCGGGTGACGGACAACATGCTCACCCAACTCAGGCAATGCTGGATATGTTTACCATTCGCCAGCACAAACAGGATTTTAAACAATTAACGGTTGCCATTATTGGCGATATATTGCACTCCAGAGTAGCCCGTTCACAAATTCAGGCCCTCAATACACTGGAAACCAAAGAAATAAGAGTCATAGCGCCTAAAACATTACTTCCATCCCACGTTGAAAGCATGGGCGTGACAGCCTTCTCCGATATTGAAGAAGGCTTAATCGATTCCGATGTCATCATCATGTTACGTTTGCAAAAAGAACGCATGACCTCAGCATTCCTTCCTAGCGAAAGAGAATACTTTAAATGCTTTGGGCTCACAGAAGAAAGGCTGAATATGGCCAAGCCTGATGCCATAGTCATGCACCCCGGACCAATCAACCGGGGAGTCGAAATCGAATCAAGCATAGCCGATGGTGCTCAATCGGTGATTCTACAACAAGTAAGTAATGGTATAGCAGTGCGTATGGCAATCATGGCTATGACTATGCAGAGCAGTGGAGATAACCATGACTAAAATACACATCAAAAATGGTCATATTATTGATCCGGCAAACAATATAGATAAAATGGGAGCTGTTTATATCGCGGATGGAAAAATACTTTCTATTTTTGATCGGCCTGCAAATTTTACAGCGGATGTCGTTATTGATGCAGAAAACAACATTGTTTGCCCTGGCTTTATTGACCTCAGTGTGAGACTACGAGATCCAGGTAAATCATACAAAGGCACTATGAGAAGTGAAACTGCCGCAGCGGCATGTTCAGGCGTCACCTCTTTATGCATACCACCTGATACCAGTCCTGTTATCGATACCCAGGCCGTTATGGAACTGATATATGATAAGTCTGAAAAAGCCAACTACACCCAGGTGTATCCTATAGGCGCTTTAACCCAGCAACTTGCTGGCCGTGAACTTAGCTCAATGTCTGCACTAAAACAGGCGGGTTGCATAGCCGTTAGTAATGCATCGGCACCGATGGCTAGCCTAATGGTTCTACGTAGAGCCATGGAATATGCAAGTAGCCATGATTTATTGGTCATGTATCATCCAGACGAACCCTCTCTTAGCAATCATGGCTGTGTTCACGAGGGCATTTTTGCCACTCGCTATGGCCTACCGGGAATTCCGGAAGCATCAGAATCAACAGCTGTCGCACAATGTCTGGAATTAGCAAGACTCACGGGTTGCAGACTGCATTTCAGTCAAATCAGCTGTAAAAGCTCAGCCATCAAAATCCAGCAAGCAAAAAAATACGGCCTTAAAGTGACTACTGATGTAGCTATTCATCAACTACATGTAACTGAAAATGATATAGAGCCCTTTAATAGCAATTATCATGTGCTACCTCCATTTCGCACCGAAAAGGACAAGCAGCGCTTAAGAGAAGGTCTCGCAAATGGTACTATTGATGCAATTTGTTCTGATCACCAGCCCCATGATTTAGATGCAAAACTCGGAGCCTTTCCCGAAACAGAAGCAGGCATATCTTCTCTTGAAACATTATTGCCTTTAACACTACGCCTGGTTCAGGACCATGCTATTTCACTATCGCAAGGAATTGCTGCACTGACTCAAACACCTGCAAAAATTTTAGGCATACAACGCGGAGAGTTAACTCCAGGGTTTTCAGCCGATGTTTGTATTTTCAATCCAACACTGAGCTGGACAGTTAATAAGGAAAACTGGAAAAGCGCAGGACGCAATACGCCTTTTTGGGGCGTTACATTACAAGGACGAGTAACTCACACCCTACAATCGGGAAATATTATATTTTCTTTAAATTGAATAAACCATGAAAAATCAGTGATCCAACTGATTTTTCATGGTTTAACTCTTACTATAAAACATTTCTTTTTGGCTTGTTCAGCTTGCTGCTTCGAAGGAAAAGGCTAGACATGATTTCTATAACGATTTACACTGGGCGTTAGATAGGCTTAAAAAATACAGCTAAATATTGAAAGGGATCTCAGATGACAGAACTGCTATTTTGTACTCAACCTTTAACACCAGCTCAACTACAAACACAACATCAGCTTGAAATGAATGACCTGTTGGGTTTAAATAATTCCAAACCATCAATAATCAAACCTTATTCACCTTATATTATTGAAAATGCCCTTACTGAGTTAGATAGGGGTATATATAATCAACTGTCTACTCTGCCCCACTCACAAACCAAAGAATTAACCCAAATAGCGCAAGCGATAGGCGCAGAAAATACAGTGGCCATTGCTGAGGTCACTGCCAAATTGCATAACTACAATCTGGGAATGATAGGTGCTGCAACCAGTGTATATGCCAAACGGCTAGAAGGGTTTGCCGGTGCTGTCCAGCATTATCAGGAGCGATTGTTAGCTTACCGTGCTGCGGTTAAAAGCAATTCTCAGGCAGTGCCCCTGGAAAAAACCCGGGTCAATCTGGCATTTGAAAAAATGCAACGTAATTATCGCCATGAACTGAATATAGTCACCGAACGTTCGCGTGCACTGGCTAAAAGAGGGACACCGTTAACTGATGTAGAACGGGGCAGACATATAGCCGAAAGCAGTCGCACTTCCGTTAAACTGAATGTGATGAGTCAGGTGCAGGCCAGTCATTTGATGAAATTCAGTCAACAGGCAAAATTATTGAGCAATGGCCTGGTAGTGATTGATTTTGGCAGTCGGGTAGGGAATATTCGCAATAGTTATCAGGCTGGAGCAAATTGGGAAAAAGAGTTGTTTGTTGAGTCGAGTAGTTTTGCAATTAGTGCTACCGCAGGGATAGTAGCAGTGGACGTAGGCACTGCATCTTTAGGCTTTCTTATGCTGGCAACACCTGTCGGCTGGATTGGTCTGATTGCAGCTGGAGTCACTGTTGCTGTTGGGAGTGCTGGAGTATCAATAGCTGTAAACAGTTATGTAAAAGAAAAAGCAGGATTTAAATACGATCAATTAATGAGGCTAGTAAAGTGAATGACCTGGAATCATTAATATTTTCTATTAGTCTGATTAGTTGTTTTTTAGCCATGATATTGTTTGTTCTATTCGGACAAATAACAGTTCGAAAATTGAGGAAAAACCCAGAAACTAAAAGTCATCTAGGGCTCGAGTTTGTCAGTGGTTGGGATATAATTAATGTTGCCAAGGCTTTAGCATTACCAAAATGGCTCAATGATAAACTGGAAGGTACACCTTTATTTTTTTTATATGCTGATTCTGATTTACTTTATAAACATACCACCAAATTCGACCGGATTTTGGCCAGATTATTTTATTCATTATTATACGTTGCAGGGAGCAGTATCATTATGTTGACAATATTAGATAAATTCGGTTTTTTTGAATGATCTGGCATTTGAAAAAATGCAACGTAATTATCGCCATGAACTGAATATAGTCACCGAACGTTCGCGTGCACTGGCTAAAAGAGGGACACCGTTAACTGATGTAGAACGGGGCAGACATATAGCCCAAAGCAGTCGCACTGCCGTTAAACTGAATGTGATGAGTCAAGTGCAGGCCAGTAATCTGGTCAAATTTGCTAAGCAGGCAAAATTTCTAGGTAATGGACTTGCAGTGATTGATTTTGGTACTCGAGTCGGTAATATTCATAATAGCTATCAAACAGGAGGTGATTGGGAGCGGGATTTATTTATTGAATCCAGTAGTTTTTCAGCTAGTGTTGTTGCAGGCACTTTAGCAGTAAACGGAGGTTTGGCACTTCTAATGGTTGCAATTCCGGTAGGATGGGTTGCTGTTGTTGCTGGATTGGCTATAGCAGGTGTTGCAGCAGCTTCGTCCATTGGAATGAATAACTATGTAAAAGAAAATAGTGGCAATTTATATGACGACATATTGAAATGGATTTCAATTTTATGATCATTGAAAGCTTGCTTTTTGCATGTGGTATGGCGGGGATTTTCTTAACTATGGTTTTATATGTAATCTTCGGACAAGTTACAGTTCGCAAGCTAAGAAAGAACCCTGCTACAAAAGATCGATTGGGAATGGAATTTGTTAGTGGATGGGATATATTTAATGTGGCGGGTGCATTATCTACACCCAAATGGTTAAGAGATAAATTCAGTCGTTCAAAATTGTCTGTTTTAATTGCTGATTACCAAATTTTATATGATAACACCACTCGTTTTGATCGTATTTTAGCCAGAGTATTCTGGGTAATTTATGTAATATCTGGTTCTTCTATGGTCTTGCTAGTTATGTTGGACTCTCTTGGGTTATTCGGATAAAAACTTCCCTTAGATCAAAGATTAAACTTTTTAGATTAGCATAATTATATCTAAGCTATCCTTTTATACTCTAATAATCAAACATAACGTGGTAGAACTTTAAATAAATGAGCTTATTCTCTCAAATGCTTGGCATTGTTGCTATTTTCATGTTTTTTGCATGTATTTTATATGTGATTTTTGGGCAAGTGACCGTTAGAAAATTAAGAAAAAGCCCAAAGACGAAGAATGTACTTGGTTTGGAATTTGTCAGCGGTTGGGATATTATTAATGTCGCGCAAGCTCTTGCCATCCCTCGGTCATGGAGTCGTAAATTAGAAAAAAGCCCACTTTCTTCTATGTATGCTAATTCAGATTTACTATTTGGCAATACAACTAAACTTGACAGAATGCTCGGAGCTGTTTTCTATTGGCTATTAATGATTTCAGGGCTTTCGGCACCGTTGATAATATTCATGAATGACCTAGGGTTTATCCAAGGGTAAAGGCTTATGTATTAAGTTCTTCAATACAAGAAATTTGTGGCTCTTGGTATAAAACGATATTAGAAGGACAGATTTGCTAATTTTATCCATTATGCTACTATCGAAGTCTAAATGTATCGTGAAGATACATTATTTATAAGGTTAAGTATCATGCCTAATTGTTCATTTTGCGGTTCAAAAGAAGATAAACAAACGCCTCTCTGTCAGTCATGTGGTGCACTTAGATACCCAGTGGCTACTAATAATTCGTCAGCTACAGTGAGTCGACAGGATAAATTAAAATTGACAGCTGCTGTCGCTGTAGCAGCTATTACACCAGGATCATTCATCCTTTTAGCCTTGGTAGGCGCTAGTCGCCTTTCTTTAAAACCAAAAAACAAAAAATATAGGTAACAATTGCCTCAACGCTAAAAAGAATTGTCAGCTCTTTTCCACTCCCGCTTGCTCAGTAAGACTTTTAGGCAATGTTTTTTTCACTTTCACCCCTAAATCGACAAAGCTACTGGCCTGTCGCACCAGATTTCCATTGCCTGTGGTCAGCTTGTTCATCACACCATCATAAGTTTTATTTGCTGTGCTTAATTGATTACCCAGTTTTTCCAGGTCTTCAACAAAACCTCTGATTTTGTCGTATAGCGATCCGGCTTTGTCTGCAATCATTTTGGCACTTTCATTCTGCCGCTCATAACGCCAGATATTTTCTATCGTTTTTAATGTAGCTAATAGAGTAGTGGGTGTTACCACTACAATTTTATGTTCAAAAGCATCAGTAAATAATCTTTCGTCTGCCTGAAATGCTGCTATAAAAGCGGCTTCAATAGGCATAAACAGCAAAACAAAATCGAGTGAGCGTAATCCCTTAAGACCGGAATAGTCTTTATCACTTAAACCTTTAATATGATCTCTAACGGCCTTAGTATGTGCTTTTAACGCATTAACACGTGCTTGCTCATCATCAGCTGAGCAATATTGCTCATAAGCCAGAAGAGATACTTTTGAATCTATCACCACATCCTTATCTTCCGGCAATCTGACAATAACATCCGGTTTAAAAAGTTGCTTGTCTCCATCCCTGAAAGCACCTTGCGTTTCATACTCTATACCTTTACGCAGTCCGGATTGTTCCAGCACTTTTTCCAGAATCATTTCCCCCCAGTTTCCCTGGACTTTATTGTCTCCTTTTAATGCCCGGGTAAGGTTCAAAGCTTCTTGGTTCATTTTTTCAGTATCGCGGCGTAATGAAACAATTTCTTCACGTAAAGAAATCCGGTCTTTGGTTTCATTATCATAAACCGTCTCAACTCTTTTTTTAAAGTCCGTTAATTGCGTTTTAATTGGGCTGACTATATGCTCCATACTGGTTTTATTTTGCTCAGAAAAATATTTGCTACGGTCTTCAAAGATTTTATTAGCTAAATTTTCAAATTGAATTTTTAACTGATTTTCAGCGTTTTGTAGCAGCACAATTTTTTCTTTTGCATTTTTATCCTGCTCGAGCAACCTTGTTTGTAACTCTGCATTTTCTGTTTTACTGCTAATTAACTGTGTCTGTAGTAGTTGATAATCAGATTCTCTGCTTTTCTGTTGGTTTATTTTTTCTTCCGCAACAGCAAGTTCTAACAAAAGTTGCTGACATTCTTCTACCTTTAGATTCAAATTATTTTCTTGCTCTGTAATCTGTAATTGATACTTTTTGGCATCTCGCCTTTTTGCTCGCCAAAATATAATGACAACAGCCAACAAAAAGGTGACTACGACTATTAACGCAGGAAATAAACTATTTTCCATTTTTTTGCAGGATCGGCTTTAACCGGTCCAGCCCTTTAAATTAAAGACTTGAAAACAATTTCGGCAGCATCCAGTGTTTTTTCAATATCCTCATCACTATGTGCTGCAGAAACAAAGCCCGCTTCAAATGCTGAAGGTGCCAGATATACTCCTTGCTGCAACATGCCATGAAAAAACTGTTTAAACAATTCCTGATCGCATTGCATGACTTGTGAAAAAGAACTCACTGGTTGTTCCGAAAAAAACAGACCGAACATACCACCTACTTGGTTTACAGCAATAGATACACCCGCCTGATTGGCTTTTCCTTTCATCCCTGTTAATAAATCCTGTGTTTTTTGTGTTAATGCTTCATAAAAACCCGTTTGAGAAATCAGTTCTAGTGTTTTTAAACCTGCCGCCATTGCCACAGGATTGCCTGAAAGTGTACCCGCCTGGTAAACAGGCCCTAGTGGTGCCAGGTACTCCATTATTTCCTGCTTTCCTCCAAAGGCTCCTACCGGCATGCCACCACCAATAATTTTACCCAGTGTTGTCAAATCAGGCGTTACATTATAAACGCCTTGCGCCCCCTGTAAACCAACTCGAAATCCTGTCATCACTTCATCAAAAATTAAAACACTGCCATGTTCATCACAAACTTGGCGCAATGTTTCCAGGAAACCGGGAACAGGCGGAATACAATTCATATTGCCGGCGACGGGTTCAACAATAATACAGGCTATTTGTTCACCTATTTCGGCAAATGCCTGTTTAACCGACTCGCTGTCATTATAAATCAGCGTAATGGTATCGCCTGCAACAGCAGCAGGGACACCTGGTGAACTAGGAACTCCCAAAGTTAATGCACCCGATCCTGCTTTCACTAATAATGAGTCCGAATGGCCATGATAACAGCCTTCAAATTTAACAATTTTATCCCGGCCAGTATACCCTCGCGCCAAACGTAGTGCACTCATGGTAGCTTCAGTACCTGAACTGACCATACGCACCTTATCTATTGATGGCAACAACTCACACACTTTGGCGGCCATCAATGTTTCAATTTCTGTTGGCGCTCCAAAACTCAGTCCTTTTTCAGCAGCCAGTTTGACAACTTTAATCACTTCTGGGTGCGCATGTCCTAAAATCATAGGTCCCCACGACCCCACATAATCTATATATTGTTTATTGTTACTGTCAAAAATATATGAGCCACTGGCATGATCAATAAAAACAGGGGTTCCGCCTACACCACTAAAAGATCTAACTGGTGAATTAACACCGCCGGGGATCACTTTTTTTGCCTCAGTGAATAAGTTGCTAACTTTCGTCATAGGTCTCTTTATAATTTGAAAATAAATGTTGTTAAGGATACTTTTAATCAACTCATAAGTGCAAGTAATTAAAACAATAAGATTCATTCCAAAGCGTTCTGGAAATATATCAACTCTGTTTGTACTACATAACCCAGTACATCAAAACTAACAGGGTCTTTACATCGTATTTTTGTAATTACTCAAGAAGTGCAGCAACGAATAAAATTTTGTTATGCGTAGATGTAATGTGGAATACAATCGGGATGATGATATGGATGCAGCGTCAGAATTAGAAGAAGCGCTTGTTTAAAAGATGATTTTTCTCGTAGAATTGTAACAGCAAAACCTAAAATGCCTCTATGATGTAACTGAGGGCTATACTGTCACACCAAGCAGCCCTATAATCGGTCGCTGTATCGCATCAAAAATATTTAAAAAATTGACCTAAGGCAACTAGCAATAAATAACCCACCCATCTTGCTAGTCTTTTTGTTCATCTTCTGCGTTGCAATCCTGGTTACATAGCCTGCTATGTACCCTACATTGCGTCTTGAAGACAAACAAAAATCCTGCACAATCTTGGGTAGGTTATTTATTGCCAGCTACCTAAAGCCCCGTACCACAAAGCCTAAAGCCTCTGGTACGGCAACCATCTATGCTCTACAGTAAGAAGGTATCCAACTGCGCTCAATCATATGTTCTGGCAATTCATTGAAATCAAATGATCTACCATCTTCAATCATTTTCTTAACATCAAATAATTCAGCCACTTCAGGAATGTCATTAAAGAACATAGTGTAAAAAGGGCTGACCAGTGCTTTTGAAATTTTCATACCGATAGGACCAATAAAGTTTCTTCTTTGTCCTACATGCGCCACTTCGTCAATGGTAATCTCATCCAGCAATTCTTTTAAACGATCCCGAACTTCAGGCTCATCAGCCAACACTTCATCAAATAATGCATGTAAATGACAATAAAAAGTAACTCCCATCAGCTCAGTTACAAATGCCGGTGTATCCATCAAAAACCCAGGGAATTTTGGAAATTGTTCATAAATTTTTTCTTTAATTGGCCCAAGTGGCACCCATTCAACCTTATCCAGTCCGCAAGTACGTAACATTTCATCAAACAAACGTACATGACAAAATTCTTCTGCCAAATGCACACGGCTTATTTTATCTTCTACGGTATGTGAGTTTGCCATATCAGGTACTGAATCCCAGGCGCCTTTAATACCTACCCATTCATGACGGGCAAATTTGTATATCCCTGTCAGCATCAAAGTCATACGGTCTAAAGACTTGGGGTCATCCTGCATTTCCACATAATTTCGATAAAATGCGTCAGGATCAGTCAATGGATTACGAAGTGTTACAGGATTGTCCTGAAAATGTTTCAGTCGCGCACGTTTTTTTGCCAGGTCTTTATCATCCTCAAAAAGTTCACCACCATGTTGTTGAGTAAATTCCCAATAATCCTCAAAATTTGCTTTTCTCTGTTCATCTGTGGCTGGTGTAAAAACCGACAAAAATTTTGCTGTTCCCATAGCCGGAAACTCCTCTAATAATTAAAAGTTTAAAGATTCATTATTGAAAATAATATCACATAACAAATCTATCATTCTCATCTCCGGCCTGATTGATACTGAATTTTTAAATAGTTAGACAGAACAGGGATATAGAGATAATACTATTATAAGACTATTACCCTATTAGTTTCATGTTAATCTTTTGTTCAAATATCAAACACAAGAAAAAACAGTTAAAAATCCATTGAAGTCCGGCGTTTATTATCATAAAAAACACTCGTTATATAGCTTAAGTAAATCAATTTATAAAGTTAATTTTTTTATTTGTAAAATGTTAGTTTCCCATCTTGCATATCTATTTTTATACTGTCACCTGCTACAAAATTACCTGCCAAAATTTCATTAGCCAATGGATTTTCCAGTTGGTTTTGAATAGCTCTTTTAAGCGGTCTAGCCCCATAAACCGGGTCAAACCCTGCTTCGCCTATTAGATCTAGCGCCTGCTCAGTTATTTCAAGGCCAATTTCTTTTTCCTGTAAGCGACGTTTCAAATATTCAATCTGAATCGTTGCAATTGACCTGATTTGCTCTTTCTCTAATGGATGAAATACTACTGACTCATCAATTCTATTAATAAACTCTGGTCGAAATTGTAAACCAACAATCCCCATGACCGCTGCTTTCATCTCCTCATAATTCTCATCTCCGGCCAATTCCTGAATTCGATCAGACCCTAGATTGGAAGTCATCACTATCACCGTATTTCTGAAATCAACTGTTCTTCCTTGTCCATCCGTTAAACGGCCATCATCTAATACTTGCAACAATACATTAAAAACATCAGGATGCGCTTTTTCTATCTCATCCATTAAAATTACGGAATAAGGCTTTCTGCGCACAGCCTCAGTCAGATAACCTCCTTCTTCATAACCTACATAGCCTGGAGGTGCACCAATCAACCTGGCTACTGAGTGTTTTTCCATAAACTCAGACATGTCTATACGAACCATGGCTTCTTCTGTATCAAACAAAAATGCAGCCAACGCCTTACACAACTCTGTTTTACCAACACCTGTTGGACCTAGAAACAAAAAAGAACCATTAGGGCGGTTTGGATCAGATAGCCCGGCTCTTGAACGGCGAATGGCATTACTCACTGCCTTTAATGCTTCTTGTTGCCCAATTACCCTTTGACCCAGTTCAGATTCCATTCTTAATAGCTTGTCTCTTTCACCTTCCATCATTTTAGAAACTGGAATTCCTGTCCATTTAGAAACCACTTCGGCGATTTCTTCATCTGTGACTTTATTTCGCAACAAAGTCATATCCTGCATTTCTGCCTGTGAGGCTAGATCCAGCTCTTTTTCTAGCTTTGGAATTTCTCCATATTGTAATTCTGACATCAACGTCAAATCATTAGATCGACTGGCAGCTTCAAGCTTAAATCTCGCCTGCTCCAGCTGTTCTTTAATAGAAGCCGAGCCTTGTAAAGCAGCTTTTTCCGCTTTCCATATCTCTTCCAGATCAGAATATTCTTTTTCCAATTCTGAAATTTCTGCTTCCAATGTTTTAAGTCTTTTTTTCGAAGCTTTATCGGAATCTTTTTTCATCGCTTCGCGTTCAATTTTTAATTGAATCAAACGCCTGTCCAGCTTATCCATTACTTCAGGCTTGGAATCCATTTCCATACGAATTCGACTGCCCGCTTCATCAATCAAATCAATCGCTTTATCCGGCAACTGTCTGTCTGAGATATAACGATGTGATAATGATGCTGCAGCAACAATTGCAGGGTCAGTAATATCAACACCATGATGTACTTCGTAACGTTCTTTTAAACCGCGTAGTATGGCAACGGTATCTTCAACTGTCGGCTCATTGACCTGTACTTTTTGAAATCGACGCTCTAAAGCTGCATCTTTTTCTATATACTTACGGTATTCATCCAGAGTTGTCGCACCTACACAATGCAATTCACCTCTGGCCAGCGCTGGTTTTAACATATTGCCAGCATCCATTGCACCTTCTGCTTTACCCGCTCCAACCATAGTATGTAATTCGTCAATAAAAAGAATAATTTGCCCTTCCTGCTTGGCTACATCATTTAATACAGCTTTTAACCGTTCTTCAAATTCACCACGAAATTTCGCACCTGCAATTAATGCCGCCATATCCAGAGACAGTAGCTGTTTACCTTTAATTCCTTCGGGTACTTCGCCATTTACAATGCGTTGCGCCAAACCTTCTACAATTGCGGTTTTACCCACCCCAGGCTCACCAATTAGTACCGGATTATTTTTGGTTCTACGTTGTAAGACCTGAATAGTACGTCGAATTTCATCATCCCTACCAATTACTGGATCCAGCTTACCTTGCTCAGCTCTTTCAGTCAGATTAGTGGTATATTTCTGTAAAGCCTGTCGTTGATCTTCTGCATTAGCATCATCAACAGACTGTCCACCTCGCATATTTTCAATCGCTTGTGTTACTCCCTGCTTATTAACACCATATTTTTTCAACAACGCTTGTAACGCACCTTTAGCTTCACAAGCTGCTAATAAAAACAACTCACTGGAAATAAAATTATCCTGGCGTTGCTGAGCAAATTTATCTGTTAAATTTAACATCCGTGATAATTCATTAGATAATTGAACATCCCCACCTGTACCTGAGACAGTAGCAAGTTTATCAATCTCTTGAACAATTTCTGTTCTCATGGCAATAACGTTCACAGCAATTTGAATCAACAACGGCTTGATACTTCCACCTTCCTGATCCAGTAGCGCAAGCATTACATGTGCTGGCTCTATAAATTGCTGGTCTTTACCTAAAGCCAAACTTTGTGCCTCAGCCAATGCTTGTTGAAACTTGCTTGTTAATTTATCCATTCGCATATTGCGTACCCCTAAAATAAATATAATTAGTTAACCCTAACATGGGGAATTGCAGAATAGTTTTCAAGCTAGATGCATTATAATTTTACCAACGGATAAAGGCTGAACTAAAAAACTAGAGCTGCTCATAGCATTACTTAATAAATAGCAGTACAATAATATCCAATCAATTAGTTGCTGTAGTGACGTAGAACCAGTAACGCATCTGTTTTAGATTTTGACCCCCCTCAGGGTAACCAGAGTTTCATAGTTAGGAGTATTCTTATGGCCACAGGCATTGTAAAATGGTTTAACAACACTAAAGGTTTTGGTTTTATTGAGCCAGCTGAAGGTGACGAAGATGTTTTCGTACATTATTCCGTCGTCATGGGTGACGGATTTAAAAAATTGACTGCAGGTCAGACCGTGGAATTTGATATCGAATCAGGACCTAAAGGATTAACTGCTGTGAATGTTCATCCGCAATGACCCTATAAATAATTCTGTATAGCTGGCAAGATTTAAAATTGTCTATTAAGCTATACTTTAAATTCAATCGTCAACTGACTAAACGCCGTATATAACTGGGTTTAATCCTTTTTTGATACTTCTTGAACGGTAAGATAAGCTTTATACTTGCCCAGTCAATTTTTTATAACTTTTTGAATATCACTGTCCAAAGACTTAAGAATCCAATTACTTTAGCACCACATATAATTGAGATGTAAATCTGGATGGATAAATAAATTGGATTAATCTATACAAAAACTTATTAGAGTATATATAGCCTTCATCAATAACTTCGTAATGCTCAATAGAAAAATTACTTATGCTTTTCAATGAAAACCACGACCTGTGGGTACGATCAAAAAAACCAATATCTTCACGAGGAAAATCATTTGTTAACCACGAAAACAACATTCTTACAGATGAGGAATTAGGCATACTCAAGATGAGTGTAGACTCCTTACTCTTTATTTTTTTTATCTTTAAAAGAAACTCTTCAGGAAAATACAAATGCTCCAATACATCTAACATAAGAATTACATCTGAATTATAAATTAAATCAGCTATAGCACTTACATCACTATTAAGGTCGCAAACAACAAAATCTTCGTCTTTAATTAACTTATCCGCAATGTTTTTATAATCAACACCGTGCAATTTATTTAGTGAAAGTGTATCTAATTGCATTAATCCATGCAAAGTAGCACCATCGTTACAACCTAGTTCAATTATTGATCTGGCTTCAGGGTTATATTTTTTTATTATTTGAGAGGCCCATTTAGACCTATCATTTGATATGTACATACTTGACTTCACCACTACATTTTTTAAGAAAAAATTAAATACTCATTAGTGCCCAAGTATTCTTTGTTTTCTATTTAAAAATAATAAAATAATTTTTTGGGTAATCTTTCTAAAAAATGCTTTAACTCCTAATAGCGCATTTCTCCAAGTCAATCTTGTATAGCTTAACAGCTGCTCAAAATTCACTGTTTGAGTATATCCTATCTCAGCTAAACCCCAATCAATGTTTGTTTCAGCACTTTCTGGTGTTACATATAACCAAGGCCACTTTTTTTTATATATTTCATGCTTTATTAACTTCAATTTAATTGATTGATTGGTATACCACATTGAATGCCAATACCATGGGTGAAGATTATAGTCTTCAATCATATAACAATCATCTTCTTCCAAATATACAGATACTTTCGCTCCAGTTGCAGCCGCATAAACAATGTGAGAACCCAAAACGGGTGTTGTAACATATTCAAAATATTCAAACAAGTTCCTTATGCGATAAAGTGAATTCTTATCATTACTTATTGCGCCTCTTACATAATCCAGCCCATATTCATTACATAGTTGATTCATCTCTCCTTTTCTGAAATCTACATCATTGATACATACACAAATGTATGAGAATTTTTCAGATTGTACCTGTATTTTCTCCAGGTAAGGACTCTTGAAGCTGTACTCTTCATTAATTCCATGTGGTGGCATTATAAGAAGAGAACCTTTTCTTCTTTTTATTCTATTTTCATTACGCAAAACATATGCATAGGGTAATCCTACAGCAACGGCCCTCCCTAGATCTTTTGAACTTAAATTAACTATCTGCGCTTCTTCTTCACTTGTTACCAGATGCGTATCATAATGCCACTCACTCACCTCAACAATTGATGCAATATCACTATAAAAACCACGCTCAATCCGCCATCCATGCCTCCAGCTAATAGATGCTATTCTGTTAAGTTTTACATCATATTTGCTTTCAATAACATTAAAGGCTCCATATAAATTAGCCGTCAGATAGGGTCGATATTTCAATATCGGAGGCAAAATTTGTTCTACATCATTGTGCTTTAGCATTATTATACAATGTCTTAATTGATTAATCGTCGTCAGAAATATAATATTCAGAACAAGAAATTTTTATTAACAGGCGTTCCTCGATGGATATCATTTAATGCGATTTTACCAATTATTTTTTCGAGATATTTAGGTGCTATACCATACCCGGGACGGATACTTTTTACATGATTATCAGTAATGACTTCACCTGCCTTAACATCTTTAACAAAATACAACGAACGACGGAACTTAACATTCCCTTCCTCACTAGCCTTTCTGCCGTAATCAACTTTTCCTAATGCTTGCCAAGCTATTTTTGCGCCTGAACAAAGTGCTTTTAATTCTTCAGCTTCTAATGAAAAACTATCATCTGGCCCACCTCCACAACGATCTAATGTAACATGCTTTTCTATAATGCATGCACCCAGTGCAACACTGGTTATCGCTGTTGTATTATCTAACGTATGATCAGATAGGCCGATAGGAAGATTAAATCTTGTTTGCATATCTTTGACTGTTTTTAAATTGTAATCTTCTGCCGGTGCAGGATAACCACTGACACAATGCAAAATCGCCAACTCTTGACATCCTCCTTCTTTCGCAGCATCAATGGCTTCCTGTATTTCTTCAGCATCCGCCATGCCAGTCGAGATAATTATAGGCTTGCCAGTTTGTGCTACATATTTTATAAGCGGTAAATCAACGGCTTCAAATGAAGCAATTTTATAAGCAGGAGTATTTAGATCTTCCAATAAATCGACTGCAGTATTGTCAAATGGCGAACTAAAAATAGAAATACCAAGATTTTTAGCATGTTCAAACAATGGCTTATGCCATTCCCACGGCATATAGGCACTTTGGTAAAGATCATAAAGGCTTTGACCATCCCATAAACCGCCTTCAATCATAAATTCTGGCGTCTTCATATCAATAGTTATGGTATTTGGCTTATAGGTTTGAAGCTTTACCGCATCTGCCCCTGCATTTTTTGCCATTTCAATAATTTTGTAAGCATTTTCTATATCTCCATTGTGATTGGCTGACATTTCTGCAATCATATAGGGTGAAAACTCTTCACCTATTTCCCTGCCATTAATTGAAAGTTTTTTATTTTTTAACACATTAATCCCTTTTAATATATTTTATTTTCTGGCATTTTTAACCATTCTGATTTTAACAAACCAAAGCAATGAACATCATAATATTGATCATTCAAATAATGATGTTGTCTAAGTAAACCTTCCTGATAAAAACCGAGTTTTTGATGTAGCTTTATTGATGGTAAGTTAAATGCTAAAACCTCACCAAATACTTTACTACCCCTCATGTCTATAAAAATTTTTTTTAGTGCGAGTTTAGCCATTTTAGTTCCGATACCACGAATTGCTTCTGGGCAAATATAAAATCCCCACTCATAAACATTACTCTCTTGTGATTTTTTTTGTAGCTGCAAAAAGCCTTTTATGTCACCATTTTCTTCATAGACATTTAATGTTCTAAGTGTATTTTGTTGACTCATTTCAAACCAGGCCAGGTGCTCTTCTTGATTAATTTCATGTTGAGAGAACATGTAGCGATTAATTTCTGTGTGATTACGCCAACTTCTAATAATAGAAAGGTCTGCTAACTTAATATCTCTTAAGCATGTATTCACTTAATTTAGATCCTGCATACACTGTGTCACTCTAGCAACACCACGACCATCCAAAATTTTTGCAGCATTTTTGGATAAGGTTAACAGCGTTTTTTTTGACAGCGTTTCAATCTCTTTCATTCCGTTTCTCACATTTTCCTTGTCTACTGTTAAAGCAATATATAGATTGGTAAGCAGGCTTATAATGTTTCTTTGATTGTCTGCAACCATCACAATAAGGGCGGGCAAACCTAAGCAACATAGCTCCCAAGTAGTTCCTCCAGCAGCTCCAATGGCTAAATCGGTTTTTGCCATGATTTCAGCCATATTGCTGACATTAGCCATAATTTCTGTTTTATAGGGCATCGTTTCAGCTTGTTTTTTTAAAGTTACAATATGCGGTGCCATTGCTCCCATAACCACGGTTATGTATATTTCTTTTGAGAGATTACAAGTTTTAAGAGCATCTAGCACTTGACCAGTCACATTATCTGGATCGACACCACCCATGGTAATTAATAATTTTTTTAGTTCTGGATTAGCTCTACGTTCCAAACTGTATTCTCGCCATTGAGCAAACTCTGGTCTTAACAACGCATATTGTGAACCCAATAGCATTTGACAGTCTTTTGGTACCAGGGCTATATAATCAGCCGGTTTCCTACCATATGTCTGGTCTAGCAATATATCACATTGATGCTTTCTGTCGGCCAGGTCATCAATGACCATGAGTTTTTTATAGCTACCTTTTAACAATATTTGCCACGTTTGATCAATGGCATAGTGATCAACAATCAACCATTCTGGCTTCATTACCTCTAATATAGCTTTACAATGCTCTGCATCCTGCTCTTGAGTACTACCTAACCAGAGCCCACCATATAGGGTTTCTTTTTTAAGATTTCCATTTGCCTGTCCCTCTCCCGCTGGGCATAATTCATGTGCCTTGAATCCCTGTTGATGAATACTTTCAAGCAAATTTCCTTCGTGGGTACGACAAATAAACTCAACCTCATCTCCTTGTTGTCTTAGTGCCTCTGCCAATGTCAGACATCGCATGACATGCCCTGTTCCGATTTGCAGAGATGCATCTGCACGGATAGCCACTTTCATTCAAGTTCACCCGTCTTTGTAAGCACTTGATACATCAATTCGGCTCTTTTCCAGTCTTCTGCTGTGTCTATATCTTGCACTAGGTGCCTAGGTAGCACATAAGGACTTGCATGTTCAGAAAATAGTGGCTTCAATGCCAAAAAAGCTTTTGCCTGCCCCCAATAAAATTGTCCAGCATCATGATAAGCGTCTTCTAAATCCTGAGAACGAGCATTGAATTTCTCAGGATAGAACATTTGAACCCTGTTTTCTGCGTTAACTTTAATCGCTCTTTGAATAGGGAATGGGAAACTAGTTACCGTGAAACAATATTCTGCTTTTGTATCTTGTAATTGCCGATAAGCTTTTTGTAATGTTTGCGCTTGCACAAAAGGTGCCGTTGCGTATAGACAACAAACTTCACTGGGAGCCGATTCGTATTGTACAAACCATTCAATAGCGTGTTTTATGACGGGTAAAGTTCCAGCCATATCATTCGCAAGTTCTTCTGGACGTATAAACGGCACTTCCGCACCATACTTTTTGGCAATCTCGGCTATTTCCTGGTCATCAGTTGAGACAATAATGTTATCAAAACAACCGCTTTGCATCGCAGCACCAATGGAATAAGCAACCATGGGTTTACCATTAAAAGCTTTGATATTTTTGCCCGGAATGCGCTTACTGCCTCCCCTCGCTGGAATAACACAAAGTTTCAATGAAATACCCTTTGTAGAACTGCAACGACTTGCTTTTGTTGTTCAAAAGTTAACCCCTGATACAGTGGAATACTGATAGCCCTACTGTAATAACGTTCAGCCTGTGGAAAATCACCTTGTTTAAAACCCATATTTTGATAGTAAGGTTGAGTATGTACCGGTATATAGTGCAGATTAACACCCAGGCCCTTTTCTCTGAGTTCATCAAATACTTGAGCATGGGATTTAGTGATATTTTCTAATTCAAGCTGAATGGGATATAAGTGTAACGCTGAATAACTATCTAAAAATTGATACGGTAATTTAATCGGCATATCTTTTAACAATTCATGATAACGTTGTTGTAACTCGTGTCGCTTTGCAACAAACTCATCAAGTCTTTGCATTTGACTTACACCTAGTGCAGCTTGAAGCTCTGTCATTCGGTAATTAAAACCTAACTCAACTTGCTGATAGTACCAACCGCCATCTGCTTCTTTGGTCATTAACTTTGAATCTCGAGTTACACCATGGCTGCGCAATAATTGCATTTTTTCTGCCAAACTCGACTGATTTGTAGTTGCTAAGCCACCCTCTGCAGTGGTGATGATTTTAACTGGATGAAAGCTAAATACGGTAATATCTGAATATTGGCATCCACCTATAGAATGATTCAGATATTTTCCGCCAATTGCATGACTGGCATCTTCAATTATCTTAAAACCATATTCCTGGCTTAACAAATGAATGCGTCTCATATCACATGACTGACCGGAAAAATGCACGGGTATTACGATTTTCGGAAGCTTATTTTCCTGCTTTGCTTTTATCAGCTTATGTTCTAAAGCGTCAGCACATAGGTTATAAGTTTGCGGATCAATATCGACAAAATCAACTTGCGCACCACAATACAAGCCACAGTTTGCAGATGCTACAAATGTATTGGGGCTTGTCCAAAGCCAGTCACCTTCATCCAGACCAAGTGCAAGACAAGCTATATGCAAGGCTGATGTTGCGCTATTTACAGCAACACCAAACTCAGCACTGCAATAGTTAGCCACTGTTTTTTCAAACAATGGTACTTGCGGACCCTGCGTTAAAAAATCTGATTTTAGAACCTCAATGACCGAATCAATATCGGTTTGATTTATCTCTTGCCTGCCGTAGGGTATCAATGTCTAACTACCTTTAAGTAACGTTGAATTTTGCTTAGTCACACTATATCCAACTATTTTTACTATTGCCATCCAACTAAATGCGAATAGTAACGCTGATGCTACTGTTTGAATACTATTCTTCAATTGAAACACTGCAAGTGAAGAAAAAAACACGATTATCGCTGAAATATGTGCTGAAATAATCCATTTATCCTCTTTCATCGCATAAAGTGCATAATGAGGTATGTACCCTACAGCATAAATAAAGCCCACTGGAATTAAGAAAATCAAACTATCCAAATACTCTGCATAAATTAGTTTATCAACCCATCCAATGATGAAGGGCATCAAAAACCATAAAGAAACTGCCAATAATGCACTTATTATTAGGGTTGAAAAAACAAGTTCTCTGAATGTTTTTTGGAATTTATCTTTTTCTTGCATTTGGTAACTCTGTAACATTCTTGGATATAAAAATGAAAAAACAGCGGGGTCTAAAAAAGTAAAAACGCCCATAATAATTCCAATATAAAAAACATACACGCCCAGTGTTTCAGCAGAACTAAATGCCTCCACAGCATATCTATCAAATGTAAGCAGACCTTTAAAACAAATTGTAGCTAACAGAAATAAGCCGCCAACTTTAAAACCTTTTTTTAACCATTTAAAATCAGTCGGTTCTTTGTTCCAAACGGGTAGAGCCTGCTTAATTGCCAACCCACCCATTGTTATAGCCAAGGTACTACCGATCATCCAGGAAAAATACAACGATGTGAGGTTCTGGTATTGCTCATAAAAATACATCAGAGGAATTATCACTAAAACCCAGCTACCCATTCTAATAAACAAGACAAAGCTCGCTATCAGCTGTTTATGCATTGCAACTAATAGCCTGTTAATTTCTTGAGCTATATGATCCAAAATTAACAATGTAAAAAACCACAGCATATATTGCCAATCAATTAACCCAAATATAAAGATAAGCAGCTGTACAGGCAGTAATACTGAATACAACACAAGCTGAGCTTTCATTTGATGTTGAATTACAAACGACCATTGCTCAGCGGGTCTTGCTAATAATTCGCGCTGTGAATAGGTGTAGTAATCAGCGCCAACAATTAACACGCTAATCGAAACAGTTGCCATCATCAGTCCAAACGAACCAAGTTCTGTTGGACTTAGTAGTTTTGCCAGAGCAAAAATCAACAGAAAACGACTCCCCATGGATAATCCGCGGAGTGCAATATTTAACAGTCGCGTACCCAGTTCTTTTCTCACATTGGGTCTACATCTTCTGCCATTTTAAGCAGGTCTTCATGTGATAACCAGTGTTCATTATTACCTGAATTATATTCAAAACCTTGCGCTACAGGACGGCCTTGTTCGGCAATTTTATTTTGGCTAAAATCTGAATGATATGCAAACTGGATAGTCGGGCAAATAACATAATGATCCTGAAACTCCAGGGTCAAATGGCTATCATCTGCTGGACACATGATTTCATGTAATTTTTCCCCTGGACGAATTCCAACTATTTTTTGAGGCAAATTTGGCGCTATCGCTTTTGCCAACTCAGTCATGTACATAGAAGAAATTTTTGGTATAAAAATCTCTCCACCTTGCATACGTTCAAAGTCTTTAAGCACAAACTCCACACCCTGGCGCAGAGTAATCATAAAACGCGTCATATCAGCATGCGTAATCGGTAATTCTGTTGCTCCATCAGCGATTAACTTTCTAAAGAATGGCACAACAGACCCACGAGATCCTACGACATTGCCATAACGTACAACAGAAAAGCGAGTTTTTCTTTCACCAACCATATTATTTGCCGCTACAAATAATTTATCTGATGCCAACTTGGTTGCACCATATAGATTAATTGGATTAGCCGCTTTATCTGTTGAAAGCGCAATGATTTTCTTAACATTATTTTTAATGGCAGCCTTGATAACATTTTCAGCGCCATGGATATTGGTTTTAATGCATTCCATAGGATTATACTCAGCCGCAGGTACTTGCTTCATAGCCGCTGCATGAATAACAAAATCCACGCCTTCCGTTGCCTCAAGAACACGACTGGCATCTCGCACATCACCTATAAAATAACGCATACAAGAATCATTATAGTATTGTTGCATTTCAAACTGCTTCAGCTCATCACGAGAAAAAATAATGATTTTTTTGGGTTGGTATTTCTCAAGAATCATTTGAGTATATTTTTTTCCGAACGACCCTGTTCCACCTGTAATGAGTATTGTTTGATTATTAAACATTTAGATTCCTGTATTATTCAATTGTTACTGGCTTGATTTACACGATAAAGCTGCTTGGACTTAAAGTCACCCATCCTGAGATACTTAAGGGATATGACTAAATAACGAAAGAGATCAGTAGTTTTTATTCCTATTCTTTTACTCTGCATTTTTATGTATTGTAGCAGTCCATAGATAATGAGAAGTTACATAATCCTAAACAATATTATATCGGATAGGACGTTAAGGTAAGATTGTTATTTTTCTAATATGTCCAGGTACTTTTCACATAAGATAACATCCTTTTACCCACTGATCTTATACGCTTAAATGCCAACTATAATTCCTATTCTCATTTTACTTGCCTTACACTCTTGATATTATACTTTATCGACACTATATCCCGACTTAAACACTAGGTTATTATTTTTAATTCTACCGGAGTATTACATGACAGATATCACTAAAGCAGATGTGGAAAACCTGCTTAAATCCTTAATTGACCCCAACGTAGAAACCGATCTGGTATCTGCCAAATCAGTCAAAAATATCGCTATAGAAGGAGCTAATGTCAGTGTAAATATTGAGCTGGGTTATCCTGCTAAAAGTTACCTGAAAGAACTACAAACTGCGGTTGAAGAAAAATTACTACAACTCGCCGGGGTTAGAAAAATTAATGTCATTGTGGCTGTCAATATCATTTCACACAGTGTTCAACAAACTTTGCAACCTATCCCCAATGTAAAAAACATTATTGCTATTGCTTCGGGTAAAGGCGGAGTAGGAAAGTCTACAACCTCAGTAAATTTGGCATTAGCCCTAGCTTCCGAAGGCGCCAATGTGGGTATTCTTGATGCGGATATTTATGGCCCCAGCATTCCAACCATGCTGGGTTTATCTGGATACCCCGAAAGTGAGGATGGCAAATCCATGAATCCCAAAATTTCATTCGGGGTTCAAACTATTTCAATAGGGTACCTGATTGAAGAAGACCAACCCATGATTTGGCGTGGCCCTATGGTAACCAATGCTTTACAACAGCTATTAAAAGATACCAATTGGGATAATGTTGATTATCTGATTGTGGATTTACCACCGGGCACTGGAGACATTCAATTAACACTTGCACAGCAAATTCCTGTGACGGGTGCTGTTATTGTCACTACGCCTCAAGATATTGCTTTGATCGACGCCCAACGTGGCTTAGGCATGTTTGAAAAAGTCAATGTACCTGTGCTGGGTCTGGTTGAAAATATGAGCATGCATATTTGCAGTAATTGTGGACATGAAGAAGCTATTTTTGGACAAGGTGGTGGTGAGACTATGGCTAAAAAAAATGATATTGAACTTTTAGGCTCTCTGCCATTGGATATAAAGATTCGTGAATTTTCTGATTCCGGCAGACCCACTGTCGTTGCTGATCCAGAGGGTCGCCCCACTGAAATCTATAAAACAATTGCTCGTAAGATGGCTGCCAAACTGGCATTAAAAGGGAAAGATTACAGCAGTAAATTTCCTAATATAGTAATTCAAAATACCTAAGGAACGTTCTCAAAATAAATTGAAAATTTTCCCTCATAAGATAGCCGGTTGGGCAAGAATAAGGCAGCTGGCAATAAATAACCTACCCAGATTGTGCAGGATTTTTATTTGTATTCAAGGCGTGGGAACAGACGCATAGCCAGCTACGTAACTGTATAGTTTCACCACGTTATACCTGATGATTAAAAAATAAAGGACAGCCCTGATAACATATTAAAACTTTCACCACAAAGGAATTAATATGAGCCAGAGCTATCACACGAATGCAAAAACGAATTC
>JAKIUK010000019.1 GCA_021647585.1 Methylococcaceae bacterium
AGAAACTTACAGAGTCCCTGTTTAATGAATAAATAGTTTGATAGTTGGTTGAATTGAATTTTAGCCAGGCAAAAAAAGAACCCCTTTCAATAGTTGCAAAAGATAATTTGATCTGATGGCGAGATAGGTCAGACCGGCTCATTCAGAACCTGTTTAATACATTGGCCATAATAGGCCGTATGGATGATGAGGAGTATGAGCGCAGATAACCATCAGGGCCAGGAAGTCAAATACTTCCATAAACAGGCCGAATATATGAGAGCAATGATTTTCTCTCTCATCAATGATTAAATATCTTGCAAAACGGGGTGGGTCCATATATGTATTGAATGCAGAAAATGCAGGAGCATTTTTCTGTCTCGCCCAGATTTTCCACAAAATCCGTTCTCAACTGATTTTTCTATGATGAAGGTGTTGATATTTTTGTGTTAGATATACTAAACAAAGCAGAAATTTCAATCATGCGACGAGATGGGTAAATAATGTGTTAACGTCTGTTTTGTTAATAAATATATCGTCTTTATTGCCCTGTTCTTGTCGAGGCTTATAAAAAAACCGCTAACTTGACAACTTATGCAATAAAGCAACAATCGTTAATAACGAATAAGTAGAAAACATGCAAACAATTCAAGTAGGCCAATTAAAATCTGAGTTTTCTTCCGTATTAGAGCGTGTTCATAAGGATGGTGAAACCTTTGTTATTGAATTTGGGAAAAAACATAAAAAAATTGCCATGATAGTTCCATACCAAGAACAGCCTAAAAAAAGGGTTTTTGGGCAATTAAAAGGTAAGTTAAATATTCCTGATGATTTTGATGAAGAGTCCGTAGAGAATAATAAAATATTTTACGGAAGTTAGAAAAATATGAATATTATTATTGATACGCATGTTTTTTTTATGGCTGCTAAATGAGCCATCTCGTATAAAATCAAAGCATATGTGTTATATAGAAAATACGGCTAATACAATTTTCTTAAGCTCTATGAGTATTGCTGAATTGATGATAAAAAAATTAATTGGAAAGTTGAATTTTAATTTTGATATTATGGTAATGACTGAAAATATGGGGTTAGAAGTACTAAGCTTTAACGGTGTTGATGCGATACAACTTGGAGGACTTCAACTTCATAATAAAGACCCATTCGACCGAATGATTATTTCGCAAGCATTAGCCAATAAATTTACTATCATTAGTTATGATAGTAAATTCGAGTGTTATGACTGTAAACTGATATAGAAGCATTACTTCCCACTCTTTGCGAGTGGGAGCAAATATCCAAATTAATCACGTAACAATTCGTTAAGCCCTGTTTTACTACGCGTTCTTTCATCTACCTGTTTGATGATGACTGCACAGTATAAGCTGTAGGTACCATCTTTAGAAGGCAAGTTACCAGGCACAACAACAGAACCTGCTGGAACACGGCCGTAGATAATTTCATTCGTCATACGATTAAATATTTTTGTGCTTTGACCAATGTAAACACCCATTGAAATAACTGCACCTTCTTCAACAACTACGCCTTCAACAATTTCTGAACGTGCGCCGATAAAGCAGTTATCTTCAATAATGGTTGGGCCTGCTTGTAATGGCTCTAATACACCACCAATACCTACACCACCGGATAAATGCACGTTTTTACCAATTTGTGCACAAGAACCTACAGATGCCCAGGTATCAACCATAGTGCCGCTGTCTACGTAGCCACCAATGTTGACAAAAGAAGGCATTAACACCGCACCCGGTGCGATGTAAGAACCGTGACGAGCGACTGCGTTGGGGACAACACGAACACCGCCTTTAACAAAATCCTCAGGTGAGTGTGTAGAAAATTTAGCTTCTACTTTATCGTAATAACGGGTATTGCCACCTTCAATAACGCGGTTTTCATTGATTCTGAAAGAAAGTAAAACGGCTTTTTTTAACCATTGATTAACGACCCATTCGCCGGTGGTTTTTTCTGCAACACGGGCTGTACCCGCATCTAGCATGTTAATTGCTTCTTCAACGGCTGAGCGGATTTCAGCAGAAACGGTTGTTGGTGAAATGTCACCACGGTTTTCAAATGCTTCGTTAATAATGTTTTCTAGGTTTGACATATATTTTTAGTTTAATGTGTTAATGAAATTTTTAATTCGATTTGCGGCTTCTATACATTCTTCTACAGGTGCAACTAAAGCGATTCTGACATGATTTTTTCCAGGGTTGATACCATTGGCGTCACGGGATAAAAAACTGCCTGGCAAGACGGTTATATTTTCTTGGCGAAATAACTGTTCAGCAAAGGCAGTGTCGTCAATAGGTGTTTTGAGCCAGATATAAAAGCTTGCGGGTGGTTTATTGATGCTACAAACATTCGCCAATATATCTATAAAAGCAGTAAATTTTTGTCTATATAAAATTCTGTTTTCTTTGACATGTTGTTCATCTTTCCATGCGGCAGCACTTGCGTATTGAGTGGGTAGTGGAAGGGCGCAACCTTGGTATGTTCTGTACTGAAAATATTTTTTTAATATTTCAGCATCGCCTGCTATAAAACCAGACCTTAAGCCGGGTGCATTGGAGCGTTTAGATAGACTTTGAAACATTACACAGCGTTGAAATGAAGTATTCCCCATGCTATAAGCTGTTTCTAATAACCCCTGTGGTGGATTATTCTCATCATCATATATTTCTGTGTAGCATTCATCTGAAGCAATGATAAAGTCATGTTTTTCAGCTAAGCGGATCAGTTTTTGCTGTTGATTGCATGAAATAACATTACCTGTAGGATTACCTGGTGAACAGATGAAAAGCAGTTGACAACGTTGCCATATCTCATCAGGGACAGAGTCAAAGTCGGGTAAATATGCTGTTTCTTCTGTAGTATTCAGATAATAAGGTTCAGCGCCAGCCAGGAGAGCGGCACCCTCGTAAATTTGATAAAACGGATTTGGCATGATGACGATGGCATCAGGTACAGACGAGTCAACAACTGCTTGAGCAAAAGAAAATAAAGCCTCACGGGTGCCACTGACAGGTAAAACTTGATTCTCTGCTGCTATATTTTTTTCTGGAATATTAAAGCGTTGTCTTATCCAGTCAGCTATGGCTATCCTGAGTTCAGGTATGCCCTTGGTCGTTGGGTAGTTAGCCATACCCTGTAATTGCTTAGTTAGTTCCTCATGTATAAAAGCAGGTGTAGTATGTTTGGGTTCGCCTATAGATAAAGCAATATGTGATTTGTCTATTGGTGTTATCCCCTGTTTTAGTTGGTTGAGCTTTTCAAAAGGATAAGGATGTAACAATTCTAAATTTGGGTTCATTTAATCAAGGTTATTTAGTACAACGAGGTCTTTTGCCAATTGATTGGGCTTGTTGATAAAACTGCATGGCTTTTGACATATGCTCAGATAAATCTTTGATACGGGTATCGTGTGAAGGATGAGTAGACATGAATTCCGCGGGTTGTTGAGCTTTACCAGCCTGATCCATTTTTTTCCATAAGTTGATGCTTTGCCTTGGATCAAAACCGGCTTTGGCCATTAAATCCAAGCCAATAATATCGGCTTCACTTTCATGTGTTCTGCTGAAAGGTAAAATAATACCGTATTGGGCGCCGATACCCAGTGAACTGACTGCAAGTTGACCTAAAGCTGAGGTTGGGCTGCTAACTGCGGATATAAGGGCAACCCCCTGGTTAATAGCCGTTTTTTGAGACATACGTTCATTGCTGTGCCTGGCAAGAACATGACCTACTTCATGGCCAATAACAGTTGCAAGCTGGTCTTGATTTTCAACCATTTTAATTAGGCCGGTATGAACGCCAATTTTATTACCCGGTAATGCAAAAGCATTTAAAGAGTCATCTTCAAACACGACTACTTCCCAATCTCCTCCCGTTTCATGAGTAATGGCTTCGGCAATACAGGCGGCAAATTGGTTATATCGACTGTTTTTACTGAGTGGTTTTTTAGTTTTTAAATTATCAAAAGCCTGCAGCCCCATTTGATTTAATTGTGAGTCAGGCATGTAAATAAATTGTGATCTACCAGTTGGACTAGTTGCACAAGCGGATAGAAAACAGCAAAATAGAATTAAGACTATTTTATTTGACATAAGACTGATGTTTTGATGAAAAAGGGGTATTTTAACGTAACTAACAGCTTATTTATAGGAGGAACTTCTCTTCGTTATCAAGCACTAAGTATTAAGGTTAGTAACTTTATTCCATCAAATCACATAATATCTTCAATGCAGAGTCAGAAATTTACAGGACTTTTATCAGCTGCAGGTTGCAATATCTGTATTGGTGGCCTGATACTTTCTCCAAGGCCTACGGATGGTATCTTAAGTAAGCCTGGTAGAAGAAACTTGTGGTAAGCTCATGGCCATGTATATTTGTGTTTTATTTTAAAACTAATTAAATCAGCTGAATACAATATATTATTTTTCTGTTAATTCAATGAATACATATGATTCTAGGCAAAAAGGCAATCGTCAGTCTGAACGTCGTTCAAAGGAACGACGTATTATAGCGTATCCATTTGGTAGTGCTGACTGGCTTAAGGCGATTAAGCAGAACTATTTGCTATGGCCAAAACTGGATAGACGTCTTCAGGATAGAAGGCAAAAGCTTAGACGTATTAAAAATACAGGGCAATCAAAAACCTCAGTAGCCACTAAAAAACTGCATAACATACTGACGAGTGAAGAAAAACAGATGTTAAATGAATTATTTCGTTCTGATGTTTCGGAATGAATTAAAAATAATGACTATTAACCTATCGTAGTTTATTCTAGATTTTGACGTTTGTAGGTTAATTTCATATACGGTGTCATGCCGACCAAAGGGAGAAATCTTGAGTCTAAGCATAACCTGAGTAACAATATTTTCGGTAATTGCTCCTCGACAACTGCTCCTGCGTTGTTCTACTACACACCATCCAAGGTGTTATGCATTACCCTACCTTCTGCATCCTTGTCGATCATATGCAATCTCCAAAGCGACTGTTATATTTTTATAAGCTGATGACCTTCATTTTTTGAAGTCCATGATAAGAAAATATCAGTGTTATTTGTGATCAGTTTAGGGTGACTGTTTTTAGATTGTGACTTTAATCCTGTTGCTTTGTCTGTCCATGTCTTGCCTCGATCTAGCGAATTTTTGATGTGTAAGGTGGTTTGTACCCCATCAAATTCTTTCCATACAACTACGACGCGTTGTTTTAGCGCGATAACGTCAGGATGGCTGGGTATATGATTAATATTGCCTAATGTTATCGGTGCTGATACTGTTTTTCCAAAATCATCAGTATGTCCATAAAAAATACCTTGGCGTGTGTCTCCTAAAGTAAACCAGGTTAAGTGAGTACGATTTTTATCATCTATGGCGATTGATGGTCCATGCTCGGGGCAGGCTTCAATTTTCCAGTTATCATGAGTTACACGTTGTGGTTTTTGCCATCTACCCATTTTGTCCATTTGTATCAGTGCATGATCGCGAACTCCATTGTTATAAACCATGCGAGCAAGAATGACGGGTTTGTCATTAGCCGAAAAAGTGGTTGCAGTACGACAGCATGAGCAAATTCCCCCACTGATAAACTTATTATTGAATTGTGAGTTATCTGACTGTTTTTTTTTGCTGTAGTAAAGAGACAATACACCCGCACCCCTTGTTTTATCATGTGACTGATGGCGCATGTCATGCCAAAAAATGTAAAGGGTATCCTCTTTATCAATGAGCATTTTATCCATATAGTGCTTAGCTGTCTGGGCATGATCACTGATTAGGGACGGTATGCTGAATGTTTGTCCATTATCATCAGAATAGCTATAAAAGCTGGTTGATTTTTGTTCTGCATCGGCATAATAAAGCACATTGATACGCCCTGAATTACTGATCTCAATTGCAGGTGGATTCTCAGGCCAGGCAGTGATTTTTTGCTCTGTAGTATTGATTCTGACCGGTGTGCTGTATGTTTTTCCTTTATCGATTGAATAATCTACGTAAACAGCATGTTTTGTTGGGGTCAGGCGCCATAAGCGACCATCAGGAGCAAAATTTACCGTTACTGTGGAATTTAGTATTTCAAGGGAATGGGCTTTAGATTTATTAATATTTGCATTACTCTGGCAACCCCCGGCTATCAAAAGAATTAGCGAATAGAGAAGAAGCGATGGAGAGGTGCGTTTAGTTGTATTTAGCATGAGATAAAGTGTAAGTAAATTTTTATGTACTGTAAAACTAAAGTTAAATATGTTCGCTAAAAAGAGACCAACTTCCCTGTAAGTAACTCAATGAAATGTCTTCAGCTGCAGCTTAATTCTACTTTGTCAGGTTATAAATGTAGGGTGCGTTGTACGCACCAAAATTATTTTTTTATCTTCCATTACCGAAATGGTGCGTACAACGCACCCTACGAAGATACTTTTGTATAGTATCCATTCAAATGTGACGAAGTAGAATTAAAAACTAAAGTTAATGCTACTAATTACACGGTAATCAGGTTCAACTTGGTTGCCATTGGTATTTTGTACAATGGGAATGCCAAATGACGCGCCAACACTGACGTTATTTCCGGCTATGAACCTTAGGCCTGGAGAAATATAGGCAATATTTCCGCCAGAATTGTTATCTTTAATGTTGCTGTTTTGTTCTTTGTCTCGCCATTCTCCATTAAATTCAATAATTGTATCTAAAGCAAACTTTGGTGCTTCGTAGCTTACCCCCTTTTGTCCAAGTAATCTGTATGACAAAGCAAAGTTATAGCTAAAAATATCACCTAAGTCGGTATCTTGAGTACCTTCAGAAGCTATGGTGTAGACCGTACTTGCAGTAATAGAAAGTGCGTCTATTTTCTGGGTAAAAGCCAGACCTAATATGCCATCCCAGGAACCTGAGCCAGGTTGGAATTCCGCATCTAGTATTTCAACCTTGCCATCATGAAGTGTACTTCTGCTGGTTTTCCCAGTAGGTGCCTTTATACCTAATAAAGCAGAAATATTAGTACCTTCATTTTTAAAGAAACGGTATTGACTGTAGAAGGTAGTATCGCCAATTCCTTCAACATTTCCTAAGGATTCAACAGGTGCGCCAGGACCTGCAAAATCATGCTCTGGTTCTCTAATATCGTGCCTCATAATAAAGGGAACTCGAATACCAATAGTTAAATCATCAGTTAAACCATAAGCGGCTGATATTGAAAGGCTCCATAGGGATTCAACACTGTGTAAATCAGCCTCTGCATCTTCTGCACGTAAGTCCTGTAATTTAGCATCAGAATATTCGTTGAATTTGATATATTCGGAACGGAACCCCGTAGAAATCATACCTTCGGGTAATGTTATTCCTGATTCAGTGGAAATTGGAGATGCAAGACCTACTCCTAGACCTATGGAGGCATGATCAGCAAGTACAGTAAAAGGAAGTGTAGTAAAACAAAGGGTGAGTAATTTTTTTGGCATAGTAGTGAAAGTATTTATTGGAATAGGAATATCTAAAAATAAGCAAAATTCATACCAAATGAGAATGATTCCTATTATCGTACCCAGGTACATGATTTATTCTGGATAGAGCAATTAGCATAGGGTTCCTAACCTAAACTATTGATTTCACATCACTAAAAAAATACTCTTTTTTTGAGTAAGTGGGGCAGGGTAGCCTTGAAAGTATTATCAAAACAATAGTTTGAGTTATATCTTCACTGAGTAATAGATTTTTTAGGATTATTCTAAATAACTAAGTGAAGTCATGAATGTGAAGATAATTATTCAAACAAATAGGTTAAATAACGTATGAAATATAAGTAATTTAACATAGTTTAATTATGCTTGTCTTCAACATAGATCGTTCGATGTGTCTTTAGATAAATAAAAACCGGGTTATTTTAGATGTTATTAATATTTGAAAAGATAAATTTACTCGGTATAACAGTCGATTTGGAATATATAGAGTAAAAATGCTATTCTAGACAGTTAAAAATCTTAGTAAGCTGATATTTTACCTTCTAAGCTTTTTCAGAATACAGATGAATAAAAATATTGAAAATTAACCCCCCAGAGCCGAGGTAAAAACCTGTGACAAAAATAACAGAAGTGCCAAGTCCTTTTTGCGGTATAGGAACCGATGACCTGGCTGTTCAGGTTGATGGTTTATCAATAAAAGTGACTAAAAATGGTTGCTCAGTAAATACTCCCGCATTCGAGCAGGCAATGACAGACACCAGTCCCCGAGTTGACGGAAAAGAAGTATCTATACTGCATGCAGTGAATAGAGCAGCCAAAATATTATCTAGAGCTAATCAGCCAGTAATTGGTGGTTGTGCAACAGATGTTAATGGTATGCGGGCATTAATGGCTTTAGCTGATCGTAAAGGTGCGGTGGTTGATAATATGAATTTTACAGGGGCTAAGCGTAATTTTTTAGCCATGCAGGATTCTGGTTGGATGAATACTACGTTAGCGGAAATTAAAAACCGCTGTGATCTGTTTGTGGTAATAGGATGCGATCTTGAGGTTTTCGCTCCTCGTTTTTATGAGCGTTATCTATGGAATGAAGAATCCATGTTTCTGGATGACACCAGTATGCGTGAAGTTGTTTATATAGGTAAAGCACCTTCGGGAAATGCTTCTACATCACCTAATAAAAGTAAAGCAAAAGTTCTGGAATGTGCAAATGCTGATTTACCTGAAGTAGTCGCTGTTTTAAGGGCATTAATTAAAGGAAACCCTGTTTTTTCTGAACAAGTCGGTGGTATGGCTGTTAATGATCTGCAGGAAATTGCAGATAAACTAAAAGTTGCAACATATGGTGTTGTTATCTGGGCAGCAGGTGCTTTAGATTTTTCTCAAGCTGAGTTAACAGTACAAACAGTTTGTGAGTTGGTCAAAGATGTGAATGAATCAGGGGTAAGGTGTTCTGGTTTCCCACTGGGTGGTAAAGAAGGTGATCAAACAGCAAACCAAGTCTGTGGCTGGCAAACAGGCTATCCTGCCAGAATGCGTTTTTCCAGTGATATTCCTGAATATGATCCCTTTCTCTACGATATAAATCAAATGTTTGAAAATGGTGAAGTGGATGGCTTTTTATGGGTGCAAGCTTTTAATACCAAGGCAGTGCCTCCGCATGGGGGGAAAATTCCTACGGTGGTGGTTGGTCGCTCCGGGATGGTGTTTGAGGAAGAACCTGAAGTTTATATTCCTGTTGGAACACCGGGGATTGATCATTCTGGACATGCGTATCGCCTGGATAATGTGGTAGCGATACGGTTAAAAAAATTAAGAGACTCGGGGTTGCCGACAACGGCAGAAGTACTCACAGCAATTGAACAGGCAGTGGTGGTATAACATGCTAACAAAATTAACAGGTGGTATTGTCTTCGATCCTGCAAACAAGGTGAATGGCAAGAAAAAGGATATATATATTCAAGATGGACGTATCGTAAGCAAACCCAGAAATGCTGAGCCAGATAAAGAATACAATATTTCTGGCAAAGTAGTCATGGCGGGTGCCATTGATCTACATACCCATATTGGCGGTGGTAAGGGAAATATTGCGAGGATGCTGATGCCAGAAAATCATCGTATGGATCCTGTTGCACATACCGAAATTAAACGTGCAGGTACTGGCCATGCCATGCCCAGTACATTTACTACAGGTTATCGCTATGCAGAAATGGGTTATACCGCTGCATTTGAGCCGGCTGTTTTGCCGGTAAATGCCAGGCAAGCCCACATGGAAATGGGCGATGTACCGATGCTGGATAAAGGCGGCTATGTACTGATGGGCAGTGATGATTACTTTTTACGTATGATGGCGGCTAACAAAGATCAACAAGCAATTAATGATTATGTGGCCTGGACTATTCGATCTGCACAAGGTGTAGGGATTAAAGTGGTGAATCCTGGGGGGATTAGTGCGTTTAAATTTAACCAGCGTCAGTTGGACCTTGATGAAAATAATAAGCATTATAATGTTACCCCTAGAGAAATTTTAAAATCGCTGGCAACCGCCATTAAGGAATTAGGCATTAAGCATCCTTTGCATGTGCATGGTAGTAACCTGGGTGTGCCTGGGAATTTTCAAACCTCACTGGATTCAATGGCTGGGGTTGAAGGTTTGCCTATGCATTTAACCCATATTCAATTTCATAGTTATGGGACTGAAGGAGATTTTAACTTTTCTTCAGGAGCGGCTCAAATTGCAGAAGCAATTAATAAAAACAAAAACATATCAGTTGATGTTGGGCAGATTATGTTCGGCCAAACGGTGACTGCTTCAGGCGATAACCAGCGTCAATTTGCAAATCATGGTTTTGCTAGCCCTAATAAATGGGTGTGTATGGATATAGAATGTGATGCCGGCTGTGGTCTGGTTCCCTTCAAATATAGAGATCAGAATTTTGTTAATGCATTACAGTGGACGATAGGCCTGGAAATATTTTTACTGGTGAAAGATCCATGGCGTATCTTTTTAACAACTGATCACCCTAATGGCGCACCATTTTCTTCTTATCCGCATTTGATTCGTTTATTGATGGATAAAAGTTTTCGCAACGACATGTTAGCGACTATTCATCCTGAAGCACAAAAAATGACCACCTTGGGTTCAATTGATCGTGAATATACGATGCAGGAAATAGCGACTCTGACGCGTGCAGGGGCTGCTAGAATTACAGGATTGGTAGGCCGTGGCGCATTAGGTAAAGGCGATTGGGCTGATATTACGGTTTACAGTGAAAATGAAAACCGCGAAAAAATGTTTGAAAAACCAGATTATGTATTTAAAGATGGTGAGCTGGTAGTTAAAGATGGTGAAGTTGTTAAAGTCGTCTGGGGAACTACACATGTAGTTAGACCTGAATATGATAAATCGGTAGAAAAAGATTTAAAGAAATACTTTGATAAGTATATGACCATGAAATTGGGTAACTTTAGTATAAGTGATGATGAAATAACAGAAGATGGACGTGGTAGTTTGACTGTACATCCTACAGTGGGAGAGAAAGTATGATTATCAATGGTGTAACAATTGATGAAACTTTTGCTGAAGCTTTTGGGATGAAAGCGACACGGGCTATTATTACTGCACAAAATGAAAAGTGGGCAATGATTTCTGCGCAAGCTATGACGGGTTTTGCGACATCGGTTATTGCTTGTGGCTGTGAAGCTGGGATAGAAAAAATATTGGATTCATCTGAAACGCCAGACGGGCGACCGGGTGTTGCTATTTTAATTTTTGCCATGGGGGGAAAAGGGCTGGCCAAGCAACTGGAAACCAGGGCAGGACAGTGTGTATTAACGTCACCTACTTCTGCTTTATTTGCGGGTATTGATGAGGGTGTGCAAATTCCATTAGGTAAAAACCTACGTTATTTTGGTGATGGTTTTCAAGTCTCAAAAAAAATACAGGGTAAACGCTATTGGCGTATACCTGTGATGGATGGTGAGTTTTTAACTGAAGCTACCACGGGACGTGTTGAGGCTGTTGGTGGTGGTAATTTTCTGGTATTAGCCAAATCACAACCGCAAGCTCTGGCCGCATGTGAAGCAGCAATTGAGGAAATGCGTAAATTACCAAATGTGATCATGCCTTTTCCTGGTGGCGTAGTAAGATCAGGTTCAAAAGTAGGATCAAAATATCCGGCTTTGGGCGCGTCGACTAATGATGCTTTTTGTCCTACATTAAAAGGTATGACAAAAACTGAGTTGCCTGCGGATTGTGAGTCAGTGATGGAAATTGTGATTGATGGTTTAACTAAAGAAGATATTGACAAAGCCATGAGAGTAGGAATTCAAGCGGTATGTGATTTAGGTATTGAGAATGGAATCCAAAGAATCAGCGCGGGAAACTATGGTGGTAAATTAGGACCGTTTCACTTTCATTTGCAGGAGATTATGGCATGAGTGCTTTAACATTTACCATGAAACACAGGTTTGACCAACGTGTGGATATGTCGCCCTTAGTTTGTAATAAGCTGGAAGGTTTGACACCTGTAGAAATTGCGGCCATCGAACTACAGAATGGGAAAAGAAAAATTCGTGTCGATGAATTATTTCGAATTAAAGGCTCAGATATACAGAATATAGTTATTGAAGGTAGTTTTTCCAAACTGGATTTTATTGGTAAACAATTGGATGGTGGCAGTATCACTATTCATGGTGATGTAGGTGCTTATCTAGGTCAGGAAATGAAAACGGGAACGATAAAAGTAGATGGAAATGCAGGAATTTATGCAGCGTGTGAAATGAAAAATGGCTATTTAGAAATAAAGGGAAATGCGGGTGACTTTTTGGCTGCAGCATTGCCAGGTAATAAACAAGGTATGAAAGGAGGAACCGTATTAGTCAAAGGCGATGTGGGCGAACGAGCGGGTGATCATATGCGTAGAGGCACTTTATTGATCGAAGGAAATGCAGGGGATTATTGTGGTTCAAGAATGGTAGCGGGTACTATCGCGGTAATGGGACAAACCGGGCGTTATTTAGGTTATGCCATGCGCAGAGGTACATTATTGTTATGGAATCAGCCTCAACTATCGGCCACATTTAATGATTGCGGCTCACATACCTTGGCATTTTTACCTATTCTGTTTGCCTCGTTCATGAAACTTAATTCAAAATTTTCCAATAGGTCAGTGGCATTTAACCGTGTTCAAAGATATGCAGGGGATATGTCAGAATTGGGCCGTGGTGAAGTTTTAGTTAAGATTTAATTTTATAGATCAAAGGCTGAAGAGCAAAGGCGCAAAAAGATTAGTCGTTTTTTATTTTTAGTCTTTCTTTGCTCTTTAGCCTTTTGTTAGCCAAATAAAAATATGAATAATAAAAAATTAATTGATACCTCAAATTTAAGAGGTGATTTTTTTGGCGGGTTAACCGCGGGTGTTGTTGCTTTGCCTTTGGCTTTGGCTTTTGGTTTACAATCAGGAATGGGGGCAATTGCCGGGTTATATGGTGCAATTGTAATAGGTATAATTGCTGCCTGGTTTGGTGGAACGCCTACCCAAATTAGTGGGCCAACCGGTCCTATGACAGTCGTTTCAGCCGTAGTTATTTCAACGGCTATAGATGCACATGGCGGTAGTCTTGAAGCAGCTTTGGGTACCATTATTGCCATTTTTTTGCTTTCCGGTGTGTTCCAGATTTTGCTCGGTGTATTTAAGATAGGGCAATATATTCGCTATATGCCTTATCCGGTAGTCTCCGGTTTTATGAGCGGGATAGGCGTAATCATTATAGTGTTACAGATATTTCCTTTTTTTGGACATACTTCGCCTAAGAAAATTTTAGATATTTTTTCTCAATTACCCGATATAGTTAATGATATTAATATGGCTTCGGTGTCTTTATCTTTAGCAACCATCGCAACTATTTATTTATTTCCGCGTATAACAAAATTGATACCGAGTGCTTTAGTTGCACTGATAGCACTTACTATTGTTTCTACACTAATGGAACTAGATGTCAATATTATTGGTAATATCCCAGAAGGGCTTCCTGCTTTACGATTAGATTCACTAGCCAGCGTGAGTTTTACCCACCCCATGATAATTATTGTCCCGGCATTAACACTGGCGGCATTAGGCACCATCGATTCATTACTGACTTCAATTGTTGCCGATAACATGACCAAAACCCAGCACAATAGTAATAAAGAATTGATTGGGCAGGGTTTAGGAAATATGGGTGCGGCAATGATTGGAGGAATTCCCGGTGCAGGGGCGACCATGCGTACAGTTGTTAATATTAATTCAGGAGGTAAAACCCGGCTTTCCGGTGTAATACATGGATTGGCATTACTTATTGTTTTAATTGGTGCAGGGACTTATGCTCGGTTGATTCCATTACCTGTATTAGCCGGTATTTTAATTACAGTAGGTATTGGAATTATTGATTATAAAGGTATAAAACATATACCTCATGTGCCTAAAACAGATTCAGTCATTATGCTGGTGGTCTTAAGCATGACTGTATTTGATGATTTATTACAAGCAGTTGCTGTAGGTATGGTGCTGGCTTCAGTTTTATTTATGAAAAAGATGAGTGATATTGTAGAGGAAAAATCATTTTCGGGTTCGGTGGATAGTTTTGCCCGTGAAGAAACCTGGGATGATGAAGCCAATATTTCTGAGAAAATACGCAAGCAGGTTTATATCAAGCATTTTGATGGACCCATTTTCTTTGGGTTTGCGTCTAAACTTCAGGAAATGATTGCTGCCTTGCCAGAGGTTACGGTGATTATTCTGCGTATGTCACTTGTTCCTTATATTGATCAATCTGGAATATATGCAATTGAAGATGCAGTCATCACGCTAAAAGAAAGGGGAATGATTGTATTAATAACAGGTATTCAGGAGCAGCCAAAAGATATGTTGAGTAATATAGGATTAATTCCAAATTTAGTCCCCGAAGCTCATTTATTTGAAGATTTTTCACAATGTATTTCGGCATTGGAGGCAGGAAAGGTTGACGCTGATCCAGGTAAATCAGAAAAAATTGTATGGAAATTTATTAATTTTTAATTGAAAAGTAAAGGAGCGAGGATTTAATGACTTCAGGAACTTTTTAAATCCTTACTCCTAAACTTTTTATGGGTATTTTCTTACTTGAAATTTCTCAAATATGAAACAAACAAGTTCAACTTCTGAACGAAAACTAACGATCAATGAGATTTTAAGCTGGTTAATTAACGACAGATTGATTTCGATAGATGAAGAGCAGGCAATCAGGCAATTTTCTGTTCGCTGGGAAAACCGAGAAAAAGATTTAATTGAAATTATTTACGATTATCAAGTCGAAAAGGATAGTAAGCTGGGAAAAAAGTTTACTGCTGACAAACTATCAAAATGGCTGGCTGCAAGAATAGGTTTGCCGTTGTTTTATATAGACCCATTGAAAATTGATGTGACGGCAGTGACTTCAGTGTGTACACAGCCATATGCAGAACGCTTTAATATACTACCGGTTAAAATAGATGATGATGTTATTACCGTCGCAGTTTCAGAGCCTTTTATCCATGAATGGGAAAAAGATCTAAAGCAGATACATAAAAAAAACTTTAAACGTGTTTTTGCAAGTGCCAGAGATATAAAACGATATATCAATGAATTGTATGCTTTTTCAAAATCAGTTAAACATGCTTCAAATCGACCTACAGATACTAAAGGTCAATTAAATAACCTAGAACAGCTGGTCGAATTAGGTAAGGCTAGTGACTTAGAGGTAAATAATCAACATATAGTAAATTTGGTTAACTGGTTGTTGCAATATGCTTTTGACCAGCGAGCCAGTGATATTCACCTTGAACCAAGACGAGAACTAAGTCAAGTACGTTTTCGTATTGACGGAGTCATGCATCAGGTTTATGAAATACCTACGCCTGTCATGGGAGCGGTTATTAGTCGTATTAAAACTTTAGGGCGTATGGATATTGCTGAAAAACGACGCCCTCAAGATGGCAGGCTTAAAACACGAAATGATAAAGGCGAAGTTGAACTGCGGCTATCCACAATGCCAACGGCTTTCGGCGAAAAGATGGTAATGCGTATTTTTGACCCTGAAATTTTGTTAAGAAATTTTTCGAAATTGGGCTTTAATAACAGAGAAAAACAGTTGTGGTTTGACATGAGTCACCAGGCGCATGGTATTTTGCTTGTTACTGGACCTACAGGTTCTGGAAAAACAACGACTTTATATTCAACTTTAAAGCAACTGGCCACACCTGAAGTTAATTTATGTACAGTGGAAGACCCCATTGAATTAATTGAACCCAGTTTTAATCAAATGCAAGTGGAGCATAAAATAGGCCTGGATTTTGCCACAGGGATTAGAACTCTAATGCGGCAGGACCCTGATATTATTATGGTTGGCGAGATTCGGGACCTGGAAACGGCTGAAATGGCAATACAGGCTTCTTTAACGGGGCATTTGGTGTTATCTACCTTACATACTAATGATGCAGCTGCAGCAGTATCTCGTTTACTGGAAATAGGCGTGAAACCTTATTTAGTTAAATTAACTTTATTAGGGGTAATGGCGCAACGATTAATCAGAACATTATGTCCAAATTGTAAAAAACAGATAGTTGTTAGTGATGAACAATGGCAAGCTTTAGTGCAGCCATTTGCAGTAAAAAAACCAACCTTTGTTTATCAGGCTATAGGGTGTGTCGATTGCCGTAATACAGGATATTCAGGCAGAATAGGTATTTATGAGATTTTTAAGAATACAGCACCGATCCAAAAGCAGATCACCGGTGATTGTGATGCGAATAGTATTTGCAAGTTAGCAATAAAAGATGGCATGCAAACACTAAGGTTGAGTGGAGTAGAAAAAGTACTGGAAGGTTTAACTACAATTGAAGAAATACTAAGGGTAGCACCTGAAAATATAGATATGTAACGGGTGTCCTGTCCACGATGCGATTGATATACTTTTCAGTCATAACCTCATGAATAGGTAAAATAATCAATCGCACTAGTGTTCCAACAACTTTGGTTTGATGGGTTGCTCTCATAACGGGGCGCAGTGCTTTAGCCTGCTTTGGTTACCGAAAAAGCAGGCTAAAGCACTGCGCCCCAAAGATCCTTACATCTCGAGGAATAAAACACCATCCATCAAATCAAAGTTGTCAGGCTACTAGTACTCCATCAATGTTGTATTGATGGGTACAGAAAGCCGATAAATGGTCATCTGCGTTGATGCACTCGTTTGGATTAGCCTGCTAGTCCTTCACTCGTGAGCCTAGCAGCTAACCACTTATCAACTCCTTCACACATCAATACAACAATGACAGAGCACCAGGAGCAAAACATACAGCAGGTTAAATTTTACCGTCTAATCCCATTTGGAAATATTTGTGAGTGATTTTATCCTGATTTTCCAGTAGCCAATCAATATCAGGTGTGTTTGTCATTGCTTTATGGATTGCTTGTGCAGTCGCTTTACGATGAATATCAAACAAGATTTGATGATCCAGATTGTCATCAGTCGCTACACTTGGATTCAACCATACAGAACAGATTATACCCAGGTCGTTGGCTTTTTCTTTTGGAATATCACCGGCACGGACTGCATCTAACACTCCATTAGCAATAGCTGCTTGAACTGTACCCATTAAAATGTTGGTATAACGAGAGTTATTTACCGTGACTTTGCTTACCATCAGGGTAACAGGACGGACTTGAATGTCGGTATTTAAAATAGCAAAGACTTTTGAATGGCCTTTTGCTTGATCGCCAGTTAAAGTGGCCAGAGCAGTTCCTACGGGACCGTCTAATTCGCCGATTACAATTTCAGGTTCTGCTGCTGTGCCAGGAGGGCCGCCTGCAACGAGTGATTCACCAGTACGCATTACAATTCTTTCGCTCATCTATGTCTCCAAATAAAAGCATTAGTAGTTTGAACCCGATAGAATAACATGGATTTTAGTCATTATTAACCAAGATGAATCAAAAATTAACAACGAGTGACCATAGTAGAGATATTGCAGGCTTAAAATATGTTTATCCTGTTCTTTCCAGAAGAGCTGGCGGTTTATCTGTAGGAATTAATTTTAATACCAATAATGCCTGTAATTGGCGATGCATTTATTGTCAGGTGCCAGACTTGGTGCGTGGAGCTGCGCCTGAGATGAATTTTCAGTTGCTAGAATGGGAATTGCGTTTTTTTCTGCAGCAAGTTTTAATGGGTGATTTTTATGACCAATTTAATGTGCCTGAACAACAGAGAATTATTAAGGATATTGCTATTTCAGGAAATGGTGAACCAACAAGTCTAAAACAGTTTGATAAAGCCATGGCGTTAATAGGCCAAATTGCAACTGAGATGGGGGTGTTGCCTGAGAGTCATTTTGTGTTGATAACAAATGGCAGTCTGATGCACAAGAGTGTTGTTGAAGAAGGTTTAAAAATACTAGACCATTTTCAAGGAGAGGTCTGGTTTAAACTGGATAGTGCAACAGAGTCTGGAAAAATGAAAATTAATGACAGTAAACAAACTGATGAGAAAACTCTGGAGAATTTAAAACTGTCTTCAGCTTTATGTAATACAAGCCTACAAACTTGTATTGTGGATTTTTTAGCAGCTAAGGAAGCAGTGTTTGAACAAAAAAAGTATGTTGAGTTATTAGCTGAAATTAAACGGCGTCAGATAAAAATACAGAAAATTATGCTATATACCATTGCCCGGCCTTCTTTACAGCCGGAAGCTAAACAAATAAATAAAGTGGATGAAAATATTATGGAGCAGTATGCAAATCAACTAAGGAGTCTTGAATACAAAGTAAAAATCAGCTTGTAATCAAGCGATGGCATTAAAAAGAGCCCCTTTCATTTCATTATCGGCTTTTAGTATTTTAACTGCCGCTGAAGTTTCTATTTCTGCCTCTTTAAGACTGAGTATGGGACTGAATAAGTCACCGGAGGTGAATTCTGCACTTCCCACTTCATCTTTTGCGACAGGAAATGTAGCAATGGTATGTGCTGCATCCGCTGCTTTAAATTGTGCACTGGTAATTAAGTTAACTGCGCTAGTTGCTGGATTAGAAATCATTTAAAGCTCCCCCTCTAAAGACATGTCTTTATAATACACCTCTTTAGAGTAGGGATGAAAGCATTGGTTTCAGTAACATGTTGAAAATGTGAGCAGGTTCTTGTTTTACTGTTGCGAGTTCACTTGCTTAGGGTTGAGATATATATTTTAAAATTTCAACAACTTGTTCAGGGCTTTCAGTAACAGCTAGAGCAGCTGCATCAACCTCTTTTAATGCGTGAGTTAGCTCTGGAATATGCATGATAATAGTCGGTATGCCTAAACCACTTGCAATGCCTGCGTCAAAAGCAGCGTTCCATTGTTTGTATTTATCGCCAAATTTTATGATAACAATATCTGCCCTGCTGATGTAGCTATTAGTACGTAGTGCATTTATTTTTGCAGCCTTGTGATCTTTCCAGAAATTGCTTTGTTCTGCACCTAAAATTTCTGTACCAACATTGTCACTGTTGTTATGATCGGTAATAGGACTTAATACTTCTATATTTAGATTGTTTTCAAGGATGCCTTGTTTGATTTGTGTTCGCCAGGTAGAGTGTATTTCTCCTGATAGATAGATTGTATAGGACATATTTATTTTAATCTTAATGAATAGAATGAATTCTGGTTACAATAGTCATCAAATGTATTTTAACCGGATGTAAGGTGTAATGTCAGAAAAACATATTTATAAAATTGTATTTATCAACAGGGAGCAGGTTTACGAGGTTTATGCTAAAAGTGTGTATCAGGGAGATATGTATGGATTTGTGATAGTTGAGGGTTTTGTTTTTGGAGAAAAAAGTGCAATTGTACTTGACCCAGGTGAGGAAAAATTAAGAGCGGAGTTTGAAGGGGTCAAACGGTCTTTTATCCCAATGCATGAAATTATTCGTATTGATCAGGTTGAAAGGCAAGGTATTGCTAAAGTTATTTCAGATAAATTGTTATCAAATTCTGGAGGGAATGTGTCTTCTTTGTATGTGCCAGAAAAGAAATAGCGATTAACAATTTTCAACTATAAAGCCTCTTTAGGCGGTTTGAACCTAGAAAGATCAGTTGGGTGCTGAATTATAGTGCAAGATATTGGTTTCACAGTGTTTTAACAGGTTTTTGCTCCTGCAAAACCTGCATTTCCTATCTCCATATAGGTCAAAAAATCTGAGCTTTGCCTATACGGATGTAGGTAAGGGGCGTGAGCAGGAGCGGAAGCTTCACCCATTAGGTTAAGCGGGCATTTTTATGAAGTACAAGGATGTACTGAATGCAGATCATGTAGGATCAAATATCTGTGAAGTGCTGTGGAATCAATAGCTTGTGCTAGAATCTGTGATCCAGCTGATTTTTCTTGGTTGAAGGAATAAAGTGACCAAGATTGCGATGAATTTTTGTTTCTGATTAAACAATCTCAAGAGGCGTATAGTTATTCTACGTAACGATTGAGATCGTTTAGTTAAGAATAAAAAGACAAGTAAAGTTGGTCACTTTATTTCGTCAACCCACTTTATTATTTAACTACTCGTAACTGGGGTTTGGTGTGCTTTTTATCGGGTGATGTAGGGGCATCACCACCATTATGTTCCTCTGGGTCGAAAATCATGCCTTTACCGTTTTCTTTTGCATAAATGGCTAAGACCGCAGACGTCGGGGTTACAATATGCATAGGATTGCCAGAAAAACGTGCATTAAACTGAATTTCTTTATTCCCAAGCGTAAGGCCTTGAATTGCTTGAGGTCTTAAATTTAGAACAATTTTACCATCTTCAATGTATTCTTGAGGCACAATAGCATTGCTATTTTCTGCATCAACCAAAAGGTGAGGTGTTAGTTGATTGTCTATGATCCATTCGTAGATAGAACGGATCAAGTATGGCTTTAGTGAAGTCATTTGTTTTTTGGAGTCATTTCTTTTTCTTCTTCACTGAGACTTTTCTGAAAGGCTTCTCTTGAGAATAAACGATCAGCATAACTTGATATTGCAGTTCCTAGGGCTTGAAGATCAATACCTAAACTAGGTAGACGCCATAGTAAGGGAGCCATGGTGCAATCAATTAATGAATATTCTTCGCTCATAAAATAAGGCTGTGATTCAAAAACAGGTGATGCTGCTATTAGGCTTTCTCTGAGCATTTTTTTTGCACGTGCAGATTTTTTTTCACCTGAGTTTATTATTTCATCCAGAAGTTGATACCAGTCTTGATCTATACGTTTAATGAGCATGCGTGCATTGGCGCGAGAAACTGGATCCATTTGGTGCAAAGGAGGGTGAGGGAATCGTTCATCCAGATACTCCATAATAATTCGCGAATCATATAATACTAAATCACGCTCAATTAATGTGGGTGAAGCACCCGTTGGATTGAGCTCTAACAAGTCTTCAGGTGGTTCGTTAGAGTTAAAAAATTCAATATCTGCTGTGACACCTTTTTCATGCATAACAAGACGCGCACAATGACTGAGTGCGCATGTTGGCGAAGTAAAAAGGGTCATTACGGACTTGCGAGTAGCGGTATTTGTCACGAAACACAACCTCAGCGTATAGAGCTTAAATGAGGGCATTATAGCATAGCTGTATTATTAGTTGGGTTGGAATTCTGTTATAGGATGTGGTTTTAGATTGAATATGTAATTGTAACGTCAGAGATATGATGCAAAACAATGCCTACACAGCAGCAGAGTAGTGTTTCCAGAAGACCAGATATTATTGAACCACAAGGAAGTGGTGAATGCTGATTATGCAAGGAGCAATTATCAGTGAACCACAAGGAAGTGGTGAATGCTGATTATGCAAGGAGCAATTATCAGTGAACCACAAGGAAGTGGTGAATGCTGATTATGCAAGGAGCAATTATCAGTGAACCATAAGGAAGTGGTGAATGCTGATTATGCAAGGAGCAATTATCAGTGAACAGTAAGGAATATAAATTTGCGGACTTATGCAGAAAATATACTATATATACCCGCTTCCATGCGGGTATATAAAAAAGAATTTAGTGGACGTCTTTCCAATATTCTTTTTTCAGTAGATAGGCAATAACTGTAAACATTAACAGAAAAAACAATACATATTTACCCATTTGTAGTCGTTTCAGCTGCACGGGTTCTCCAACATAGACTAAAAAATTAACAAGTTCAGTAATCATTGTGTCAAATTCTTTAGCTGATAAAGTGCCATCATTTTGAAGTTTTAAAAACGTGACAACATCTTGACCGTGAACTGACTCGATGACAGGTTCTTGTGTTCCCTGTAATTTCCATAGCACATTTGGCATGCCAACATCTTTAAACACAGTGTTGTTAACGCCTAAGGGTTTGCTGTTATCAACATAGAAACCTTTTAGGTAACTGTATAACCAGTCACCACCTCTGGACCTGCCAATCAAAGAGAGGTCTGGAGGAATTACGCCAAACCATTTCTTTGAATCACGGGCGTTCATGGCAGTATGCATTTGGTCGTAAATGTTAGCACCTTCAGGCGCAATTTCTGCAAGCATTATAGCTTCATCAACTTCCAAATCCATTGCTATACGTTTGTAGCGCATGTATTTGGCAGAGTGGCAGCCAAGACAATAGGTAACGTAGTGTTTTGCTCCCCGTTGTATTGAAGCAAAGTCATCCAGGTCGATGTCAACGCTTTGTAACTTAACGCCATTACCTGCAGCAAGTAGGCTAAGAGGGAATAAAAGTAACAGTGTATATATTATTTTTTTCATGATTAATCCAGACTCGCTTTTAGTTTTTTTAGCAATCGAGTCGTTACGTGGATAATACCCGATTTATTCGGCGTTACCGGAAATGCAGTAGCTCCCCAGCTGGTTTTGAGCGGTTCTTTAATTGTCATTTCATCAAAAGCTTCTACGATAGCAGCGTATTGTTCCTCAACATCAGGTTCTTCAGTGACCCTCTTAGGTATTGGTTTGGTTTTTTCCCAGTGTGTATAAATAGGCATTAGTAAGAAAAAGCCAAAATAGATAGCCGTAAATATACGAGCCATCATGGTATAGCCAGGTGTTGCAGGTTGCATACCTAAATAGCCTAGAGCAATAAAACTAATGACAAATAACAGTAATGCTTTTTTGAAAATCCCGCCTCTATAGCGAATTGATTTGACTTTACAGCGGTCCAACCAAGGTAGCAGGAATAACACAACAATAGCTCCACCCATAGCAATAACCCCTGCAAATTTATCAGGTATTGCCCTTAATATTGCATAGAAAGGAGTGAAATACCATAACGGAGCAATATGTTCCGGTGTGGCTAATGGGTCGGCAGGTATAAAATTGGCATGCTCCAGAAAATAACCGCCCAGTTCAGGCATGTAGAAAATAACAGTGGCGAAAAAGATCAGAAATACGCCCACACCTACGATATCTTTTACTGTGTAATAAGGGTGGAAAGGAATACCATCTACCGGATGTCCCCAAGGATCTTTAGACTCTTTGATCTCAATGCCATCAGGGTTATTAGAACCTACTTCATGTAGCGCTATGATATGCAAAAAAACCAGTATCAGTAAGGCTAAAGGGACGGCAATAACATGAAAAGCAAAGAATCGATTGAGTGTGGCATCAGAGATAACATAGTCACCTCGAATCCAAAGAGACAATTCATCACCAATCACAGGGATGGCACTAAATAGAGAAATAATAACCTGTGCACCCCAGTAGGACATCTGTCCCCAGGGTAACAAATAGCCCATAAAGGCTTCAGCCATTAAGCAGACAAACAGTAGCATACCGAAGATCCATATCAGCTCTCTAGGGCGTTTGTATGAGCCGTAGATCATGCCTCTAAACATATGTAAGTAGATGACAATAAAAAAAGCAGAAGCACCGGTTGAATGCATATAGCGAATTAGCCAGCCCCAATTGACATCCCGCATTATGTATTCAACTGAGTCGAAAGCAAGCTTGGCATCAGGCTTATAGTTCATAGTCAGCAATATGCCGGTTACAAACTGGTTGACTAGAACCAATAAGGCTAAAGAGCCAAAAAAGTACCAGAAATTGAAGTTTTTTGGTGCATAGTATTGCGCCATATGTTCATTCCACAATTTTGACATTGGGAATCTTTCAAGTACCCAGTTGGTACATTCATTCATTTTATTCTTCATGCAACAGCCTCCACAATTTCTTCGCCAACTATGATTAGTGTGTCCGTAATATAGCGATAAGGGGGGATGACGAGATTAGTAGGAGCTGGTACTCCTCTATAAACACGACCAGCCAGGTCAAAGCCTGAGCCGTGGCAAGGACAGAAAAAACCACCTTTCCAGTCTTGGCCTAAATCCGCCGGGGCAATTTCAGGTCTAAACGTGGGTGAGCAGCCTAAGTGAGTGCATAGACCGACGGCAACAAAAATTTCAGGTTTAATTGAGCGAACTGAGTTTTGACTATTTTCCGGTTGCTCAGACTCCTGAGAATTGGGGTCTGCAAGCTTAGCTGTATCTGTCTCTAAGTTTGCAAGTACTTCGGGTGTTCTTGATAAAATCCAAACGGGCTTTCCTCTCCAGGCAACACGAATCAACTGACCGGGTTCAATTTTGCTGATATCGACTTCAACAGGTGCTCCAGCGGCCATTGCTTTAGCGCTGGGTTGCATTTGAGAGAGAAAAGGAACTGCCAAGTATCCAGTACCTACTGCACCAACAACAGTGAGAGCAGTAGTTAGAAATTGGCGTTTGGACTTGTCGACGCCTTCATTTGTCATATATAAAGCTCCTGGTTAAGATAGGATGTATATTTAGATGGGGTGGCCGAGAATGGAAACTTAGCGATGGAACGTCTTTATTAGTTGGGATTTTTTCAATCAATTGAGACAATAGATACACAAGTACTAAATTGATCGGAAAATATGGCTTAAAAAGTTCTTCCTCAATAGGTTTTATATTTTCGGTCAGCCTCCTTGATACATCAATTATTATAATTATGTGACCAATATACCATTTCAATTAACGTTTGTTGAGCTGTTTTGTCTAGGTTTCTTAACAATAGATCATGTTTTTGCTAAGAATGGGCGGAATAAAATTCATTTTTTGATCTGTTTGATAGGAGCATAGAACGTTTTGTGAAGGTCTATGGCAGTGAATTGATGATTTCTGATAAGGAATCTATAAATGCTTTATTTTCATCAGGTTTTCCGATAGTTACTCGTAGACAATCTGTTAACAGTCCATTTTGAGGTGATAGGTTTTTGATCAAAACCCCACGTTTTTTTAAACCTTCAAAAATAGTAGTTGCCTGGTTTTTTCGGGTTTTAAATAAAATAAAATTAGCTGCACTAGAGTAAGCAGAAATACCTAGCAATTGATTAAGTTGATTTAAAACCAAGGTCCTGTCGTTACAAATTTGTAGAGTTTGTTGTTCAAACAAATCCTGATTATTAAGTGCAAATTCAGCGGTTATTTGAGTCAGGCTGTTGATATTGTATGGCAAACGAATTTTATTTAGTTGTTCAATAATTTTTTTATTACCTGCAATAAAGCCTAAGCGCAGACCTGCCAGCCCTAGTTTAGAAACGGTGCGCATGACAAGTAAGTTGGGATAATTCGGTAGTTTTTTGATAAAACTGGCTTCTGCAAAGGGTGCATAAGCTTCATCTACAATAACAAGACCAGCAGTAGTTTCAATAATTTGCCTGATATCATTTTCATTAAATAAATTACCCGTTGGATTGTTTGGATAAGCCAGGAATATAACAGATGGCTGATGTTGATTAATACTATCCAACATGGCCGGAAGGTCCAGGTTAAAGCTGTCTGGTAGTAATGAAATACTTTGATAACTCAGTCCCAGGCTTAAAGCAACTTGTTGGTACATAACAAAGCCTGGACTAGGGGCTAGAACATGGGAGCCAGAAGGTAAAGCCATTAACAACAGTTGAATTATTTCATCAGAACCGTTACCCAACAAAATTTCACATTGACCTGGGATGCTATTTGTCTTTTTTATGGTTGCTGCGAGTTGTCTGGCTTCAGGGTCCGGGTAACGATTGATAGGGCAATTTCTTATTGTGCTAAGCCATTGGTCTTTTATGTTTTCTGGCCAAGTATATGGATTTTCCATAGCATCCAGCTTTATAAGGTTTTTTGCCTCTGCAACCTTGTAGGCAGACATGTTTAATATTTCTTTGCGGAATATAGAGGATAAAAGATTTTGTGTCATATGATTGTGGAGTAGGAGCTATTCTAAAAGTACCTAAAGCGTAGTGGTGAATTGTAATTATTGACCAGGAAAAAAAGCAGATTAAGCAGAAAATAGTTTTATCACCTGGTGTTAATTTGAGGTAAAATTATTGCTACTGTTCATAATGCGAATGCGTAGGAATACGAACTGCTTTTTTTATCTACTTACAGCTCATTTTATTCTGTATTCTGCAGAACGAGCGTGTGCAGTAAGACTTTCACCTCGAGCTAACACCGAGGCTATTTTTCCTAAGGTATTAGCCCCAGACTCGGAGCAGTTAATTATACTGGAACGTTTTTGAAAATCATAAACACCCAGAGGTGAAGAATAACGAGACGTGCTTGATGTTGGCAGTACATGGTTTGGTCCGGCACAATAATCGCCCAGCGCTTCTGCAGTATATCGCCCCATAAAGATAGCGCCAGCATTACGAATATGCTGGTTTAATGTTTCTGGGTCTGCAACGGAGAGTTCCAAATGTTCAGGTGCAATAAAATTAGCAACTTCGGCTGCTTGAGTGAGGGTGTCAACTTTTATTAAAGCACCTCGGGTTGTTAGGGAAACTTCAATAATATCTTTACGTTCCATCTCGGGTAGTAATTTGTTAATACTTTGTTCAACTTGAGCTAGATAATCTGCATCGTCTGAAATTAATATAGCTTGGGCGTTTTCATCATGCTCGGCCTGCGAAAAAAGGTCCATTGCAATCCAGTCCGGATTGGTTTTTCCATCGCAGATAATCAGGATTTCTGAAGGTCCGGCAATCATATCAATACCCACCTGGCCAAAAACCATTTTTTTTGCGGTTGCAACATAGATGTTGCCTGGGCCTACAATTTTATCAACAGCAGGAATCGTTTTTGTGCCATAAGCAAGCGCGGCAACTGCTTGCGCACCACCTATAGTAAAAACTCTGTCAACACCTGCTATGTAGGCTGCTGCCAATACAAGCTGGTTTTTCTCTCCTTGCGGCGTTGGTACAACCATAATCAATTCCCCCACACCCGCAACTTTTGCTGGAATGGCGTTCATAAGAACTGAAGAGGGATAAGCCGCTTTTCCGCCAGGAACGTATAATCCTGCTTTATCCAAAGCTGTTATTTTTTGTCCTAGTACAGTACCATCATCCTCTGTATATTGCCATGAGTGCATTTTTTGTTCTTCAGCATAGGCTCGTATGCGATTAGCTGCAGTTTGCAATGCATCGGCTTTTTCTGCAGAAAGATTATCCCAGGCTTGTTTTAATGTGTCTGAAGAAAGCTCAATTTCCTCAGCTTTCTTGAAATGGGTCTGGTCAAATTGATTAGTATAAGCCAGTACTGCCTTATCACCTTCATTTTTAACCTTAGAAATTATATCGAGAACTTGCTGATGAACATCCATGTTATCACCTTCATCCCAGGCTAATCGGGTTTTAAGTTGGTCTTTGAAATTTTTATCAGAGCTGTCAAGTCGGGTGATTTTTAAAGCTGTCATAAGTGAGTTATTGGCGTTTAGCTAAAGTTTTTTCGAATTGATCTAATAGTGCCTGGATAACCAGATGTTTCATTTTCATAGATGCCTTATTGACTACAAGGCGTGAGCTGATATGAGTAATTAACTCTCTAGGTTCAAGTCCATTGGCTTTAAGAGTATTTCCAGTATCAACTACATCAACAATGCAATCTGCTAATCCAACCAAAGGTGCTAATTCCATGGCACCATAAAGCTTGATAATTTCGGCTTGTACTCCTATGTCGGCAAAATAGCGCTGCGCAGTTTTTACATATTTAGTTGCAACTCTGATTCTGCCAGTAATTTCAGGGGCATTAACGGGAGTAGCAGTCATTAATCTGCATTTTGCAATGCCTAAATCCAGTGGTTCATATAAGCTTTCGGCGCCATGTTCTAATAAAACATCTTTTCCGGCAATACCCATGTCTGCGGCACCGTATTCAACAAAAGTTGGTACGTCCGTCGCTCTTATGATGACAAGTTGAACGTCATCTTTAGTGGTGCGTAGAATAAGTTTTCGGCTTGTTTTAGGGTTGTCGATTGGAACAATGCCTGCTTCTTCTAATAAAGGAAGTGCATCGTCATAGATTCGGCCTTTTGATACTGCAATGGTTAACATAGTATGTGTCTACTTTGGAATACGTCTAATAGTTGCGCCCAGTTGCGCGAGTTTCTCTTCAATGTGATCATAACCTCGATCAATATGATAAATACGGTCAACCAGAGTGTCTCCAGTTGCAACCAGCCCGGCTAGAACCAGACTAGCTGATGCGCGAAGATCCGTTGCCATCACTGGAGCGCCTGTTAACCCCTCAGAGCCTTTACATATTGCAGTATTTGATTCCAGTTGAATGTCTGCTCCCATACGTTGCATTTCCTGAACATGCATAAAGCGGTTTTCAAAAACAGTTTCAGTGATAATTCCCACACCTTCTGCAACTGAATTCATTGCCGTAAATTGAGCTTGCATATCAGTAGGGAATGCAGGGTAAGGGGCGGTACGAATATTGACAGCTTTAGGCTGTTTGCCATGCATGTCTAGTTGAATCCAGTCTTTGCCGGTGGTTATGTCAGCGCCGGCTTCTTTTAGCTTGTCTAAAACAGCATCAAGAATATCAGGGCGGGTGTCTTTTAGTTTGACTTTTCCGCGAGTAATGGCTGCCGCAACTAAGTATGTACCCGTTTCAATGCGGTCTGGAAGTATGTCGTAATGGATATCTTTGGCAGCCAATTTCTCAACCCCTTCAATAGTCAGAATATCAGTATCGATACCGCTGATTTTTGCACCCATTTCGTTTAGGAAATGGGCTAAATCTGATACTTCAGGTTCTTTTGCTGCATTTTCTATAATGGTAGTGCCTTCTGCTAATGTAGCTGCCATTAATAAGTTTTCCGTCCCTGTTACGGTTACTTTATCCAACACTAGTCTGCAACCTTGTAATCGGCGGGTCTTGGCATGAATGTAACCGGCTTCAACTCGAATGTCTGCTCCCATCTTTATCAAAGAATCAAGATGGATATCTACAGGACGTGTACCAATTGCACAACCTCCGGGTAAGGAAACGTGAGCTTCACCAAAACGAGCCAATAGAGGGCCGAGAACTAAAATGGAAGCACGCATGGTTTTAACCAAGTCATAAGGTGCTTCATATTTGGTAATGGTGCTGGAGACTACTTCGATGTTCATTTTTTCATCGATAGTAAGTTGAATACCCATTTGTCCCAATAGTTGCATAGTGGTGGTAATGTCATGCAAATGGGGAATGTTGCCTATAGAGACAGGTTGTTCACAGAGAAGTGTGGCTGCCATAATAGGAAGGGCTGCATTTTTTGCTCCAGAGATTCTAAGTTCTCCAGAAAGTTGCGTGCCACCAGTAATAATCAGTTTATCCATAGGGGGGTTGGTTTAACCTTAAATTGGGTCCTGGTTTAGGAATGGTTCAAATCAGTTATATCAATGTTACTCAATTTGGCGAGAGTTAATAACTGTTGAGGAATATTTTTGAATAACAATGTCGTGCCGCATAGTTTACTCTGTTTTATCCATTCAATCAGCAGTGCTAATCCTGCACTGTCAGCCGCTGACACTTTTGCTAAATCAAGGCATAATTTTTTGCTGGAATTTAAAAAATCAAATGATTTTATATTGTTTTTGTCAAGACTAAAAAAAGTGAGTTCACCTTCAATATGGTAATATTCATTGGATTGTTTAATAACTTTAAATGTTGGCATTAATCTTTTGCCGTTTCTTTAAATAAAAATTGACCAATAACTTCTTCCAGCACAATTGCGGATTGCGTGATGTCAATAACGCCGTTGGGTTCCAGAAACTCTTCAGATCCGCCTGGCTCGAGGCTGACATACTGTTCGCCCAATAAACCGGCGGTAAAAATACTGGCTGAAGTGTCATCAGGTAGCTGGTACTGAGATTCAATATGCATCTCTACAATGGATTCAAAACTGCTTGTATCAATAGAAATGTTGGCAACTCTGCCAATACGAACACCTGCAAGAGAAACAGGTGATTTAATTTTAAGACCACCAGAATTCTCAAAACGAGCAGTTATAGTATAAACATTTTCTTTAGATAGAGGGTTTAGATTGCTTATTTGCATGGCCATAAAGAAAAGTGCAGCAATGCCAAAGGCAACAAAAAGCCCAACAAGAATGTCCTGTGTTTTAGTATTCTGCATGTTAAATATCTCCGAACATCAGTGCGGTCAGAATGAAGTCCAGACCAAGGATAGCAAAAGCGGAATTGACGACGGTACGCGTAGTTGCACGACTTACGCCTTCGGAAGTCGGCATTGCATCATAGCCCTCAAACAATGCAATCCATGAAACTACAAAACCAAAAACGATGCTTTTAATTATACCGTTAATAATATCGTCTTGAAAATCCAGGTTGGCTTGCATTTGAGACCAGTACGCACCATCATCAACACCCAACATGCTGACACCCACCATATGACCTCCTAAAACGCCGATGGAACTGAATAAAGCGGCAAGCAGAGGCATAGCAATAACGCCAGCCAGAAAACGGGGGGCAATGATGCGTTTGATTGGATCAATTGCCATCATTTCCATGCCTGATAACTGTTCTGTTGCTTTCATTAGCCCAATTTCTGCAGTTAAGGCTGATCCCGCACGTCCCGCAAAAAGTAATGCAGAAACTACTGGGCCAAGCTCCCTAACTAAAGAAGCTGCAACCATAACGCCCAATGCTTCTTCTGCGCCAAAGTCAGATAAAATATTAAAGCCTTGTAAGCCAAGTACCATACCAACAAATAACCCGGATATAGTAATGATTAAAAAAGATAAAACACCTATAGAATAGAGTTGCTTGAATAGCAATGCTGGGCGAGGTATGACTGATAGGATACCCGTTAATGTTTGTATCAGGAAAACAGAACTTCTTCCCAGTTTTGCAAAACTGGATAAGGTGATGTTTCCTAAACTTTGAAAAAAATGAATCATTGAGTCAATAATTTTAAATATTAAGTAGATCTTTATGATAATCGCTAGCAGGGTAGTGGAAATGAACGGGGCCATCAGCATCGCCTTTCATAAACTGTTGTACCCATTCAGATTGCAGATTTTTAATTTGTTCGGGAGTGCCCTTTCCTATAATTTTTCCATCAGATAAAAAGTAAATGTAATCTGCGATACTCGCCGTTTCTTTTACATCGTGAGAGACAATAATACTGGTCAGGCCCAGGGCATTGTTGAAGGCCTTAATCAGTTTAACCAAGGTGCCTAAAGAAATGGGGTCTTGTCCAGTGAATGGTTCGTCATACATGATCATCATGGGGTCAAGCACAATGGCTCTGGCGAGCGCAACTCTTCTGGCCATGCCTCCAGATAATTCATTTGGCATCAGAGTTCTGGCTCCCCGCAAACCTACAGCATGTAATTTCATTAACACCAGTGTCCTTATCATGGGTTCACTCAGGGCGGTGTGTTCTCTTAAAGGGAGTGCAATATTATCGTATATATTTAGGTCAGTCAGTAAAGCACCGCTTTGGAATAACATACCCATGCGTTTTCTGAGAGTGTATAAATCAGATCGCTTTAGTTGATGTACATTTTGACCGTCAACAAATATTTTTCCTCGGTCTGGGTACAACTGTCCGCCAATCAGTTTTAATAATGTTGTTTTTCCTGTGCCACTAGGTCCCATGATGGCCGTAATCTTTCCGCGTTGAATAGTTAAAGAAATATCATTGAATATTTTTCTGTCGCCACGGGAAAAGCTCAGGTTTTGTATGGAAACCAGTTCGGTATTGGAATTTACGCCATTATCCATTGTTTTTAAATTTTATGACAAAATAACGGAGTATTCTCTCTGACATAGATAGCCAAAGTCAAACTATTGCCCATAAAATTACAGGAATAAAAGGCCTTTGGTGGAATTACAGTAAAAATGCCATAATATGCAGATTCAAACACTATACTAATAATTATTATATGCTGCTTAATTTTGTTGCCTTGGTCTTCGGATTAATTGTGCTAGTTATTTCGGCCGATAAATTTGTTGTCGGAACAGTATCTATTGCAAAGAAATTTGGTATTTCACCCTTGTTAATAGGTTTAACTATCGTTGGGTTGGGTACCTCTGCGCCGGAAATATTGGTTTCAGCAATTGCTTCATTTCAAGGAAACACAGGATTGGCAGTAGGTAATGCACTGGGTTCTAATGTTGCTAATATAGGATTGATCTTAGGGGTTACGGCACTTATTTCTCCATTAGCATTTAAGTCTGCTCTACTCAAGCGAGAGCTACCTATCTTAATGCTTATCAGTTTGATTTGTTTCTTCATGGCATTTGATGGGTTGAGTTTTATTGATGGTATTTTAATGCTGCTTATGTTGTTTTCATTTTTGATATGGCTAATTCGAACGGCAAAAAGAGAGCAGCATAAAAAAGCAATGGATGATCCATTAGAGCAGGAATTACTCGATGAAATGCCTAAAGATGTGTCAGAAAAAAAGGCCTGGTTGTTCTTTGTTGTTGGTTTGGTTGGTTTGTTACTTAGTTCCAGACTATTAGTCTGGGCAGCTGTTAATATTGCTGAATCTTTCGGTGTCAGTGATTTAGTTATTGGTTTAACCATAGTGGCTTTGGGTACCAGTTTGCCAGAATTAGCTGCTTCTATCAGTAGTGTATTAAAGAAGGAGGATGATTTAGCTGTTGGCAATGTGATTGGCTCCAATATATATAATTTATTAGCAGTCTATTCATTGCCAGGACTTATTGCACCAGGACCGGTTGCAGAGACCGTTATTACACGTGATTTTCCCGTTTTACTGGGATTTACGGGGGTTCTATTTATTTTGGGATATGGTCTAAGCAAATCGGGTTTGATTAATCGTTGGGAAGGGGCTGGGTTACTTTTGGCCTATTGTGGTTATCAATGGGTTATCTATCAGAGTGTTGTTTAAGCATGACGGTACATGATCAGAATTTAAAAGCCTTGGGTTTGGCAGTGATACGAGCTGAAGCGCAAGCTGTTTTAGATTTGGAAAAGAAGATTAATAATGAATTTGTATTGGCCTGTCACTTAATGCTTAATTGTAAAGGTCGGGTTGTTGTTACCGGCATGGGAAAGTCGGGACATATCGCGGGTAAAATCGCAGCCACTTTGGCGAGTACCGGAACCCCCGCTTTTTTTGTTCACCCAGGGGAGGCGAGTCATGGTGATTTAGGTATGATTACCCAGCAAGATGTAGTGCTGGCACTCTCTAATTCGGGGGAAACTGGTGAAGTATTAACTATTTTACCTATTATTAAGCGGATTGATGTTCCATTTATAGCGATGACAGGAAATTCTAAATCATCATTAGCAAAATTTGCTACCGTACATATTGATGTTGCGGTAAAGCAAGAAGCTTGTCCCTTAGGGCTAGCGCCAACCTCAAGTACTACTGCTGCTTTGGTAATGGGTGATGCCTTGGCCGTTTCTTTGTTGGAAACAAGAGGCTTTACACGGGATGATTTTGCCTTATCTCATCCTGGAGGTAGCTTGGGTAAACGATTACTGTTGATGGTTAAGGATATTATGCATTCAGGTAGGGAAGTGCCTTCAGTATTAGAGACTGCATTGGTCAGTGATGCATTGTTGGAAATGACTGAAAAAAAGTTGGGAATGACTGCTGTTATTGATCCGCTTAATCAAGTTGTTGGTGTTTTTACTGATGGCGATTTACGACGTATGTTGGAAAAGAATCTTGAAATTCATAGCACCAAAATATCCACAGTAATGACGCCTTCATGTTCAGTTATTGGCGCTGATATTTTGGCTGCTGAAGCGATGAAAGTCATGCAGCAAAAAAAGATTAATGCGTTATTGATTATTGATGAACATAATAAATTATCAGGTGCTTTGAATATGCATGATTTGGTACGTGCGGGAATAGTTTAAAAAAGACGAATAGTGATGCAAAAAATAATTGAAAAGGTCAAAAAGCTGAAATTATTGATTCTTGATGTTGATGGTGTATTAACTGATGGGCGATTGTTTTTTGATGATAATGGCAAGGAATACAAAAGTTTTCACGCGCGTGATGGCCATGGTATTAAACTATTGCGGCAAACAGGTGTTGAGGTTGCGATTATCTCAGGGCGCAAATCAAATTCAGTGGCATTGAGGATGAAGAGTCTAGGGATTGAATATGTCTATCAGGGGCATGAGAATAAAATTGCTGCATTTAATGAAATCATTCAATCATTATCGATTGAACCAGAGCAAGTAGCGCACGTTGGAGATGATTTACTTGATTTACCTGTCATGACACGGGTGGGATTAGCTATCGCAGTCAATGATGCTAATTTTGCAGTAAGGGAGTATGCAGACTGGTGTACCGAAACGCCTGGTGGAATGGGTGCTGTTAGAGAAGTGTGCGATTTTATCATGCAAGCACAAGGTACTTTTGATAGTGTATTGAAGAGCTATATGCAATGATCTTTAGCCAATATCGGGTTTATCTGATTTTATTTGTGTTAATGGTTAGTTCATGGATGTTGGCGGACTTATACGAACAGAAGGAAATTAAGGGATTTGTAGCTGCCGACCATAGTCCCGATTTTTTCAGTACAGGCTATTATAAAAAGGAAATGACACTACTTGGAGTGGCAAAAAGCAAATTGATTGCGGATAAAATGGTTCACTATAGTGATGATGGAAGGACTCATCTGGAAAATCCTGTGATGACTTTGTATGATTCTGATCTACCACCTTGGGTTATTACCTCAGAAACGGGTGTTCTGGAGGCGGATGGTAATCATTTATTACTGAAAGGCAAAGTTGTTATCACCAGAGCAGGGGCAAAACAGCGAAAACCATTTAAAATAAATACTTCTACTTTAAAGGTGGAGCTATTGATCAGTTATGCTGAAACTGATCAATGGGCTGAAATAATAAATGGTTCGAATAAGACTGAAGGTATTGGGTTGGAAGCAACATTTGTTGAACCAATAAAGTTAAAGTTTTTGTCTAAAGTAAAAGGGCGATATGTACTTAATTAAATTTTTTGTATTTACAATTTTGATGATGTTAGGCCATGGGGTTCATGCTCTTCAGAGCGATTCTGATCAACCCGTATATATAGCATCAAATACAGCCAGTTATGATGATAAAAAAGGCATTAGTATATACACGGGGAATGTAGTTACTGATCAGGGAAGCCTGCATATTGAGTCAGACAAACTCGTCGTCTATCTAAAGAATGGTGATATTGAAAAAATGATTTTTACCGGCAAGCCAGCAAAATTCAGACAACTTCCTGGGGTAGGAAAAGAAGAAATTCATGGGGAAGGTTTAACGGGAGAGTACTATCCGGTTAAAAATAAATTAATACTTATTGAAGAAGCGGTTGTTATACAAGGAAATAATCGGTCTGCTAGCAGGCTTATAATTTATGATAGTAAGAATTCGTTAATAAAAGCGGGTGAAAAATCATCGGATTCAAAAAGAGTTCATTCTGTTTTTAAGCCCAAAGAAAATAAACAGGAACAGGAAAAGAAATGACCCGGCTCTCAGGAAGGCAACTGATCAAAAGTTACAATAAACGAAATGTTGTTGATGGAGTATCATTTCACGTTGACACCAGTGAAGTTGTTGGTTTACTGGGGCCCAATGGAGCAGGTAAAACGACCAGTTTTTATATATTGGTTGGATTAATTAAGGCGGATAGTGGAGAGATCTTTGTTGATGATATGGAAATCACACACTATCCTATGCACAATCGTGCCAGGCTTGGAATCGGTTATTTGGCTCAAGAACCATCGGTTTTTCGTAAATTGTCAGTAGAAGATAATCTACGGGCAGTAGTACAGATTCGTTCTGAATTAACAAAAGGTCAATCGGAATTATTAATTGAGGATTTGTTAGAAGAGTTTAGCATTTCCCATTTACGTCACCAGATAGCTCTAGGGCTTTCTGGAGGAGAGCGACGTAGAGTGGAAATTGCCCGGGCTTTGGCAACTGACCCCCAATTTATTTTACTGGATGAACCTTTTGCCGGAGTTGATCCTATTTCTGTAATAGATTTACAGGAAATTATTGCTCATCTTAAGTTAAGGGGAATAGGGATTTTGATTACTGAACATAAGGTGAGGGCTACACTGGAAATATGTGATCGAGCATATATACTTAACGAGGGGAAAGTTATTGCAGAAGGGATGACGCAAGATATTGTTGCGAATGAAGAAGTCAGGAAAGTGTATTTAGGTGATAATTTTAGTCTATAGATGTTTTTAAACAGATAGTCAACTTAGGTTTTAAGATTAATGAAACAATCTTTACAGCTACGTATTAGTCAAAATTTAACAATGACGCCGCAATTACAGCAGGCGATTAAATTGTTACAATTATCAACGCTGGATTTACAACAGGAAATTCAACAGGCACTTGAATCAAATATGATGCTTGAGGTAGATGAAGAGACTGTAGCAGTACAAGAGGAAACTAAGCCACAAAATGAAAATGAAAATGAAATAACCAGTGAAGGCTCACAAACAGATCTTCCTGATGAATTACCTGTTGATTCCAGCTGGGAAGATGTTTTTGAGAATACTCAGCCCATTGCATCTGCAGCGCCAGAAACGCTTGAGTTCGAAACTCAGCATAGTAAGTCCGAGACATTACTGGACCATTTATTGCAACAACTGGAATTGATTTCCATTTCTGAACGTGACCGAGCCATAGCCATCACTATAATTGATAGTGTAAATGAAGACGGTTATCTCAGTGAATCGATTGACAATATTTTTCAGGGCTTATTGGCGCAGGTAGAAGATCTTGAGTTAGACGAAGTTCAAGGGGTATTGCATAGAGTTCAGAATTTTGATCCCGTTGGTGTTGCTGCGATAGATTTAGCTGATTGTTTAATGATACAGTTACAGCAACTGCCTAAAACGGTACCTTATAGGAGTGAAGCGATTGATATAGTTAGGCGTCATCTTGACTTATTGGCTACACATGATCAGGCAAGATTGATGCGACGACTTGGTTTGACTGAGTTTCAATTAAGAGAAGTTATTGCATTAATCAGGACCTTGGACCCCAAACCAGGGACTTCAATACAAAGTGTAGAGTCGGACTATATTGTGCCAGACGTATTTGTTGCAAATCATAAAGGGGTGTGGCAAGTTAATCTGAATCCTGATATTGCACCAAAATTACGCGTTAACTCGACATATTCAAAAATGATAAAGAGGGCTGACAGTAGTAATGATAATGTCAATATGAAGGAGCATTTGCAGGAAGCGAGGTGGTTTATAAAAAGTTTACATAGTAGAAATGATACTTTGCTACGTGTTGCTAAAAGTATTGTGGAGAAGCAGGAAGAGTTTCTTGTACATGGTGCTATAGCAATGAAACCAATGGTATTAAGGGATATAGCAGAACAGTTGGAATTGCATGAGTCCACCATATCACGTGTTACCACGCAGAAATATATGCACACACCCAATGGTATAGTAGAATTCAAATATTTTTTCTCTAGTCACGTTTCAACAGAAGAAGGGGGAGAGTGTTCTGCCACAGCAATCAGAGCATTTATTAAAGAGTTAGTGGGGAATGAAAACCAGGCAAAACCGTTAAGTGATAGTAAAATGTCTGAACTATTAAAGGAAAAAGGTATTAATATTGCCCGACGAACTATTGCCAAGTATCGTGAGTCCATGTCTATTCCATCATCAAGTCAAAGAAAGCGTCTTTTATGACGCAGTAATAATATTTTTATTAAGGAGTTTAATCCATGCAAATAAGTGTAACGGGTCATCATGTAGAAGTGACTGATTCATTAAGAAACCATGTAGAAGAAAAAATAGGTAAGCTTAAGCGTCATTTTGACAATGTAACAGATGTACATGTTATTTTGACAGTAGAGAAACTTGAACAAAAAGCAGAAGCAACCGTACAAATTAGTGGTGCAAAATTATTTGCAGATGATGTTCAGGAAGACATGTACCAAGCGATTGATAATATGGTCGATAAATTAGATCGTCAAATTATTAAACATAAAGAAAAAAAAGGAAGCCATAGGTAATATGAAGGTAAGAGGTTTCAGAGTCTCTTACCTTTAATTACCCAAGAGTCTCCATCTTAACAGATGAGAAAAACGGTGACACCTTGCACACCGGCATCCCCGAGGTCTTTTATCGGGGATCTATTTATGCAAAAAATAGATTCCTGCTAAGAGAATACGGGAGTGATGGGTCTGTGTAGTTACATTTTCTTAAAATGGCGGAAGCTCATGGGTAATCAGGTACCTTAAATAGACATATTATGAAACTTTTGATTGTAAGCGGACTTTCCGGGTCAGGGAAAAGTATTGTATTAGATACTTTAGAAGACAGCGGTTATTATTGTATTGATAATTTACCCATTTCTTTACTGGAAAGATTTATTAGTGATGTCATGCTGGTCGATGACACGACCTATAAAAAAACAGCGATAGGCATAGATGCCAGAAATCAAAGTGAAAGTCTGTTAAATTTTTCAGACAGCCTAGACGCTATTCGTAACAAAGGAATCGATTGCGAAGTTCTTTTTTTACAGGCAGAGGAAACTGTACTGCTTAAAAGATACAGTGAAACACGTCGTAAACATCCATTAACTGATTCAAATGTGCCATTGAAAGAAGCGCTGGGCATTGAGAGAGATATGTTGAAGGCGGTGCTCAAGCATGCAAATGTTGTTTTCGATACCAGTCGAACGCATTTGTATCAATTGCGTGAGCTGGTTAAAAGCCAGATAGAAAAGAAAGATGAGAAATATTTGTCTTTGCAATTTCAATCTTTTGGATTCAAACATGGCATTCCTCTTGATGCGGATTTTGTGTTTGATGCCCGTTGTTTGCCTAATCCATATTGGGATCCTGGGTTAAGAGGATTTACCGGTAAAGATGAACCCATTATTAATTTTTTAAACAAATCAGAAAGTGCGCAGGATTTTTTTCAAGATTTATGTGCTTTTCTTGAACGTTGGGTTCCTCGTTTTGAAGCAGATAGCCGCAGTTATCTAACAGTTGCAATTGGATGTACTGGAGGGCAGCATCGTTCTGTCTACTTAGTTGAGTCTTTGGTAAAGCATTTTAAAGATCATGCTTTAAACGTGATTATTCGTCACAGAGAGTTACATTAAACATATTGTATTAAATAATTGGCTGGCATCCTCGGTACAAAACTGTATGCTATAGCGCTGAATAAGGTGAGAATTAACCTTCGTTCTAAGTTAAAATAAAGCAAGAAGTGCATTGAAGAATTAACCCTTTTTACTTTCATACTTTTACCTATGCCATCATCTACTGTAAACCAAGAACATAATAAAAATTTATTAACTCAGATTACCGAGTTATTAGAAAAGGGAACGCAGATTGAGATAAGGAATCTTGTTCATTCTCTTTATCCAGCAGAAACGGCAAATATACTTGAGTCGTTAGAAATAGAGCAAAGAGAAAAAATTTGGCGTGTAATTCCTCCAAGTGTAATGGGGGAAATATTGGTTAGAGTTGGTACTGAAGTTGGCCAGGGATTATTAAAAATTACGGATAGGCGTGATTTGATCAAGGCAACGGAAAACCTTGAGTCTGATGACATGGTTGATTTATTACATGTATTACCCGAGCCATTGCTTTCAGAAGTGATGGAGTCAATGGGGGTGCATGAGCGAAATCGACTGGAAACAACATTGGCATATGATGATCATACAGCCGGTGGACTCATGTCTTTAGATGTGTTGACTATTAGGCCTGATGTTACGCTTGATGTGGTTATGCGGTACTTGCATAAGCGTGGAGCAATACCCGATTCCACAGATAGTTTGATAGTGGTTGATCGCTCCGATCATTTACTGGGCATTCTATCGTTATCAGATGTACTAACAAATGAGCCACATACAAAAGTTGCTGATGCCATGGATGCAAGAGCCAGAGGGATTTCATATCAAATGCCTGCTCATGAGGTCGCTATGCTATTTGAACAGCGACAAATGCTATCGGCACCTGTAGTTTCAGAAAATGGACGCTTAATGGGGCGTATTACTATAGATGATGTGGTTGGTATTATTAGGGAAGAAGCTGATCACACGATTATGAGTATGGCAGGCCTGGATGAAGAGCAAGATATGTTCGCACCTGTTATGACCAGCGCTAGTCGTCGTGCAGTTTGGTTGGGTGTGAATTTGGTAACTGCTTTTTTAGCCTCATGGGTTATTGGTTTATTTGAAGCAACACTGGAAGAAATTGTTGCATTGGCGGTATTAATGCCTATTGTTGCAAGTATGGGCGGGATTGCAGGTAGTCAAACATTAACACTTGTAGTCAGAGGTTTGGCGCTACGGCAAGTCAGTCATGCAAATGCTACTCAGTTGCTGGTAAAAGAAATGTCTGTGGGTGTTGTTAATGGTGTTTTGTGGGCATTGGTTGTTGCTGTTATTGCCAGTGTCTGGTTTCAGGATATGGATTTAGGACTATTGTTAGGTGCTGCAATGGTGATTAACCTGGTTTGTGCAGCAGTGGCAGGAGCGAGTATTCCACTTATTTTGGATAAAATAGGAATTGATCCGGCGCTGGCAGGGGGGGTACTGTTGACTACTGTGACCGATTGTATAGGGTTTATGGCCTTTTTAGGATTGGCCACTATCTTTTTGATGTGATAGATTTAGAATTAAAGATTTGTTATCTTGAAGGTTGATATGCTTTACGCGGTCACCATGCGAAGTTAACAGCAATTAATATCGGTTTCTGATGCTATATTTTTGTCGCAAAATTTGAATTTGCATCATTACTTTTATAATCTTTGAATAAAACGGGCAATAATAGATTTGTAGTTTGTAAGTAAGAGTTAGAGCAAAGTTGATATTATAAATACTTTTAATTTAGCTTCTAAGTATTCCAATATTGATCTTCCCGAAAGTTCTTGCATTTTATATACTCTCCCTTGCTATGATTTATATGTCATTCTGAGTAAAACGAGGAATCTTTAGCTTGGACTATGGGTTACAGTCATAAAGCTTTCTCGGTCATTACTCCTGCACTGCAAGAGACTGTTCCGACCGATTTAACTCTTCAAGTTGCTATGGACACAGCATGCGGTGTTTCTATGGAATATGTTAATGCTGTTAAAGAAAGATCAGTTGGGCGCGGAATTATAGTGCAAGATATTGGTTTCACAGTGTTTTAACAGATTTTTTCTCCTGCAAAACCTGCATTTCCTACTTCCATGTAGGTCAAAAAATTTGAGCTTCACCCATTAGGTTAAGCGGGCATTTTTTTGAAGTGCAAGGATGTACTGAATGCAGATCATGCAGGAGCAATTATCTGTGAAGTACTGTGAAATCAAGAGCTTGTGCTATAATCCGTGATCCACTGATTTTTCTAGGTTAAAGAGATGATTTAACCAACATAGAATGCTTTCCATCATTTTCTGTCCATAGCACAAAAAACCCCTCTCTGGTTTTAATAATTCTTGGATGAGTGGCTCTTCTGCTAGGCTTTGATAATTGTTCTGGGGTAGACCATTTGTTACCCTGGTCTTTAGACTCCGCCATAAAAACGGCTAAGCCATTTTCAGTTATCATATCCCAGACAGCAACTACTCGGCCACTGTCGTGAGCGGCTATGTCCGCATGAATGGCTGATTCAGAACCTAATTGCATGGGAGTAGACCAATTTTTACCAGCATCGCTCGAATATAAGTAATGCACACCAAGATGGTTTTGTTGGCCGGTACCAACAATTGCATGTATTCTTTTGTTACCAGCAGTATTCTGAAAATCTAAGCCACCACCTATATGAGGACAGCCATCAAATTGCCAATTAAAAGCACCTACATGGTTTAGATAATGCCATTGCTGCTGTTTATTGATAATACCTAATGACATATCGGAAGGCTGTCTATCCCGATATAGAACATAAGGAGTACCAGTAGTATCGGTTTTTACAGTATTCCAGCAACAGGAACAGCTTACACTATCCAGTGTTTTATTGCTCTGCCAGCTCAGCCCACTATCAGTAGATTTTGCATAGCGCAGCCCCTGGGTTGATTTAATTTCTGAGGTTTTAACGCGGCTATCTAGCCAGACAACGTGTATAGCAAAATCATCTGCAGTCATATCAATATAACCATGCGGTCCTTTTTTCCAATCGGGCGGTGCTGCTGAATATTGCCAATGCTGGCCGTCATCAGTGGAACGAGCTGCTTGCATTGTCCCAGCCTTAAAACGGCTTTTAGGGTCGTATTTTGTCCAGGTTATTACAATAATATTACCTTGAGCCGTAATTTGGGCGTCATTGCCTCTCGACATCTTAATTGCGAGGTTGTCATCATTCAGTATTTTTATAGCAGATGACCAGCTTTTGCCTCCATCATTACTATTCTGATACCAGAGTGTCTTTTGCCCTCGTTTAAGTCTTCCCGTTAGAAGGTGAAGGCGATTATTGCTATTAACAATATCAACACTGATAATACCTTCTGTTGATTTTTTATGGCGATTTTTCAGGGGTTGCTTAGAAGCTGATATAGCATGCTGAGAGACAGATATTTCAGCATTAGGGGAAACTGAACATGCATTAATAATCAATGTTAAGAGGATATATAAAAATTGTTTCTTCATCAAAAAAGTCATTTTTATTGCTGTTGCTTTAAATGAAAAAAGCCTCCTTGCAGTGTAAGGAAGCTTCTTAAGGTTAAATAAATTTTATGGTAGATTAAATATCTAGACCAATACTAGCAAAATAGGTTCTTTGTGGGTATGGATGATGGTCATAATATTTTTCATTTAAAAGATTATCAACGCCAACAGAAAACTTGGCTGTCACATCATTTCCTATATCCATTTTGAAAGCTGACTTGAAATTGACAAGAACATATTCATCTGAAGCACCAAACACATGACCAACAAAATCACTGTTCTTGGCATCGGTATGTTGTTTACTACGATATTGTACTGCAACAATATTATCCCATTCAGGTGTTGTATGGTAAGTTAGCGTTCCGTTAGCTCGCCATCTTGGAATTCTAACCCATTCATTACCTATTGTTTCTGGAAGATTTCTATCTTTCTTTATTTCTTTATTTAGCCAAGTACCGTTTAAGTTTAAGGCTATCGGGAGATCCATAATATGGTCTTGTTGGTAAATAAACTCAACACCGATGGTTTCGGTTTTATCAATACTACGCGTCCGGTTACTTGTTCTACCATTGTTTCGTAGAGTCTGAGTGTTCATGATCTCGTTTTCAATAGTATTGTAAAACAAAGAAACACTAGTGTATCCTTCATTCAATTCATATTGAACTTTAAAGTCATGAAAGTAACCTGACTCTGGCGCGAGTGTTGGATCAGAAAAATTGACTGCATCACTATTACTTGAGCTATCAAACAACTCTTCAGCTACTGCAAAGCGGTAGGCCTTGCTAAAAGAGTAACGAAAAGCCAGATCATATGTTGGGGTAAAACTTAGAGATGCTTTTGGTGAAATCCTGCCCGCATCACGGTCATCAAGCCCACCAGTTCCATTTGTATCATTAATATGTCCTCTTGAGGTAGACCAATGATCATAACGAAGGCCAGCCATAATATTCCAATCTTCTATAAAATCCCAGTCAGCTTGCATAAAAATACTGTGTGTTTCAGTTGAACCGCCGTCAGCATCTTCCAAACCACCTGTTGAACCATCTGAATTTATAGTATGTTTATCTATATCAAGGAACGAATGATTAAATTGATAGCCGAGCATAAAACCTAGGTCTTCGTGTCCAAACAGTTCTTGTGTTGCTAATTTAACACTGTAATCAATCCACCACACCTCAATATCTTTAACATCTCCTTTTGTATTTGTCTTATAACGAGGGTCATTTTGGCTAAAGTCAGATGTTATCGTTTTATCTTTAAAAGCATCAAAAAAACTAGCGGTGGTATCAATATCCCAAGAATTAGTTAATTTTCCTGATAAGTTAAAACCATACATCATTGTTTTTCTTTCATTTTTGCTACCCGTTAATGTAGGACCGCTAAACCCACTGGGGTTGGCAAGAAATTGGAGCCCATTTTGATTAACAGGAGTGCTAGAGCCCCAAACAGGGTTGCCTGCTGAATCAGTTAAATATGTTCTAGCCTGGCTATTCCTCTCTGTATCTTCAAAGGCTATTGTAAACAGACCTCTTAGTTCGGGGTTAAGGTCATAGCTGACTTTTAGTTCATATAGATCAGTTATATTTTCGTTAATACCTTTATCTGCAGTAATTACACGACTTGCCCCCGTTATAGTTCGATCTGAATATGCCCCTGTGACAGGAATTCCAGAATTACCTGCGGTAAGTTTATTAGGCGCTCTTCCATCAGAAGTTGTTGTAGCAAAAGACTGTGGTTGACCTTCATTTTCTAAATGGTTGAAAAAACCAAATACCGTCCAGTCATCAAAACGGTTTCCAGCTGAGATAAATTCTTTATGGCCAGTCAAAACCTCTTCTTTTTGTCCATTTTGACTGGAAGGTTGAATAATCCCTGTAACCTCCATGCTCATTTCAAACTTCTCAGGTAAACGTGTTTTTAGATCGAAAGTTCCACCGAAAGATCCTTTATGTTCAGTAGAGTATGGGCCGTAAAAAATGGTCGCTGACTCCAAAGCATTTGGTGCTATCAGGTTCCATTTAGGGGCCCCGTTCCATTTGGTTTGTACCGGATTATGTAACGGAATACCATCTACATACATATTAAAGTGATTTGTTTGAAAATTTGTAGATCCTCTGATAGCGGTCACCCCGTTGGTATCTCCGTAGAAACGTCTTCTTACCTGTATGCTTGGAGCCATTCTAATAATATCTTCAGCACTTGTTACATTGGTTTTATATAAGTCTTCCTTGGTCACATTAAAACTGGGAGTGGCAACAGTAGTATTAGGAAATAACTTATGGCCAGTTGTGATGATCATATCTTCACCTCGATAGATTTCTCCGTCGGGTTCGGCGATTGCTGGCATGACTGGAAGTAGGCAACATAAAAAGAGAGTTAATTTAGATTTCATAAAAAACTTTTAGGTTCTTGAGTTATGCAATAAAATGCTGAATCTCATATTAAAAGCAATTTTCATTCCGGCTAAATTATTAATATAATTCAATTGTTTATGGTGACCAGAGATTACAAGAAGTATCAGAATAAGCCATATAACCTATTTAGATAGGTTATATGGCTTATTTTAATTTTAAAAAAATAACCCAATATCTTGCATTAAAATTCAATTCCCAACTGATCTTTCTCAGTTAAAGTTAAGTGCAAATCACTAGAGCAAAAAAATCTGTTCAATAGAATTAGCTGTTTTAGAAGAAGAGGAACAAGCGATGGTTTTTTCTGTTGATACCCCGGCTTATTTTCAATGTTTGTTATCAATAATTCGTTAAATTTCAAGCTATTTACCTTAGCATCTATTAAAATAATCTTTTTTTGATACAAATTCTTCAACATGATAAAGATAGGCAAATTTAACCCGCTTAAAATCATTAAGCAGAATGCCAAAGAGTTTCATCTTGATGGCGGTAATTCGGCTATAGTGCAGTTGCCAGTCATTGATGCGCCACAAGACAGTAAAGTTGGAGATGTACTTAATGTTTTTGTTTATGGCGATGAAAAAGAGGGCTTGCGGGCGACTACCAAAAAACCATTGGCCCAAGTTGATGATGTAGCCTGGTTGAAAGTTGTATCAGTGAGTCATGCAGGTGCTTTTTTAGACTGGGGGTTGGCTAAGGATTTATTGCTACCGTTTAGTGAACAAACACAAAAAGTGGTTGAAGGGCGGTCTTGTCTGGTTAAAATATTCTTGGATGAAAGTAATCGTATTGCAGCATCTATGTTATTGAATGATTTTATTCAGGAAGAAGCCGTTTATTTAAAGCAAGGGCAAAAGGTAGAATTAATTATTGCAGATGAAACTGATTTAGGTAGAAATGCCATTATTAATAATGAATACTGGGGCGTTTTATATAAGAATGAGATATTTCAAAAGTTAAGAAAAGGTCAAAAAACCACTGGGTTTGTCAAAAAAGTCAGGGATGATAATAAAATTGATTTGGTGTTGCAGCAAGCAAAATATGCCGAAAAAGTGGATTCTGTGACAGAAAAAATTCTTGTTAAACTAAAAACGCAGGGCGGCGTTATGCTAATTAACGATAAAAGTCCTCCTGATGAAATTTATAAAGCTTTTGGTGTCAGTAAAAAAGTGTTCAAACAGTCAATTGGTACTTTGTATAAGAAGCGTATTATTTTAATCGATAAAAACAGTATTAGCCTGCTAAATAAAACTGACTAAACAAGATAAATTATTAACCAAGTTGATGTTACTTAGCTGGTGACAGTGAATGATAAGGGTACAGATGCCTTCATGAATTCATAGAAATGCCCTTATAAAATGCAGGAACTATGTATTGGAACAATGCGAAAAGAGATGATGGGAAAAAATACAGAGTTACATGTTGAAATAGAACAGGATGATTTGTAGGTCATGGGAATACAGGAAAATTACGAACAATTACCGTTAAAGGATTTTACTGAGAAAGCATATTTGGATTATTCCATGTACGTTATTTTAGACCGGGCACTGCCTCATATTGGCGATGGTTTAAAGCCAGTACAAAGGAGAATTGTATATGCAATGTCCGAACTGGGTTTAAATGCCTTGGCTAAATTCAAAAAATCTGCCAGAACGGTGGGGGACGTGTTAGGTAAATATCATCCTCATGGTGATTCAGCTTGTTATGAAGCCATGGTATTAATGGCTCAGGATTTTTCATATCGCTATCCGTTGATTGATGGACAGGGTAACTGGGGTTCACCGGATGATCCCAAATCATTTGCAGCTATGCGCTATACCGAATCTCGGTTGACTGCCTATGCACATACTTTGTTAAGTGAATTAGGGCAAGGCACAGTTGATTGGGCCGATAATTTTGATGGCACACTACAAGAACCTAAGCTATTGCCCGCCAGATTACCTAATATTTTACTTAATGGAACTATGGGGATTGCGGTCGGAATGGCAACAGATATCCCGCCGCATAATTTGCGTGAAATTGTGAGTGCCTGTATTCAGTTGATTGATGAACCTGATTCAACACTGGAATCTCTGCTTACTCATGTTAAAGGACCAGATTATCCAACCCATGCTGAGATTATTAGTTCAGCCGAAGATATAAAAAAGATTTATATCAGTGGTAATGGCTCTATTAAAATGCGTGCCAGATATGAGCAGGAAGATAATAACATTGTCATCACTGCTTTGCCACATCAAGTTTCAGGGGCAAAGTTGATGGAGCAGATTGCGGCTCAAATGTTGGCAAAGAAATTACCCATGATTGAAGATTTAAGGGATGAATCTGATCATGAAAACCCAACGCGGTTGCTGATTATTCCAAAATCCAAACGAATAGATAGTGATTCTGTCATGTCGCATTTGTTTGCGACCACTGATCTGGAGAAGAATTTTCGGGTAAATATGAATATGATCGGTCTCAATGGTAGGCCAGTGGTCAAGAATTTGTTGGAGATTCTGGTTGAATGGCTGCAGTTTAGAACTGAAACAGTACGTAGACGATTACAATATCGTCTGGATAAAGTGTTGGCCAGGTTACATGTTCTGGATGCGTTATTAATTGCCTATTTAAACATTGATGAGGTGATTGCTATTATTAGAGAAAATGATAAGCCTAAGCCTGTATTAATGGAACGATTTGGAATCACTGATATACAAGCAGAAGCGATTCTGGAATTGAAGTTAAGGCATCTGGCCAAACTTGAGGAAATGAAAATCCGGGGTGAGCAGGAGGAGTTGGAAAAGGAGCGTCAGGCACTGGAAAAAACCTTAGGTTCTAAACGATTGTTGAATCGTTTAATCAGAACAGAACTGGAAAGAGATGCAGAAAAATATGGTGATGATAGACGTTCACCTATTGTTACCAGAGCTGTATCTCAGGCACTGGATACTACTGCATTGATAGCTAACGAACCATTAACTATTATCCTGTCGCAAAAAGGCTGGATTCGGGCGGCAAAAGGCCATGATATTGAAGTACAAAGCCTGAATTATCGTTCAGGCGATAAATATCTTGATTCAGCCAAAGGAAGGTCAACTCAGCCAGTCTATATTCTGGATTCTACAGGGCGTGTTTATAATGCATCAACACATGATTTACCTTCTGCGCGTAGTCAGGGTGAACCGCTAACAGGGCGCTTAAACCCTCCAGCAGGTTCTTTATTTAACCATGTTTTTTCAGGCCAGCCTGATGATTGGTATTTGCTGGCCAGCAATATGGGTTATGGTTTTAGGGTGCAGTTAAAAGATTTACAAAGCAAAAACAAGGCAGGTAAAGCTGTTATTACTTTACCTGCAGGAGCAAAAGTATTAGCACCTGTATCAATTAACAATGATTCTGATTTACTTACGGTAGTGACCTTGCAGGGGCGATTATTGATTTTTCCTGTACAGGAATTACCCGCGTTGTCAAAAGGTAAGGGGAATAAGTTGATACAGATTCCACCTGCTGACTTTAATTCGGGTAAAGATACTGTTATTTCTGTGTGTGTTATAGCTGAAGATGGAGCGATCAAGATCTTGTCAGGAAAGAGACACCTCACTTTAAAAGCGAGTGATATAGAGGCATATACAGGGAGCAGAGCTAAAAGAGGACATGCATTACCGAGAGGCTTTCAGCGTGTTGATGGCTTGGAGAAAATTTGACGGGTGCCTGGCTATTTATAAAATGTCTTGCTGGATGAGTCGAAGCTGTTGAAACAATGGTCAAAAAAGCTTTGTTGATTAGGTCTGGGGTAAAGTTCGACATGAGTTATAAAACAGGCTATCCTGAGCGTTAGATATGTTTTAAATACACCACTTATTTACGAAATGGATCTCAAATGACCGAACTGTTATTTTGTACTCAACCTTTAAACCAGCTCAACTACAAGCACAACATCAGCTTGAAATGAATAATCTGTTGGGTTTAAATGATTGCAAACCATCAATAATCAAACCTTATTCATCTTATATTATTGAAAATGCCCTCACTGAGTTAGATAGAAGCATATAATCAACTGTCTACTCTGCCCCATTCACAAATCAAGGAATTAACCCAAATAGCACAAGCGATAGGCGCAGAAAATACTGTGGCCATTGCTGAGGTCACTGCCAAATTGCATGACTACAATCTGGGAATGATGGTTGCTGCAACCTGTATTTATGCCAAAAGGCTGGTTGGATTTGTCGGTTCAGTCCAGCATTATCAGGAGCGATTGTTAGCTTACCGTGCTGCAGGTAAAAGCAATTATCAGGCAGTGTCCCTGGAAAAACCCCACGTGAACCTGGCATTTGAAAAAATGTAACGTAATTATCGCCATGAACTGAATATCGTCACCGAACGTTAACGTGGACTGGCTAAAAAAGGCACACCGTTAACTCATGTAGAACGGGGCAGACATATAGCTCGAAGCAGTCGCACCGCAGTTAAACTGAATGTGATGAGTCAGGTGCAGGCCAGTTATTTGATGAAATTCAGCCAGCAGGCAAAATTATTGGGTAATGACTGGTGGTGATTGATTTTGGAAGTCGGATAGGGAATATCCGCAATAGTTATCAGGCTGGTGAGAATTGGGAAAAAGAGATATTTATTGAGTCCAGCTCGGTTGGGTTGAGGGACGAAACCCAACATATTCTCGTAATTGCAATAATGTTGGGGTTCCTGTCGTCCCCCCAACCTACCGTGCTGCCCCTAAAATCGCAAAATCTTTGTTTTCCATATTTTATTATAAATATTGATGATAGATGGAAAATTATATGCGTACATTTGTTTTCCTATTTCAAAGCGGGATTTTTTTAGAATTTTTATTTATATAACTTATAAGCATTTTATCTGTCATGCTGTCGCACAACAGATAAAATGCTTATAAGTTAGGTTTTCTTGAAAATTTACTACATCGTTAAGTATTTAGGAGCGACCGATTAAAATAATTCTCGAAGAATACTTATGAAAGCGGTTATCTGTACAAAATACGGGGCGCCTAATGTTCTTCAAATCCAAGAGATTGACAGTCCTACCCCAAAAAATAATGAGATATTGGTAAAAATATATGCAACAACAGTGCATATTGGAGACACAAAAATTCGAAGTTTTAAACCTGGTATGGGGTTTATGCTGGATTTATTAGTTAAACCCATAATGCGTATCATGATAGGTTTTAGAGGTCCAAGAAAAAAAATAATTGGGATGGAGCTAGCTGGAGAAATTGAACTAGTCGGTAAAGATGTTGCGCTGTTTAGACAAGGCGACCAAGTTTTTGCTTCTACTGAGCTTAATTTTGGTACATATGCCCAGTACACATGTATGCCCGAGAATGGTCTAATAGCTCCACTACCAACAAATACGACTTACGAGGAAGCCGCTCCCATTTCCAATGGTGGAATGACTGCTTTGCTTATTCTTAAAAAAGCAAACATCCATAAAGGCCAAAATGTTCTAATATATGGTGCCTCTGGAAGTGTAGGCACCTTCGCTGTGCAACTTGCCAAATATTTTGAAACAAATGTTGTCGGAGTATGTAGCACTACGAATTTAGATATGGTGAAGTCACTAGGAGCGGATAAAGTAATTGATTATACTCAAGAAGACTTTACTGAAAATAATGAGACTTATGATATTATTTTTGATGCTGTAGGTAAACTTAGCTCTTCGCAATGCAAAAAATCTCTAAAGAAGAATGGAGCCTATCTTAACGTTTTAACCTCATCTAATGGTCTAAAATTAAAGCCTGAAGATTTGATCTTCCTCAAAGAATTGATGGAAGCAAAAAAACTCAGGTCAGTGATAGATAGAACCTATTCGATGGAACAAATTGTTGAGGCTCATAGGTATGTTGATAAAGGGCACAAAAAAGGGAATGTAGTCATAGTTGTGAGGCATAATGATAATACCTAACAAAAGGTTGCAATTGACCGCTGGCAGACCACTCGTTTTCAGAGGTCATTTTTTATCAAAGTTCAGTGTATTGTCAGAGTTCATCGTATATCTGCCAGCGGCCACTGAACTTAGCGTTAGCTGTATAAATCAAAAGCCGATAAATTACTATTTTACATATGTACAATACAAGGCTGATTTGAATGTATATCACGATAGATACTTCTGCTTTAATTGCAGTTATAGGTAATGAGGCTGCAAAACAAAAAGTAATAGAAATAACAAAGGGTTATTATCTTTGTGCGCCTGCATCTGTTCATTGGGAAATAGGCAATGCATTCTCACCAATGTTTAAAAGGCAAAAATCTAGCATTAAATTAGCAAAGAAAGCACTTAAAGAATATAAGAAAATTCCAATCAAGTTCATTGATGTACCTCTCGATAAAACATTGGAAATCTCACACGCACAAAATATATATGCCTACAATACTTATCTTATTCAATATGCTCAACAAACAAGCACATCATTACTTACTCTTGATAATCAGTTAAAGGCTACGGCTGAAAAACACCGCTCCCTGTGTCAGGATAGTTGTCCAAAAAGCTGGATAGAAGCAAGAGTTACTTAATATGATCTGAAAAATAGATATTTTAAGGGTGTGGCATCACACAGAAGAACGTTTATAACATCTATATGACCGCTATTTGTCAATAGGCAAAGAGTTTTTTTATCCGATATTTTCTGTTCCATTCGGCTTAGCAGTTGTCATGATGAACATGATTAAATAAAATCAGGAATTGTTAAAGTAATATAGTTTTGATATCCTGCTGTTTTTCTCTGAGAGAATAACAATGACAGCTTGTCCATCTTGTAATGCAGAAGGATGTACTAAAGACGGTATAGTTAAAGGTAAGCAAAGATATAAATGCAAATCATGTGGTTATAGGCATACAGTAAAATATTTAGGAATAAGTCCAGAAATTAAACGCCAAGCACTTCAGCTTTATCTTGAAGGACTTGGATTTAGATCAATTGGACGATTCCTTAACTGTAGTCATGTTACGGTTTATAACTGGATTAAAGCACATGGCGAGTCAATTGAACCCCTTCGGTCTGAAAAAGAAATAGAAATTGTTGAGCTAGATGAAATGCATACATATATTGGCTCAAAAAAACTAGTGCTGGATCTGGATTGCTGTTGATCGCAATGGAAAAAGATTTCTCCACTGCGAAATGGGCTCCCGCGACACGGCAACAGGGTGAAAACTATGGGAAGCCATTAACCTAGATAAATCAGTTGATCGCTTAGTATGTGCTTAAGCTATTGAATAGTGAGTATAACTTAATTTATCAGCACTCACCTGTTGGGTGGGGGATGTTCGCTTCACGGTTTTGTGAAGAAATCTGAACGAAAAATCCTGTAGAATAGCTCTCGATAAGGACTATGGCCATTATCTTTGAGCGATTCTTTGTCTTTTTCGCCCAGATTTTCCACAAAATCCGTTCTCAACTGATTTTTCTAGGATTAAAAACAAAAACCTGAGAGATGTCATGAGTGATTATTGGAGTCCTTATGAAAAGTTTGTTCCAAAAGAGATTCATACTCAGTCAAAAATACTGTTGAAGGCTATAACAGCCTTTTCAGACATTTCTTAGCGCGTTTAAGACGTAAGTCAAAGTGTTATAGCATAAGTAAAAAGATGCTTAAATATTCAGTACTGCTTTTGATGCTAAAGTGGAACGGCAATCTAGAAGCTATATTAAATTAACAATGTCGTTTGTTTGTACCACTCGATATAGCACCGTCGATTTACCAAGTCGTGCCCCTTGATTTTACCAGAGCGTTACAAATTTTTAATTTTAACCTAAAATTTGTTAAAATTTTGAGCAGGTTCTCAGAATTTTTTATAACAGAGTCTATATTTAATACCAACTAAAAAATTACTTAGAATCCAAAATAGAGTCAATAGATTTTACTGTAGACTGATAAAGTTTTTAAATTGTTTTTATGTTGATTTTTATAGAAATGTAGTAGTAGGTTTAGGAAATTGTTGATGAGGTTTTGGTTAGTCAAAATCATTTTTTTAATGAGCGCATTAATTTGTCATTATTCGATTGCATATGCAAAGGAGTATGATTTTTCTTTTGATGTGCGCAAACCAAAGTTGGTACAAAACAACAGAAGCATGACTTTTGAACCTCTTCAGTCTACTACTTCCTGGCGATTAGGAATGCAGGCAACATTGTTGCCTGATTTTCTAGAAGGCTCTGGCGAACTGGTTTATGGTGGGTTTGACGATAATTCTGATGCCGGATTTTCAGGGTGGAACAAATACTTAATGAAGCTAGGTGTTAGTGGGAAAAGGAATGCCATTGGATATGGTATTAGCTATTACTCGGTAGGCAAGAAATATGAAGGAAAATTCAATTCTGCATATAAAAATAAAAAAGGTTACACGGGGTATGAATCCTGGTTATCCTGGAATTTTAATGAATTACAGATAAAAACCAAATTCGCAGAATATTGGACGAAAACCCCTCGTAATAGTTATGTGAGTACATTGAAGAGATGGTATGAAATTGAAACAAGCTATCCATTGAGTTCTGGACCGTTCGCGGAAGTATCTATAACCTATAGGCTTGGCGGGAAAAGTCGTACCATTCGTTCTCGCTATTTAAAGATTTATGATGGTTCGTTAAATACACTCAAGGCTAAATTTCGTTTTGCTGATGATTATTTAAAACTATTGACTGAGGTTAATCAATCTCAATCACAAAACAATCTTTATGATCGAAAAAGGTATAGGCAAGAGATGGTTTATTTTAAAAGCACTCTGTTTCCAAAAAAAGTACTGTCCCTCATTTCTTCCTATCGTTATAGTGTGAATACTTATTCAAGTTACTATTATAAAAAAACATTAAATAAATTGGAGTCAACTGTTGGTCTGCTTTACAAGCCGATGGAAATTCCAGGGAGTCTGAAGTTTACTTCTGCCTTTAATAATTATCGTAGTGATGATGGAGGGACTGATAAGGATATAGTTAAATTTGGTGCCCAGTACGATTGGAAAGCACGGATACATAATACAGGTGTAAAAACAAGTTGGACGGTGAATTTTCGATATAAGGATGTAAAGAATTATATTAATCCTGGCTCAAATACTTCTAACTGGAGCCTCAATTTATTATGGCGTTTGCCGCTTTCATAACAGTCCCTTGTTAATAACTGATTTTTCTGAGTTAAGCTTTATTCATCTAGGAATAATTTGAAAAAAAACCTTATATTTAACCATGATCCAAATAAGCAGAATGGTGCTTGCATGGATAGCTGTATTCACTAAAAAGCTATTGTATTCTCCTAAAGACGTATTGCTGACGAGTATTATAAAATAGACATGTAGGATAAAGACATAGAGAGATGCTTGCCCTAAGGGGATTAACAACCACCCTAAAAATTTGTTTATCGGTAGCCAATAACGATTCAGTGTGTAATAAAGCACGATAAATATGGCAACATTATTCACAATTCTACCTAGCCCTAAAGTGGTTTTTTGGAACCAGGCTAAATATATTTGATGATGGTATGTAGGGTCAATGTAGGAGAATGTTTGCCAAGGCCAAAAAATTGCGTTGGGGTTGTTCAATGAAATAAACAAGAATGACAGACTAGCTAATCCAGCAAAAACTATCAATGCTTTGTTCTTTGGTTCAACAATGTATCCGAGTATCTTATCGTTATGATAGCCAATCGCCATACCATTGATAAACAGAAGTTGCCAGGTAAGGGAGGGAAATCCCCATTCAAACTGTGCACCGGTGATTCTGAGATGCAGTTTCTGATTGATCAAAAATAACGACCAGCTTGAGGCAATGAGTAATAGTGTTTTCTGGCGGTGCAAGCAAAAAAGAAGCAGTGGGGAAATGGCAATGAATCCAACATATAAGCCGATGACTTGAAATTGGTGGGGCCCAATTCTGAGTAATAATGCCTGCTGAATAATTTCGGTCCATGAAGCCGAGATAGGGGGGTAGAGTGGATAAACTTGGTCTTTCGCATGTATAGGTACCCAATGGGTTACTTCAAATATATTAACAAAAGATAGTGTGCCAAGCAGGGCGATGCTCAAAGTAACAAAAATATTAACTCTATACAGTTGAAAAGCGCGTTTCCATAGTTTAAATGCAGAATTTTTGAAGCCTTCTCGCACTATGCGTTTCTTATATACGATTCCCAAAACGATACCCGATAAGGCAACAAAACCTTCTGCACTGGAAACATAGCCGACTCGCCCCCAGGCTATCATGCTGAATAGCGAAAAATATTCCATATGCACGGTAATGACCACTAACATAATGAGGCCACGAAGAAAGTCTAATCGTAAATCCCTGCTACCATCAATATGACAGTATGCCAGTCTGGATGGGGCTGATAATATGTGGGGGGTGATGAAAGCAGAGGAAGTGTTCATTTATATTGGTTATACATTTTTTTGATGTTTATGTAGTCTTGGCAGCAGAAAAAATGATCCGGTATTAGGCATTACATTTATCAGAAGCAGAAATAAAGATGCTGTGTAAGGTGTCGATTGGACCAATAAAATGGCAGTCCACAGCTGTCCACTTAAGTTGTCAAAGTGCTCAAGTGACATCATATAGATAGCTGCAGACCATAACATAAACAATAAATACAATTCTTCGCGAATAGTTACCAATCCGGCTAAAAAAGGTCTTTGCTTTTCGAATTTTGGGGTTCGTAAGAAAGGCCGTTTTGAAGTGAATAATCCTTGCCAAATTGCTTTGGCAACGGTATGAGTAAGAGCTAGGCCGGCAATCGCTGCTCCAAAAGTCTGCATTGTTGTACATTTGACTCGAACATGATAAAGCCAGAGTGTTCGAAATATCTTAAAGCCAAATAGGCCAATGGTAGGTAAAATAAAGGCATTGACAGGGAGTTCACTGTGTACAGGATCAATGAAAATTAATGCTGTCAGAAGTAAGCTGGCAAAGGTGAATAACATAGCTAAGGCATCTGAAAACCAGGGTAGCCATCCCGCTACAAAATAATATCGCTGAGCAGGTGTTAAATCAGATTTATGTCCTGTCAATAATGCGCGCCAGTGACGTTTCAGGATTTGCATAGCGCCATAAACCCAGCGGTGGCGCTGAGTGATATAGCCTGAAAGTGTGTCAGGCGTAACTCCGCGACCAAATGATTCTTTTACATAGACTGAATCATAACCCGCACGATACAAGCGTAGACCCAGTTCGCTATCTTCACAGATACACCATTCGCCCCAGTTTCCAACAGATTCTAAAGCAGATCTTCTAACTAAGGTCATGGTTCCATGCTGGATAATAGCATTTGACTCATTCCGTTGTACCATTCCTATCTGGAAAAATCCAGCATACTCCCAATGACAAAGGGATTTAAAACCATTTTCTTTCCAATCCCGATAATCTTGTGGGGCTTGAACAAAACCAACATCCGATTTCTCAAAATAAGGTATCAGACTCTTGAGCCAATGAGAGTCAACAATGTAATCACTATCAATCACTGCGATTATCTCAGCATCCTTAGCTGTTTTTTCTAGTGCATAGTTGATAGCACCCGCCTTAAATCCTGGCCAGTTTTCTAAATGAAAAAATTGAAAATTTTCTCCAAGTAATCGGCACTTGTTTTCAACAGGTTGCCATACAGAAGGCTCTTTAGTGTTGTTGTCAATAACCAGTACTTCAAGGTTTGGATAATCTAACTCAGCCAGTGCGGCGAGAGTTTTTTTAACCATTTCCGGTGGCTCGTTATGAATAGGCAAATGTAATGAAACTTTAGGATAGGTGAAGTCACTGGGGGCAGATATTGCCTTGAAGCTTCGTTTTCCTTTTCGGGTCCAGAGAACTTCTGAAATTTCCAGTGTTTCGACTAACAGGACTATGATTGCCATAGCCTGCATGGCCAATAAAATGCACCAAAGTATCAGGCTCATACTAGTCTGATACTGACTTGCACCGATAGAAGCAGTCCATGCAATTGTTGAGGCAGAAAGATTGGCTATGATGCCAAAGAAAATCTTCCCGGACAATTTCATACGAGCTCGAGTGAACAAAAATAGTGTCATTAAAGCCATGCTCAGGATTGCTGCTATCGAAGCCCAGTTTTTCCATTCGGGTAATTCAAAAACGGCATCTTGCATCGAAAATTTTTCTTTTCTGTCGGCAGTAAATAATCCCCAATAGGCACCTGATGAACCTTCTATGGATTGTTTCCAGGGCTGATCGAAGGCCTCTATGACGTAGTAAGTTAAATGTTCCTGCTTTGCTCGATTCAAGAAATCACGGAGAAATTTAGCTTGATTTTCTGTGCTCGCTTCAGCTTTGTGTATTGGTTGGCCATCGGATGGCCAGCCAACTTCAGTAATTATGATAGGTTTGTTTGGAAATGCTGTGCGTAAGTCCTGATAACGGTCAAAGACATAGTCTACAGCTTGTTCTGCTGAAATTCCTTCCCAGTAAGGCAGGATGTGGGCAGCAATAAAATCAACTTCATCGGCTAATTTTGGGTTTGCTAACCAAATATCCCAGGTTTCCGATGTGCTGACTGGACGCCAGGTATGCTGACGTACTTGCCGGAGATAACCGATAAGTTGATCTACGGAAACCTCTTTTCGCATAATTGACTCGTTGCCAACTATTGTTCGTACGATGTTATTGTGCTTGTTGCGGCTGATACCAATTAATGTATCGACTTCCTGTTGACTGGCAACAGGGTCACTGCTAATCCATGCACCTATTGCCACATTCAGATTGTATTGTGCGGCTAGATGGGGAACTTGCTCAAGACCATTTATTACACTATATGTTCGCACAGAATGGACTTTTCCTTTCAGTAAGGAAAGATCTTCATTGATCTCAGCAGCAGTTGGATAAAGTCCTTTTTCGGGGTCATGATGTATACGCATGGGGTTGAAGGATACACCCATCATAGAGTCGTTCCACGATTGAAACTGTCCTGGCTGATTTAAGTAGGCCCAGAAAAAAAGATTAGCTGTGACAAGCAAAGCAAGCGATAAAATAGAAAATGTTGTTTTTTTCATTAAAAATCCTTATATTCCCTTAAACAAATATCGGTATTTTTGGTTATCTGTGTACATTAGCCGGATAACAGCGGGCTAAAGTTTAGTGCTGAGCAGAATTAGAAAGCATAGTGTACTTTATTACTAAAGCAATTAATGCGCCATGACCAGATGCATAGAGCTAAATGCTAGTAAATGCAGTGGATTTGGTATTTAATTTTATTTAAGAATAAATGAAAGTACAGTCATTTTCTTGAGAGTGTATCTATTACCCGACAAATTTTGTGGTCTCAGGGTAAATGTTTAGGCCTTGATCTGCTATTTCCTTTTAATAAATTGTAACTATTTGTAATTATTGAATAAGAAGATTCTTTTGTCAGAAGTTATAGATTTCTTATTGTCGTGCAATAGCGACAAAAGGTATCTAACAAAAAAAGTGTGTGTATAAAAGAAGGAAATAGTGATATTGAAAGGGTTAATAGAAGATGTCGTCAATTGGCGACACCCCATGATTTGTGTTGATAGTTTCGAGGGTTTTCTATCTGAACGACTTTTTTATAGTTGACAGTAGTTTTTAACGGATTTCTATAATTTATACAGGCAGTGCTGCAAATGAGTCATTGTCATTAATGGCCGATGCGGCACGTTTTATGAGTTCGAGGTTTGTATCCAGATCCA
>JAKIUK010000020.1 GCA_021647585.1 Methylococcaceae bacterium
CAGCCAATAGAAAGGGAAAAAGCCAATGAAAACGGTAAAAATCACCACACACTGGACAGCAGAACAAGCAGCCGATATTTATATGTTACTTGATGAATTAAAATCGCTAATCTGGCAAAGCTATGGAGACGATATAATCAAAATGCATCGCAAGATCGCTCATGAGCAGCTAAAAAAGGAAGAAGGGAATGTATTTAATGATGACCCTTTGTTTTAAATACTGATTTTCAAAATAACAGGCAAAATAAAGTGTTTTTTTTGAATTTTATTCTGCGGCAAATACCTGCGGGTTTACGTCGGCGCTAACATTACCTCATATAAAGTCCATTATTCGACCATTAGAAACAAATGACGGCATTATAAAGGTAGCATCTTTGCTTGATTTAGCAGGAATGAAAGCCAGTGTTGTACAAAAACGCGCTGAATGGAAAGATTATGTTGATTTGGTTGCATTGATGGATGCAGGCATAACCCTACCTATGGCTTTAAGTGCAGGGCAGGCTATTTATTAAGATCAATTCAATCCACAAATTACCTTAAAAGCTCTCTCTTATTTTGATGATGTAAAAGGAATTACACCGCAAATAAAAAAGACGCTGCAAGATGCTGTGCGAGGTGTTGACCTTAAAAACCTTCCCTCATTGAAGGCCTTGAATTTAACAATGTCAGAGTTAAACTTATGAAAGAAATTAGTTTAACGTCAGAAATGCGCAAAGCTGTACAACGTTGTGTTTGGTTTGAAGCACCAGAAGAAGCAGTAAAAGACACACCACGACTTGCGGCTTATATCCTTACTCATGGAATGCCCGAAGACACCCAAGCGTTAAGAAAACAATTATCTGATGAGGATTTAAAACAGGTTCTAGATGTTGCACCCGCAGGAATTTATGATGCGCGATCTTGGGCATATTGGAATCTGGTTATAGGGCGTTATGATACCCCCCCTATTCCCACTCGGTCTTTTGATTAGTTATTGTTTTATCAATGACTTATGAAAGTCTGTTTTCTATGTCAAAATGGCTCCCTTTTGGTGGACAAAAGATATTTTATTTTCTTATTATCTAAGGCGATATGAGAAAGTTGTTTGAGACTTTAAAAAAGCCCCCTGCCCTATGTATCGGAGGGTTAACTTTTATTCATGTCGGTACTTAAAGACATCTATTTACCTTATCAATGATTTTTTAATTCTGATCAATGTCGCTTTTTTATTGTTTTATTTTAAAATAAATCCTAAAATATTACTAAGTAACAAAAAGTATTACCTAAAGGAGTTAAGATTATGAAACCTGTCGGTGTAAAATTAGATGATGAATTACAAGCCCGTTTAAAAGCTCTTGGTGAACGTTGCGAGCGTTCTCCACATTGGCTCATGAAAAAAGCAATCTCTGAATATGTTGATCGTATGGAAGCAGAAGAAAATGAGCGTCAATTGCTTATTGATCGATGGGATGATTATCAAGAAACAGGAGAATCCGTGCCTCACGAAACCGTTGTTAAATGGCTTGAAACATGGGGAACAGATAAGGAAAGTGAATGTCCGATAAATATCAATTAGAGTGGGTAAAAGAAGCTATTAGTGATCTTGAGGAATGTAGGAATTTTCTTAAATCTAAAAATCCTAAAGCAGCAAAAAATGCAATAAAGCGCATTATTGAAGTTACTAAATTATTATTAGAACAACCTCATTTGGGGCATCCCATTGATGATATGCCAGAATTCCAAAAGATAAATATTCCTTTTGGAAAATATGGCTATGTTATTAAATATCGTGTTGATAATAAAAAAATTGTGATCTTACGGATTAAAGCTGGCCTACAAGAAAGGGGTTTTAAATAATTTGCCGTAAATCTTCTTTTACTCGTTGGCTAACTCGATAACCTGGCACTATTCAGCTTCGACAATTCTTTTTGTAATTCATCCATACTAAAGTTTTCTACAATATCGCTTTCAAAGCCTTCTGTAATAACTTCAAAATTGTTAAGTTTTATCTAAGACTATATGAGAACGCTATTTTGAGACATTGAAAATGACTTAGACTGCCCTGTATCTTACAAACTTTACTTTGAGAGACTTTTTATGAATAGAAATGACCAGCCCTTTTGCACTCTAAGTTTTTTAAATTTTCAATCGAACCTCGTATCTTAAGATTGTGTGAATTATTAGCTATTAATGGTAATCGTAAACGCGGCACAGGCATTCTGAATAATGAACTTTATATTGGCCGATTAATTTGGAACCGCTAACGCTTTATCAAAGACCCTGTTACTGGTAAGCGTGTTATACGTTTTAATGATAAATCAGAACGGGTTATTCAAGAAGTATCTGAGCTTTCGATTGTTTCCCTGGAGTTATTGGCAGCCGCAAAGCAACGTCAAAGCATTCTTGATAGCAAGAAGCCAGCGCTATGGCAAACAAAACGACCTCAATACCTGCTTTCAGGCCTTACAAAATGCGGCGTATGCGGTGGTGGATACTCCAAGATCAATCGCACTCATTACGGCTGTTTAGCGGCTAAAAACAAAGGTGATGCTGTTTGTTCCAACAGAAGAACAATCAAACGAGAAATATTAGAAGAAAGTGTCTTAAGTGCCATACAGTCGCGTTTGATGCAAGAGGACTTAGTGAGCGTTTTTTGTAAGGAATACACAAAAAATATTAATGTCCTGCATGCGCAGCATAATCCTAGAATAATCAGTTGGGCACGGATTTATAGTGCAAGCTATTGGTTTCACAGTGCTTTGAAAAAATATTAGCCTCACCCGTTTGGTTAGGTGGGCATTTTTTTGAAGTGCTGTGGAATCAATAGTTTGTGCTAGAAACCGTGATCCAACTGATTTTTCTAGGATAATGCCAAACAAAACCGTTTTCGGAAAGAGTTAATATCAATAGAAAAAGAGCGCTCGAATCTAATACAAGCATTAAAAGATGGAGTAGCGGCTTCTCTGGTTAAAGATGATCTTGAACAAGTGACAGCGCATAAAGAAAAGCTTGAGCACGCTTTAAATAAATGCCCAGAAATTAAACCCTTATTTCATCCAGCGATGGATTCACGTTTTTATCAAGCCGTTAAAAACTTGCGCAATGGGTTAAATAAAGAAGATTCAAGAAGTGAAGCGTCAGAACATTTACGAGCACTTGTAGATAAAATTGTGCTTACACCTAAAGGCGGCGAGAAAGAACTATCTATTGATTTATATGGTGATCTTGCCGGAATTCTAAATATGGCAACGGAGAACAGAGATATGGGAAAACTTAGTGAAATCAATCGGATTCAGTTATTACCAGCTAATGATAATATTTCTGATACTATCCAAGATAGTATTGGTAGCGGGGGCTCGCTACCCACTGTATTTGCTTGGTATTGCCAAGGACATTACAGCACAAAACCCCACTACTTTAGATACGCTACTTTCAAATATTGAGGGAGCCCGTACCAACGAATCAGAGAAGTATAACACTAACTCACCCACCTTAACAACCATAGGGTGTGATAATGGATAAAAATAACACACCTCAGAGAAAAAGATACCCACCACCCTTCTCCATGCGCTTTACTAAAGATGAGCGTAAAAAATTGGATCTAGCTGCGGACGGTCGTCCACTGGCGGCCTACATAAGATGGTTAATCTTCCAGGATAGAATTCCAAAAGATAGAACGCGCAGTAAAAAGCCTGTCAAAGACCATAAAGAATTAGCAAAATTATTGGGCATTTTAGGGCAATCTCGTATTGCTAATAATATCAATCAACTGGCTAAAGCTGCAAATTCTGGCTCCCTTCCCGTTAATGAAGATGTGCGCAAAGCTCTAATGGAAGCAGCAACCTCTGTTAAATGGATGCGGAAATCTTTAATCCGTGCCATGGGATTAAAAGCAGAAGGGCAAGACCAAGGGTCTGGTTATGATCCTTAAAGGCTCTCAACGCGCCGGCGCCAACCAGCTCGCTAAACACTTGATCAATGGTGAACAAAATGAACATGTCACCATTCACCAGATTAGGGGATTTATGGATGATACTGTCACCGGCGCGTTAAATGAAGCCTATGCCCTATCTCGCGGCACTCAGTGCAAACAATTTATGTTTTCACTGTCTCTCAATCCGCCACAAAATGAGACTGTTCCGGTTGAAGTCTTTGAAGATGCATTGAATCGTATTGAAAAAAAGCTGGGGCTGGAAAACCAGCCCCGCATTGTTGTTTTCCATGAAAAACATGGTCGGCGGCATGCTCACTGCGTATGGAGCAGGATTAATATTGAAGAAATGAAAGCCATTAACCTGCCTTATACCAAGCTTAAATTAATGGATATTTCTAAGCAGCTATATTTAGAAAATGGCTGGCAACTACCCAAGGGGTTTATTAATAAAGCTCATAAAAATCCGCTAAATTACACTCGCGCCGAATGGCAACAAGCTGCACGCACCAATCAAAACCCCAAAGCAATCAAGGCAACTTTTCAAGAATGCTGGGCTGCCAGTGATAGCAAAGATGCCTTTTCAGCCGCATTGAAAGAACGCGGCTACTTTGTTGCTCGTGGCGATAGACGCAGCTTTGTCGCGGTTGATGTTTTTGGCGAAGTTTATTCCCTTACTCGCCAAATAGGCGTAAAGAAAAAAGAACTTGAAAACCGTATTGGCAAAGCCGATACGCTGCCAAGCGTTGAACAGGTTAAAAAAAGCATTTCTAAGCAGCTTTCAAATATTCTCAATAATTTTCTTAATGAACAAAATAAAGATTACAAGAAATCTTTGAAACCATTGCTTGATATTAAGAAAGCAATGACGCGGCAACATCGCATTGACCGCTCAGCACAAAAATCCTATCAGGAAAAACGCTGGCAAAAAGAAGAGATGCAGCGTGTATCCAGAATACGGAAAGGCTTTAGAAGTATCTGGGATAAAATTAATGGCCGCTATTGGAAATCACGCAAGCAAAATGAAAAAGAAGCATGGCTTGCCCATGTTCGAGATCGTGATGAACGGCAAAATTTAATTGAAAAGCAACTCAATCAGCGCCAACATTTACAAACACAGCTAAATCTTTCACATGGTAAACATGAAAAAGACAGGGAAAACCTTATCCGCAATATTTCTCATATGAACAATCCTGAGCCAACAACTCAAGAGCCCTCAACTCAAAAAGATCATATACATGATAAATTTGCAGAAAAAAATTATAAAAGAGAGCTTAAACCCCAAAATGAAAAACATTTTGACAATCCTGATCTTGAACTTTGAGCTGCAAAGAATTGCAGCTCTTCGCCGTCAAAACTGAGCAAGTTTTGGCGGCGCGCAAATTTCACACCACCTCATACAAAATAAATTTGCCGCCGGAAATTCCGGCGACTTAGAATTTTAATAAATGGTATTAATTAATGGTTCCAAAAAATATGTATTTCTTCGTAACCCGTTTCAATTGTATAAACCTCGCCGCCTAGTTCCATATCACGCCCCATTCTTTCATAGTCGATATAATAAGCTAAGCTTTCAGGGATTTGCGTTGTTTCTTCGGTTAGTTCTTCGGCATAATCAGCTAATGATTTATAGCAACCGCAATAATTATCTTCTATTGCTTTTCTGGCATCTTCCAAATCACCGCCAAAATTATTCAATAATTCACCGCCTAATTCTGAGTTTTCATCAATAAAACAAGCAATTTCATGTGCTGTTTCAATGCCTTCATATTCTCCAAGGCCGTAACCGTCGAAACCTTCATGATCATGAATGGCGTATTCTTCGGCATCCTGCTCGGGACTATCAGCCAGCATTGTATTAATTTGCTCTTGAATATCGTCTGGATCTTGAGTGGCATCAATCCAAACACCGTGTAATCTGCCGTTATTGTATGCTGCTAAGTCTGCCACATAAATTCTAATTTCACTGTTCATAGTCTTTTCCTTTTCTCGCTGTTGAGGTTCTTCCAGCGCTTTTTGCGCGCCGCATGAACCTCTGGCGACTAGGCCGACTAGGCGGGGGTGAAAAAATCCAGAAAAATTGCGGAGGGTCTATCCAGCAAAGCGCCAGATGGAAACCGTCATTATTCTTGATTTTGAGGGGATGCAATGCCCTTCAACTTTTAATAAACACACTGGCTCTCTTATTTTTTTCAAGTGAGCCAACAATTTTTCTTTTTAGCCACTCTTACTCCTTTCGAATGAGTGGCGTTCTTTTCGTCGGTTCTTCACCAGTACATCTGAATATCCCAAAGCTCCCAAGAATAGATCTATATTCAAGTTTAGCACGAATGCAGGGGGGGTCATTTTCATCATCCACCACAGGCTTACTACTTGAGACGATTATTGCTCCATCTTTTGCCTGCCCAAGTGCATTTCTTGCCTTTAGTGATACTTTTGCATTCTCACCGTTCTCTGACCAACTATCATGCGAAAGTGTTCTCCACGAACAATGATGAGGGGCGAGCAATAAATCATATTCCAAATCTTCCGTACTATATTCATCAGATATGCGCTCCCATATTTCAACACCAGCATCTCCGCCCGATAAAAACCAACTAACACTATCCCCATACTTCGAGCTTTTAATTCTGAAACTAATGATCACGCTAGAATCATTTTTAGAAAGCTTACCTTCCAACTCTTCATCTTGCTTCCCAATAGGAGCAATAAGAAGCGATGAAAGATACTCAGAGGCCACTTGATTAACACCTGCAAACTCTTCACCAGCCTTCACCAAAATTGGAGCTAAATCATCAGTTTTTCCATCTTCATCCTCGCCCATGATTAAAATCCTATCTCCCTCTCCCACTGAGAAATTATTATTTTTATTTACTTCTATTCGTCGTTTAGCTTCCTTGTTAAAGGCCTTCGCATCATCACATAACGGATGGTTTTTTGAGGCTCGCCTGAAAACCATTGCCGACGACCATATTTGACGAATTACTATTCGCTTCTCATCTTGAGGCTTATAGTCATCAGGATAATCGGATAAAGACCCCAGCCAAAAATTCTTTTCTAAGCCAAGACAATGATCTTCATCTGGGTGAGATAAAAGCATTGCATCCACAAACGGCCGATTATTTGCGTCAGTTTGAAGCCTATCTCTAAGTGCCTTAGCGACATCAGGCGTTAAATCATTTGGATCATCTGCTGATAATCTAATTTTACAGTCAATAAGCAAGCTGGTAGAATTTGAATCTGCCAGTCGTATCAACGTCATGTCCCCATTATCAACGGGGAAAAATGTGGTCTTTGCAGCCATAATAACTATCTCCTAGTTCAGTTTATTCTGCTGCAACTACAGCATTTACAACGAAGCGGTTCCCTGCAACACGTGCAGCAATTAGAGATAAAATCGTTAGTACTCCTTGAATGAGGAGAACAACTGGCTTTATCTCACCTATAATTTCTGGGTTTCCTACCATTGACCAAATCATGGTTCCCAAGAAAATTAATGCCAACCCCGAAAAAGAATCTCTGTAAAGCAAAAAGCTGCGATGAGCTTGCAATACTTCCTTTTCATCTTTTACAGGTTTATATATTTGCTTATACCAACGGCTGTTTCTCGTTGCATCATCAATTTCCTGTGAAAACACTTCCGGCCATCGGTTTTCAACGTTCTGATATTCAACTCTATGATCATTCCTGCATAACTTATCAACCCGACAGGCAGGTAGCTCATTTTTAATGCGCGTAAATACAAATTTATGTTTTACACTCTGAGGAATAATATTAGCCAGCATAACCAAAACCACTGAGAGCATTAAACTCGCGCCACCCGCAGTGAACATTTCAGTCGTTGTCGATATGGACTCTAATTCAAACTGAAAAAAAGCAGAGGCAGCCAAAGACGCGGCCATTATTAAAAAAATATTTTTGCTATTTTCTTTTTTAAGATCTATTTCCATTTTCAAAACTCACTGTGATATCTGTATTTTTCCAAGCAAGGGCAATGAACGCGGCGTTGACGCATCTAGAAGTAGATGGCTGATATACGCCACTCCGGCGCATAACATGAATCCTCGCAGCACTTCGTCAATATTATCTTTCGGTTGCCATTTATAAACTTTTTTCAATCCATAACCAAGAGCCACAAGTACCGTGAAACTATGGGAAAATTGGCGATGATGTGGATTTCTTAGGGCTGGCTCTAAAATATCAGGCAACGTTCCAAAGAACGTTCCTGCCGCCACAGCAACTACTGGGTTATGAATAGATCGTCCTTGATCATCAGTATCAAATATTGATACTGCCAATCCAGACAAACCGCCTATAATGGAATGTGTTACACCATTTGTCATTATTATTTTTCCTTCCTGACACCTTTAAAGGGTGTCTTACTAGATGTTTTAACATCCATAAATCGACCTGTATTTGCATCGCGCTTCACGTAATACCCAGATTGGGTTTTCGTTTGTGAACGGTTACGTACCGCTCCATTTCTATGTCCATCACCAGATGGTGGGTTTGTAGCCATAAAGCCCCCTCCTTTTTCTTAACTTGCGTAAATTATTGTATTAACTATTGTTAATGATATTATTTGTAGTCACCGTTGTCAATAGATGTTAATATTTTATTTAACAGGAGTTAATCTCATGAATGACAAAATAGAACAAGCCAACCGGATTAGTAATAGCATTAAGAAACTAAGAGAAGGACTAAACTGGAATCAAGCTAAGCTGGCACAAGAAGCAGGCATTAGCGGGGCAGCCCTTAGTAAGATAGAGAAAGGTGAAGGACGCATTCCAACTATTGTCTTAATGCGCAAACTAGCATCTGCATTAAAAGTTCAACTTCACGAAATAACAGGTGAAAATCCAGAGGATATTTCTGAAAAACAGGAAAGAAATAAAGAGTTTTATCGGCAATGGGATGTCCTAGACAAGCTCAGTAAAAACGATCAGGATATGCTAAAAGGAATGGCTGAACGCCTCAAGGAAATTTCAAAGGAATGACATGTTAGAAGAGCAAAAAGGAACTGCTGAAGCTGAATGTCTATTAGAAGACCTTGGGTTTGATGCTCTCCCAATAGTCCCCTCAGAAGTAGTTGAATCAATCAGCACTGATGATTTCAAAGTCGCGATAGAATCAAAATATTTTGATTCTGAGCAAATCCTCGGTAAAGCTATGGGCGATGACAAAGCCGCCTTAATCTACCTTAATAAAACCATCTCTGATATTGGAAGATTTAACTTCACCGCCGCACATGAAATTGGGCACGTTTGCATGCATATCATGCCTCAAAGAAAGATGTTATTTGAATGCGGATCGAAAGAATTAAGTAACCCATTCGATAATCCCATAGAAAAAGAAGCTAATGGTTTTGCATCAGGCCTACTATTACCCAAACGTTTAATATCAAAATTAACAGATAACGAAATCCACTGGGGCAATATATATACCATTTCAAACACTTGCCAAGCATCTTTGGAAGCGACTTATCGCAGATTAAACATACTAAGCAAAGACCCGACAGCCTTAGTAATCCATAAAAATGGAAACTACCGCAGGTTTGTAGCGTCAAAAAACTTTGATTTTTATATCAACAACCCACCGCTATCTAGAGAACAACAAACGCTATGTGTTGACGTTAAAAATGATGATTATCCAACTGATTTTGAAGAAGTGGACGCATCAGATTGGGTAAACCCAATATTTCGAGACACAACATTAAAAACAATTTATTCTAGTTCAATAATGTTGAAAGAAGGTTTCACCTATACACTTCTCACCTATGACGATGACTGCCTAGATGATAATGAGGATCAGCTAACTGAACCAATGTTTTAGATATAGACGTCTAGGCTTAATCAATTGCCCACGATGAGAATAAGCAATCAAAACTTATTGATTTCTAGCACGGTTAACTACGCCAGCATTTTCATTAACATGGCGCACTAACTCTACAACCTTTTTACTCATTTCTTTATCAAACACCCCAGCTATACCTTGATCATTAATATGGGTAAAAGGCGTATCAAACATTACTTTTGGCTCCATTGTTCCATTTCTAACCAGATACTCAACAATTTCATCGAGGAAAGCTATTTGATCGGGGTGTAATGGTGCCTCAGATAAGAACTCTGAAAATGCTGCTTTGGCTGCGTTACGACTTAGACCAACAACAGAGCGCACTAAAACCCCTAGTGGTTTTTCTCCGAATATGTGCTCATATTCTTCTCTCGGAATTGCACCATCTTCAGCAAATAATATATCCTCTAATGCAGCCACATCAGTAGGAGAGATAGGCTCATTGTTTTTTAACCGCCGGATAGTGATATGATCCTGATGGTCATTGATAAACCGCTGCACTCTTTTACGATAATCTTTTAATTTTGGGTCACTTTTTACAATATTATATTCACCGGATTCTTCACCAATCTTATCTTCAAAATTAGTAAACACATCAATCAAGCCTGCTTCTTTGTCTATAAACCGCGTCAAATCACGTAAGCTGATCCTTACGTCCTCTAACATAGGCAGTGAAACATCGCTCCACCATTGATCAGTTTGCAGCTCATGTATTAATTCCATCTTAGCAGCAACACTCGGAATAGCAGATTTATCTTCTAACCCTTTGGCTAATTCACGCACTTTTATTTGATAATTTTCCTGCACTTTACTATTTTGTAAAATTGCTGTTTGTAAATTCAGGATGAGCAAATCAAATCGCCTTGAATATTCATCGTCTTCATCTACTGACGGCAAACCACTTAGTTTCTTTTCCAATACGACTTGATCTTCATCACTCAAGGACTCCCATCGTTCGCGCTTAGCAAACGTTTCAACCTCTTTGCGCTGTTTACGAACAATAAAATTATCTAGGTTCATTACTGCAACAACATCATGCATTTTGTTTTTTAAGTCTTTGCCAAAGCCTACAAGCTTTTCATCTTCTGGCTTAGCGTTTTGCAATGCCACAGCCAATTCCAAACGGCGCTTAAATATTTTCTGTTTAACTGACTCTTGAACACCAGAATCATAGCCCTCTGGGTTAGCATCAAAAAATTCTAGGTTTTGGCAATAATCAAAAACAATAAACTCTTGCTTATCCTTGCCAGGCTCAAACAAATCTTCGCATAACCGTGTGCCGCGTCCTATCATTTGCCAAAACTTGGTTTTGGATCGTACCAGTTTAAAAAATACTAAATTCACGATTTCCGGCACATCTATGCCCGTATCCAGCATATCAACTGATGCAACAATATAAGGATCTTTATTCTTTACACTAAAATCATCAATCAAACTTTGCACATACTTTACTGAATAATCGACTTTACGACAGAATTTACCAGCCATAGCAGGATAATTAAGATCAAATTGCTTAACGATAAACTCTGCATGTTTGGAATTTTTAGCAAAGATAATCGTTTTGCCGAGCTTATCGCCACCCTCAACTTTAATACCATTTTCCATTAGGTGCATTAAAACCTTATTGACGGTGTCTTTATTAAATAGCCATTGATTGAGAGCCGCTGAACCAATTTCTTCCTTCAGCTTACCCGTTTCCTTATCATAAAATTCTTCCTGACATTCATATTCGTCCTGCTCTTCTGCAGAGAGTTCTTTATATTTAATTCCCTCACGCTGAAATTTTAACGGCACGGAAATAGCGCGCGGTGGCACCAAGAACCCATCATTTACCGCTTGTTCCAACTCATAGGAATATGTAGGCTGATGATCTTCTAGCTCAAATAATTTATAGGTATTTCGATCCACCTCACCTCTGGGTGTAGCAGTCAACCCTAGCAATAATGAATCAAAATAATCAAAAATAGCACCGTATTTTTGATAAACAGAACGATGCGCTTCATCAATAATAATCAGGTCAAAATGCCCTACACTGAAAATTTCTTTTTGATTCTTTCCGCCCTTATCAATTCGGCTACCATCTATGCAATTCAGCATAGTCGGATAAGTAGAAAACAGCACTCGCGCATCTTCTTGGCTTTTGTCCAGCAAGCTGGCAACGGAAACATGAGGTAGATGCCTGTTAAATTCTCTTTTGGCCTGATTTACTAACGCAACACGATCTGCAAGAAATAGTATTTTCCGTGCCCAGTTCGCACGCAATAGCATATCCACCAGTGCAATAGACAAACGGGTTTTCCCTGTGCCTGTTGCCATCACTATTAAACTTTTGCGCTTTCGATTGGCGCTAAAGTTCTCCATGACACGAGCAGCGGCTTCCATTTGGTAGTAACGCCCAGTAATTTCCTTTTTTGGTTGCAGTAAACTTAAATCTTGGCGGCTAGTGCGTTGGTTAATTTTCCACTGCAATTCATCGCGAGTGGCAAAGCCCTGCACTTCCCTAGGCGGGTAAAACTGATCGTCCCACATCCAAGTGGTATAACCATTTGAATAATAGATAATTGGGCGCTGGCCATGATGTTTTTCTAAACAATCGGCATAGAGCTCTGCCTGACGCTTTCCTATTTGAGCATCGTTTCGGGTACGCTTGGCTTCGACCAGCGCGAGCGGTTTATTATCATCACCCCACAACACATAATCCACATACCCTGTGCCAGTACATTCACCTGAAGCGGTAGGCATACAATCCAAAACTTCATATTCTTCTACATTCTCAGCTTTTGGGTTCCAGCCAGCTTCGCGCAACATAACATCAATAATCAGCTCACGCGTTTGCGCTTCGGAGTATTCATCACTGCCGATAGATTTCTTGTTGGTTTCTTTTACCTCTTGTAATAATGCAAGTTTCTCTTTTAGATCGGCAAGTTCTGTTTCGGTTTGAGAGAGCTTTGCTTTCGCAGCTGCGGCGGCTTCGTCTTTAGCGGTTAATTTGGCCTGAATATCTTCAATTTGTTGCGCAGTGAGTTGCGGTTCATCGGCTTCAACTTTTGGTAACCAGCCTACATGAAACTGCTCAGGCTTGGCTTCACCTCTGGTATATACCCGTGCCATCCATCCTAAAAACTGATGCAAAGCAACGGTTGCCTTTAAACCTTCCTGCCCAGATATATTTTCATCACCATGCACGGCGATATTACCAAGGCGATGGATAAATTTAATATCGTGAAATAAGCCTTTTTTGATATTTTTTGCAAAAGTCGGTTCATGAATCATAGCCGCCAAACTTTTTTCGTAAGGAGCTCTTAATGCTGTATCGTTAGCAAATAACCACTTGAGAGAAATTTCTAATGTTCGGCGCGCATAAATAGCTGCGGCACGAGGATCACGCAAAGCATAGCTTTCAACTTGCTGCGCATCCTGCAACAAGAAAGCCCAATGATCAGTTAAGAATGTAAAGTTTGATTTTTTCAAAAACCTAGTCCTTTTTATCTTTTGGTTTTTCTATTTTGCCTACTGACTTTGTTAGCTCTTCAAAATCACTTTTATCGGCTGCTTTTGCTTCATCAAGCAAACGTTGTTGATTAAATTTGTCGTACTCTTGCTCAGCCAGTTGTTTTGCTAACAGGTGAGATATTTTTCCAGCATGCTCGAGAATATTGCGATCATTCAGCGTTAAAAAACCATCCAGTTTTTTTACCCAATTAGCCATGGTCATTGCTATTCGTCGCATAGCCTGACCTTCGGCAAAAATAAGATATTGTTCGACTAAATTATTGAGTGCCTGCAATTCATCTTCATTAAGATAGTTTTTGGCATTAACTACATCATGTTTGCGTACCTTGCTCCCTCGCCAATTGGTCAGCCCCATATTGCCTTTTTGACTGTCGGCGCGACTATGTATAATTTCGGCAGCCGTTTTTCCGGTAATCGCCCAATGCACTTTGTTCTGCACTGTTTTAAAGAATTGAATACTATTTTCCAGTGTGGGATCATAATCGACACTGGTTGCGTAAATATCGGTGATTTTCTGATAAAAACGCTTTTCACTGGTGCGAATATCTTGAATGCGGCGGGTTAGCTCTTCAAAATAATCAAATGGCTGATCCGGGTTTTTTAATCTCTCATCATCCAGCACAAAGCCTTTAACAATATATTCACTCAAATGCCTAGTAGCCCACTGACGAAAGCGTGTTGCAGTGTGGCTTTGCACCCGATAACCGACTGAAATAATAGCATCCAGATTATAATGCTTGAGATTACGTTTTACTTGCCGAATGCCTTCCTGACGAACTACTAAGAAATCCTTAGTAGTTGCTTTTTCATTCAACTCATCTTCTTGATAAATGTTTTTTAAGTGCATCAGAATATTTTCTGGCGTGGTGCTAAATAGCTCCGCCATCAACTTCTGGGTCAGCCATACGGTTTCATTCTCAAAACGCACATCAAGCTTGGTTTCACCCTCTTCAGTCTGGTAAATAATAAACTGGGAATGATTTTCAGACATAAACTAGCTCCTGATAACTAACTTGTAAGTAATCCTTACAAGTTGCCAATTCCTTCTGTTCTACACTTTGATAAAAAATAAACTCATCCGTCATTAAAAGCCCTCTATGCTACTTCGGATTGTTTGGTTAATTCGCCTCTGAAGGCTTGTTGAGTTAGAGAATTAAATAATAAATTACAATCCAGCATGCACTTTTCATAGTGGCAAATATTTTTCTTCGTCCGTTCCAAAAATCTCGAATATTTTTCTTGTTCTTCTATTGGAGGAATTGGAATCTTTATAGATTGAAACTCTTTGGCATTAATATTTGCCATGCCAACAATGCTTTTACACATATGTCGCAAAATAGTCTTACCATAATCAGAATTCATATAAGCTGAAATGTAATAAGGATTTGCTAAATTATTTACTTTGGCTCTTACTAGATAACCTGCAAAAATATATGGTTTGTTTTCTTCAAATACTGCCGTTTTACCAACAAGCTGCTTACTATTTGTTCTGTTAAATAAAATATCCCCCTGTTCCGCTGTATACTTTTTTCTATCCTTTTCATCCATATCTATATATTTCAAGCTATTTAAATTCCAATTTCCATCGTAAGTAATGTTATTCATTCTCAAAATAGGATATTTTCCACTTCCCCCTGCTTTCGCACTAGTGCCATAATTAACGTGAAATAATAAATCACCAATTTTTCCTATCGGCCATCCCTTCGGATTAGTAACTGGATCGCCAAACATATCCAGAAAGACGGAGCGGAGGAGTTGGTCGGTTAGGTCGATGGCTTGCTGGCGTTTGCGGCGCAGAGCATCCGCCTTATCCAAAATCTCAGCAATGCGTTTTTGCTCTTCCAGTGGTGGGAGTGGGACAAACATTTGTTTCAAATGACTTGGCCCAAAATTTAATTGAGCAGACCCCGTTATTAATCGCCCAAGTTGTTTTTTAAATAAATTTGTAGCAAGAAAACGGCGGAAATAATCGATATTTAGAACTGAATCATTCTTTGTTTTAAATCTAATAGTGCTTGTATTCATGCATAAAGGAAGATGTTCCTCTCTTGCATATGCTATCTTTTTATGGAATTTCTCTACAGCTATCCCAGAGCTTGCAATTAGAAGATCGCCAGCATCAACTAAAAAGTGTTTATATTTCCCATATGCCTCATCATCAGATATATATCTTTCTGTATTAGTCAGATTTAAAGTGTTACCGTTTATATTGCTACCATTAAGAAGTTTTACGCCTGACTCCCTATACTGATATTTCCTAACCCCCGGCCCTTCTTGGAAATCAACAACATCATCGATAGGCACCCATTCAGCAGCTATATCTGTAGGTAAATGCTTAGGAATCATAACATTGCCCTCAACTCTTTCAAATCACTTTGAATTTCAGTTTCCAAAGCCTCCAACTGATTCAAAATTGCTAATGGCGCATCATAAACCACTTCTTCATACTCAATCTCTTTATAACGATTGATGGAAAGATCATATTTGTTATCTGCAATGTCCTGTTTATCAACCGTAAAGGCTTTGGCTTTTTTGTCGGAGAAATCACCTTCGCCCTGTTTGTATTGATGATACTGCTCAATAATATCCGGTATATCATTAGATTCAATCGGTTCGCGCTTATCATCAAGACTTAAACCATCGGCTTGCATATCGTAAAACCAAACTTTATTCGTGCCACCGGAATCGGTGCGGGTAAAAATCAGTATAGCAGTGGACACCCCTGCATAAGGTTTGAACACACCAGAAGGCATAGAGATAATAGCCTCTAGTTTTTGCTCTTCCACTAATGTTTGACGTAATTGTTGATGCGCCTTGGATGAACCAAACAATACACCATCGGGCACAATACAGGCACAACGACCACCTGCTTTTAATTGTTTTAGAAATAAGCTGATAAATAGTAATTCAGTTTTTTTAGTCTTACTGACTTGCAGTAAATCTTTTGCTGTACCATCGTAATCTAATGATCCTTTAAATGGTGGATTTGCCAAAATCAGGGTATAGGCATCGCGCTGATCGGCGTGGTCTTCGCTCAATGAATCTCTATCAGCAATCATCGGATTATCGATGCCGTGCAAAGTCATATTCATCGCGCCAATGCGTAGCATGGAGGAATCAAAATCTGAACCATGGAACATATGATGATGGAAATGTTCCTTGAGGTCTTTATCCAGCAATATTTCTTTGTGATGATCTTCCAGATATTCTGCCGCCGCGACTAAAAAGCCACATGTACCACAAGCCGGATCACAAATAATATCTTTAGGCGTAGGAGCAGTTAAATCAACCATCATTTTGATGATATGGCGCGGTGTACGGAATTGCCCGTTTGCCCCCGCCGTGGCAATTTTAGATAGCATGTATTCATACAAATCGCCTTTTGTATCATGGTCTTTCATTGGAATGTCATCAATCATATTGACGACCTTATCCAATAACGCAGGGTTAGGCATAATAAACACCGCGTCTTTCATAAACTTGGTGTATGAGCTGCCCGCTCGACCATTGAGAGATTTTATGAAGGGAAAGACTTCATCTTTGAATACATTGAATTTACGCACAGGCTCAAAATCTTTAAAGCGTGACCAACGTAAATGATCCTGTCCCTCTTCAAATATGGGGTCTACAATATCATCGCCTAATAGATTAGCTTGCGCCTCTTTGGCAGTGTGAATTTCATCCAGTCTTTTGGCAAAAAGAAGATAGGTAATTTGCTCAATAACGGATAATGGATTGGATACTCCACCAGACCAGAATGCATTCCATATTTGGTCTACTTTATTTTTGATTTCTCCTGTGATCATATAACTCTCTTCATTCCTTTATATTTCTTAATTATTAGCACTAAGTTGAGCTAAGAAAAAGTAAATTTAGCTTTAAGTTTTTTATTATACCGCATCCAAGGACGTTTCCTTGGTCGTAATCCACTGGCGAAACAGTGGTCGTAATTGAACATCGAAATGTTCACAGCATCCAATCGGCGCACGGTTGGCCTTAATGAAATTATCAAGGGTTCCAAGGGGCTATGAAATGCCCTTATGGTCAATGGGCTTCCAAAGGGAGATATGAAATTTTCCCTTGGCCATGGGGTTCTTAGGGGTAGCTTGGAGGCTCCCATAAGTGGTGATCGAACAGCCAAATGTTCGCTGGTGCAGCTATGGCTCAATGCCATGAATGCACCACATAAGCTCTTGCCTGAAAATATCTGCATAGCAGTTATTTGAAGCTTAGAGCGCCTCCTGAGGATAGAACGAACGGGGAAACGTCCTTCTCAAGATTGGTGCGTGTAGGGGAAAATGGAACATTTTGTACTACACGCACACATCTTGCGGTCATCGTAAAAGCAGGTTTAGCCAACATAGCAACTATATTGCACCTGCTAAGTAGTTATCACCCATGGCTATAATTTCACGATGACGGTTGCGCTGAACTATGCCTCAAGAGCCAAATTCAGGCAATAAGAATAAATATGAATTGTCCTGTGAAAATAAAAATACAGCACGATAACCTAAATATAGGATGACACAATAACCTAAACATAAAACACAAAGCTGGATGATGAAAATGCACTAGCAAACGATCCATGGCATAACCTGCTAGGGGATGACGAATAAGCAAGAGCGAAATTTACTCCGGTAATTTTAAACGCATCCAAATTGGCATATGGTCGCTGATATCAAATTCAGCTTTTTTATAGATTGCCTTCATTTGTGATGGCGTTACCTGATCAATATTTTTACCATGAAGAGCATTCGCTATCAGGTTGGCAATATTGAACACGCCATAATCATATCCGCCCTCTGTACTACCTGCTATATCATTATCATCAGGTGTTGGTAATCTTGGGTCATTAGAGAAGATACCGATCTGATCGTAGGTTTGTTTTTGCCTTAAAGCTGTTTTTAGCACCCCATGCTTTGGGTGTTCGCTAAGAAGTGGAAAGTTTGCATCAGCGGCTTTCCTGCTTTTTAGCACTGATTTATTCAACCCCTTAAGAAAAGCATCAATATCCGTTCTCATAAGCGGCACACTGTCAAAATCAAGGTTACAATCACCGAGTAATAAAAGATTTGGGTGATAAAGCTTATCAACATATTTCGCGCGAATAGTGAGCCATTCCAGCAAAGCTCTGAACTCCCACTCACGTTCATGCTTATTTTTCCCGTATAACAGATGAGTGTTTATAACTAAAAATTCAAATGGCTTGGCGTTGTCGCCCCCGCTAATACGGAATGAAACACAGTGAGGCTGGCGAATAAAACTTACAAATTTCGGCAGCTCAATAGAAGGTTTAGCGGGCGCCCTCTTACCTTGCGCCTTTCTCTCTGCTGCTTTTTCCACCCATTTTTCGAGTTTTTCAGTATGCTCCGTCCATGCATTACTAAAATCAGAACGACTACTATAGAGATTATTTGCAATTTCTGAGCGGTCAAATGTAATATCACTAGCCAAAGCCGTGCGCTTCACCCTCTTCCAATTAAATAGAAAACCAAGCCGCTCCGCATTACCAGCGCGCCCAGGCTTTGCTCCGGTAACATCTGACACCACCATGCCATAATCATCACCCAATAGGGATAGAAGGTGCTCAAAGCCGGATAAATCATCCATGATTTCTTGTACAGCTATCAGATCAATGCGCTGGAGTGTGCTTTTTAGGAAATTCCAGCTTTGATCCGTTCTTTTGGTAATAGCGCCAAGTTTGCGAATATTAAAACTGCCTATTACAACGGAATCAGCCCTGCGCTCAGGCAAGCCAAAATCATCAGCTGAACTACCATTCAGCGCATTGATTTTTTGCCATTCAGAATTTGAAAAATGCGATGCCATAATGGTTGCTCCTTTTAGCGCAATTAGTGTATCCAAAATATACTGTTAGGCATCACCGCGTTGCCCAAACATATAAATTGATATAAGTACTGCACACAGCAGAACACAAACACCATATCGTACAAAACTATTGAGCAATAGCCAAGGCATTGGAATCAAGAACCATCATTCTGGCGTGCCAAAAACAAACCAGGCAATAAAAAATACCATGACAGATATGACTGCTGAAAAATAACTTAAAACAAAAGGTAGCCGTAATTTATCTGCAAATATTTTAGCCTCTATATTATCGAGCCCCGTATATTGTTTTGAAAGCAAATACTTTGTTAGTGGCCAAGCACTGATAAGATCGCCGTTCCCCATTAAAGTAGGTTCTCCAGCATGTTGCCAGAGTTCAGGGTGGTTCTTTTTGCTACCCCTTATAAATACCCATGAGGTAATACCCTCCATTATCAGGCATACCCCAAAAACTCCAAACGTAATCCAAAAAATCATTTTTTATCCATTAACAATATTATTTCTAAACCCAAAGTCCTCATTTATGAAAAATGCAACACCATAATGGTGGCTCCTTTTTTAGGGCAATTAGTGTATCCACTATATACTTTAGAGCGTCTCCATGATGAATTTTTGGATAGTGGGCTGCTTAAGATATTACGAACCCTAGGCTCAAAGAAACGAGACGGAATAAAAATAATCGATAAGATTCCAGAATTAATATGGAATAAAATAAATTCTAAAATAGATGAAAATATTCATTTTTTTTAAACCTTTAATTATGGCATGTAGGTACAAATTGTTAATTCATCAATACCAATTTGGATAAGCTTTCTTATGAATGGATCGGTAGTATTTTTTTTCTCTTCCCACAGCTGTTTTATATCGTCACCAATTTTTAGTGCTTCACGTGATAAATCTGCACTTTTATGATTAAGTTCTATTTGTTTAATTCTCTCTGGAAGATCCTTATGCTCAACATGGTATAGCCCTGCATCATTATCATAAGAGCCATAACTTTCTATATGTCGAGCAGAATTATCAAATTCAATGGCTACCTGTCCACCATTCTTTTTTACTAAATCAATTGCAGCAATTCTAGTATATTCACTTTCATCACCATAGATAGAGGTTGAAGGCTTTAGGTTTGTTAATTCATCCATGAAATAAACTTTCTATATTATTTTTTGTTTGTCATACATAACATATATATTCAGGAAATTGCTATAAAAAATCCTCTAACCTAATAAAAGGCTAAAGGGTGGTTTTAACCGTTCACGCCATCGGCTTAGTTGATAAGCTTTATGCTGATTTTGAGGCAACAATTAACGGTACTTTTTCAACAAACCTATAAACAAAAATCATACTAGCCCCGCCTCCCTCACCCGCTCGCGTAAAACATCGAGCGTTGGAATATCCTTAACATTTTTGCACCGAACAATCTGATCGAGAACAAATTCCCAGACTTCTACGGCGCGGCGTTTTTCGAAGTCGTAGGAATATTGCACATAGACTTCGCCAGTAACATCTCTATCACCATCACTATGATTTAGCATCAGCCGTGCATAGAGTTTCGGCAGACCTACAGCAGTAATCCAAGTCGCACCAGTGCGGCGCAGGTCATGCGGACAAAAGTCATCTATGCCTAGGGCTTTACGGCTCCTGTAAATAGCCTGAGGGAGTGCGGTTTCACCAAGGATAATAAGATCTGGATTAGGTGCTTCTGGAATAAATGATGCGCGAGTTGCCCCGAAGATATAAGGGTACGCTCTAGTAAACGGCCTAACCTGCTCGATAATATCGAGCGCATATCTATTCATCGGCACACGGTGCATTGTACGATTTTTGGTTTCGTGCACCTCCATCTGCCAAACATTTTCATCCGGCTTATACGAGCTATACCTGATATTGCGCACCTCTACACTGCGCTGCATCGTTACAAGTACAAATTTCAACGCTCTGGCTGTCACGGGCGGAATGCCAATATTTTCTATTCTGTTCCAGAAAAGCCAGATTTCCTTAAAAGACAAAACCCGATCCCGTGAACCGGAAGAGCCCAGGGATTCAATTTCAGTTACAGGGTTGGTCTCTATCAACCTCTTCTTTTTAGCAAGATTGAATAACTGCCTTGTATAGGCCAAGGTATTCTTAACAGCAACGCGCCCGCTTCTTGTTGCATTACTTTTAGACTTTGCACGCTTTATAATACGGCGCTGTATTGCCTCTATATCCCCTGGGCGCACTTCATCAATTGGTTTACTACCAATTACCGGTTTAATATCACGGTTAAATACTCGTTCTTCAACGTCGACGGAAACTTTACCCTTTATACGGGCATAATCCAGATAGATTTCAATAAACTCAGAAACCGTGTTTCTATTTTTCTTTCTTTCAATTTCTTCTTTAATCTCTTGAACAGGGTCGCGACCATAGTCATGGACTTGATCATAATATCGGTCATATTGAGCTCGCGCCTTGCGAATTGTCCATTCTGGATACTTTCCAATAGTCAGCCACCGGCTTTGACGGCCATTCATATATTTATAAACGAATGTCTTACCACCTGATGGTGTCACACGAAGCCCAAAACCAGGACAGCTGTCACACCAAAATATTTGACGTTTATCTGATGGCTTAATGTTTCGTACAACACTATCAATAAATCTAATTGTTGCTGACATCCGTATACTTTCTTTTATTACGAAAACTCTGGGCTACTCACTGGGCTACTCAAGTTATGTTTACTAAATGAGCAGAGTAAGCACTTATGTGCAACATTTTTAATTTGTAAGTCGCTGTAGCCAAGGGTTACAGAAGAGAGATGCGTTAGAAGTGCAAAAAACAGATAAGCAAAGCGTCTCAATCACTTGAAACCCTTATTCAGTATATGTTACAGAGGTTATTAAACCGTTAAAGTTAGTGACTGTTAATCACTTTGTCGGAGGTTCGAATCCTTCCTGGGGAGCCATATTTTTCCTTTTATAACAGGATCTTACAAGGCACCCCGCCATCACACTAACTTCTCTAAATATGCCGGGCTACTCACTGGGCTACTCAAAAGAATAACGGTATTCTGCCGTTTTTTATGGGGTTCCAATTTCTGTGGATAACATTTTATTGTTCAGATTGCCGGTAAGTGTGAGGGGTTTTGATCCAGTCATGGATATCTTTAAGATAAAACGCTTTGCGAACCGAGTTTTTTCGACCAGATAGTTTATTTGGTTTCGGAAATGTTCCTCTATGAACGCGTCGGTCAATTTCTTGTCTGGATATACCGCATAATCTAGCCGCTAATTTAATAGGAATTAATGCATTGGATTGGATCATCAATGCGGCAGTGACTTGAGCTTCAAATTTTTCCTTTAGGCTCAGACCTTTAAGTAAGTTTTCCATTGGGATTTTTCCTTTCTATAGAAAATGGTTTGCGATTATATTACTTATCCCCCACTCCCATTAAAAAGCAAAACTAGCACTATAGAATTGATCTGCTTATATATATTAGAACCTGTATTTATTTAATTATTAGTTAACAACCACGCTAAAACATACTGTCGTAGCCACTTTTGTTTATTGCCGAGCAATATATTATGCTGAATCCTCCTTGCTCTTTTAAAATTTTAAGGAAAAACCAGATAAACATCAAAATGATTCATAAACAAACCATATAATAGCCTTACGATCCACAAATAAACCATTATTGTCTTGATCTATTACATTTTAACTGCTATTTTGGATTATAGAAAGATCATAAGGCTATCTTACGATCTACACATAAACCAAAGATGGAAATATGTCCAAATCAGTCACACGCACCTACTCTCGCTATAGCTCTGATGCTGTGCAACTTATGGGCGGCCTCATAAGATCAGCACGTAAAGAACGTAAACTTACAGTTCAAGAAGTGGCTGAGCGTGCTGGTATATCCAGGGGATTGCATCAGCGCATAGAAAAAGGCGACCTAAAATGCTCAATTGGAGCGGTTTTCGAGGTTGCCGCAATTGTTGGGGTAAAACTTTTTGATTCAGAGGAAACATCGCTAACAAAACATATCCGTCAAACAGAGGATAAATTAACATTATTACCTAAGTCTGTACGCAAAAAAACAAAGGTGGTAGATGATGACTTCTAATATTAACCATAAAGAAGCCTTTGTCTGGATCTGGCTGCCGGAAGAAACCCAGCCAATTATTGCGGGTAAATTAGAAGCTGATAATGGCAACATCCAGTTTAACTACGGTAAAAGCTATTTAGAGCGAATTAACGACGTTAAACCTGCTATCTCCATTTACGATGCAGAGCTGCCACTAAAATCAGGTGCTTTACCCCTACTCGATGGGCTAAGCATAGCTGGCTGTATTAGAGATGCTGCGCCCGATGCTTGGGGTCGCCGCGTTATTATTAATAAGAAGCTAGGCATAAAAGGTGCTAATACTGATACGGCGCAGCTTGATGAACTGACTTATCTGCTGGAATCGGGTTCTGATCGCATTGGTGCACTTGATTTTCAAGCCTCACCAACTGAATATATTCCGCGCTTAGCTTCTCATGTTTCTCTCGATGATTTACAAAAATCAGCTGAACGCGTTGAACAAGGAATATCTCTGACGCCCGAACTAGATCAAGCGCTGTTTCATGGCAGCTCAATTGGTGGTGCACGTCCCAAGGCATTAATTGAAGAACAGAACAAAAAATATATAGCAAAATTTTCTTCAAGCACCGATTTATACAGCGTGGTCAAAACTGAATTTATCGCCATGAGGTTAGCAGAACATGCGGACTTAAATGTTGCACCCGTTAAACTGACCAAAGCATCCCATAAAGATGTTTTGCTGATTGAACGTTTTGATCGCAGAAAAACAGAAAAGGGCTGGCAACGTAAAGCCATGATTTCGGCACTAACCTTGTTTGGGCTTGATGATATGATGGCACGATATGCCAGCTATGAAGTTTTGGCGGAAATTATCCGACACCGGTTTATTGATCCTAAAGATACGCTGAAAGAACTATTCTCACGTTTAGTCTTCAATATCTTATGTGGAAATACGGATGACCATGCCCGCAACCATGCCGCCTTTTGGGATGGAAAGAACTTGTCCCTTACGCCAGCTTACGATATTTGCCCGCAAAGTCGAGCGGGCAATGTGGCATCACAAGCCATGCTGATTTCTGGCAATAACAATTTAAGCCAACTAAAAAACTGCCTTGAAACGGCGCATAACTTCTTGCTTTCAAAAGGTGAAGCTATAGCAATTTTTGAGAATCAAAAAGAAGCTATTGAGAAAAACTGGACTAAAGTATGCGATGAAGCTGAACTCAGTGAAGTTGACAGAAAATTACTCTGGGGTCGGCAATTTTTAAATCCATATTCAACTGAATAGCACAGACAATAGAAATTCGTTAACTGCCATTATGTTCAAAAGAACATCATATTACCTTCTATTTTAGGATCAATAATTTCCCATATGTATTCTGGGATTTGGTTTCTTGGGTTATTGTCGTTTCGAACCTTTGATCCTAAAGTTAACAATACTTGAAACCACCCTTTACCAAAAGGCTCAGCCTCAATACGTTCTAGAAAAATTCTGGTTGTAAAAATACGAATACCTTGCTGATTTGATATTCCGGCATAAGTCCCTTCCATAGTGATTATTTTATCACCATCGACATAAGCACTCCGTAAGATATGTGTTTGCATAAATTTAGTATTACTATCTGTTGTTAAACTAAGATAATGACCACAAGTACGCCACAAATATCCTTTAAAAACATGCCTCCTTCTCTTCTCTTTTGGGTTTACGCGATAAGGGATAACCTCTTCCGTTTTCAGGTCTCCTTTTTTATTTTTATAAATATGCAATATACCAACCACTGCATAACCAGGTTTTGATAATGAAGGCCTATATGTTCTAAAAAAACCAGGAGCTAGTGTTTCTGTTAGTTTTTTATTTTCTTTAGATATTGATAAAAAATCAAAAACTGCGTGGTATAAATTGTGCTTAGAAACCTCTTTTTCCAAAAGCCCTCTTTCAGAAAGATATTCTATCGTTGCATGAAAGGCTTCCTTACCTATGGCATTAAGTAGCCTTTCCCTATCTTTGAACTTTTTATATAGCGTGCTAGTGGAATAAGCTTTAACAGCATTATAGCCTGCCGGGCGGTCTTTATTATATTTTGCAATTTTTTCCTCGATACCTCCAGCCCCATTTAACATTGGCATTATCTTCAATCTGCCTTCAGACCTTAACTCTTCTAAATGATCGAGCAAATTAGAAATATTTTCCTCACTATAATCATATTTTCCTCCCATTATCTTCATAAACTTACTCCATGGACACTCCAGGGACACTCTACCACATATACGGGAAAGCAGTGAAATCAGCTATATGGTTGAATTAGAGGCGTATAAATTCCTTTTTTAATAAGTCATTTGTGACGAATTAAAAATACAAACCTAAGGAGGATATGATGTCAGATTTAAATGACAATTATGAAACTTGGCAGGAACCTGGAACTGGTTCTCCGCCAACCCCATTAGAACCCGGCGACAAAGTATGGATATTCTGCAAGGTAACTCTAATCTTACTAGCAGAAACTGGGAACTGGCTTCTTCATACCAGTAACTATGCTCTAGTCAATACAGTTGGCTCAGATCTCTTTGTTATAGATATTCTTGGCCTGCCTGACATCCCAATGCTATCAAATCTTTCAGTAGGCACATTAATTAATGGCGTTTTAGGGTTAGCAGCGGTTGCTACTCCGGCCTTTTTGTTCAGCCAACTTATTGAGCGTCATGAAGAAATATTTGGTGATACAAATAAATTTTTCAGCAATGGCTTGCACATGGTTGTTACTGGCATGTTTGCATTGCTTTACTTTTTTGTTATTTCAACAGAATTTGCAACGCTCTATATGCGCGTTGTTGCAGAGAGTGCTCCCTCCCCCATTCCTGGACTTTCAGGAAGTGAAAACAGCTTTTGGCCAATGTTGATTATGAGTGTTGCTCTGATCATTACCAATGCTGCTATGGGACTAGCTGCTGCACATATTTTGCACTCAGCAAAACGCGCCTTAAAAGGAGAATAAAAAATGAAACCATATATCTTAATTATTGCTATGTGTTTCTGCACTAATGCCTATGCCAAAGGCACTCACACCACCATCCAGATTATCATGGATGAGAGCGGCGTTCTAATTGATGCGGATGAGGCAGAAAAATACAAAATGGTCATGCTTTCACATTTAAAGCTAATGACCAGAAAACGTGAATTTGCCAATGCGCATATTGATGTTATCAGCACCTCATTAGGGCGCACGGTTTGGAGCGGTACGCCTGGGGATCTTAAAAGAAAGACAGAGCGTGCACTTAAGCTTGTGGAAAGCGTAAAAGCCAACCCAAAAAACTGTAATAACTTGGCTAGTGCATTTTTAGAGATAAAAGACAACATCAGTCATTTAGAGCGCCGTGGATATAAAAATGCGCATGTAATCGTGTTTAGCTCTCTTATTCACACACTTAGGCCTTGTGATGAAACAACACATATTGTTTTACCACAAACGCCACCAGCGAAAGGAAATATCAACGCTACGCTCATGGCTTCTAAAATTGTAAAGTCACTTCAATTCTTTTGGGTATCACCCCATCAAAAACGTATATGGGAAGAGTTCCTTAAACCAAGTTTTGACTGGGCATTGCTGAATAACGTACCCATGAATCTAATGGATATTGAGCGCAGCAAAAATTCATTACAACAAGGTCTTAAGTTCGAGGTGCCCAATGATTAAGCATCTAATTATCTCAATTATTATGGGATTACTCCCAAATACGGCATTAGCGATTGCTGTAACTGCGCCGCAAGAATTGCAAATCAGTTATATCAACATTAGTGATCCAGACCAATATATTAAAACATTAGGTGAGGTTGCCTTCATCATTGATTTGTCAGCCTCACATGATGATTTATTAGCTCTAAAAGTTAGAAGGTCTTCATTAAAGCTAAAGAACAACCAACCCTTCACTGCTTTCGCTGTTCATAGAAAAGCAGGCATCATTGTTATAGCTGGCGGTGATACTACCCATATGAGCATAGCAAGTATTGATAATAACTTAGGTATATATGACGCACAGGTTCTATTCTATGGAAAGGGCAATCATGTTATTAGTCCAAGACCTGATGATGTCGCCGTATTTGATATCAATTTTAAGCCATTGGAATTTACCTATGTGCCCTTACAAACACCAGGTTCATTAGAAATACCTGTTTCTATTGCATTAGATACTAGCGGATCAATGTCTGGACATATGGATACGGTAGTTACGGCTACTCAAGATTTTATGCGTGAGCTACCTAAATTTACTCGCTGTAGCCTGTTGAGCTTTAATAGCGATGTAAATTATTTATCATCTCAACTTTTTAAAAATCTAGAAAACTGTCCATCCTCATCCTATCTACTAAACAACTCACTGCAAGCTGGAGGTGCAACAGCACTTTATAAAGCAATTAAAACCGGTTTTAGGCTAGGTGATTTCCGGTCAAACCAAAACTTCCCTAATATCACAATTGTTGTTACTGATGGTAAAAACACAGCTGATTATGGGGATACATTATCAACATTACTGGAACAAAAAAAACACAGTAATTCCAAACTATTTGTATTCTGGGCAGGTAATTATACTGACGGATATTTGAAAGGATTGGCTGATTTAGAATTTGTCTCTACGAAAAACCTAAAGAGTGAGCTAGATAGCTTCTTTTACTCATTAGGCGTGTCGTTATCTGGCCTGCAAACATTGCATATCAAGAAATAATATGTCTGCCGCCATCTTTGCTCTCACCTTACCCATAGTCCTGCTTATAGGAGGATTATGGGTATCCGCTATTGATGGCTGGTATTCTTGGGGCATTGCATTAATGGCTTTTGGGCTTCTTCTGTTAATCAGAAAAATTATTGATTTCCTAACATCCTCATTTCACACATCGCATCAAATAGACTTACTGCATGAAAGCCGTACCTTATCTAATGCATATGGTCATGCCCGCCTTGCTCAGGAAGAAGATGGATTTATCAGGACGTTAGCAAAGAATATAAAAGGGTTTTACATTGGCACTCTTGGCAATTTACCACTTTTTTATGATCCATTTTCTACCGGCAACGGGCACATGCTTACCTATGCCCCTTCTCGAACCGGTAAAACAATATCAGTAATAATACCAGCGTTAATGCACTGGTTTGGGGGCAGTCTTTTTGTTACAGACATAAAAGGAGAATTAACAAAAATAACTGCAAAGTTTCGTGAAATGAAAGGACAAAATGTTCTGATTTTCAACCCATTTGATGTGCTTGGTATCAAGGGGCTGAAATTCAATCCTTTACGAGTTCTTGTCGAAGATATCATGAATAACCAAGGCAAAGAACTGCATGACCTAGCACGCTCTATTGCTTTTCAGCTCATATCAGAGAAACCCAATGATATGGGTGACGGCATATTCTTCCGCAATGGTGGCCGCAGGCTGATCCTTGCATTGCTTCTATATATGGCAGTATTCAAAGCAGATACTTGCAACCTGTCAACACTCCGTAAACTTGTTTGGTCTAGCAGTGAAGAAAAAGCTGTAATGGCTAGACAGTTGCAAGAAAGCGAGTGGTTTTCTGGCCTGCTGCAAGATTACGGTAATGCCCTGTCAGATATGCTCGCCCCTGAGTATGTTAAAACCTTTGGCGCATTCCGTGATAACGCAATGAGCGCATTAGAAATTTATGATGCCCACTCACCCATGGGGCAAGCCATGAGTGATTCAGATTTTTCTATCATTGATGTTCTTGATGGCAAAACCACCTTTTATTTGATTTTGCCAGAGTCAAAGATAGAAACTCATGGCGGTGCATTAGGATTGATTGCTACATTGTTGTTAGAAGCTATCGCCGCCGCGCCAAAACCTTCCCCGATCATGATGCTGCTTGAAGAAATGGGTAATATTGGAAAAATCCCCAACCTTTCCAAAGCACTTTCCCTCCTACCTGGTAAAGGAGCACGGTTATGGATGGTGTTTCAGAGCAAAAGTCAACCAATAGAAATCTATGGCCAGCAAATGGCCGGGTTAATTGAAGAACAATCAAGCATGCAGCAATCCTGGAGCATACGCGGTGAAGCTGATCAAAAAACATGGAGCATGCGCACTGGTAACAGGACAAAAAAAGCTCGCTCACTTGCCCGTGATCCAAACAACCCGCATTCGCCATGGCGTTTAAGCATCAACGAACGTAGTGCTTCTGTTCTTAGTGTTGATGAGATTGGGCGCATGAATACAAACCATCAACTTATCGCCATTGATGGCCAAATAGTGATTAAAGCAGAGAAGCTTGCCTACTTCCAAATCGAACCATGGCGCTCCATGGCAGAAAAAAGCCCATATCACCCTGGAGAATATCCAAAGGGTTTGATTGTGCGCCATAAGCTTAAGGGGCGCGCATGAGCATCATGGGCGTTAATCTTATTTTAATAATTGGTGCTAATGTAGCTGTCACAGCCACATTCAACGAACAGCATTTACCATTTTTTAATGATTTTCTGCCTATTATGAATAGTAGAGGGGTTTATTACGAAAGTAATTTATGCCCCTTTTTTACTTTGACGCATGACTTGGCAAATACTAGCCAATCCCCCCGGAACCATGCGTTCAAACCTTCAAAGGTGGGGGCAAAATATTTGTTCCTGCCTTTGTCTGGAGGTTTAAAGTGAAAAAATCTGCCAAAAAAAATTGGCCGATTGAGTTGAAGAGTCACCACAATCAGAGTCATAATCAAGACTCCCAACTCATTGCGCTCGTAAAATGTCTAGCTCGCCAAGCTGCGGAGAAAGACAATAAAGTCGTAACAAAGCGCATACTTACTCAGAATATTAAAAGGTGAACAATAATGACACTTCGCACCTGTATTTATGCCCGATATTCCAGTGATCTTCAAAGTGATGCATCCATTGAAGATCAAGTCAGAATATGCTCCGAAAAAGCCGAAGCCGAAGGCTGGAAAATTGAAAACTGTTATACCGATGCAGGGATTTCAGGCTCTTCTTTGATGCGCCCTGGAATTCAAAGCCTAATGCAATCAGCAATGAATGGAGAGTTTGATATTCTGGTAGCTGAGGCATTGGATCGCCTATCCCGTGATCAGGAAGACATTGCAGGACTTTTCAAACGCATGGAATTTGCTGGGGTGAAAATATTCACCTTATCTGAAGGTGAAATATCATCCCTGCATATTGGCCTGAAAGGCACAATGAATGCCATGTTTCTCAAAGATTTAGCAGATAAAACACGGCGTGGCCTGCGTGGACGCGTTGAACAGGGGAAATCTGGTGGCGGCCTAGCCTATGGATATCGCGTAAAAAAACAATTTGATGTTAATGGTGAAGTTTTAAAAGGTGATCGGGAAATAAATGATCCGCAAGCCGAAATTATTCGCCGTATTTATCAAGAATATGGATTTGAAAACAAATCACCCAAAGCCATTGCCGCAAAGCTTAATCAGGAAGGTATTCCCTGCCCGTCTGGCAAAGCATGGGGGCAATCCACCATCAATGGTAATCGCAAGCGAGGCACTGGTATATTGAACAACCCTCTTTATATTGGCGAGCTTATTTGGAATCGGCAACATTTTATCAAAGATCCAAGTACTGGCCGCCGCGTTCCACGTTTTAATCCAGAAAGTGAATGGATACACAAAGATGTACCAAATTTACGCATTGTTTCTGATGAACTATGGAATGCTGCGAAATCAAAACAAAAAGAACTCAATAATAAAACCGGATCGCTTGGCGTTTACAGGCGTCCGCAATATTTGCTCTCTGGCTTACTGAAATGTGGTGTTTGTTGCGGTGGGTTCTCTAAAATCAATAAAGATCGCTATGGCTGTTCTGCTGCACGTAATAAAGGCGACACAATTTGCACCAATAAAAAAACCATAACATGCGACACATTGGAAGATGCTGTTTTAAATGCACTTCAAAGCCATTTAATGCGTGATGATTTGGTTCAGGTATTTTGTGAGGAATATACGCGCCATATGAATTCGCTAAGATCGGCACAGAGTGCAACGTTAAAACGTTATAAAATGGAACAAAGAAAACTTGCTAAAGAAAAAGAAAATATTGTTCAGGCAATTAAAGATGGAGTCCCTGCCTCAATGATAAAAGATGATTTGATACGTGTTGCAAATCGACAAGAAGAATTGGAGGAGCTTTTAGCCCTACAAAAGCAAGCGCCTAAACCTTTAATTCATCCATCTATGGCAAGTCGTTATCGTGCAGAAGTTCAAAACTTACGAAAAGCATTAACTGATCATAAATCAGGAGAAGCTAAAGAACATGTCAGAAGATTAATTGAAAAAATAATTTTAACGCCCAAGGCAAATAAAAATGATCTGTCGATAGATCTTTATGGAGATTTGGCTGGGATTCTAAGAATTGCTACAGAGGATAAAACTATGAAAGAAGGTCGAATTACAAATAGACTTCTTAACCCATTGATTGCCAACGACAATAATGGAAAGTCTGATCAAATGGTAGCGGGGGCAGGATTTGAACCTACGACCTTCGGGTTATGAGCCCGACGAGCTACCAAGCTGCTCCACCCCGCGATTGATTTGTTCCATTATAAACATTTTTTAAAATTTGGCAAGCATAATCTTATTATATTCCATTTGGTTTTAAACTATGAGTAATAAAATTACTGCGGCCATGCCTCCTGCAAGTACATCATCAAGCATAATACCTAATCCTCCTCCAACCTGTTGATCAACCCATTTAATTGGCCAAGGTTTTAAAATATCAAAAAATCTAAATAAAATAAAACCAATTAAAACCGAAGTCCATGAAAAAGGAACTAACCACATGGTAATGAGAAAACCAGCTACCTCATCCCAAACGATCCCCCCAAAATCATGTTCACCCAGAAGCTTAGCTGCATTTCCACATATCCAGAACCCGGTAATAACAACTAAAGCTGTCAAAACGCTATACAGCCAAGCATCAGTTTGTATAAACAAAAGATAGACAGGAATCGCTGCTATCGTCCCTATGGTGCCTGGCATCTTTTTGACCAATCCAGAACCAAAGCCAAAAGCTAAAAATAAAACGGGATTTGACATGATCTGTCTAACCGACAATTTATTCCTGCCATACTCTATATTAAGAAAAATGCTCAAAACCTTTTACCTTTAATTCTTCTGTTACTCCAAAACGATGAATTCTTAGTCCTGCCTCAGCTTCTACCACACCCACCTGTGTGCACGCTATATCTATTAGATCAACTTTACCAGGGCTTATCGTAAAACATAATTCATAATCGTCACCCATCGACAAAGGCAGCCCCCAATCCCCTGTCATTTCAATATACTCATTTACTTCTTTAGATAAAGGCATTTTATCCCAGCGCAGCATTGCTCCTACGTTACTTTTATCTAAAATATGTTTTAAATCTGATGCTATTCCATCTGACAAATCAATACAGGCATTTGCATAATTTATAATAGCGAGACCTTCTTTCACCCTTGGCATAGGTAGATGAAACCTTTTTAAAGCCTTTTCTGGTGAACAACATTCATAACCATTTTCTATTTTTAAACCCAATCCTGCTTCACCTAACAGACCCGTAACAAATATCAAATCACCGACTTTTGCTGCAGAGCGACACATGGCACGCTTCTCAGGTACTATTCCAAGAGCTTGAATTGTTAAAGTTAATGGGCCCGAGGTTGTATCCCCCCCAATCAAGTCTACAGAAAATTGCTTTGCTAAACTCAAAAGCCCTTTCGAAAATGCTGCCAACCAAAGCCCATCAACTTCGGGCAAGGTTAATGCAAGAGTAACTGAAACTGGCTTAGCTCCCATTGCAGCCAAGTCACTTAAATTAACTGCTAATAATTTATGTCCAAGCTGATACGGGTCAGTTCCAGCAAAAAAATGCACTCCTTCAACCATGGTATCTGTAGTTACTGCCAGCTCATAACCCACAGGTATCGATAATAAAGCACAATCATCTCCTATTCCTAACCGGTTCACAGGATTATGAATTAATTGCGAAGTAAAATATCGCTGAATTAAACCAAATTCAGAGTCAGACACTAGGCTTTTTTGTTAGCCTGTTTTGCTTTGATTTCCACGGCGCGTTTTTTCTTGCTAACTTTATCTAAAATACCATTTATATATTTATGACTACCATCAGCACCAAAACATTTGGCCAAGTTAACACCTTCGTTAATAATGACCTTATAAGGCGTGTCCAGGCGATTGATTAATTCATAAACACCAATTCTTAACACAGCCCGTTCTACTGGGTCTATTTTCTCTACCGGCCTATCAACAAATTCAGACAAAGCTTCATCAATTTCATTAAGCTGTTTTGGCACACCATAAATTATTTCCGAGAAATAACTTTTCTGAGCACCTTTCAGACGTTCTTCTTCCAAAAAAACCATTTCAATCTTAGCTAACGTTTCGCCAGTCATCTGCCACTGGTAAAGCGCTTGCACTGCACATTTTCTTGCATTGGTTTTTGCCGAACTCATTAAGCTTCCAAATTATTAAACAAACTAACCATTTCTATTGCCGACATAGCCGCTTCTGCGCCTTTATTACCTGCTTTAGTCCCAGCCCGTTCTATTGCCTGCTCAATAGTATCCACTGTTAACACACCAAAACTTACAGGCAAATCATATTGCAAGGAAACAGAGGCCAAACCTTTCACACATTCACCTGCAACATATTCAAAATGTGGAGTACCGCCACGAATGACAGCGCCTAATGCAATAATGGCATCATATTTTTTACTTGCAGCAACACGCTGAACTACCATGGGTAATTCAAAAGCTCCCGGTGCTTTAACTAAACAAATATCATCTTTATTTGCTCCATGACGGACTAAAGCGTCTATTGCTCCACCTTCTAATTGCTCGACGATAAAACTATTAAACCGCGAGGCAACAAGACAAAATTTACCCCCTTGAACTGATAAATTTCCTTCTAAAGTTTTTATGGTCGACATTTTATTTCTCTACTCTGTGTTAAATTATTTTACAATAATAATTGATAGTCTTGAGTTTCACTTATACTAAGCTTGCTCGTTTATGTATTAGGCAGCAGCCCCAAGTCTTGTCTATCAATTATTGGTGTGTTCTACGACTTCCAGATTATAGCCTGATAGTCCAAAATATTTTTTTTCAGTACCCATCACTTTTAATTGCCTTACTCCTAAATCGGCCAAAACTCTGGCTCCAGTTCCCGTTGTACGCCAATCAGATGATTTCTCTGCATCTAATGAGTCCTTTACTACACCATTATCTTGCAATTGATATTGATGAATATGCTCTACCAGTGACTTGTTATCTTCATTCTGTCTAATAACGACTAAAACACCTCGCCCTTCAACAGCAATTTTTTTCATTGCTTCTCGAATCGCAATGGAACTGCCTGATCTCTTTGATGAAAACAAATCATCTAATAAATTTCTCGCATGAACTCTGACTAAAACGGGTTCATTAACAGCTACATTGCCCATAACCAAGGCCAAATGTACATTATCATCATTACTGTCCTGATAGGCATAAAGCTTAAACATCCCAAATTCTGTCGGATAATTACACGTACTAATCCTGTCCAAGGTATTTTCATGCTGAATTCTGTAATGAATCAAATCAGCAATAGTGCCTATTTTTAGACCATGATATTTTGCAAAAACCTCAAGGTCAGATCGTCTGGCCATAGTACCATCTTCGTTGAGTATTTCGACAATAACTGCAGCGGGTTCTACGCCAGCCAACTTAGCTAAATCACAACCTGCTTCAGTGTGACCCGCACGATTAAGCACCCCACCTGCCTGCGCCATTAAGGGAAAAATATGTCCCGGCTGCACTAAATGATCGGGGGTTGCATTTACAGCCACTGCTGCCTGTATAGTTAAAGCCCTGTCGGCAGCAGAAATGCCTGTTGTTACCCCCTGAGCAGCTTCAATCGAAACAGTAAAATTTGTTGAATGTGCCGTTTTATTCTCATCCACCATCAATGGTAATCTGAGTTGCTGACAGCGTTCTCGGGTTAAAGTCAGGCAAATTAGGCCCCGTCCATACTTCGCCATAAAGTTAATATCTTCAGGCTGAGTAAAAGACGCAGCCATTACTAAATCACCTTCATTTTCACGGTCTTCATCATCCATAATAATGACCATTTTACCTTGCCGTAAATCTTCGATGATTTCTTCAGTTGTATTCATTTAAAACCACAATTTTGTAATAATTCTTCAGTCACTGAGCCACTTGATTTAGCCGCAGCTTCGCCTTTCATTAACCTTTCCATATATCTAGCCAGCAAATCCACCTCCAAATTAACCTCTGTTCCTGCAACCATTTCACCTAATGTCGTTTCCTGTACGGTATGCGGCACTATGTTGACATTAAATAATGCACCATCCACCTCATTGACAGTCAAGCTAACACCATTAATACAAATAGAACCTTTTTCTGCTATATATTTAGCCAGAATATCAGGTGCTTTAAATTTATATCGATAAGAACGGCCATCTTGATGCTTTGAAATAACAGAAGCCAAACCATCAACATGTCCACTCACTATATGTCCACCCAGCCGGGTTGTCGGTGTTAATGCCAATTCCAAATTAACTGCTGTTCCCACACTTGCAGACTTTAAAATAGTTCTTGCAAGGGTTTCATTGGAAACATCCGCACAGAAATAATTCGCGCCTAATTCTACAGCCGTTAAACACACGCCATTAACAGCAATGCTATCACCCAGATCCGCAGCCTCAATGCTGAGTTTCCCTGTTTCTATCTTCAAGCGGAAATCCCCCCCTTTGGGTTGGATCGCCGCTATTTTTCCTATTGCTAAAATAATTCCGGTAAACATTCCACTCTCATGCTCTAAAAATAAGCTTTAAATCAGAACCGATTCTTCTCACTGCCGTTATATTAAATTGCTTTTTATCATTCATCGCTTGCATAGCGGGCAAATGAAATAATCCACGTCCCTGATCACCTAGAATACAAGGCGCCATATAAACCAGCCATTCATCGACCAGATTTGCATTCAGTAGATTTCCATTAAGTATTGCACCCGCTTCAACTAAAACTGTATTGACTTGCTGCTGCCCTAAAAAAAGCATGACAGCAGTTAAATCCAGCTGACCTTCCACCTCATTAATGTGAAAAACCTGAAAACCTGCATTTTCAAGATTTATTATTTTCCGTTGATCTTCACTACAGGTTAAAACCCAGGTTTGACCAGATAAATCCACCATTCTAGCAGTCAAAGGGGTACGTAAGTGTGAATCAAGTACCACCCTGATTGGCTGTGTAACATCCTGGGCAAACCTTACATTCAAAGAAGGATCATCAGCCAAAACAGTATTTATTCCCGTTAAAATAACCGAACTTTCCGCTCGTAATCGCTGAACATCCGCTCTGGATTCTATACCTGTAATCCACTGACTCTCTCCAGATGCCATGGCAGTACGCCCATCCAGACTCATTGCCATTTTACTACGTATGAACGGCAATCCAGTTGACATTCGCTTTATAAACCCTTTGTTTAAATCCTCTGCATCTTGTTGCAAAACACCACAATCTACAATCAACCCAGCTTTCTGTAATTTTTTTAAGCCTCGACCTGCAACTAAAGGATTGGGGTCTTGCATTGCCACAACAACGCGCTTAACACCTGCTGCAATTAAGGCTTCACAACACGGTCCTGTTTTGCCAATGTGACTGCAAGGTTCTAATGTGACATATGCTGTAGCGCCTATGGCATTCACTATCTTATTTAAAGCATCAATTTCAGCGTGTACTGAGCCCGCCTTTTGATGCCAACCTTCTGCAATCACTTTATCATCCTTGACTAAAACACAACCTACTCTAGGATTAGGGTCTGTTGTGTATATTCCTTTTTCAGCCAATTTCAAAGCACGTGCCATAAAATGGGCATCTGGATTTAACATCATTTTTTTTGCAGATTTTCTATTATTTCCGTAAATTCATTTACATCTTGAAAACTACGATAAACCGAAGCAAATCGTACATAAGCGACATGATCCAATGCACTAAGTTCTTTCATTACCAACTCGCCCAAGTCATCGGCCTGAACTTCTCTTTCACCTTTTACAGTTATCATTTTTTTTATTCGAATTACTGCAGCCTCAATATCTTCAATATTTACCGGGCGTTTTTCCAAAGCCTTTTGGATTCCTGAGCGAAGTTTTTTCTCATCAAAATTTTCACGTGCACCATCACGTTTTATTATTTTTGGTAATGCCAATTCAGCAACTTCATAAGTTGTGAAACGCTCTTTACATGTGGTACATTCTCTTCGACGTCTAACCTGATCGCCTTCACTCGCTAACCGAGAATCTATCACTCGTGTATCGTGAGTAGCACAAAAAGGACATCGCATGGTTTTACCTATTCCTTTGTTTGACAGATCAACATGTCATCAATTAACAAAACCGTTCATTTTATACTATTTATAAAAGTTTTAATATCCATGACTCTAATAGTTTGTTCTGTTTCCTTATTAACACTAGATTGTCGTATGTAAAATAAATCATGAGTGAGCAAGAAGGCGTTATCAAATATAAACTTAATCACAGAAAATCTCCTCTTGATAAACATATTTCCATTTCTGAAATAAATGCCTGGCGTACTATTTTATTTAAATTGCAACTTATTGGACAAATTAAAGGAAAATATGACGGGTATGGCTTTGGTAATATTAGCCAACGGATAATTTATTCCAGCTCTGATAATGTGCAATTTATTATTAGTGGCACACAAACAGGAGGTTTTGAATCATTATCAAATTTCCAATATTGCGCTATACTTGAAGCCTGTCCAGGTAAAAATAGCATTAAATCAGCGGGAGAAGTTAAACCTTCTTCAGAAGCATTAACCCATGCCAGTGTATATCAACAAGACAAAAAGATAAAAGCGGTCATACACATACACAGCCCCGAAATATGGACAAACACAGAGCAGCTTAAACTCCCTTATACTACTGCAGATATAGCCTATGGGACACCCGAGATGGCAGATGAAGTTAAACGCCTATTTCAAACAGATCATTTACAAAAAGCACATGTGTTTAGTATGTTAGGGCATAAAGACGGCATTATTGCTTTTTCTGATTCTATACAAAAAACAGCACTTTTAATTATAAAAATCTATTCAAAAGCTATTGCTCTTGAACAAAACAAGCAACAAAGATAAAATACTTTAATACATTAGAATACATTAATAATTTATGTTAAAAATAGTTATCTATACAGCCAACCTTTGCCCATATTGCACTATGGCAAAAAAACTTTTTGATAAAAAAGGGGTTACTTATTCAGAAATCAATGTTGATGCGAAACCGGGGTTACGCCAGGAAATGATGCAGCAAACTCGCCGCCGAACTGTACCACAGATTTTTATCGGTAACCTGCACATCGGTGGATTTGATGAGTTACATGCTCTAGAAATGAAAAAAAAGTTAGACTCTTTGCTAGTAGTAGATTAGTCATTTTTCACAATAGTTTTAAAATCTAATCTGCTGTTGCTTTGTCATTCTCTTTTGTTTATAACCGAATTGTTAATACTTCAAACAATCTAATCTACTGCCAGATATTTTAACCCCAGAACACAAAACTCTGGGTCATTGGTATTGATCCAGACAATCTTGGCTGCCCCTCTAGAATCAGGACTATGTACCTGAAATTTAATTATAGTTCCTGGCTTCAGACTACTTTCCTGCTGATCTAGCTTTAATGCCATTCCGTCCACAGATAGATTAAGCCCCTGAAAACCTATACTGTTTTTATCCGCGATTAAATATCCAGTAAATTTATTTTTACTCCGATATGTTCTTCGCTTGCGCCATAATTTATTAGCATTATACATAACATCTCTAAACTCAAGACCAAGCATAATCTTTCCGTTATCCTGCTTTGCCCAGACTATATCAGTTTCACCTGTTAGCATTAGGTCCTTGACATATATTTCCGCAGAATTATTTTCTTTTAACAATGCTTCAAAATCATCAATTTTAGCCAAAAGCAATCCAGGTACTACTTCGATTAAAATACCTTTTACTGAAACATCATAACCAATAAAATCAAGAAATTCACCCGCAACATAGAGCTGTCCTGATGAATTAAAACTTTTTCTATATTCTTTTCTATCCTGAGTCATCTATCTTTAACATTCTGGTTAACTTATTATTTAAAGATAGTTTATTTTTCAAAAAAGTCACTAAGGAGAGAGGAATTAATAAGTTCTGGAAGTTTGGCGTAGGATTTTGGCTACACAGGAGTACTAATTAAATAGGCGCGAAGCACTAGGATGTGCAAGTGTCGGTGGAAGCAGGATGCTGGGTACGACCATAGCAAGCTACACAGCTGTTATATTAGTGCTTCTGTGAAGTCAAAAGACAAGTCGAAAACCGGATGTTATTAAATCCTCGCTCCTAAATGTTGAATTTCTTTTAACTTGCCTCAGATGCTGGTTTCCATTTACTTTCGATCATCCATTTATCAAACGCCGAAACAGAAAACGGTTTACTCAAATAATAACCCTGCGCAATATCGCAACCATACGTTTTTAACTTATCCATAATTTCTTCTGTTTCAACACCTTCTGCCGTTACATGAAATCCCAAATTATGGGCTAAATTAATGGTTGCATTGACGATGACATCATCATTTTCACTAACCAAAATATCTTGAACAAATGAGCGATCAATTTTTAATTCAGTGAGCGGCATCTGTTTCAAGTATGCCAGTGAAGAATAGCCTGTCCCAAAGTCATCAATAGACAACTGATAGCCCATTTCACTCAAACGATCAATTACCTCTAAAGTCAGTTCTGGGTCAGTCATAATGGAACTTTCGGTAATTTCAAGAATAACCCACTCGGGTTTAATTCCAGTTGACACAGCTACGCCTGCAATCAGATCAGGTAATGAGGGATCATGCAAATCTTTAGCTGACAAATTAACAGATATAGTTAATTTTTTCCCCTGTTTGCGCCAAGCTGCGCAATGTTTAAAAGCTTCTTTTAACACCCATAAAGTTAATTGCGTTATCATCCTCGTCCGTTCTGCCATAGGTATAAATTCATCGGGCGAAATAAAGCCATGTTTAGGATGATGCCAGCGAACTAATGCTTCTGCACCATATAACACTTCGTCCTGAATACTCACCTTAGGCTGATAATAAAGTTCAAGCTGGCCTCTTTCTATCGCGTGACGTAACTCACTCATCAAAGTCAAACGCCGAGGGCTATGTTCATCAAATGATGGCTCATAAACAGCATATCCCTCGTTAGAACTAGTGGCCATAAATAAGGCCACTCCAGCCTTTTGCACCAAGGTATCCACATCCTCTCCATGCTGTGGAAAGTGGACTATTCCAATATTTGCATGCACGGGAACTGACAAGCGCTCAACCACAAAAGCGGATTCCAACACTTTTTGAATATGCTCAGCCAACAATTCCATTTCTTTGCCATCAGTCAAATCAGAGACCAAAATACTGAAGATATTACCATCAATTCTGGCTACGCTATCAGCCCCCAAAACAACGCCCTGCAAACGTGATGAAATTTGTTTGATAATCTGATCACTACTGGTACGTCCCAAGGTATCATACACTTCCTTATAATTAGCAATTTCGATCAGTAATAAAGCAAGTAATCTATTTTGATTATTAGCTGACAAAATTGCTTGCTCAACTCTGTCATAAAACAAGCCTCGATTGGGTAAGTCTGTTAGCGCATCGTGTGTTACTGCATAATTCGCCTGCTTTTCCAGATCCTCAGCTCTATTACGTAACTCTTGAGTTTGGTCAAAAATCAGGGCACTGGCTTGGTAAGCAATAATAGAACCTGAATATTGTCCCCAAACACCAAAAACAAAAGGAACAATATCTAATATCCACAGTGCGAAGTTATTCTTCTGAGCATTTATAATTCCATCTATTGAAATTTCCCCATTTTGATAAAAACAGACAGCAAGTGTCGCAATAACTATACTTGCTATCGCTACTGCTACCCCTTGATAAGCCGTTTTAGAAACTTCACTTTTTAGAACTCGGACATTATCAGAAAATGTATTATTTGCCATGGCCCTATCCATATAATTTTTCCTATAAACCAATCAAAAGGTCTGTTTTTATATCTTCAATATTTTCCAGTCCCACTGAAATTCTAACGAGACTGTCTTTTATTCCTACTTGTGCTCTTACTTCAGAAGATAATCTACCGTGTGTCGTAGTCGCCGGGTGAGTAATTGTCGTTTTTACATCACCCAGATTTGCAGTAATTGATACCATTTTGGTCGCATCAATCAACTTCCACGCATGATCTCTACCACCTGCTAATTCAAAGCTCACAACTCCACCAAATTGATTTTGTTGCCGTTTTGCCAATTCATGCTGTGCATGAGAAACCAAACCAGGGTAATGAACTTGAGCTACTCCTGCCTGTTGCTCAAGCCATTTGGCTAACTCAAAGGCATTATCACAATGTGCCTTCATACGTATTGCCAAAGTTTCCAAACCCGATAGAAACACCCAGGCATTAAACGGACTCATTGTAGCCCCACCTGTTCGTAGATAGGGATAAATACTGTTTTCTATGATTTCATCACTGGCAATGACGGCTCCACCCACACAACGCCCCTGCCCATCGATATATTTAGTTGCTGAATGCACTATGATATCCGCACCTAGCTCCAATGGTTTTTGTAAAACAGGGGTACAAAAGACATTGTCTACAATCAATAAACAACCCTGTTTATGTGCTATATCAGCAAGTACTTGAATATCAGCAATTTCTATTAAAGGATTGGATGGCGTTTCCAAAAATAGAAAACGCGTATTTGGCCTAATTGCTGCCTCCCAGGCGGCAGGATCTGTTAAATTTACAAAATCAGTTTCAACTCCGAATTTTCCGAAATAATTCTGAAACATTAATACGGTATTACCAAATACACTGCGTGATGAAACCACATGATCACCCGATTTTAACAGCCCCATACCCACAGCCATAATAGCTGCCATACCGGATGAAAAAGCCAGACAACGCTCACCTTTTTCCATTAAAGCAAGTCGTTTCTGAAATACATCTACTGTTGGATTGGTAAACCGTGAATAAATATTACCCGGTTCCTTACCCGTAAATCTTAACGCTGCTTCTTTAGCCGTTTTGAAAACATAACTAGAAGTCGTAAAAATAGGCATGCTATGTTCATCTTCATGAGTTCGGTCATGCCCTGCTCTTATCGCCTGTGTTTCTAATGAATAGTTGTCCCAGTCAAAATCAGTCATATATTATTAAATATTAGCTATCCGTTTAAGAATAGTTAGCAAATTAAAGTAGTGCAAGTCTACTTAAGAGAAATACTTTGTGTTTAGTAACACCAAGTTCATTTCAGTTACCCTTTAACTGAAATTTCAATAATTTATTGATAGCCTAAGGCGTGAGGATTTAATAAGTTCCAGAAATTTGGCGTAGAATTTTAGCTTCACAGGAATACTAATAAAATAGGCGCGAAGCACAAGGATGTGCAAGTGTCGCTGGAAGCTGGATGCTGGATGCTGGATGCTGAGTACGACCATAGCAGGCTACGTAACTTATTAATACTTCTGAGGAGTCTAAAGATAAGTCGAATACTGGAAGTTATTAAATCCTCGCTCCTAAATGGTTAACTGATTGTTCAAGGAAGCAGTGAATCAGTATTAAACCGCATTCTGTATATCAATAATAAAATTATCATCGTTTCGGTCTGATTGCGCGCCATCGTTCCTTAATGAATTAATACGTTCTAAATATTCTTTATCGATATCCCCAGTAATATATTCATTGTTAAAACAAGAAGTATCGAAATGTTTGATTTTTGGGTTGCCTTTTTGGACAGCATCAATCAAATCCTGCAAATCCTGATAAATCATTTTATCGGCACCTATCGCAACTCCAACTTCATCTTCAGTTCGATTATGAGCAATCAATTCTTCCACAACAGGCATGTCTATTCCGTACACATTGGGATATCTCACAGGAGGAGCAGCCGAGGCAAAATAAACTTTTTTAGCCCCTGCGTCTCTAGCCATTTGTATAATTTGTTCTGAAGTCGTTCCTCTAACCACAGAGTCATCAACCAGCAATACATTTTTCCCTTCAAATTCCAAATCAATCGCATTCAATTTTTGTTTAACGGACTTTTTACGCATTTGCTGTCCAGGCATAATAAAAGTTCGTCCTATATAACGGTTCTTCATAAACCCTTCGCGAAACTTTACATTTAATCTATACGCCATTTGCAAGGCAGAAGTTCGACTGGTATCAGGAATTGGAATAACCACGTCAATATCATGATCGGGCCATATACGAAGAACTTTATCAGCTAATGTTTCTCCCATCCGTAAACGGGCTTTATACACAGAAATATCATCAATAATTGAATCGGGTCTTGCAAAATAAACGTATTCAAAAATACAGGGACAATGATCCACCACGTCCGAACATTGTTTGGTATGCAACACGCCTGTTGACTCAATGAATATAGCCTCACCGGGTTCAACATCTCTAATGAGATCGAAATCCAGCACACTAAGGGCTACATTTTCAGAAGCCACCATAAAATCAGAACCATTTTTAGTTTTCCTTTCTCCAAACACTAAAGGTCGTATCCCGTGTGGGTCTCTAAAAGCCAGCACACCAAACCCAGCAATCATTACCGTAACAGCATATGCCCCACGGCATCTTCTATGTACTGCAGATACAGCCTGAAACACATCATCCGCATTTATTCGTAATTTCCCTAATTGTTGTAATTCATGGGCAAAAATATTGAGTAAAATCTCAGAGTCTGAATCTGTATTTAAATGTCTCTGATCATCCATAAAAAGCTGTTTTTTTAACTCTTCACTATTAGTTAAATTTCCATTATGAGCTAAAGTCAAACCAAACGGAGAGTTGACATAAAAAGGTTGCGCTTCGGCAGAACTAGAACAGCCTGCAGTTGGATAACGCACGTGGGCTATTCCCATTGTACCTCTCAACTTCATCATTTGTTTATTTGAGAATACATCCCTTGTTAAACCATTATCTTTACGCAAATAAAATCGCCCTTCGTCACAAGTAATAATTCCAGCTGCATCCTGCCCACGGTGCTGTAACACAGTGAGTGCATCGTAAAGCTCCTGATTTACATTTTGATGAGAAACAATACCAGCAATACCACACATGTTTATAGACCTTCGAAATTAATAATTTATATATCCCGTCAAACCTGACGGAATATGATCACGCAACCAAATGGCTAAAGATTGAAAAGGAGGAATCAAAGTTGATTCTTTCCACCATGCATCTTCAGGCAATGGTGTTAGCCCGGCCAACATAACAATAATAGCAACTACCACCAATCCACGTGCTATGCCAAATATCATTCCAGCAAATCTATCAGAACCAGTTAACCCCGTTTTTTTTACCAACTCTCCTAATAAATAGCTGATCAAAGCACCTAAAATCAAGGTAACAAAGAATAAAATTGCAAATGCAGTGGCTATTCTTGCTGACGGAATGCTCATTAAATCTTCAAGAAAAGAAGAAAACTCTCGACTAAAAGTGAGTCCCACCCAAATAGCAATGACCCAGATAACTAAAGAAAATGCTTCTCTAATAAATCCACGCAACAAACCTATCACGGACGAAATCAGTATTAATGCAATTATGGTATAATCTATCCAGATCATTAAATATCCCAAAGCTTTATATCTAAGTGTTACTCATCAACTGAAGAAAGAATGCCTTTTATATTGTTGAGCTTGTCTACTTTTGCTTTCATCGCTTCCGCTCTTTTTTTATCAAGTTCCGGCCCCACTCTCACTCTATACAGCATTCCATTATCACTGGCGACTGAGGCAATTGTGACAGGAAAACCTTGTTTCCTTATTTTATTTCGTAGCGAAACAGCATTACTTTCCTGACCAAAAATACCCACTTGAATAAACCAGCGTACCCTATTAGAAACTGAAGATTGCCTTTCCATTTCTTCATTTATAACCGTTGGTTCAGGTAAGTTCATAACATCATTAATACTTTTGGGTACTGAAACCGAAGCTGCTTTGAAAGACTTAACTGGGACATCAGGTATTTTCAATTCACTGATCATTTTGCCTGTTTCATCGATAGGATCATCAAATAGCATGGGCACAAAAATAGCTGCTAATGATGTGATAACAACTGCACCGACCAACCGCTGCTTTAAATCTTGATCCATAAATAGCATCCTCACACATTCCCGACTTTCGCCAGGTATTCTGAAACCAAAAAGAAAGAACCAAAAACGAGAATTAGATCACCTGTTTCGGCTTGTTGTTCTGCCGCAAAAAATGCCTCGGAAAAATCTTTGTATCCAAGAGTTACGTTAGTTAACTCACAATGATTAAAACAGTCTCGCATAAATGATTCACTTGCAGCTCTAGGATAACTCAGCGGAGCAACAAACCAGTGATTAATAACGGGGTTGATAATCTCAATAACCCCCTTAATATCTTTATCTCTCATCATTGAAAAAACGGCCTGAATTCTTTTCCCCGAAAAATCACTGTTAACATAATTATGCAGCGACCTGACAGCCTGAGGATTATGAGCAACATCAAGTAATACAGGAATATCACCATCAATTAATTGAAAACGTCCATTCAAATCAACATTCTGCAAGCCTTGACGAATGGACTTCTCGGTAACAGGTAATAAACCGTGCATTTCTGCCAAAACCATTAACACTGAAGCAGCATTTCGGTATTGATGCTCACCTTTTATTGCCGGTGTCGGAAGAGACAAATAGTGACCTTGCTTTTTACCTAGACTAATCCAATCCCAGCCTCTCTCATTAATTTGATAATTAAATTCATGATTGATCCGATACAAAGGAGTATGTTTTATTTTAGCCGCCTGTAATAAAGATTCAGGTGGGTCTAGATCACCAATAACTGCAGGAACTTCAGCTCTGAATATCCCGGCTTTTTCGTAACCTATTGCATCACGTGTTTCCCCCAACCAGTCGACATGATCAATACAAATACTGGTAATCAGAGAAACATCTGAATCAATAATATTTACCGCATCCAGGCGACCACCCAAACCAACTTCAAGCAACTGAATATCTAATCTGGAACGCCAGAATATATCAAGTGCAGCCAATGTCCCAAATTCGAAATAACTAAGCGAAGTATCATTTCGAACTGTATCAATTCTTTCAAACGCCTGACAAATTGTATCGTCATCAACAGCTTGTCCGTCAATTCTAATACGTTCGTTATATTTTAAAATATGTGGTGATGTATATGCTCCAACTCGATACCCTTGGGCCCTATAAATTGCTTCCAGAAAAGCGATACACGAACCTTTTCCATTAGTTCCAGCAACTATAATTGTAGATGGTGTTATGGCCTCGGGATTCAGTGCCTTAAAAACACCAGCAGCCCTTTCCAACCCTAAATCTATTGATCGCGGATGAAATTTTTCCTGCCATTCTAGCCAATCCACAAGTGAATCAAAACGCGCCATTTTTGTCTGTCTATCGTTACTCTATATCGTTTTCTGTTGTTTCATCTTCATCAGTAGTAACAACACGTTGATCAACCTCTGTTTTCACAACAAAAGAAGCCATCAACATAGCTAAAATACTACTGATTTTTTCCCTCATTTCACGGCGATCAATAATCATATCTATCGCACCATGTTCCTGAAGAAATTCACTACGCTGAAAACCTTCTGGTAATTTTTCTCGTACCGTCTGCTCAATAACTCGAGGGCCAGCAAAACCAATTAACGCACGAGGCTCCGCAATATTAATATCACCTAGCATTGCTAAACTGGCTGAAACACCGCCCATGGTTGGATCAGTCATATATGAAATATATGGAAGGCCAGCAGCTGATAATCTAGTTAATGCAGCACTGGTTTTGGTCATCTGAAATAAGGAAAACAATGATTCCTGCATTCGTGCACCGCCACTTGCTGTGAATACTATAAATGGCACGCCAAGCTCCAAGCTTTTATTAACTCCGCGTACAAAGCGCTCGCCTACTACTGAACCCATTGATCCACCCATAAAGCCAAAATCGAATGCTGCAGCAACAATGCCTTGCCCATTTAATGTTCCCTGCATAACTATCAACGCATCATTTTCTTTGCTAGCCTTCTGAGCTTGACTTAAGCGATCTTTATATTTCTTGGTATCTTTAAATTTTAGAGGATCATTGGCTTTTAACCCCTGACCTAACTCTATCCGTTCACCCTCATCCAAAAACATATTTAATCGTTTTCTTGCCGAAATGCGCATATGGTGCTCACATTTCGGACAAACACTAAAATTTTTCTCTAATTCAGCATTGTATAAAATTGCATCACAGCTTGGACATTTATTCCACAACCCTTCTGGTACTGTATTTTTTTTAAAAGACGACTCTGTTCTAATTGTTGCCGGGATTAATTTTTCAAACCAATTCATCGTTGTTTGCTCCGAGTCTGTGTCTCTAACTATCCATTGCTTGACGCATGGACTTAATTAATTCGATCATTTCTATTTTAGCTTGCTCAGGGTTATCCAGATTTTTTTCTATTTTGCTAATAAATGCACTGCCTACAACCACCCCATCAGCAAGATTCGCAATTGTTTTTGCTGTCTCAGCATCTTTAACACCAAACCCTACCCCTACAGGCAATTGGGTATTTTCTCTTATTTGGGTCAATTTTTGCTCAACGTCAGCAGTATTCAAATGCCCTGCACCTGTTACACCTTTAATGGACACGTAATAAAGATATCCACTCCCCACAGAATCCATCTTTCGTATTCTTTCCGAAGAACTGTTAGGCGCAAGCAAAAAAATCTGATCAATATCTCTGGCTCTTAACAGAGCCACGCATTCTTCAGCCTCTTCTGGAGGCAAATCTACAGTTAAAACTCCATCAACCTCAGCGCGCTGTGCGGCATTAGCAAATTCTTCATATCCCATTATTTCAATTGGATTCAAATAACCCATTAACACTACAGGAGTTTGCTGGTCAGTTTTCCTAAATTCTGCAACGAAACTTAAAACCTTACGCAACCCCACATGATACTCCAAAGCACGCTCACTGGCTCTTTGAATAACCGGCCCATCTGCCATTGGATCAGAAAAAGGCACACCTAACTCAATAATATCTGCACCTGCATTTACCATCTCATGCATCATCGGTACGGTGAACTCCGGGTTAGGATCACCTGCCGTAATAAATGGGATCAGTGCTTTTCGTCCTTTTTTAGCCAATTCATCAAATCGAATTTTTAAACGACTCATATTTTGATCCCCTCACGCTGAGCCATGGTATGCATATCTTTATCACCACGCCCTGATAGGTTTACAATTATAATTTCATCCTTCTTCATAGTCGGTGCTAATTTCATTGTATAGGCCATCGCGTGACTTGATTCTAGCGCAGGAATAATGCCTTCCAATTTAGTTAAAGCATGAAAACCTTCTAAGGCCTCAATATCAGTAATATTAACGTATTCAGCTCTTCCAGTATCTTTTAACCAAGCATGTTCCGGACCTACACCAGGATAATCGAGACCTGCAGATATAGAATGTGTCTCAATAATTTCGCCATCATCATCAGCCATTAAATAGGTTCTATTGCCATGTAAAACACCCGGTCTACCCGCACATAATGGTGCGGAATGTCGTCCCGTTTCCACGCCATCCCCAGCAGCCTCTACACCAACAATTTTAACTGAAGCATCATCAATAAACGGATAAAATAAGCCTATGGCATTCGATCCACCACCGACACAAGCAACTAATGCATCAGGCAGTTGCCCCGTCATTTCCTGGCATTGTTGTTTTGCTTCACGACCAATAATTGTTTGAAAATCTCTAACCATCGCAGGATAAGGATGTGGACCAGCTACTGTACCAATGATATAAAAAGTGTCATCAATATTGGTAACCCAATCTCTCATCGCTTCATTCAACGCATCTTTCAAGGTGCGAGAACCTGATTCAACAGGTACTACTGTTGCTCCCAACAGTTTCATTCGATAAACATTGAGCGCTTGCCTTTCTACATCTACAGCCCCCATATAAACAACACATTCCAGACCCAATCTTGCAGCAACTGTCGCAGTGGCCACTCCATGTTGTCCTGCACCTGTTTCTGCAATGATACGCGTTTTACCCATACGTTTGGCTAATAATGCCTGGCCTACCGTATTGTTAATTTTGTGTGCACCGGTATGATTAAGATCTTCTCGTTTCAAATAAATCTGCGCACCACCCAGCTCTCTGCTCCAGCGTTCAGCATGATAAAGAGGAGATGGCCGTCCAACATAATGCTGTAGATCAGCATCCAGTTCCGCAATAAAATCAGGATCTTTCAAGTAACGTTGATACGCTACATTCAATTCTGTAATAGCAGGCATTAATGTTTCTGCTACAAAAATCCCGCCATAAGGGCCAAAATGGCCTCTTTCATCCGGCATGTTATACATGTCAGTCATCACCCGTCACTTTCATTAATCGCTTGAATAAATGCAGCCATTTTAGCTACATCCTTAATACCTTTTTCAACCTCAACCCCACTGCTGACATCTAAAGCATAGGGTCTGACTGATTCTATTGCTAATCTTGCATTATTCACTTGTAAACCACCTGCTAACACAACAGGTAATGAACACTTTTCAGGGATTAGATCCCAGTCAAACTGACTGCCACTCCCTCCTTTAACTCCAGGGTGATAAGCATCCAATAATAAGGCAGTTGCATCCTGATACTGCGCTGCAATCGCCAATATATCCAGTCCAGGTTTCATTCTGATCGCTTTCATATAAGGTTTGTTATAAATCCTGCAAGCATCAGCACTTTCATCACCATGAAACTGAATACAGTCTATTGAAACTCTTCCTAGCACTTCACGTATTTGTGCTTCCTGTTCATCAACGAACAAGGCAACTACAGTTACAAAAGCTGGCAAAACTTTTACAATTTCAACCGCTCGCTCAATGCTAACATGACGAGGGCTGGGAGGATAAAAAACCAATCCAATCGCATCCACCCCTAAACCTGCTGCAATTACTGCATCTTCTACTTGGGTAAAGCCACAAATTTTAATGCGCGTACGCATAACATCTCTCGTAAAATTAAGCCGTATAGGATAACATAAAATAACAAAATCTTATTATGCGAAAAACAAAAATAGGCCGCTCATAGTCAGCCATTTTGTTTCAATAATGTTGATTAATGCTTATGTGTATGTTCATGAAAATAATTCATGCTTGTTATTTCCACAGCTTCAACAGCCACGCCATGTTTATAAACCATTAAACCGCCTAGATCAGCCCCCAGTACTATAAAAACATTTAGCATGGCTGCTAACATAAGGAACAGTAGATTCGCCCCCCCATTTATGACACTCTTACTAAAAAAACGCCAAATAGAAAGAACAATGGATAAGCACAATACAGATATACCAAAAAACTCGTGTCTTTCAATAATTAAATGAACATTTTCTCCATGTTCAACGGTACTCTCTGCCACAAGCCCTGCAACAACAGCTGCTGCAGCAGAAATTGTACCTAAATATAACAACCCTCCCGCCAATTGCCTCAAATTGTCTTTTTGTATCAATGTGCCTATTAGATCAACGACAAAAAAAGCCAGTAAAAAAGCAATAGGAAAATGAACCACTAAGGGATGTATATTTGCCATACTTGAAACCCCAGGAAGGACATTTGTAAACATTTCGCTGGGTGTAAGCCCAATCAGGCTTTCCAAAAAAGTTAAAACTGTGTCGATAGTAGCAGTAACACCATCACTTGCATTATGACTTCCTGCAGCTCCATGCACTTGAAAAGATAAATAATTATTCACATCAATCATATTAAAATTTGTAAAACCTCTGTTAATATTTTAAACGACGCACATCCGGCGCTAATAAATCAAATACAGGATGCTTCTTTATCCCATATTTATCAGGGTAATACACCCCTCCTAAATATAACCCATAGGGTGATGCTGTCACTCCCCCCTGTGATCTATCCTTTATTTCCAGCAACTCACGAGTCCAATTCATAGGCTGTTTATCCATTCCAATTTCCATCAACACACCCGCAATATTCCTCACCATATGATGTACAAAAGCATTGGCAGACAGCTCTATAATAACCTGATCTTGCTGTCGATAAACATTAATAAAATACATCAATCGACGGGGACTGTTTGATTGACAGCCCTGGGCCCTGAATGAAGAAAAATCATGCTCTCCAATCAAGGCCTGTGCTGCTTCATGCATTTTCACCTCATCCAGAAAGTTATAACACCATGTAGCCTGATGAGGTATCAATGCAGACTTCATCTTCCTATTTAAAATTACATAGCGGTAAAACCTTGCAATAGCACTAAATCGCGCATGAAAATCATCAACTGCCGGCCTTGCCCAAATAATTCGCACATCCCTGGGCAAGTTTGCGTTCCCCCCCATAAGCCAACTATCCAGATTACGATTAATTTCCGTATCAAAATGTACCACCTGCTCTAATGCATGTACACCAGAATCAGTTCTACCTGCACAATGGACAGTTATCCGATTATCAGCAACTTTTGACAATGCCTTTTGTACTTCATCCTGAACAGTCCGTCGTTCATTTTGATATTGCCAGCCGCAAAAAAGACTACCATCGTATTCTATGCCTAAGACAACTCTAGACATGGCCAGGCCAACCTCCGTTGTTAAAACCAAAATTCATTCTATAAGTACTCTTAAACCTATATTGACACTATTAAATAACCCAACCACATCGATATTTTTCATGCGTATACATCCATGCGATTCAGGTTTACCTGTCATTAATTCATCAGGGCAACCGTGAATATAGATATAACGCCAAGTAGAATCTACCTTCCCATAACGATTTTTTCTTGGTTCCAGCCCACCCAGCCATAAGATCCGACTCAATATCCAATCTCTTTGGGGATACTTATTATTTAAATCTGGCGTATATATTTCACCTGTTGTTCTACGGCCTATAAAAACCGTATTTAAAGGCAGTGATGCTCCAATTTTTGCTCTGATTTTATGCCATCCCGTTGGTGTACACTCACTCCCCATGAGTTCACCCACACCATTTTTAGCCGTTGAAACTGAATATATTTTTTTAACTGCTCCGTTATTCACAACAGTAAGTTGCTGTTTAACAATAGATATATGCAAATAATGATCTGGAAAATTCATTGTTTATTTTCTTACACAAAAGCTAATAATCATCAAAATTTTTCAAAAAGTGCAATAGACTCCACATGCCCTGTTTGAGGAAACATATCCATAACCCCGGCTTTAACCAATTTATAACCCAGATCATTCACTAAAATGCCAGCATCTCTAGCTAAAGTAGATGGATTACATGATACATACATAACCAAATCTGGATTCCAATGTTTTAAATTATGCAATACTGCCGAAGCTCCTGCTCTTGAAGGGTCCAGCATGACTTTATTAAACTTTTGTTTCGCCCATGCCTGATCACTGACATCTTTAGTTAAATCTGCCGCATAAAACTCAACATTTGCCAGGCCATTCAACTTTGCGTTTTCTTTAGCATGATTAACCAACGGTTGATCACCTTCAACCCCCACTACATGCCCTGCTTTTGTAGCCATAGGCAAAGTAAAATTTCCCAAACCACAAAATAAATCCAGAACATTATCATTTTCATTTAAATTTAAGCCCTCAATAACTCGAGATACCATTTTCTTATTTATCTCATAGTTAACCTGGGTAAACATTGCCGGTTTAAATTTAAATTCAACATCCTGATCAGGTAATGTATAGGATGGAGTGATTTCTGGCTCACCTTCTATCGGAACTATGGTATCCGGGCCTTTAGATTGCAAACAAATACTCATATTGTGTTGTTGACCAAAAGCCCGCATACGCTCCTTGTCTTCAACAGTTGGCGGTTCTAAGACTCTAAACGCTAGTACACAATCATCATCACCTATAGCCACTTCAATTTGCGGTATTTTATCTTTGATTGTTAACCCACCGATCATTTCAGACAAATCCATTAGTTTTTCACCAACGGAAGGATGCATGACCTTACAACTTTCAATCTCAGCCAAAAAAGGGTTTCGGCGCTCTCTAAACCCCACCAAAACACGCCCTTTTTTGGCTACATATTTAACTCCCATTCGTGCTTTTCTGCGGTACCCCCAATGTGGTCCTGTTAAAGGCTCCCATATTTGAGGGATGTCAACTTTCCCAATACGACTAAACTGTTCTTTTAGCAAGCCTTCTTTAATAGTAATCTGCGCTTCATCTTTCACGTGCTGAAAACTACAACCGCCACAGTTGCCAAAATGAGGACATTCAGGTTCAACTCGCTCCTCAGCTTTAGTAATCAAGGTATCAACCTTGCCTTCCGCATAATCCCTACGGCTATCTGTGTAAATAAACTCTACTTCTTCACCGGGTAATGCTTCATCAATAAAAACAACCTTGCCTTCAACATGTGCTACTCCGCGTCCATCATGAGCTAATGACTCGATAGTGACTCTAACCGGTGTTTCCGGTAATTTTTTCTTCCTGGATCTTCTACGTGCCATTTCTATTTTTGTTTCCAACTACCATTTGAAGTTTGATACCACCACCCAGACTGAGCATTACTCACCCAGCGAGCAGCAAAAGTTGATTTGATTTGCGCAAACCATTCAGGATGTCCATTTGCTTTAGCTATTGCCTGATAAAGACGTTTCCTATCCACATTTTCGGCCGCAATCAGCTTATTTATCTTATTTCTGTCTCTAAGAGGTGCCGCTCCTTTACTCGCAATGAAACCATCAGACTTAATTCCAATCAAACCTTGAGTATAAAAAGGCTTTAAAGATGCAAAGCGCACTCGCATGGCTGCACGTAATTGTCTAATTTCGGAAGTATTTACAGACAAATCAGCTGCTGCATGTACAGGTGAAACCACCAAATTCAATGCATTAACTAGCAAATGATAAACTACCCGCTGGTAACCATTATTTTTAGACTGCGGCGGCAACAAATCCATTTGTTCTAATTGAGAATTGTCTTCAGTCTGAATACCTTTAATAATTTCATCTGCTACTTTTTCAGCGGCTGCAGCAGGAAAATAAATATTTATCGTTACACATGCAGTTAAAAATAAAGCACTAAAAAAAGAAACAGTTCTCATTCTATCCTCCTATTACTGATACATTGACTAAAGACTGCCCTAAGTAACAGACTTCTAAAGAATATTATAACTGAAACCTAACATGACCAGCATTCTATTCATCTCTCGAGCAACCAGTGAAAGAAATTAAAGTTATTAAAAATAATTTGTACTGGAGATACAAAAAAATATGCAGTTATATCAATTATCCCGCTAGATCAATAACATTCATTATCTTAGACATAACTGTTTATACACAGAATTATTATTAATACCTAATTGACTAAAGCTAAGTTATTGATTCTATGAAAAACAAAACTCAATCATATCTAACCTACTGTTTTTTATATTTTTGTTAAGTAATGATCAAAATTAATACAATTTAACAAAAGGCCTTAGAATATCAACATTAAAGATAGTTACCAGGCAGTTAATAACAGAGTTATCCACAGGTTTTGTGGACAACTACATAGACCATTGATGATTTACCAAAGTAGAAAAGTAAAGAAAAAATTATAAAAAAATATTATTTTCTATAGCGAAGCTGGTTTACATTGAAAAATCGATTGCCCGACAATAAATACCCTTGCTATTGATTTTAAACTGTTATATTTATCTATAAAATTACGAGGTTAATAGTCATTTAAATTTTTTTATTCGCTGTTATAACCAACCGTAATTATAGTGTTAATTTTTTTTAGAGAAAAACTCATACCCTAAATAATAAAGAATAATATCAAATATGAAGTTCAACGTTAAAAACATATTTTCGGATATTCCTAAACAAATACCTGACGAATTATTTCAAACATTACTGTCCAAAGAAGGACAAATAAAAATTGAAAGAATTATTTCCAAAGGACATTCAACACCAATCAAAGAATGGTATGATCAAATTCAGGACGAATGGATAATATTACTAAAGGGAAAAGCAAAATTACAACTTAAAAACAACTTATCCCTTATCAATTTAAATTCTGGTGATTACTATTTTATCCCAGCACATACCAAGCATCGTGTACAGTGGACCACTCCAAATATGGAGACCATATGGTTAGCCATTCATATCTACACAAATATGAGTACCCATAAATAAATTCACATGACTAATTGGTTTAGGTTCATAGTTACCAAAACAATTTTCAGCGTGGAAGTGAGGCTTTAGCCTCGCCTGAATCATGCGAGGCTAAAGCCTCACTTCCAAAAGATAGCCTGTAGTTTGAATATAACCATGTTAATTAATATTGATATAAAGTAAAACTTTGCCCTCCCTGTAGGCAAAGCTTCCGCTCCTGGTTATTCACAAGGATGTGATGTATGCAGGTTTTCATGGAGCAAAAAGCTGTCACGCCCAAGCCACAAGGATGGGGTGAATGCAGATTATGCATAATGCCATGGAAGGCATGTAGTAGAGCAACGCAGGAGCAGTTGCCGAGGAGCATTTATCTGCCTTACCAACGACCGCCAAGGATGGTGGAAGTGTAGAAAGATTGCCCGGAGCAATCTCTGCCTTCCCTGTAGGCAAAGCCTCCGCTCCTGGTTATTCACAAGGATGTGATGTATGCAGGTTTTGCAAGGAGCAAAAACCTGCTCACGCCCCTTACCTACTTCCCTGTAGGCAAAAAAAAACCCAGGCCATCAGACCTGGGTTTTTGTATAAAAGCTTGGCAATTCCCTACTTTCACATGGCAACCTGCCACACTATCATCGGCGCTAAGAGGTTTCACTTCCGAGTTCGGGATGGGATCGGGTGGTTCACTCTCGCTATGTTCACCAAGCAAACTTTTAAAAGCAGGCTAAAGGCTAAAGGTACAAGGCTAAAAGAGCAGGCTCTTTACCGTTGTCTGTTCCTTTGCTTAAAGCTCCACTTTAAACTCTTTACTTGAGATAGGCTGTTGATCGGGCTCCGTAGCTTTCGCCTTGGGCCTTTCGTCTTTAGCCTGCTCTTTAGAAAATCTGTATTATATGCTCTCTCAGTTACAAGCGTCATGTCGCTGCGTTAAGTTTTAGTCTTAACTTCGCATAACATCCTTCGTTTCAAACCGATTGGGTGTTATATGGTCAAGCCTCACGGGCAATTAGTACAAGTTAGCTTCACACATTACTGCGCTTCCACACCTTGCCTATCAACCTTGTAGTCTCCAAGGGCCCTTCAGGGAACTTAAAGTTCCAGTGAGATCTCATCTTGGGAGGGGCTTCCCGCTTAGATGCTTTCAGCGGTTATCCTGTCCGTTCGTAGCTACCGGGCAATGCCATTGGCATGACAACCCGAACACCAGCGGAACGTCCACTCCGGTCCTCTCGTACTAGGAGCAGCTTCCCTCAAATCTCAAACGCCCACGGCAGATAGGGACCGAACTGTCTCACGACGTTCTGAACCCAGCTCGCGTACCACTTTAAATGGCGAACAGCCATACCCTTGGGACCTGCTTCAGCCC
>JAKIUK010000102.1 GCA_021647585.1 Methylococcaceae bacterium
ATTCGTTTTTGCATTCGTGTGATAGCCTTGGGACATATTAATTCCTTTGTGGTGAAAGTTTTAATATGTTATCAGGGCTGTCCTTTTAATTTTTAAATTCAGGTATAACGTGGTGAAACTATACAATAAATAATCATCCAAAAATCATGTGGTAGTTTATTTTTGTTTAAATCTTCTCAAGAGGAGCATAGGAATGTGCACGGAATAACTTGAACAATTGGCTTTGTATTTTGTCTGTCTTCTTCGTTGTAGAAATGGGTGCGTAGCAAGCTACGCACCCATTTTCACGCCTTCAATACGAACAAACTACTTCACCAATTACCCAACTTATTCTGTGCATGTTCCTTAATCCTAGAAAAATCAGTTGGATCACGGGTTCTAGCACAAGCTCTTGATTCCACAGCACTTCACAGACAATTGCTCCTGCATGATCTGCATTCAGTACATCCTTGTACTTCAAAAAAATGCCCGCTTAACCGAATAGGTGAAGCTCATATTTTTTGACCTACATGGAAGTAGGAAATGCAGGTTTTGCAGGTGCAAAAACCTGTTAAAGCGCTGTGAAACCAATATCTTGCACTATTATTCCGCGCCCAACTGATCTTTCTAGGTTAATTATTTTTAAATATCATGGAAAACAATAAAATAGATTTCTCAGACATGCAGTATGACTTGCTTAAAGAGTTGTTTAATATGGGTATAGGGGGGGCTGCCAATTCATTAAGCGAATTAGTTGATCAAGAAGTCATTTTGTCCGTTCCAACTATCCTTTTTGAAACACCGGAACAACTTGCAAATCGAATGGGACGGGAAAATGAGGTTTATTCTGTATCCCAAGCCATGGATGGGCCTTTTGCTATGCATTCAATTATTGTTTTTCGTCCTGAAGACAGTTTTGATGTCGTAAAACAACTGCTAGGTCTGCATTTATCTGATGAAACCTTGGCTGAACTTCAGAGTGAAGCATTAACGGAAATTGGAAATATAGTACTCAATGCCTGTATCAGTGTAATAGCAGAAGCATTAGGTGAATGTTTTTCTATTCAATTACCGGTTTTTAGAGAGACTAATACTACAAATCTATTAGAAGAAACCATGGAGGAAGGTTCAGATGTATTACTCTCTATCGTAGTCAAAATGGAATTAAAACAAAATGCGGTCAATGGCCAGTTAGTGTTCATTCTAAATACGGATTCTATGAGTAATTTATATACAACCTTAAACCTGATGCTTGATAGGTATAGCTAGACAATGAGTAATCAAATAGTTCTGTGTGATATTAAAGCATTCGTAAACGGATTTAACTCTGGTATTTTAGTCCTTGATCAGCAATTAAATATTGTTTGCTGGAATCAATGGATGGCTAAATATAGCGGTCTACCTGCAGAAATTTTAATTGGCCAATCTTTTGAAAAACAATTTCCAGAACTGATAAACCACCGTATCCATCAAGCTATAACTAACAATCTAGCAAAAGGCTTACCTTCAACCTTATCAAGTATTTTAAATAAATCTCCATTTCCACTTTATGCTCAAGTTAGAGACACAAGTGAACGTCTTCATCAACAAATTAATATAACTCAACTAAATCTGTCATCCATTTCTAACGGACCCTATTGTTTAATCAACATAACGGATGTCAGTGCAGCAAGAATAAGAGAACAGGTACTTGAAAACCAGGTCAAGGAAAGAAAAAAAGCGGAACAACGTTTGCTAAAACGTACTGATCAACTTCAAGCGGCCCTTTACGCATCAAACGCAGGTGTTTTTCGTTATGATGCAGAATTAGAACAGATGTTTTTGGACAAAAAGGCATCAGAACTATTTTCTATTCATGCAGAGGCCCACCAAAATTGTTATACAAAATGGAAGGATACAATTGTTACCGAAGATTCGCTTCGAGTAGTTAATTATATAAAAAAGTCGCTTGAGGAAGTGCCTGGCTATCAACTGTACTTTGAATTTCGCATTCATGCAGCAGATGAAGAAATCAAATGGATTATGATAAAAGGTATTACTGCTATAGACCTTACTATTCAACATAAGATTATTAATGGTGTTTTGGTCGATATTACCCAAGAAAAAGCAAATCAGGATTTATTGCGAGAAAAAGAAGCCGCAGAAATAGCTAACCATGCCAAGTCAGCTTTTTTAGCCAATATGTCACATGAGCTACGTACACCGATGCATGGAATTTTAAGTTTCTCTAGCCTGGGTATAAGCAGAATAGAGTCGGCAAGCAAAGAGAAACTAGAGACCTATTTTTCCAGAATCCATGAAAGTGGAACGCGCTTACTCTATTTATTAAACGACCTTCTTGACTTATCAAAACTGGAAGCAGGGCAAATGAAAATGAATTTTGCCCAACATGATTTATTAGGACTGGTTGAACAGGCTATCAATGAACAAAGAGCGAGAATGGAAGATTTAGAAATTAGCACAGAATGTTGTTACCACAAGGGTGAAACGCAAGCTGAATTTGATAATGTTCGTATTATTCAAGTCATTGCTAATTTTCTTTCTAATGCAATCAAATATACGCCGCGAAGTAGCAAAATTATTTTTTCTATCCAGCAACATATTGATACTCTTGAATTGTCAGTTAAAGACTATGGAGTAGGTATTCCTGAGCAAGAAATGGATATTATTTTTGAAAAATTTCAGCAAAGCAGTGAAGCTGAAAATGGTTCAGGAGGAACTGGGTTGGGTTTGGCAATTTGTAAAGAAATTATCGACGGTCATTTTGGCGACATTGGTGTAAGGAATAATACGGAAGCAGGAGCTACTTTTTATTTCAAGATTCCGTTATGTCAGGAGATGGAGAAAACAGTTTAAAAAGTATATCTTTAAGTAAATATTTGCCAAGCAGAGTTAATAAATACTTATAAAATATTTCAAAAATAGCCTAGACTCATAAATAGTTACAAAAAAGGTAAGGCTTTATGAAGCTCAATATTACGCCTAGCAATTATCGGCGAAAATTAGGTCCTAACGATTTTATCGTATCAAAGACGGATACTAAAGGACGAATAACTTATGCAAACCGCATCTTTATGGATATTGCCGGTTTTCCAGAATCTGAATTGTTAGGAGTACAGCATAATATTATTCGTCATCCTGATATGCCCAGAGGTGTGTTTCGATTGATGTGGGATACTTTAAAAGCAGGCAATGAATTCTTAGGTTTTGCAAAAAACTTGTGTGCTGATGGCGGTTATTATTGGGTTTTTGCCAATATCACACCTGACTATGACAGGGATGGTAAATTGCAGGGTTATTACTCGGTAAGACGCAAACCCCCTCAATCAGCTGTGGATGTATTAATCCCTGTATATAATGAAATGTTAGCCATTGAAAAACATTCATCTGCTAAAGAAGCACCTGATAAATCGATAGAATATCTGGTCGATATGGTTGCTCAAACCGGTGCTAAAAGCTATAACAGTCTTGTGTTAAATCTATACAAACCCAATGGTGTGTAATGAAACATTCCAGTGCAAATATTCCCTTTCTGAGGACTAAAATAAATTATGCGGTGACTGCTATCAGTATTTTAGCTGTCTCTTTTTTTACCTACAGTACCTTGCAATATGGTTTTTCATGGGTGCTTTTGTGTTTGTCCGTCCCATTTCTTGTAGTTGCTTTTTATATATGGTCGAGTATTAAGAAACCTCTTGATGCAATTGATAAAATACAGTGTATTTTGCTTCGTACTAATGAAGGGGAGCTTTATCACCGAATTACAGATGTCAAAGGATTAGGTGAAGTGGGTAAAGTAGCATGGGAACTGAACGAAATGCTGGATATTATGGAGTCCTATTTCAAAGAAATTAACATTTGTTTTCAACAGGCATCCACTGGAAATCATAACAGGTTTGCTTTGTCTGATGGATTTCCCGGTTTTTTAAAAACATCAGCTGACAACATGAATATTGCTTTGAAGCAAATGAACGAAAATGATCAGTTGATGATAAAAAATCGTTTATCGGCCGGCTTACACGGACTTAATACAGCAAATTTACTGGATAACCTAAAAGTCAATCAACATGATTTAATTCATATTACCGAGCAAATGCAAAAGGTTGAAGATATTGCCACAGAAACAGGGAATAATGCTGAAGCAAGCCTTGCCACCGTTGATACAATCAGTTCTTCATTAACAAATATTAATGAAAATATCCATTCTGTGTCTGACGTTATTTCTGCTTTAATAAATGACAGTAAAAAAGTAACCGATTCTTTATCAATGATTACCGGTATCGCAGACCAGACGAATCTGCTTGCCTTAAATGCATCCATTGAAGCTGCCCGTGCTGGAGAGCATGGTCGTGGCTTTGCTGTTGTTGCGGAAGAGGTAAAAAGCTTGTCTGAGCATACCAAAGATGCCGCTTTAGAAGTATCAAAAACACTCACATCATTTAATAAGCGGGTTGAGCAAATGCATAGGGAAGCAGAAAGCTCGGCTAATCTGTCCCAGGAAATTATGCAGCAGGTTAATTCGTTTAAAGTTCAGTTTTCCGGGTTGTCTGATTCTGCTAAAGCGTCTATTGGGTATATTACTTATTCTAAAGATATGTCCTTTGGGCTATTAACAAAATTGGATCATATTATTTACAAGCAAAATGGATATATTGCTATTGAAGAGCAAAATCCATGTCCGCAGGCAGATGCTATAACTGTGGATAATCGTAACTGTCGCCTGGGCAAATGGTATTACCAAGGCTTAGGGTATGAACATTTTCGCGGGACACAGGCTTATACTAGCCTGGAGGTACCACATGGAGATGTGCATGATTATACCCAGCAGGCCTATGCCATCTCGCGAGAAAACTGGGTCGATGACTCTCAAATATTGGATAATATTATTAGTCTGATGCAGCGATCTGAAGATGCCAGTGCTGATGTTATGGCACAAATTGATGCCATGATTGAAGAAAAGCATCAGCATTTTACATAAGTTTAGGAAACTCTCGCTTTTGGTATTTGTGGATTAACTTTACAAACAGTGTCAATTCGACCAACGGGACGACTAGTATGAATACAGGAGGTAGATGAAGGAGCTGCGAAGCGGTGTTGCCGAGAAATCATGAGTCTAAGGAATGTGCACGAAATAACTTGAGCAACTTGCTTATCTTTTGCCCATCCTCTACGTTGCACAAACAATCACAGAGCCTGCTATGCTCATGTTTGTGCGCCTTGATGATGAACAAAAATCTTTCGCTATTTGCTCAAGTTATTTCGTGCCTGCACATTCCTAAGCAGATTTCTGAGCAACAAGATTTCTCACGCTGATCGAAATGGCAGCTTGTTTGTAATTTAAAAACAGCCAGAAATAGCTACTGTCTGTCGCTTATTATAGTTGAGCTATTTGTTGTCTTTTTTTCCGCCCACAAGCCATTACTGGAAAAACAGCTCCATCCCCATTTTAACCAGTTTAATAATGACACCGCTAACCATAAAGACCAAAGCAACATTAATAGTCGATAAGTCATCAGTGGAACTGAGATAATTGTTGCCGTTGGTAATAGTTCAGTATTTCTATCCTGAAACCAGTTTAGCTCAAACGCGGATGACTGATTACCCGCAATTTGCATATCCGGCGAACCTAAAAGTCCCTGCTGCACGGCAACAAAAAGTAATAATAATGAAGTAAATGTTAACAGGGCTAAGCCAATTTGCACAATGTTGAAATATTTGGGATTAGTTACCTCCTTAGTAGCCCTTAAGCCCAGTGCAATTAACCAGATTACGACACACATTGCTGATTCAACAGAAATTTGACTTAAACCTATCAATAGCAAGAACCAATGCCAATGTTTCAAAGGTGTTATCTTTATTTTTCCTAAGCCGATAGCGAGTATCATAATGACTATCAGCACTCCCCAAAATAACACTGCGGGGCCAAATTTTGGTCCTGAAGTAAATAGTACCCATCTATCTTGGCCTAAGATTAGTTTTAAATGGTTGTTGACACTGGAAATCCCCAAATTAACCGTCGGGGTGGTAAATAAACTGCTCTGTTCTTGTAGAGTATGCCAAACCAATGTTATATCTTGTTTGCCTGGTTTAATGGGTAATGTAACTTGAGTACCTTGTTGGCGTATAGGTTGAGTCTGTCCATTTATCTTGACGAATTGTAATTCAGCTTGTTTAGGTAATGACAATGTATGTTGGGTCGCTTTTGAGCTTCTAAGCAGTATTTGTAGTTTATTCTCAACGGAACGCTTGCCAGGATTTATTTGTAATTCAGTTTTATCAATAGTTAAAGTAGAGCCTTTGACAGCTTCTGGCCGTGTAATTATCAAGCGTACACTTTCGCCTGGCCAGGGGCGCCATTCAGGTAACCACCTACCATGGTCTTGATGGTGGACGACAGAAAGTCCCGAACTTTGTAGATGCCATATTGGACTGATATCTGCACGCCAAACTTCTGTCCATAACTCAGTATCGGCTGCTATCAGGTCAATATAAGGTGATTTTTTGAGAACCGACTCCCATTGCAGGCTATTTTGTCTGGATGACAAGTTCACGACTACATGCTTGTCTTTGATTCGAACATTTTCCGTAGTCACTGATTCATCATTCAGCAATGGGAATCTGATGGCCAATGCTGAATCATTATTGAAGACACGAATAACCCGGGTAATAATGCGCCAATCCAGTCCTAGTTTTAGTGTCCTTTCGACTCTAATAAATGCAGGCAAAATGCCTGGATCAAGTTTTTGTGAGGTTGCTTGCAATTGCTGAACTGTTTTCAGACGAGAAAGTATTAGCTGGTTATCAGTTTGGCCGTTTTTGTGTACTCCTTCAATAGTCCATCCCTTAGCTGAAATAGTTGTTCTATGCGGTTTTAAAATTAAAGGTAAAGAAAATTTGTTATGAACAGGGTTAATACCTTGCATGGTAACTGTATGTACACCGCTATTCAAGTTAAGCCACAACTCTCCATTAGCATTTCGTATTATTGCTTGTGCAGGTTTTCCATTAACCAGTACTTGATTAGGAAGCCACTGTTTCTGCTTGGCAGGCAGTGGAATAGAAACAGCCTGTTGTGTATGGACTTGCATACTAATGCTCAGGTCATTTGAGGTGATAGTCAAATTCATGGAAGATATCTGGGCACAAACGGGCAAACAGTCAGGTGCTTGCAATAACCGGCTTTTAAGTTCATCCAGTAAGGTTTGATCAGGAAAAGCTGCCTGCACATCATCAATGGGTATGCTTAATAATGGAATTAGTAGAATTCCATTAATTAGAGACTTGGGAAAGGTAAATTTTTTATTGACTAAATCAAATATTAACAGTGATAAAATCAGTATCAGTATGACTCTTAAGAAATTTAACAGCATCGATAGTGTAGGCGATAAATACCAGAATCTGACTTGTTGCAGCTCATCTACAGAACCATTCCAGGACAACTGAATTTTTTTCCATTGCCATTGAGGTAAACCAGGTCCTGTTTGTATGTTGGCATCAGGATCAATGCGCTCGGGTGCAAAAGGTTTTTTAATCTTTTGTGTAGTTTCAATAGTCATGCTGCTGATTTCCCTATGCATTTTAGAAGCCGGTCTAACCATATGTTGTTCTTTTTCTAAGAGTTTCATTGTTTGATCACCTTCTTCTTCGAATTGGGCCTCCTGTTCAATATAATGAGCTGATGAAATATTTTGCCATTGCCTTTCCAGTTGCGGATATAAACCGATTCTGACTTGTGAAACAATAAATGGAATAGCAATGACCACCAAGGAAAACCAGCAGATATTCCGATACCATTTCAGTACTTGTTGAAATTCCCCTGTGGGCAACACTCTGATTAATGCGATAGCCGCCAGAATATTCAACCAGATATAATGGGGCGCTCCAGGTTCATGCCAACATATTGCCAAAGTGGTTAAAGCAAAAAAACCCCAATAAATATTCCATAGTTGACTGATTGCCAGAGCCGCAATCAATACCAGAAATAAGTCCAATAGAGTCCATTGTGAGATCCAGCTATTGGGATCATTATCTACACCACTGGCCGCCAGTAAACGCCAGCCAGGAGGAATATTTAGTTCTGCTCTAACCTGCTGAAAATTTTGTTCCCAGCCGACTGCGCTTATATTGGAAATGTTTCCATTAATACGGCTATCAGCCTTCAGCTTGAGAGTACCTTTCCTTACTTCCACGCCCTGCTTACGAGTATCTATAGATGTGGTGACTAATTGATTTTGTCCATTGAGTTTAACTTGACCTACACTTGTTTCAGGTAATGCATTCAGTCGCCAGCCTTTGGTCATTTTTCCAGTGATGGTGTCTGCAACGGTATAAGCTTCTCCATTAAAATCCAGCCAGAGTTGTCGTTTTAAGCGTAATTGATTCGGTTCCGGTTCTGAGTCACCTCGTCTAATCACTTTAAAATCCATGGTATCACCTTGTTTAACCAAGTAAGCGGGTAAACTTTTCCATTGTCTTGGCAGATTAGTCTGGCTAGGGTCTAGTGCCTTAAGGTTTTTGATTTCTACCAACCGATGGAATGGCAAAGCGTGAAAAGACCAGATTTCTGATTTCGGCCATTGCGTGTCAGCAACATTAAATGTCAGTTGAGTTAATAGATGAGGATGTCTAGCCGTGAGTTCTATATGCCAACGACCCGGTCTAACCTGAACAAGCAGACTGCCATTGGGTTCAATCTTAGCAGGTAATGGACTTTTCAGTGAGATAGGAATGAAGTTCGATAATAAGGCATGGGGTAAGCTAATTTCACGTTGATCACCGGAAACTTCTAATTCCAGGTATGTAACAAGCTGTAATGGTACATCATCATAAACTTTTCTAAAAACCTGTAGACCTACCTTGTTTTCAACACTTTTAGGTTTGTTTTTGCCTATGTCACTTTCTTTTAGCCAAACCAGACCCTTTTTAATCATTGGATAGGAGATGACTTTATTATTAATTTTTAAATTTAACAGGCCTGTATCATAAGGAATTGCGATGCTTTCGGGTATTTGCTCCCAAAAAAAATCACCCTGGATTATATGCGCACCGGCTGCTAGCTTTAGTCCTGGTTTACCATGCCTATTCATTACTAATGCGGGCTTATTATTGACTGTTACATTTTGCGGCCAATTTTTTTTATTACCTGGTAAAAATATCCAGTCTTCCTTGTAGACTTGCCAATGACTAATAAATTGTGCCTGTTTTGGATTTAATTCTAACGATAGATTCCCAGGCCAACTGCAACGCTTTTGCTGGAAATTATTATATAAAAAAGGACACTGGAATTTTTTTTCGTCTTGCAATACCCAGTTTACCCAGGGTTTAAGCAGGTCAGGGACGTTATCTTCAGTTAAAGGAGTTGCAGATACCACTGTAGACAAAATATAAAGCAGAAGGAAAAAGAAATAACGCAACATAATCAATTCCTGGATAGGTTCGGTTAGTTCAATTGTAGCCTTTATACAGAAAAAGCAGAAACTTACTGTCAACCCCAAGTAGAAATGTCCGCATTCCTGCAAAGTAGAAGTGTCCGCTTTTATGTTTTTCTAAAATTCCGAGCAATTATTTTTTATTGCCCCGCAGGGGTTTAATGGTTGCGCCTTACTTAG
>JAKIUK010000021.1 GCA_021647585.1 Methylococcaceae bacterium
CTTGCAAAAGATCGACAGTTAAAGCTGGTAATGCAGGCAGTTTTGAGGCATGATTCATGTGCGTCCTATTTGAGTTTTTAGATGATTTCAAGTCAACTTATATTATACTCTTTTAGGGCGCTATTTTCTTTGTTAATCAATGACTTGCTTTCTTATTTGAACTCCGAAACTTTAGTTATAAGTTAAATTTTAAATAACTGATCTCCGCGTGGGGAACTAAATCTTGGTTTTTTGTCATAAAAAGATGTGATTATGATTATATAGGTTTATGCTGAGACCCAAAGCCCGATCTACATTATTTTTTTTGTTGTGAGAACAGGTAATCTGAATTTATACTCAGAAACAGAATTTACTATCCTGTAAATTATAGAGGATGAAGCATGAATACTATAGTATAAAATAGCTCGATTTTACAAACTATGGATTGCTATTACATCAGTTTAGTCTTCTCCAATATTAATGCTACGAAAATGGTTATTGCATTCCCATGCAGACCATGGAAATGCAGTCATCTATATACAGTTAGTTGTTCAAAGCTTTCAACACAGCCTGCATACTTTCATTTGCATCACCAAATAACATGCGGGTGTTTTCATGCACAAACAAGGGGTTTCCAACTCCAGCATAGCCAGCTGCCATACTACGTTTAAGTACTATAGTGGTTGTACTTTTCCAGCATTCCAACACGGGCATGCCAGCTATGGGGCTGTTAGGGTCATCCAATGCTGATGGATTAACAATATCATTGGCTCCAATCACTATTGTAACGTCAATATTAGGAAAATCTTCGTTGATTTCATCCATTTCAAAAACAATATCATAAGGTACTTTAGCTTCTGCCAATAAAACGTTCATGTGACCAGGCATACGACCCGCCACAGGATGAATGCCAAAGCGCACAAATTTGTCTTTAGTCTGGAGTAATTTAGTAATTTCATTGACGGTATGCTGAGCTTGTGCGACTGCCATACCATATCCAGGAATAATCATGATGCTTTTTGCATTAGTCAACAGCTGAACTGTTTCTTCAATTTCAATAGGCGATATATCGCCTTCAACTGTAGCTGCTTCACCACTTGATGTGCCAAAGCCACCCGCAATGACACTAAGAAAATGACGGTTCATTGCACGACACATAATATAGCTTAAAATAGCACCACTACTACCGACTAAAGCACCTGTAACAATCAATAAATCATTGTTTAACATAAACCCAGTTGCAGCTGCGGCCCAGCCAGAATAACTATTGAGCATGGAAACAACTACAGGCATATCAGCTCCACCGATAGCCATGACCATATGGATACCAAATACCAAAGCAATCAAGGTCATTAAAATTAGTGCAAAAGTGCCGCCTCCAGTTTCAACTTCGGCTAAAAATATACTTCCTAGCCAAATGGTGGTGATCAATAAGCCTAGGTTAAACCAGTGCCTAGCAGGTAACAACAGGGGGCTACCATCTATTTTTCCACACAATTTACCAAAAGCAATAACAGAACCTGAAAAGGTAACTGCTCCGATAAAAATACCGATATAGATTTCAATTTCATGGATTGTTTTTTCTACCCCAAGCAATCCGTTTGAGCTATCAAGAAAATTTGCATAACCTACCAGGACAGCAGCCATGCCGACTAAGCTGTGCATTAAAGCAACTAGCTCAGGCATTTGAGTCATTTCTACTTTTATTGCTGCTTTAGTACCTATAAATCCACCAATGACTAAAGCAATAATAAGGATGATATATGAATCGACAGCACCGCTGAATATAGTGGCAAGAATGGCAATAGCCATACCTGCCATAGCATAATAATTACCTCTACGTGCTGTTTCTTGATGGCTTAAGCCGCTTAAACTCAAAATAAAAAGAATTGAAGCCGCTACATAAGACATTATAACTAGACCTTGTGACATCATTTTGTTACTCCTATTTTCTAAACATTTCAAGCATGCGTCGAGTAACTAAAAAGCCACCGGCAATATTGATGGAAGCAATAAGAATTGCCAGTCCTGAAAGTAAAGTGATAATAAACCCCGGTGTCGAGATTTGGATTACTGCACCAATGATGATAATGCCACTAATTGCATTGGTGACACTCATTAACGGGGTGTGTAAAGAGGCGGAAACATTCCAGATAACCTGATATCCTATAAAGCAAGCTAGCACAAAGACTGTAAAGTGAGACATAAATGAGACAGGAGCAACTGAACCTAAAGCAAATAATCCGCTGCCAATCAATAAAATGGGTAATAAATGTTTAAGGGGCTCCGGAATAATTAATCGTTTTTTATTAGCATGACTAGCTTTTTCAATAGTTGAGATAGCGGGTGCTTCATTTTGTGGGCCAGGTGCTATGGATACAGCAGGGGGTGGCCAGGTGATTTTTCCATTTTTTATAACTGTAGTACCGCGAATGACTTCGTCATCCATATTCACATCAATCATGCCATTTTTATCAGGACATAACTCAGTTAACAGGTGTCTTAAATTGGTGGCATAGAGCTGACTGGACTGGGATGCAAGTCTACTGGGTAAATCTGTATATCCAATTAATGTAACGCCATGTCTGGTGACAACTTTGTTTTTTTCAGTCAAGGCACAGTTCCCCCCTTGCTCAGCGGCCAGGTCTACAATGACACTACCTGGTTTCATTGATTCAACCATGCCCTTAGTTATCAATTTCGGAGCTGGTTTTCCCGGGATCAATGCTGTGGTTATAATGATATCGACATCCATTGCCTGTCTGGCAAACAAAGCCATTTCAGCTTTAATGAATTCTTTTGACATGGTTTTGGCATAACCACCTTGACCTGAACCATCTTCCTTAAAATCAAGCATTAGAAATTCTGCATCCATACTTTCTATTTGTTCTTTAACCTCTGGGCGTGTATCAAAAGCCCGAACAATTGCACCCATGCTTTTAGCAGTTCCAATGGCGGCAAGTCCTGCAACACCCGCACCAATGATTAACACTTTAGCTGGAGGGACTTTGCCGGCTGCAGTAATTTGGCCGGTAAAAAATCGACCAAAATGTTGTGCGGCTTCAATAACAGCACGATAGCCTGCAATATTAGCCATAGAGCTTAAGGCGTCTAGTTTTTGCGATCTGGACAAACGCGGTACACTGTCCATCGCTAAAACGGTCACTTCTTTAGCAGCCAGTTTTTGCATTAAATTATCATTTTGAGCGGGCCAGATAAAGCTGATTAAATATGTGTCTTTAGATAAAAGATCTGATTCATCACTAGCTAACTCTGGATGTTTTTCAGGTGGCCGGACTTTCATTACGATATCGGCATTCTTCCATAATGTTTTGGCCGTTTTTCTTATCTTACATCCAACTTCTTTATAGGCTTCATCTGAGAAATTTGATTCCAGGCCTGCACCGCTTTCAATATTAACTTCAAATCCTAGTTTAATAATTTTTTCTGCAACATCAGGTGTGGTTGCAACACGTTTTTCACCTGGGTGTATTTCTTTAGGTATACCGATAATCATTCGCGCCCCTTTATTATTTTTATAGTTCAAACAGAGTATTAACCCGAGCATAGGAGATAGCTTGACTTATTTCAATGGTTATTTTTATGGATTAAATATTTTTATGTTTTTTATACGTGATTTAAGTATATAGACTAAAATCAAACTAGTACATAACCTAGATCAAGTGACTAATGAAAGTATTGATTACCGATGACAGCAAAGCCATACGTATGTTAATAGCTGAATGTGCCAATTCCTTAGGGCATGAAGTAATACATGCAGAAGATGGCGGGCAAGCAATAAATTATATTAGCGAAAACGATGTTGACCTGGTTTTAATGGATGTAGAAATGCCGGGGATTAATGGGTTTGAGACTACATTAGCTATAAGGGCAATGGATGATATTGACTGGTTTCCTATAATTTTTCTGTCTACAAAAACGGATGATGAGTCATTTGCCAATGGCATTTTGGCGGGTGGAGATGCATATTTAGCTAAACCACTCAATCCTGTCAGATTGCAGTTAACTATGACTGCTATGGAACGTATATATAATATGCGAAGGAAATTACAAGTAGCACAAAAGGATTTGCAAGTGGCTAATAAAAAGTTAGAAAGATTAGCTCTTTATGATCAACTTACTGATTTAGCTAATCGACGCAATTATGATGAAACAATGGAAAGACAGTTTAATTTGGCTAAAAGAAATAAAATTCCTTTATCACTCGTTATTGGTGATATTGATTTTTTTAAAATCTACAATGATAGATATGGACATCAGCAGGGTGACAATTGTTTAGCAAGTGTAGCCAAAGTTATAGGTTCAATTCCTAAGTATCCAACAGATAGAGCATGTCGTTATGGTGGCGAGGAATTTGCTGTTATTTTGCCTGAAACAGATTTGCAAGGTGGATTGCTAATTGCAGAAAAGTTAAGACTTGCTGTTTTTAATAAAAATATCGCTCATGAGGGTTCTAGTGTCGCCACCTGCGTTACAATGAGTTTGGGGGTAGCAACTTACACAGGTCAATATCATACGCCTGAAGAAATACTTAAAGCGGCAGATGATGCTTTATATAGAGCAAAAGAGTATGGCCGAAATCGAGTTGAAAGTAGTTAAGGACATTTCTATTAATGATATTAGCCAAGGATTTTATCGAGACTTCTGAAGGCCTAGTTTTTGCTGTTGTAGAAAGTGGTTTAGAGCAAGGTAAGGTTCTTTGTTTTCTGCGATATATAAAATCAGATAATCAGTGGCAAAAATTAAATACAGATCAGGCGAATCATTTTCTAACTGAAAATTATCCCCAGTATTTATATTATTCTTCATACAAACAAGCGCATTGTCATGGCGTTGCTTTAGAAGGTGTTTTTAGACATCACAGTCCCAGAACAAGACTTAAAAATATTCTTGCCGATACAACAACAGATGAAGTTGAAACTGATTTGATCACACTATGTCAATTATATAAAAAAAATGGGTTTGATTTTAACCATGCAGGAGTAACGGGATCTATTCTTATAGGTGCACAAAAATATGGTTCTGATATTGATCTGGTTTTTTATTCCAGAGAGGCGTTTAATCTAGCCAGAGAAATAACACAGAAATTGATAACTCAGGGTGCTTGCTCTGAACTAAGTGATAAACACTGGTTAGAGTCTTTTGATCGTCGATCATGCGATATAAGTTATAGTGAATACCTGTGGCATGAACAGCGTAAATTTAATAAAGCAGTGATTAATGAACGAAAATTTGATTTAACTTTTGTTTCTGAAACGCCATTAGAATGTGCTTTGATGCACTATACAAAACTAGGGCCAGTTTTGCTTAAAGCACAGGTTGTTGATGATTCCTTAGCGTTTGATTATCCGGCTGAGTTTAGCATTCAGCATAAAAACATAAAATCTATTGTCAGTTATACAGCAACTTATACCGGACAAGCGAAAACAGGGGAGTGGGTAGAAGTTGCAGGACAGCTTGAGCAAGCGAGTGATGGTACCAAACGTATAGTTGTGGGTTCCAGCCGGGAAGCTATTGGTGAGTATATAAAAGTAATCGATGAAAAAATTAACTAAACTACAAAATATTTCTGCTGTTATTTTTGATATGGATGGTTTGGTTGTTGATACAGAGTCAACCTATTTGATTGCCTGGCAACAAGCATCACTTAAGATGGGGTATGAGTTCACCCATGACTTTTGTATATCCATGTCAGGATTGCATTATCAGGATGTAGAAAATAAGCTATTAGATTTTTGCGGCAGAGATTTTGATTTGAAACTCTTTAACCAGTTAAGTGGAGCACTGTGGCACGAATATGTTAATCAATATGGAATAGCTGTGAAAAAAGGCTTTTTTAATTTTTTGGAAGTAATAAAAACCCAAAACATACCTTTTGGCCTGGCAACTAATAGCCGGAAACTTAATGCACTCGAATGTCTGCAACTAGCGAATCTGGGCGGTGTTTTTTCGGTGATAGTGACGCGGGATGATGTTAAGCATGGCAAACCTGCTCCAGATATTTTCTTAGCCGCAGCAAAAGCTTTAAACAGACCTATTTCTCAATGTTTGGTATTAGAAGATTCTACGGCGGGTATACAAGCTGCTGTAAATTCAGGCGCATGTTCTATTTTTATTCCATCTGTACATCCTTTTGCAGATACCACGGCTACATTGGCAGATTATTTGTTTGATGATCTTGATCAATTAGCGCAAATTATTAAGCGAGCATAAGGGAGCTGGAAACAAATTATCTTCCAATCTCACTGGTCTTTTTATCCCTGTTTAATTCTTCTTAATCGTCACGTAGAATAACTATGCTCCTCTTGAGAAAATTTAAACAGAAATAAACTACTGCATGATATTAGGATGATTATTTGTTTCCACCTCCCTAAGTTCATCCTGTATAATTCACAAATTTTTAAGGCCTTATTTTTATTTTGAAAGTGTCCAACAGAAAAGTTTTCGTTATAGCTCCTGCTAGATTGCATATGGGGTTTATTGATCTTAGTGGTTCCCTGGGACGTCATTTCGGCAGTATTGGGGTTGCACTTAATGAAATAGCAACGCGACTTTCTGTATCTGCTTCAGATCAATTGTGTGTTTCGGGTCCATCTTCTGCCAGAGCAGAAAAATGTATCCGAGTTTTATCTGAAGTACTTAATGTATCCACTCAACTAAATATTGAAATTGAAACAGCAATACCTGAACATATTGGTTTAGGTTCTGGCACCCAAATGGCTCTTGCTATTGGATCTGCTTTAAATGCTTATTATGATTTAGGATTAAGTATCAGAGAGATCGCCCGGTTATCTGATCGTGGAATGCGCTCAGGGATTGGAATTGGTGTTTTTGAACAGGGTGGTCTGGTTGTTGATGGCGGTAGAGGAGAGCAGACTATCACACCTCCCGTTATTTCACATATGGATATTCCTGAGCATTGGTGTTTTATTTTAGCTTTTGATAAAAGAGGTAAAGGTTTACATGGCGATCAGGAAATTAAAGCCTTTAAGGAATTGCCTCCTTTTCCTCAGCAAGAAGCTGCCCGGCTTTGTTATTTATTACTTATGCAAGGACTTCCAGCTGTTGCAGAGCAAAATATCGAACTTTTTGGTAATGTTATAACTCAAATACAGCAATCTGTAGGCGGGCATTTTGCATCCGTACAAGGAGGGGGTGTTTTTACTAGTCCCCAAGTGGCTGAAGTAATGCTGTGGCTGGATCAGCAAGGTGTAGTCGCCATTGGTCAGACTTCATGGGGCCCTACAGGTTTCTGTGCTGTTGATAATGTGAGTAAAGCTGAGTCTCTAGTGTGCGAATTGCAGCAAAAGTTTTCTCATCTCAATCATTTAAGCTTTGCAGCTACCAGTGCCCGTAACAGTGGAGGAGATGTATTTGTTCTTTAAGTATGTTGTTTGAGCAGAGTATGTATTTTAGGGAGGTGGAAACAAATAACCATCCAATTTCACTTGCCTTTTTATCCCTGTTTACATCTTTTCAATCGTCATGCAGAACAACTATGCTCCTATTGAGAAGATTTAAACAGAAATAATATTCTGCATAATATTTGGATGGTTATTTATTATCATTTCCCTTAGTTGTAACTTTAAAAATGCCAATGCCTGAATTTAAAAACATACTTATTGTGGCTAATTCAGGCCGTATGTTGGCTCAACTAAGTAGAAATGCTGGATTAGTTCCTTTAGTGATAGATTGTTATTCTGATTGTGACACGCAATATTTGGCGTTAGATTGTATAAAGGTAAATACACTGGAATTGAAATATGTAAGAAAAGCATTTTCGGTTTTAAGTCATCACAACAAAATTAGTCATGTTATTTATGGCAGTGGTCTGGAACGATATAAGAGTACCCTTAAATTTTTGTATCATAATTTGGTTGTTTTGGGGAATACACCGGAAATTTTTTCATTGATCCAGAATAAAGCCTATTTTTTTTCAAGGCTGAATCATTTAGGTATTCTTTTTCCAGAGACAACATTTCAGGTTCCAGAAAGAAATGATAACTGGTTAGTTAAGCCTAATCAGGGAGAGGGTGGGTTAGGTATAAAAAAATTTGAAGGGTTATCAGAAATAACGACATCTTGTTATTGGCAAAAGTTTATTACTGGTAGAGCCATGTCCGTGTTATTTGTAGCAAATGGCAATGAATATAAAATAATTGGTTTTAATAAACAATACTTTACTCAGATTGCAGATAACCCATTTGTTTTTTCAGGTGTCATCAGTCAGCCTGAAGTTAATAAGGATATAATCCAGACTATTAATTTATGGCTAGCAGCCCTGATCCCAGATTTCGCTTTGAAAGGTGTCAACACACTGGATTTTATAGTTAAAAATAATTGTTGTTATGTGCTTGAAATAAATCCAAGACCGTCAGCTAGTATGCAGCTTTACCAGCAGGATTTGTTAACAAGCCATATTAATAGTTTTATAGATGCTCAGCTGCTGAGTGTTATTGTAATAAAGACTTATAAGGCTTATAAGGTTTTTTTTGCTGAAGCCGAGGTTTTCATAAATGATCATATTCAATGGCCTCAGTGGGTTGTTGATATACCGAAAAGTGGTTCAATTATTCACACAGGCATGCCAATTTGCAGTATCATTGCCGACGGAAAAAACGAACTGCAAATAAATAGTTTGTTGCTATACAGGCAGCAATATTTAAAGAAACTTTTACAATAAGGTAACCAAATAATGCAATACTCAGCGAGTGTTAATAAATTAACTCAGCCTTTAGTGCAGGAATTGATCAATAATGCAGATAAACTAAGACTGGGTGTGCAAATACTGGAAAATGGTTGCACAATTATTGATGCAGGTATTGATGTGCCTGGCGGGTTGGAAGCGGGCCGGATTATAACAGAGATCTGTATGGGCGGAATGGGGACGGTATCAATTTCACAGAGTGCATATACTGATAACTGGCCATTAACTATCAATGTACATTCTACTAATCCTGTTTTATCTTGTTTGGGAAGTCAGTACGCAGGTTGGAGTCTGGCGCATGAAAAATATTTTGCTTTAGGATCCGGTCCTGCGAGAGCGATGGCTCGCAAAGAAAAAGAGGGCATTACTGTACCTGTAGAACAGCTTTATAAAGAATTAGATTATCAGGATAGTGCAGACTCTACGGTATTAGTGATAGAGAATGATAAGATTCCACCTGTAGAAATCATTGAAAAAATAGCTTCTGCATGTGGTGTTTCAACAGCTCAATTGACTATTATTGTTACTCCTACAAGTAGTATCGCTGGTGCTGTGCAGGTTGTTGGAAGAGTCTTGGAAGTAGCAATGCACAAGGCCCATGAATTGCATTTCCCATTAGAAAATATTATTGATGGCAGTGGTAGTGCGCCTGTTTGTCCTCCACATCCAGATTTTGTAAAAGCAATGGGGCGGACTAATGATGCCATATTGTTTGCAGGGCAGGTTCATATTTTTGTCAAAGGCAGTGATGAGGACGCTGAAAAACTAGCTAAAGAATTACCCAGTTCAACATCTAAAGATTACGGAAAGCCATTTGCGGAAATTTTTAAAGCCTGTAACTATGATTTTTTTAAAATTGATGGCATGTTGTTTAGTCCTGCCAGTGTCATTGTTACAGCAGTTGATTCGGGTAATAGTTTTCGTGCGGGTAAACTGGATAATGATTTATTAGACCAGTCTTTTGGTGCATAAATAACTCGTGGGTTGCATAGCAATTTTTACGGATGATCCCGGTTGGCACGGTAAGCAATTACGCCTTGCTTTAGCGCGAAGAGGATATCGCAGTGAATACGTTTCTCTTACGGAGTGTAAAATCAATTTAGACGGTTCAGGCATGCCTGTATATATCCCTGGATTTGAATTAGCTATGCCGGATGCCGTATTTGTAAGAGGTGTTCCCGGTGGTTCTTTGCAGGAAGTGGTTTTTTATCTGGATATACTGCATGCATTAAAAATCATGGGAATACCGGTATACAATGATGGTCATGCAGTAGAGCGTAGTGTTGATAAAGGAATGACTAGTTTTTTACTTAAACATGCTCGGCTAAAAACGCCTTTAACCTGGGTTCTTAAAGACAGATCCAGTGCATTGGCAATTGCTGAACAGGAATTAAAAAATGGTCATTGTGTTATAAGTAAGCCTTTGTTTGGTTCGCAGGGTGAAGGTGTCAGGCGTATAGAGAAAACCACCGATTTGTTCTGGTTAACCAGTAGTAATGGTGTTTATTATTTACAGCGTTTTGTTGATTGTGAAGGCCAGGGCTATTCAGATATTCGAGTTTTTGTTGTACATGGTAAAGCGATTGCAGCAATGCGCAGACGAGGAAAGTCATGGTTAAACAATGTGGCGCGTGGTGCAAAATGTGAACAAATAATACTGGATAGTGAGTTGTCTGAACTAGCTATTCAGGCAACCCATGCGTTAGCTATGGATTATGCTGGTGTAGATGTAATCAAAGACGCTGAAGGCCACTATAATGTGATTGAAGTTAATAGTATTCCTGCCTGGAAAGGTCTGGAAAGTGTTTGTGATTTGAATATTGCAGACGTTTTGGCGGATGATTTAATTGGTCGCTGTGTAAATCAATCTAAGCCACCTTTGCAGATGGCAGTTTCATGATAACTCAAACTCAACTTATAAAGGCCTATAAACAGGCCTGTATGTGTGATGTGCAAGCGTTCAAGCCGGGTAATGTCAGTGTTTTTAATGAGGGGCATGAGATGACGGTAGATGACTTCATCCTTAGTGCGGAGGTTAGTGCGGTTGCTATTACAAATAAGAGGTTTTCACTGGGCGAAAAGATATACTATGCTGTAAAAGCAACGAGAGAGGCTGTTGGTTGCAATACTAATCTGGGTATTATTTTACTTTGTGCGCCTTTGGTTCAAGCTGCTTATCAGCAACAAAAAGGACTGGCATTGCGTAATGTATTACAACAAGTACTAGAGAATACATCGATCAAAGATGCTGAATGGGTGTTTAAAGCAATATCTTTAGCAGCACCTGGTGGGTTAGGGAGCTCGAAGCAACAGGATGTATCTGATGCCCCGTTTGTTTCCCTGACAGAGGCTATGGAAATTGCAAGTGACAGAGATAGAATTGCGATGCAGTACACAACAAATTATAAAGATATTTTTGATTTTGCAATTTTAAGGTATAATACGGCCTTCGTTAAATTTGAAAATCAGGCTTGGGCTGCAGTCTCTGTTTTTACAGGGCTTTTAAGCAAATATCCTGATAGTCACATTGAACGCAAATATGGCGATAAGTATTCAGGATGGGTACTTAAGCAAATTATTACAGTCGACGATGCCTTGTTGAATACACAAGATCCTGAACAATTAGTACCTATGTTACATGAAGTAGATAGGATGTTTAAGGCTAAAAGTATTAACCCTGGTACTACGGCCGACCTGACGGTGGCGACGGTATTTATAATTTTAATGGAAGCATTTTCTGTTTAGGTGCACTAGTTAATGCAGTAATGGATTAGTAAAATATTTGCGACATTTTTAATGTCTTTTTAACAATTTTTTAAATAGGATCAAGATCAATGGCTAAAATCAACAACTTACGCGTAGGTGAATCTTTAAACGGCGACGGTAATGAAGTTGCTCATATCGACTTAATGATTGGACCTCGTGGTTCAGCCGCTGAATCTGCTTTCGCAAACTGCTTAACAAACAACAAAGACGGTTTTTCTAGTCTTTTAGCTGTTGTTGCTCCTAACCTGATGGTTAAGCCTGCGACTGTTATGTTCAACAAAGTAACAATCAAAGGTTCTAAGCAAGCAGTTCAAATGTTTGGACCAGCACAACGTGGTGTTGCAATGGCTGTTGCTGACTGTGTGGAAGACGGTACTATCCCTGCTGACGAAGCGGATGACCTGTTCATTTCTGTTGGTGTTTTCATTCACTGGTTAGCAGAAGATGATGCAGCAATTGAGAAAAACAACTACGATGCTGTTAAACAGTCTATCGTTAATGCTGTAGCTGGAACACCAACAGCTGCTGAAGTTGTTGCTCAAAAAGCGACTTCAGAGCATCCATTTGCTGCAAACAAAGTATAATTAACCAAATTATAAATTGTTTGAGCCACAGGGATGTGGAGAATGCAGATAATGCAGGAGCAATTATTAGCTTCCTGTAGTATAAAAAAGCTTATATTCAGTGCCGATCTACGGTGCTATGGATGTAAGCTTTTTTATTGCTTTGGTATTAATGACTCCGGAATGAAGCGCGCTAGCAATAAGGACATGATTAATACCGATTTTATAAAGGTTTAATAAATCTTTTTCATTTCGAATCCCTCCTGCTGCAATAAAGTTTTTGTCAGGATGTTTTTGCTGAAAAACTTCAAGTCTTTTTATATCTGGTCCCGCATTTTTACCTACCTTTTCCAGGCTCATAATGATAATGTCTTGAGGCCATAAGGTTGAATTGTTGAGTAGCTCTTTGGGTCCTGCATAGCCTTGTTTAGGAAAAAAATCTAAAGAAAGAATCGTGTTTTTTAAGGCGCTATGCAGATTATTAGTACCTTCTGTATTCTGGTATTCAGACCCAGTAACGGGTATATAATTTGTAGCAGCATTTTCAGTTAAATCTTGCACTTCTTTACCATTATCAACCCAAAACTCTATATCTTTATATTGGCTTAAAATGTTATCAATTAAGAAATGATTATTACCTGAATTTGTAATGCTATTTAAATCGGCTATATATACTGTATTAAATGGATAAATAGCTAAAAAACCATTCAATACATCTTCAATTAAACTTGTGCTACATATTTTTGACTTAATGGGTTGATAGGAATCTCTTTCACCATGTTTAGCAGCAACAACTAAACCATCCAATAGATCAATAACAGGAATTATTTGCATAGTTTATCGATTTGGTTTTTTGATTGTGTATAAAAGATATTTTTTGCACAGGTACAGAGGTTGGAGTAGAAGTAAAAACGTCATAGTAACGTAATGAGCAGCAAATTAAAAAGGGATATAAAAATACTGGTTTTTGAATTTGTTACCGGCGGAGGTATGATTCAACAACAATTGCCTGAATCACTTGCTAAAGAAGGAGGGGTGATGTTGAAAGCTTTAGTAGAAGAGCTTGCCATGTTTCCATCTGTGCAGATAACTATGTTGCTGGATTGGCGTTGTCAGCAAATGGATTTACCGGATGGTATTGAAGTTATTTTGCTCTCTACAGGTCAGTGCGTTTACGATGTATTACCTGCTTTAATTGAAAAGACTGATTTAGTCTGGCCTATAGTGCCGGAAATGGATGATGAATTACAAAAGTTTTCTATATTAGTCGAAGCAAAAGCCAAACAGTTACTTAATTCATCGGTGGAAGCTGTTCGTATTTGTAGTGATAAATTAATTACTGCACAGCTATTGAAAAAGCATGGCATTGCAGTCGTTGAAACTTCATTGTTTGATGGATTTTTAGCGGATCTGTTTGAAACATATGTTGTTAAACCCAAGGATGGAGTGGGTTGTATAAACTGTTTTCTAATTTCTAATGCAAATGAATTTGAGCAGATAAAAAATCTGATTAAGAATAGGTCGGATTACATTATTCAGCCCTATATTGAAGGAGAAACTATCAGTTTGTCTTGTTTGTTTAAAAGTGGAAAAGCCTGGCTACTATGTTGTAACCAACAACTAATTTCTATTAGCAAGGGTCAGTTTGAGTTAGATGCCTGTGTGGTTAATATAGCTAGCAACAACATGGAAATATATCAAGCAATAATAGATCGGATAGCCAAAGTAATACCTGGTTTATGGGGGTATGTCGGTATTGATATAATTCATGCGGAAAATAAGCAGCCTTTGATAGTTGAAATTAACCCCAGATTAACTACATCTTATGCCGGGTTGTATCAGGCCTTAGGTATCAATGTGGCACAAAATGTCATGCAAATGCTTAATGGAGAGCCTCAGATTAATAGAACTAACAATCAATCAGTCACGGTATGAGTAACAGTATGACACAACAATGCATTATAGGTTGGGATATTGGTGGTGCACATGTTAAGGCTGCTGTCCTTGAGTCTAATGGTGTTATTACTGGCGTTTTCCAACAGCCTTGTCCTCTATGGCAAGGCCTGGAACTTCTGGAACAGGCAGTTAAACATATAATTGCAGAAATTCAGGTTAATAAAGCAATACATGCAATTACTATGACGGGTGAGCTGGTAGATTGTTTTGAGGGTCGAGATCAAGGCGTTGAACAAATTATTCATGCAATGCAAGGATATCTTACAGAAACCGAGATATTTATTTATGCAGGGCTGGATGGCTTTTTAATCCCAGAGCAAATTCAAACACATTCTTATGCATCAATTGCTTCTGTAAATTGGCTGGCAAGTGCATCATTGGTCGCAACTGAATTACAACAAGGGCTTTTTATCGATGTTGGCAGTACCACAACGGATATTTTGCTTATAGCCGACAATAAGGTTCAAGCGATTGGCTTGACTGATTATGACAGATTGATTTCTGATGAGCTGGTTTATACTGGCATTATTAGAACAGCAGTTATGGCTGTTGCTCAGTCAGCCAGCTTCCAGGGCCAGACTATGGGGCTGATGGCTGAATATTTTGCCACTATGGCAGATGTTTATCGTTTAACAGGTGAACTGGATGAAGCACATGATCAGACTAATACAGCAGATGGGGCGGAAAAAACAGTATTTGCTAGTGCTAAAAGACTGTCTAGAATGACGGGGTATGAATTTTTGGCAACGGACTTATCCTTATGGCAGCAGTTTGCTGAAACGATAAAACTTCAGCAAAAACATAAAATCCAAACAGCATGTGAACGACATCTATCCCGAAACCTGATTTCTAATAAGGATTTTTTTATAGGGGCAGGGGTAGGGCGCTTTCTGGTTAAACAAATTGCTGAAGACCTGGGTTATCCTTATCTGGATTTTACTGAATTATTTGTTAATCAAGTCAAACACTCAAGCATGGATGTTGCTGATTGTGCCCCAGCTGTTTCAGTTGCTATGCTTATGGCCTTTCGATTGAAGCCCGGTTGGGTTTCGTTCCTCAACCCAACCGGGCTAATCTTGCCATAACATTGCCATTGTTTTAGTTCTACCTTGATTTGGTAATTCTACATTTAACGGTGACATAGCTTATTATTTTGGCAACAGTACCCAGCCATTGTTTAAGGTACACTTATATTCCTTACCATTAATTGTACGTACAGTACCTACTTCGTAAAGCATTTTATTGAGACGACACATTGTCTTTTTGATAGGATCAAACGTTGGCCTAGGGGACAGCGGTTGCTGCGCCATAAGTGGCATACTAAACCCTATAAGAAGCATCCCAAACATCAGCAACTTGCTCCACATTAAATTTAATTGTCTATTTGCAGTAAGGGTCAAGGTTAATTCATTGGTTGTAATGATTTTTTTCATTTTGTATCTCCTAGAAATAGTTAAATCGTGAATCGTTTTTAGTACAACATCTTCCTCATCTTCTTTTTCACAACTAAAATGTGGAAGAGCTGTGAGCACCAGTAGAACACTTTCAATTTTTAAAAAAAGTTAATTATTTATACTTTTCTTAGTAAGATATTACCCAAATGCATATACTTACCTTCTAAGTAACAAAAATATAATACATTGTTTTTATTGTGTTTTTGTTAATTGATGTTGGGTATCCGTCACACGGTTTAAAATGCTGATTACCCATAATCCTCAGCCAATTTTAACAATTTCCCTGGCATAGGCGGTGTACGGACAGCTATATAGCCAAAACGGCATATCATATCTTCCAGTTGAAAGCGTCTATTATGACGATAACAAAATTCAGCTAGATAACGGGGTGCATGTCTTGGGTTAATAGAGTGGTAGGTTCCCGTAATTGCATTTTTGATCAATAGGGTGATCAATAGGGGACAGACCACGATTAATTAAGAGATCAATAGCGCATGCCTTCAATTTATCCGCTGAAAAAGAATCATTAAGTTTAATTCAGGAAAAGTGAAATTAATCTTGATCTGTCCCCTATTACCTTTCTCCTATTATTCTTTTTTATATATTTTATGAAAAATTGTTTGTTGCGCGACAGCGCACCGTTTATGGGGCGTATACTCCTAGTGTTTCAACAACTTTGGTTTGATGGGGTGCTCTCATAACGGGCCGCAGTGCTTTAGCCTGCTTTGGTTGCCGAAAAAGCAGCCTAAAGCCTGAGCCCCAAAGATCCTTGCATCTCGACGAATGAAATACCATCTATCAAACCAAAGTTGCCAGACTACTAGGTTATCCTTATCTGGATTTTACTGAATTATTTGTTAATCAAGTCAGCCACTCAAGCATTGATTTTGCTGATTGTGCTCCCGCTGTTTCAGTTGCTATGCTTATGGCCTTAAGATAGTTGGTATAATACATTTCGATTTATGTATTACCCGATTAAATGACGATAGTAAAACAACAAAAGCATTCTTTGCCTTATTTTGAGGATAGTTCACTATTATTTGCTCCTATTGCAGGCAAAAAGTGGTCTGTTTTTCTTGATAGCGGATTTCCTTTTAGCGATCAAGGGCGCTACGACATTATCGTCACTGATCCTGTGACAACATTGGTTACCCGGGGAAATACGACTGAAATTTCAGAACAGGGTGAAGTAAGTTATTCAGGTGACGACCCTTTTCTATTAGTTAAAAATCATGTGAATTCCGGTTTTCAATGCATTGAAGATATTCCCTTTAATGGTGGAGCAATAGGTTATTTTTCTTATGATCTGGCACGGCGATTAGAAAAGTTACCCGTGATTTCTATAGATGAAGAAAATATTGCCGAAATGATGATAGGGATTTATTCATGGGCAGTTATTGTTGATCATTATAAGAAAAAAAGTTGGTTGGTTGGCAATGCAGCGGACAAAAACCAATGGCAAAACTTAATTGATCAATTTAGTTTGCTACCTACAAATAGTAATGAGGCCTCGTTTGTCATAACTGCAAAACCACAGTCAAATATGACTAAGTTACGGTATCAACAAGCGTTTGATAAAATAAAAGCTTACTTGGTGGAAGGGGATAGTTATCAGGTTAATCTGGCACAACGATTTAGTAGTCCATGTTCTGGTAGCCCTTGGGCTGCGTATAAAACATTACGACAAATAAATGCGGCACCTTTTAGTGGTTTTCTTAATTTTCCTGAAGTACAAATATTAAGTTCTTCTCCTGAAAGGTTTCTTAAAGTCACTGACGCTATTGTGGAGACCAAACCTATTAAGGGAACACGACCCAGGCTTGTAGAGCAACAACAAGATATAAATCAAAAAAATACATTATCAAACAGTGCAAAAGATCGAGCAGAAAACGTAATGATAGTGGACTTATTAAGGAACGATATCAGCAAAAACTGTAAAGAAGGCTCGGTTAAAGTCCCTAAACTGTTTGATGTTGAAAGTTTTGCAACAGTACATCATTTGGTTAGCACAGTGACTGGTGTTTTGGTAGAAGGACATCATGCATTGGATTTATTGAGTAATAGTTTTCCTGGCGGTTCAATTACTGGAGCGCCTAAAATTCGTGCTATGGAAATCATTGAGGAGTTGGAACCCAATCGTCGAGGAATTTATTGCGGTTCTATAGGGTATATTGGTTTTGATGGCAACATGGATACTAATATCGCGATTCGGACTTTAGTGCATTCAGAAAATACCATTCGTTTCTGGGCAGGAGGAGGAATAGTTCATGATTCTGTGATGGCAGACGAATATCAGGAAAGTTTTGATAAAGCAGCTGCTTTATTGAGTGTTCTGGAAAAATTTAGCGCGCATGAAAGTCATTAAGCTGGGTGGTAGTTTAATGGATGATACGGCAATATTGACTCTATGTTTAAATACCATTGAACAAAAATCCAAGGAGCATATAGTCATTGTTCCGGGTGGTGGCATGTTTGCTGATCAGGTTCGTTCTGTTCAGAAACAATGGGGGTTTGATGATAATATAGCCCATCATATGGCGATTTTAGCAATGCAGCAAATGGCCTTGCTATACAAAAGTATTGCACAGTCTTTTTTTTTGGCTGAAAATATTTCGGCCATACAGAAAGCATTGGTCAATCATGCAACTATTATCTGGTCACCTGATATCAGAGAACTTAATTCTTCTCATGTAAAACCAAGCTGGGATGTTACTTCGGATAGTTTGTCAGCATGGTTAGCAAATCAATTAATGGCAGAAGAATTGATTTTGGTTAAGTCAGCAGAAATTCCATTGGAATTAAGTATTCAGGATATGCAAATTCAGGGCTTGCTCGATATGGCCTTTAACGAATTTACTAAAAATTCAAGCTATAAAATCACTTTAATTAACAAACATAGATTTAATGAATACGCCTTTACTTAGTCAGCTATTAGAATTACTCAAAAAAACAATAAATAGCGTTTATTATAAAAGCCGAGAGTCTGTGCTGGGTCATCATAAACGGGATATTGTTGTTATCCAGGTTGATCAGGCATGTCATAGTCTTAAAGGCACTAGAGACCAGTTTGAAGATGCTTTACAACAATTTAAGGATATAGTGAATGTAGACAAAACATCACTGGAGCATCGTTATAAATTATTGCAAAGGCAATTTGAATTTTGCAAAGGCAAATCGGATGATGTTAGTCATAGAATTGCAGCGATAGAAGAAGTCAGTACATCTTTGTTTAAAGAATGGGAAGATGAATTAGGGCAATATAGTAATCGTGCATTACGTTCCCGTAGCCGACAGCAACTGAAAGCATCCAAGCAACAATATACTCGATTAATTAAAACCCTGCGTAAAGCTGAAAGCCGAATTCATCCGGTTTTATCTGCCTTTAAGGATCATGTCCTATTTTTAAAACATAATCTAAATGCCCAGGCAATTGCTGCGTTACAACATGAATTTGTTGAAATAGGTATTGATATATCGCAATTAATAGAGGTTATGGAAATTACTATTAATGAGGCCAGTCAGTTTGTTTCAACACTGGTTGACCAAAAAATTCTGCCTACATCTTAGGAATAATAATGCGTATCCGCTCCCTCCCAGTACAACTTGTTAACCAAATAGCCGCGGGTGAAGTGGTTGAAAGACCTTCCTCAGTTGTAAAAGAATTAGTAGAAAACTGTTTCGATGCAGGTGCTACACATATTGTTATAGACATCGAGCAAGGAGGCGCTAGAGTTATCAGGGTTCGTGATAATGGTTGTGGTATTTTTAAAGAGGATTTACCACTTGCGCTCTCTCGTCATGCTACCAGTAAAATAAATAACCTACAAGATTTAGAGCGCGTTTCCAGTATGGGCTTTCGTGGAGAAGCTTTACCCAGTATTAGTTCTGTTTCCCGCTTAACTTTAATATCTCGCACAGATAAAACGGATTGTGCATGGAAAGTCAGTGCTGATGGTTCGGAAACAGACTTTGATCCACAACCTGATCCTCACCCAGCCGGTACTACAGTTGAGGTAATTGATCTATTTTATAATACGCCTGCACGACGAAAGTTTTTGAAAACAGAAAAAACGGAATTTGCACATATAGAAAGCCTGATTAAGAAAATGGCTTTAAGCCGATTTGATATGGGTTTTTTATTAAATCATAATCAGAGGGAGGTCATTAATCTAAAACCGGCAGCATCAGAGCAGCAACAAGAAAAGCGTATTGCCAGTATTTGTGGCTTAGCTTTTATAGAAAATTCGGTAAAAATTGATTTTGTAGCATCAGGGTTGCAATTGTCGGGTTGGGTAGGTTTACCTACGTTTTCTCGTAGTCAACAAGACATGCAGTTTTTTTATGTCAATGGACGGTTAATTAAAGACCGCTTAGTTACTCATGCTGTAAAACAGGCGTATCAAGATGTGTTATTTCATGGTCGGCATCCTGTTTTTGTTTTGTATTTAACCTTGGATCCTGCCTTGGTTGATGTTAATGCCCATCCTGCAAAACTTGAAGTAAGGTTTCGAGAAGGTCGTTTAGTACATGATTTTTTGTTTAAAGCGTTGCATCGGTCCTTAGCTGAACTTAGACCGGGGGAGCAACAAAATAATGCGGTTGTTAAAATTGAAGAAGTTATACCGTTACAGAAAGAAGTCTCAGACACGCCCATCCCTATACAGCAAAGGACATTTAATTCTTCTATACCTATGCAATCATCTTTACCGATGAAAGTCGCTGAAGAAATCGAAGCCTATGCTGCACTGTATCCAAAAAAAGAACAAAGGTCGTATGTTAGTACGGATGTATTGATTGCTGATGGTCAACAGGGTAGTTATCCCTTAGGCTTTGCAATAGCCCATTTACATCATATTTTTATCTTATCGGAAACTAAAAAGGGGATCATTCTAGTTGATGCACATGCTGCACATGAACGTGTTACTTATGAAAGATTAAAAAAACAATATCATAGTGGCAGAGTCCCCAGTCAACCGCTATTATTGCCTATAAAAATTCAAGTAAGCAGTTTAGAAGCCGATTTGGCAGCGCAAGAGCATGTTTTTTTTAGTGCGTTAGGCTTTGAAATTAATCGATCAGGGCCTGAAACTATTATATTAAGAGCAACTCCGGCTTTATTGGGAAAAGAAGATATGGATGCTTTGATCAGAGATATACTTGCTGATTTAGTTACAGATGGAATGAGTCAACGAGTGCTGGAGAAATCAAATGAAATTTTAGCAACGATAGCTTGCCATGGTTCTGTCAGAGCCAAGCGTAAATTAACGATTGATGAAATGAACGCTTTACTGAGAGATATGGAGCAAACGGAAAGAATTGGTCAGTGTAATCATGGTCGGCCTACCTGGATTGAGTTGAGTATTTCAGATTTAGATAAGTTTTTTCTTCGTGGGCAATAGAGTGAGTAGGCGTGACTTGCCCTCTGCAATCTTTATTATGGGGCCAACAGCTTCAGGGAAAACAAAGTTAGCAGTGCAACTGGCAAAGCAGCTGGATACTGAAATAATAAGTGTTGATTCAGTTTTGGTGTATAAAGGTATGGATATTGGTACTGCAAAGCCGTCCTTAGAAGAAAGGCAAGGTATTCCACATCATTTAATTGATATTCTTGATCCGTCTGAAGTTTTTTCAACGGGCAGTTTTAGAAAAATTGCATTGCAATTGATGGAAGATATTAGCCGTCGCGGAAAAATACCTGTCTTAGTGGGTGGAACTATGCTTTATTTCAATTCACTATTTAATGGACTGGCATCGTTGCCAGAAGCTAATCTAGAGATTAGAAAAAAACTTGATGATGAGTTGCTTGCTATTGGAAAAGAAGCGATGCATGCCAGGCTTAAAAGTATAGATCCTGAGTCAGCACTGAGAATTCATCCGAATGATCCACAAAGAGTACAGAGGGCTTTGGAGGTTTATGAATTGAGTGGAAAACCTATGACCCGGTTTTTTTATGAGGCTCAGCAACAACAAATCCCTTACAAAAAGATTAAGCTTATTATTGCGCCTGAAGACAGATTACAATTGCATGAAAAAATAGCGCAGCGATTCAGGTTAATGATTGAACAGGGTTTGATAGATGAAGTGAGCACTTTATATCAAAGAGGTGATTTATCTGAGTCATTACCCGCAATTAGAGCAGTAGGTTATCGTCAAGCCTGGTCATATCTACAAGGAGAATATGATTTGGATACGGTGATAGAAAAAGCAATAATTGCAACCAGACAGTTAGCAAAAAGACAATTTACCTGGTTGCGTAGAGAAGATGATATTTTAAGGTTTCAATCCTATGAAGCTGACCTATATGACAAAGTCGTGAAAAGTATCGAAAATTGTTTATAGGATAAATACTTTAATTATCTTGGGAACTTGAATTTAAATGTTTTGTCACTATTATCAATTCAGCTATCTTGATAATTAAGTTTATTGTGGATAATGTAGTTGAGGAAAAATAATAATAAGGAGAAATAGGATGTCAAAAAGTCAAAATTTACAGGATAATTTTTTAAATACTTTAAGAAAAGAGCATACGCCAGTATCAATTTTCTTGGTGAATGGTATTAAACTACAGGGACGAGTGGATTCATTTGATCAATATGTGATTATGCTAAAAAACACAATGAACCAAATGGTATACAAACATGCAATTTCGACCATAGTACCTGGCAAGCCAGTTAAGATGATACGAAATAGCGACCCTATTGAAGAATAATAAAGCAAACTGGAGTGTTTTTTGTTTGATCGCCCTGCATCTGGTGAACGTGCAATATTAGTTCATCTTTCTCTGCAAGTAGGCCAGGAAGACTTATACGAATTAAAAGAACTTGCAAAATCTGCAGGTGCAGAACCGGTTCATGTAGTGACTGGAAGTCGACAAAGGCCAGATCCCAAATATTTTGTTGGTAAAGGTAAACTGGAAGAAATAAAGTCTGATATCGCTTTTTATGAAGCAGACATCGTATTAGTCAATCATTCACTGTCACCGAGTCAGGAAAGAAATCTGGAACAAGCACTCGAAGTTCGCGTGGTTGATAGGAATGGACTTATTTTAGATATTTTTGCTTTGCGTGCCCAGACATTTGAAGGCAAGTTACAAGTTGAATTGGCTCAGCTCAAGCATTTATCAACTCGATTAATTAGAGGCTGGACGCATCTTGAACGCCAGAAAGGTGGGATTGGAATGCGTGGACCGGGTGAAACTCAGCTTGAAACGGATAGACGATTGCTGAATAATCGTATTAAGCAAATTCAACAGCGGCTGGCAAAGGTAAGCAAACAACGTAGCCAAGGTAGAAGAAAAAGAAAAAAATCTGAAATTCCTTCTGTTTCATTGGTTGGTTACACCAATGCGGGAAAGTCTACTTTATTCAATACCTTAACGGGTGCAGATATTTATGTGGCTAATCAACTTTTTGCTACTTTGGATCCAACATTAAGGTCATGCAGTCTTAAAAATGGTTCTGAAATTGTACTTGCAGATACAGTGGGTTTTATTCGGCATTTACCGCATGAGTTGGTAGCTGCATTCAGGTCCACATTACAGGAAGCGAGTGAGGCTAACTTGTTGTTACATGTGATTGATGCCAATGCAGAAGACAGAGATGATACTATCTATCAGGTAAATCAGGTTCTGGAACATATTGATGCCAACGAAGTTCAGCAACTACAGGTGTATAATAAAATTGATTTGCTGGACAGTGTTGAACCTCATATAGACCGTGATGAAGTCGGTATTCCTATAAGGGTGTGGATGTCAGCAGCTACAAGTGCTGGATCTGAGTTATTGTTTCAGGCATTGACTGAAATATTTTCAAGCACCAAAGTTATGCGCAAATGCTATTTACAGCCTGACCAGGGTGGGGTACGTGCAAGTCTTTTTAATTATGCAAAGATCATAGAGGAAAAAAACAATGACTTTGGTGGTTGGGACTTATCAATTGAAATAGATAAAAAACATTTAGGTCTGTTAAAGTCGGTCAAAGTTGAAGAGATCGATGAGTAAATAGGATATTTTTTTAAATTATTAATTTAATTAATCAGAAATTGTTAATTTGCGATAAAATAGTACTAATAGGCAGAATAGCCATTTTTTATGAACTATAACTTTTAAATTTAGTGTGGAGCAGTAGATGTCCTGGAATGAGCCCGGTGGCGATAAGAAAGACCCTTGGAGCGGTCGTAAAAATGAGAATGGTCCTCCTGATCTGGACGAAGTAATTCGATCATTTCAAGAAAAGTTAGGTGGTATTTTTGGAGGAGGTTCCGGTGGAGGCGACTCAACAGGTGGTGGATCATTAAAAAGTTTAGGTGTCCTTGCCGCCGGTGCAATCGTGTTATGGGGTTTGAGTGGCTTCTACATTGTTGATGAAGGAACACGTGGCGTGGAGACACGTTTTGGCGCCTATGTGACTACCACGCAGCCAGGTTTAAACTGGCGTTTTCCAACACCTATTGAGCAAGTTCAAGTTGTTGATGTGCAAAATGTTCAGGTGGTTGAAGTGGGTTATCGCTCCGGTGGCCGTCAAGGTGGAGGGTCTGTACCCAGAGAAGCATTAATGTTGACTAAAGATGAAAACATTGTTGATGTTCGTCTGGCTGTACAATATCAAGTTAAAAATGCCAAGAATTATGTATTTAATGTACTGAACCCTACGGCGACTCTTAAACAAGTAACAGAAGGCGTAGAACGTGGAGTCATTGGACACAGTACTATGGATTTTGTTTTAACCGAAGGACGTAGCGAGATTGTTGCTGAAATTCAGACAGAAATTCAAAAAGTAATGGATGCCTATGAATCTGGCATTTTAATAACCACTGTAAATCTTCAAGATGCGCAACCCCCTGAACAAGTTCAGGGTGCCTTTGAAGATGCTATTAAAGCGCGTGAAGATAAACAACGCTTCATCAATGAAGCAGAAGCTTATTCAAATGAAGTAGTTCCTGTAGCACGTGGTGCGGCATCAAGAAAAATACAGGAAGCAGAAGGTTATAAAGTAAGTGTTATTGCTGAGGCAACGGGTGAAGTGAGTCGTTTTTCACAGTTGCTAACAGAATATAATAAGGCACCTAAAGTCACCAGGCAAAGAATGTATCTGGAATCTATGGAGCAAGTTTTAAGTAATACTTCTACAGTAATGGTTGATGTGAAGGGTGGGAATAATTTGCTTTATTTACCTTTGGATAAGTTAGGTAACAAAACAGCAAGTGCTATAGCAGACAATTCTGCTAAAAGGTCAAACTTAAGAACTATTCCAAAACCAATAAGAAATACTAGTACTTCACGATCCTCAAATCGTGGGCGTGGTCGTGATGTGAGGGGACGGTAATATGGGACAAAATAAAATTTTAATAACGGTAGCAGTTCTGTTTTTTCTGGTTTCGACGTCAGTTTTCACTGTATCAGAAACTGAGAGAGCCATTAAATTCCGTTTAGGGGAAGTGATAGATTCTGAGTTTGAGCCGGGTTTACACTTTAAAATGCCGTTTATTAATAATGTAAAGAAGTTTGATTCACGTATTTTGACATTAGATTCAAAACCTGAACGTTTTTTAACAGCAGAAAAGAAAAATGTAATCGTTGATTCATTTGTTAAATGGAAAATTGCCGATGTAAAAACCTTTTACACATCTGTTGCTGGTGATGTTAGGCAAGCAAATATTCGTTTAGATCAAATTATTAAAGATGCTTTTCGTAGTGAATTTAGTAAGCGCAATATAAAAGAATTGGTTTCTGCTGATCGTAATGCAATTCGAACTGCATTAATTACCCTTGCTTCACCCATTGCTGAAAAATTGGGTGTCGAAATAGTTGACGTACAAGTTAAACGAATTGATTTGCCCCCTGAAGTGAGTACTTCCGTTTATCGACGGATGGAAGCTGAACGGGAAAGAGTGGCTAGAGAGTTTCGTTCGCAAGGTAAAGAAGCGGCAGAACGTATCCGTGCAGATGCGGATAAACAACGAGAAATTATTTTAGCAAATGCTTTTCGTGATGCCGAGGTTCTTCGTGGTGCGGGTGATGCAACGGCAGCTGATATATATGCTAAAGCCTATGGTGAAGATATTGAGTTTTTTAGCTTTTATCGAAGTATGAATGCTTATAAGAAAACATTCCGAAATGCGGGTGATATGCTGGTAGTTGAGCCAGATTCTGATTTCTTTAAGTATTTTAAAAAGCAGCAATAAATAATAACGGTATTTATTACCGTTATAATATTTAACACAATAAAACGCTCCATTTTTATGGGGCGTTTTGTGCGATTAGACACAGATAAAATATGCAAAAAAAAGACACCTGGCTTTTACCTCAAGGTATTGATGATGTTTTACCTAAAGATGCTAAACATTTAGAAGCTTTACGCAGGCAATTACTGGATGTATTTTCATGTTGGGGATATGAATTAGTTATTCCACCGGTTGTTGATTTTCTGGATTCCTTATTAACAGGTTCAGGACATGACCTTGATCTTCAGACTTTTAAACTGACTGACCAGGTATCAGGCGAGATGCTTGGGGTTCGAGCAGATATGACCCCACAAGTTGCACGTATTGATGCGCATAACTTGAAACATGATCGACCTACCAGACTTTGTTATGTCGGAACTACATTAAGGACATTGGGTGATTCATTAGAAAAAACCAGAAGCCCCATGCAAATTGGTGCGGAAATATATGGACATTCAGGCATTGAAAGTGATTTTGAAGTGATTCAGTTAATGCTGGAGATGCTTGCAGTTACCGGCTTGCAAAATGTACATTTAGATCTCGGCCATGTAGGCATATACCGTGCATTATCAGAACAGGCAGGATTGACGCAACAACAGGAAGCAGAGTTATTTGACGTATTACAGCGTAAAGCCAGAACAGAACTTAATGAATTAGTTGCTGGTTTTAATATAGAGGATAAATATAAGCATATTTTTATCACACTACCCACTTTAAACGGCGGTCGTGATGTACTCGATAAAGCAACAGACATACTTGCAAATACTAATGCTGTTGTTCTTGATGCTTTGGCAGAATTACAAGCCATTGCAGATAAATTGAGTATCAATTTTCCTTCCTTACCCGTCAGTTTTGACTTGTCCGAATTACGTGGCTATAACTATCATACAGGTATGGTATTTGCCACTTTTATACCGCAAATGGGTAGAGAGATTGCTAGAGGTGGTAGGTATGATAATATCGGTGAATTTTTTGGCAGATCTCGTGCTGCAACAGGGTTCAGTGCTGATTTGAGGTTGTTGAATTCATTAAGTCAACAAGTGAAAGAAGATAAAGCAGAACGGCTGATTTATGCACCTGTATCAGATGACACAACATTAATTGAAACAATTAGAGACCTAAGAGCAAAAGGTATTTGCGTCATTCAACAATTGCCTGGGCACCCAGGTGAAATTGAAGAACTGGCATGTACTGGCATATTAGAAAAAGAAAATCAATTGTGGGTTGTTAAACCCTTAGTTTAAGTTGGAATAATCATGGGTAAAAATGTTGTAGTCATCGGTACACAATGGGGTGATGAAGGAAAAGGAAAATTGGTCGATCTTTTAACGGATCAGGCTGCAGTCGTTGTTCGTTTTCAGGGAGGACATAATGCAGGCCACACTCTGGTTATAAATGGAAAAAAAACAATATTACATCTCATTCCTTCGGGCGTTTTAAGAGAAGGCGTGGAATGTATGATTGGTAATGGCGTTGTATTGTCCTTAGAGGCATTATTTGAAGAAATCGAAACCCTGGAAAAGTCTGGAATACCGGTAACAAATCGTCTGAGAATAAGTGAAGCATGTGCATTGATATTGCCTATACATATAGCCATTGATCAGGCCAGGGAAATTGCTAGGGGTGCAAAAGCTATAGGTACTACAGGACGCGGGATAGGTCCAGCATATGAAGACAAAGTTGCCAGGAGAGGCTTGCGTGCTGGAGACCTTTTGAATACTGAAAAATTTTCAAAAGGTTTGAAAGAACTAGTCGATTATCATAATTTCATGTTGACAGAGTACTACCAAGTAGAAGCTCTTGACTATCAGCAAATACTGGAAACTACTTTAAAGTTAGCGGAACATATTAAGCCAATGTTAACGGATGTAGGTGAAGAATTAAAAAGCTATCAACAGGCTGATAAGAATATACTTTTTGAAGGTGCTCAGGGTGCCTTACTCGATATTGATCATGGCACATATCCTTATGTAACCTCATCAAGTACAACGGCGGGTGGAGCATCGACGGGTACAGGCATTGGTCCGTTAGATCTTGATTATGTTTTAGGAATTACAAAAGCGTATTCAACAAGAGTGGGTAACGGGCCTTTTCCAACAGAATTAGATGATGGGTATGGTGAGCATCTAGGTGTTAAGGGTCATGAATTTGGTGCAACCACAGGACGTAAACGTAGAACGGGTTGGTTTGATGCTGTGTCTATGCGTAAATCTGTACAATTGAATAGTCTAAGCGGGATTTGTTTAACAAAACTCGACGTACTGGATGGTTTGGATAAAATTGGTATTTGTACCGCTTATAAAATCAATGGTGTTGTGACAGAAATAGCACCTTTAGGCGCTGACCAATACGAAGCATGTGAAGCAGTTATTGAGGAAATGCCGGGTTGGACCGAAACAACAGCTGGAATTACAGAGCTTGATAAATTACCTGCCAATGCAAAAGCATATATTGAACGTATAGAACAGCTGTTGGAAGTTAAAATTGCTATTTTGTCGACGGGACCTGATCGCGATGAAACTGTGATTATTGAGAACCCGTTTGCTTGATACACTAATGTAATATTTTAAATTTTTCTTAAACTATATTCTATTCTGTGGAAATAAACTAAAGAAATGTTTTTCTGAAAACTTCTTTCAAAGAAATTTTTTTAAATGCGTCTACAATAAAGAAATACCAAACGAGCAGATGTGAACCAATTATTGGATTAAAGCTTGATGAGGAAAGTCAAGACGCAATAATGAATTGACAATAATAATTCAGCTGGCAAACTTCTTAGTCATTGAGACCATCCAATAAGAAGACAGGAAAAATGAAAAAATAATAACATAGTGCTTTACTTGGTATGAATATCAGAATATACTAATACCATAAATCGCTTAAAGCTGTTTTGGTGATTTATATTATTTTTTATTAACATATCCAAGAGAGGGGATCATGAATAAAACAAAATTACTACTTGCTAGTGCTTTATTAGCTTTAACTACTGGCTGTGCAACTGCTGAAGTTGAAAAAGCTGTATCAATTTCAACTGCGCCAAAATCATATAATGAAACATTAAATCCACGCCAAAAAGAATACCCAAATCACTTAGGCTTTAATGATTTACACATTCAGGCCATTAGACATCTAAAGCCAAATACAAATGATGTCCATGATCCTGATTTACAAACAATAGTACATCATCACTGTAAAGCTTATGATGATGGGACTTTTACATGTCTAATGTTTCACACGGGTATGAAAGATCAGGATAAACCTATCGGTTTTGAATATATCATTACCACAGAACAATATAATAATTTACCTGCAGACGAGAAAAAATACTGGCATTACCATTTAGTAGAAGTCCCTCGTGCGCATGCAACATTTCCTGATTTAACCCCGGCAGAAGCGGCAAAAATTTTGCCAGCCGTTAATGAAACATATGGTAAGGTCATTTATTTTATGAACCCGCATGACAAGATGCCTTTGGGTGAACCGTATATCTTAATTGTTCAGGATATGCCAGAACAAGATTAATATATCCCCCGGGTTGTATAGATTAATGTTTATATACAACCTAATACAAGTGTGCATTGCACGCATCTCAGCCAGCAGAATATGTTTCTGCTGGCTTTTTTTATGGAGTTGAAATGCAGCTATTTTTAATTCTAGTCATGGGTGTTTTTTGTACTAGTCTTTCATTTGCCGATGATTTGTTGGGGTTGCCTCCATTACATATACCAGCAAACAATAGTCAAACAGAGGATAAAATTGAGTTGGGACGAATATTATTCAATGATATTCGTTTAAGTGCTGATAACTCAATAAGTTGTGCTAGTTGTCATCATGCTGATAAGGCCTTTACTGATGGTTTAACGGTGCCAAAGGGTATCAATAATCAGACAGGGACACGTAATGCACCTACAGTAATAAATGCCGCTTTTTATAATACCTTGTTTTTAGATGGTAGAGCAAAGAGTCTGGAAGATCAGGCTTTAGGTCCCTTTGTAAATTCTGTTGAACATGGTTTAAAAGATTATACAAAAATTATTAATGTTGTTCGCTCTGATACACATTATCTGCAAATGTTTAAACAGGCTTTTAATCTTTCAGCCGATAAAATATCTATAGAACATATTAGCAAAGCCATTGCTAGTTTTGAACGAACATTAATTGCGGGTAATTCACCTTTTGATCAATATTATTTTGGCAGAGACCATACTAAAATGTCTGATAGTGCTGCCAGAGGTTTGAGGTTGTTTCGTCGCAAAGGAAATTGTGCCAATTGCCATGAAATTTCATGGGATAGTGCTTTATTTATGGACAATCGTTTTTATAATATTGGCGTCGGTTTCAATCGTATAAAATCCAAGGTAAACGCGATTAAATCAGCATTGGCCAACGGCAAAAAAGTTGATCAATTGGGATTAACGACATTACAAAATTCGGAATTAGGTCGATTTAATGTGACTCATGATATTAGGGATATGGGAAAATTTAAAACGCCAACTTTACGTAATATAAGCTTAACTGCTCCTTATATGCATGATGGCAGTATGAAAACCTTGGAAGAGGTTGTTGAATATTACGACAAAGGAGGAGATCCAAACAGATTTATTGATGCAGCGATTTTTCCTTTGCATTTCAGCAAGCATGAAAAAGCTGATTTGGTAGAATTTTTGAAAGCATTAACCAGTCCACAATTGTTAGCAAAATAAATACTTTAAAATCTTTAGTTATACGGAATTATTTATAGAGTTTTACACTGACTTTGGAGTAATTCTACTTTGTCAGATTATAAATGTAGGGTGTATTGCACGCACCAAAAGATCCTGCCATTGCCGAAATGGCGCGTACATCGGACTCTACGAAGATATTTTTTTATAGTATCCATTCAAACGTGACAAAGTAGGATTAACGACAATTAAGTAGTTTAAGAAAAAAAACATCCTTGTTCCCATTCCTGTTTTGGTTTACTTTTATGGCTGCTGATCTGCTTGCAGGTTGAATATGGTTGGCCTTCACTAGCAGCTAACCACTTCTCAGCTCCCTCTACCCATCAATACAACGATGACAGAGTAATAGCCTTTGTTGATTGATAACAACACAGCATTTTTAGATCAGGCTCTATCATATTATCAAAAGCCTGAATACTGCCTGAACCAATTAGCAGTATTTTTTACTTATTTACATTTAGGGAGGTGGAAATAAATATTCATCCAGATCTTTTCCTTGTGCAAAACCTCTCGCTTCATATTGAAAGTATGCTTCGAAGGAAATCCATTGATGACGAACAGAGGTATCAGATTTAGATTTACATATTGATTCCTTAGGCTTAGGCATGTTTAAGTGCTTCAGGCATTTCAGCCAGTTTTTCTTCGGCATGAGAAACAAAAGGAACTCCTGGTTTACCCGTTGCTAAAACTGTACGGCAAAAACAATTAAAGGTCTTCGAACCACCCGCTAACATTGCAATATTTTCAAACCCTTTCTGTAGCAAGATACGATATGCCAAGTAACTGCGAAATCCAACCCGACAGTAAACATAAATTGGCTGATCTTTTTTAAGTTCATGTAGTCGTGAACGTAGTTCTCGAAGCGGAATATTTATTGCTCCGGGTATACTCCATTCTGCATATTCCATTTGGCTGCGTACATCAAGTAAAATACCAGTGGATACTTGATCAGGAAAATTTTCCGCATACCAGAAATTCAAGTCGCCACGTAGGTAGTTTGAAGCGATAAACCCTGCCATATTAATGGGGTCTTTCGCTGAACCATAAGGGGGGGCATAGGCTAATTCGAGATGTTCCAGATCAAAGACAGTCATTCCTGCATGAATAGCAGTGGCAAATACATCAATCCGTTTATCTACACCATCATAACCAACTATCTGAGCACCCAGAATCTTACCCGTTTCAGGTTCAAAAATAAGTTTGACGTGCATAGGCGCAGTTCCAGGATAATATCCCGCATGTCCAGAAGGGTGAAGATAGACTTTATGAAAAGATCGATTAAGACGACGCAAGGTTTTTTCTGATGCACCGGTAGATCCTGCAGTCATATCAAATACTTTGACCACGGCAGTTCCCTGAGTAGACCGGTATTGGCTAGTACGGCCAAAAATATTATCAGCAACAATCCTGCCTTGCCGGTTTGCGGGTCCCGCCAGAGGCAGTTGAGTTGGTTCTCCCGTCACAGTATCGGTGACTTCTACCATATCGCCTGCGGCATAGATATCTGGATCTGAAGTTTGCATATGGCTGTCAACTTTGATACCGCCCATATTGCCTATTGTCAGTCCAGCGTCAATTGCAAGTTTTGCAGCTGGCCTGACGCCGATCGCCAGCACAACAAAATCTGCAACCACAGACTCATCATTATCCAGAATTACCTTAACTTGTCCTGATGCGTCAACAAACTTCTTGGCGGCACTCCCCAAGTGTAGTTGAACACCTTGATTTTCCATATGGTAGCGCAAATCACAAGCCATCTCGTAATCAAGGGGTGGCATTAACTGATTCTGTAATTCGACTAATTCCACCTCCATATTTCGCTGTCGGAATGCTTCGGCAACTTCTATACCGATAAATCCTCCACCAATGATTATGGCTTTGCTTGCTCCTGCATCAATCTGTTGAATAATGGAATCCATATCGGGGATATTTCTAAGCACAAATATCTTCTGATGATCAATTCCTGGAATAGGGGGTCTTAGTGCATCAGCCCCTTGCGACAAGACTAATTTGTCATAGCATTCCACATAGGTTTGGCCCAGATTTTGGTCTACGACAGTGAGTTGTTTCAGCTGACGATCAATGTCAATTACTTCATGACCCGTTCGCACATTAATATTGAGTGTTTCTTTCAAGCCTTCCGGTGTTTGCAACAATAGAGCGTCTCGATCCTTGATATCTCCACCAATGTGATATGGCAATCCACAATTTGCAAAGGAAATAAATGCATCTTTTTCAAGAACTATGATTTCAGCATCTTCACTTAATCTTCTGGCTCGAGCTGCGGTTGATGCTCCGGCAGCTACGCCTCCAATGACGACTATTTTCAAAATAAACTCCTGGCAAATATTAGGTATTTAAAATAACGAGCTATGACAATATTCGAAAGTAAAATTTATAACTGTGAACGTACCCAGCGAATAATATCTTCTGTGCCCATTGCACCAGCCTGTCTTGCTATTTCAACACCATTTTTGAACAGTACTAACGTTGGAATACTACGAATATTATATTGCCCAGCTAACGTTTGCTCTTTCTCAGTGTTGACTTTTGTAACTCTGACTTTAGGTTCAAGTTCTGCCGTTGCTTTTGAATATGCAGGTGTCATCATTTTACAAGGGCCACACCAGGGTGCCCAGAAATCAACGACAACAGGAATATCATTTCGACTGATATGTCGAGCAAAAGTGCTGGTTGTCAATTCAATAGGATGATGTAGAAATAGTGCCTGTTTACAGTGACCACATTTGGGTTTATCACTCAGACGCTGAGCAAGGATTCGGTTTACAGAGAGGCACTGTGGACAAACAATATGAAATGAATCTGTCATTGTTCTCGACCTAAGATAGTTAAACTAGATTTTGTATATTATGTTAGCACATCATAAAAAGATAATATAGAATTTCAAATTCATACATCATTTTTTTTAACATCGTTAACAACACTTGCGTAAATACTGTGTTTATTGTCTGAAATAAGGAAATAGATACTCATTCTCACATTCTGGTAGCTGATTTTGGCCTCTGGCTTGTTAACATCGATTATTTATCGCTGCATTTTTCCTTGTGCAAGCCTTAAACTTCTTGATCAAATAAACTCTGACCGGATATTTTCTGTTGTATGTCTGACGCTAGAATTCCCCTATGTGCAGACATATGACCTGTATTTATCCCTGCTTGTTCTAGTTGGACTTTTAAATAATCTAAATGGGTTGATATTTTTGCTACAGTTTCTGGGTTATCGCTCCAGAAACGGGTATTAACTGTTTTATCAAAGCAGGAAATTTTGCAATGAATGGTACCTGATTTCGGTGGAGTAACTGTAATGGAAACAGTCCAGTTTTGTTGTTTTTCATCGTTATCATTTTGTTGGTCACGATCAATTTCAATTTTTACTGATTCAGCATTGTCTTTATGCAAAAAAGGGAGATCAAGAATCCATACTTGTCTTAGGTTTTCTTCTTTAGGCAGGGAAGCAAGCTGATTCAGTATCATCCTGGCTAATGTATTTTCTGTTTTTTGTTGCATCTCTTTCAATAAATTTATCTCACTACTTTCTTCGTTTTTCTCCAATTTAAGTTTTAATTGATGTTTTAAGCCGTGCTGAAATTTTAACAATAATATTTTAAAATCGGCTGTAAGGTTAAGATTATTATTTTTAGCATATTGAGCAATCTTTGCTTCCAAAAAAAGACCTGAGTTAGAAATTGCATGTTTTAATTGTCTTGAGTTGTTCAGGCTTTGTTGTTGCGGAAGGCTGTCTAAAATTTCTTTGGCCAATTGTTTTAAAGTATCTGGAATATTTTTATTGTTGTTGATGGCATTCAGGTTTTTAATAATTTGATTGAGTAAAACAGGGGGGGGGTCTTGTATAGGCAATAGTTGTTTGATGGTATCCTGAATTTTTTTCTGCGGACTTGTGGGTGAACTTTGTAGTAGTTTGAATTCTGTTTGAGTGCCAGTCTTAATAATCTCAAGTTTAACTTGCTGCCCTTTTATTAATAAGGGTGTATTTACTGATGTATTAAATTCAGTTTTTGAATAAGTTATTTGGCTTTTGTTTAATGAAATGATAATTGGCTGAGTTGCTTTTGAGCTGTTTAATTTATCATTCTTTTGATTGTTTTCTGACAATTGTAATTGAATTTTGTGGTCTTTGATGTCAATTATTTTTGCAGAAATAATTTGTCCAGCACTGAGTTTTTCTGATTTTATATCAAGTATTTTAAATTCTGGTTGTAATCCTGGTTTCGTGACTTCCAGTTTGAGTTGTTGTCCGATTCTAAAGTTTTCTGAATTGGTAAACGGGACAGCAGATAAATGGCGGCTATGTTTGTCAATTGAATAGCTTAACTGTTTCACATTCAATGAAAACTCTGTAAATTGATTAATTTTTTTTTCAGACGATTGCAGTTGAAGTGTATTGTTATTTATAGCAATCACTTTGGTGGTTATTACTTGACCTGGTATCAACTTAACACCGAGTTTATCTATGATCTTGAATTCAGGGTTGTTTCCTTGTTGTTTGACTTCAAGTTGGATTTTTTGCCCAGGCTTAAAGCTCAGGAAATCACTTGTGGCCTGCCTGGACTCAATTGCTTTGGTGTCAGAAAAGCTTAATTGTTGTTTAGTGAGTGTAATAATGGGATTGTTCTTTTGCAGAACGTTTTGCTGTAAAGATTTGCTATATTCCTTACTCTCAGCATTAATATGGGTATAAAGTTTTAACTGAATTTTATCGTTACTGATGGATATGATTTTTGCTGTAATGAGTGGTAATGTTAAGGTTTCAAATGTTTTTGTTTCCCCGCGACTTTTTTGAATCTCATTTGCTGGAATAATTTGTTTGAGTACAAGATCTTTTATATTTATTGGTTTATTTGTTTCTTGTGACTTGAACGTTTCTGTGGATTTTAGTTCGGCATCACTGCTTAGTACTTTAAATTCTGCTGCAGGTGTTACTTTAGTCACCAATAATTGCAGTGTTTGCCCAGGCTTAGTATCAATCGACAAGTTGCTTTGTACTTGTATGGGCTTTGCTGATTGAGATGTTTGTAGTGTTAGTATTCGAGATTCAGATTTGACATTGATTATTCTAGCTTCAATCAATTGATTTAACTTTAAACTGGAGACATCTTTATTTGAGGCGGCTAATGAAGAGAGCTGCTTTTTCTGAGTCTGAGTTTGATTGATATCCATTTATGCTAATTTAACATTTTTCTTATATGTTCTATTTCATCTTTCGCCTGGTCAAGAATATTGATACTTTGATTTGCGTCCAGGCTGCCAGCAACCAGTTTTTTATAAGCCGGAAGCTGATCCATCTTAGGCATTTTTTTTATATCAACTTTGCCTATAAAGCTGTGTAACTGTGAAATCATCACAATATCGGTATAATCAGGCTTATCGCTAGTTCCTTTTCTATACCAGTTTTCTGCATTAATAATCACATCTTCAAAGTCAGCAGGAAAATCCCATTTTCTTATGATTTGAACGCCAATTTCAGCACGTAGCTGTTTAACCGTTTCCGCTAAATCTTTGGGGCTTTCTAAAATTTCAGGTTGTTTGTCAGCGAAAGTTAAAATTGGGACTATGCCTATATCATGTATTAATCCAGCCAGCATGGCTCTGTCTGGGTCAAACCCCGGGGTTTTATGGGCAAAAACTGCACTTATAGATGCCACGTAGCTACTGTGAGCCCATAATTCCTGCATTTTTTTTCTGATAATGGGTGATTTAGCTGTGAATACTGCTTTCATTGCGAAAGCGGTAATAATGTCTTGAGCTGCTTTTAGGCCTAAGCGTGTTAGTGCTTCTGGGCAACTCTCTATTTTTCGTCTGCCTCGATACAATGGGCTATTAGATATTTGTATTAAACGGGCAGTGATAGAAGGGTCGATCTGAACTACACGAGCAATTTTGCTGTTATTGGCTTTTTCATCATTAATTGCACGACGTATTTTAAATGAAACATCAGGAATAGTGGGTAAAGCAAGCTTGTCTGATTGCATGAACTTGTAACAATTAAGATACAGGCGGTTTTTTGCCAAACTGGCAGCTGTTTTAATTTTAATTTCTGAAGCTGTCATATTGTGTTGTTGTGAACAATTCTTGCTAAAGCAGTGTTAATTTTTATAATCTATCAGATGATTTTAGTTTAAAATTGATAGTTTGGTTTGGAATTAAGTGAAATTTGATGAGTGTAGGCCCAGTTAAAAACGCATCTGATATAATTACAACATTAAAAACAATCAGAGACTATATACGTTGGGGGGCTAGTCAGCTTACTGAAAATAAAGTATTTTTTGGACATGGATTAGCGACACCTTTACATGAATCAGCTGCAATTGTATTACATACACTTTTTCAGCCCTATAATCTTGATGATTGTTATTTAGATGCTATTTTAACGGTTGAAGAACGTATAAATGTTTTGCAACTACTTAATAGACGAATTGATGAACGTAAGCCTGTTGCTTATTTAACGCATGAGGCTATTTTTGCAGGACTTTCTTTTTATGTTGATGAAAGAGTGCTCGTCCCCCGGTCGCCCATTGCTGAATTGATTGAACAACGTTTTGAACCTTGGGTAGACGAAGATCAGGTATTCAATGTTTTGGATTTATGTACAGGAAGTGCCTGCATTGCAATTGCATGTGCCTATGCTTTTCCTGAAGCACAGATAGATGCTGTTGAATTGTCTGATGATGCATTAGATGTTGCAAAGATTAATATTGATAAACATAATATTTTAGAACAAGTCAGTTTATATAAATCAGATTTATTTAACCAGTTACCAGAAAAAAAATATGATGTCATTGTCAGTAATCCGCCTTATGTAGCAATTCAAGAATGGGAGAATCTTCCTGAAGAATACCATAATGAACCCGAAATGGGTTTTTCTGGTGGTGTATCAGGATTGGATCTGGTATTACGTATATTGGTAGATGCAAACAATTATTTAACTAAGCAGGGTATTTTAATTATTGAAGTAGGTAGTAGTGCTGAAACACTACAACAACTTTTTCCACAAATCCCTTTTTATTGGCTGGAATTTGAACGCGGTGGTGATGGTATTTTTCTGCTTACCGCTGGACAAGTTCGGCAATATCACCAACAATTTATAATTACTATTTAATATGTCAGGCAATTCGATCGGAAAATTATTTACCGTTACTACTTTTGGCGAAAGTCATGGGCTTGCATTAGGTTGTACCGTGGATGGTTGTCCTCCTGGTATTTCTCTAATTGCAGCAGATATACAATTAGATCTTGACAGAAGGAAACCGGGGACTTCCAGACATACTACGCAACGCAGAGAAGCTGATCAAGTAAAAATACTTTCGGGTATTTTTAAAGGAAAAACTACGGGCACCCCAATAGGGTTGATGATTGAAAACACAGATCAGCGATCTAAAGACTATTCAAAGATAGCCGAATCATTTCGGCCTGGACATGCTGATTACAGTTATCAGCATAAATATGGATTTAGGGATTATAGAGGGGGCGGACGGTCCTCTGCTCGTGAAACAGCTATGCGTGTTGCGGCCGGTGCTATAGCTAAGAAATACCTAAAACAAAAGCATAATATTGATATAAAAGGATTTTTGTCACAATTAGGCCCCATTAAGATTGAAACCATTGATTTAGCCATCGTTGAAACCAATCCGTTTTTTTGCCCTGATGCTAATAAAATTTCTGAAATGGAAGCTTATATGGATGCCCTCAGAAAAGAAGGGGATTCTATTGGTGCAAAAGTGGATGTTATTGCAACTAATGTGCCTGCTGGTTTAGGTGAACCTATTTTTGATCGTCTGGATGCAGAATTGGCACATAGTTTAATGAGTATCAATGCGGTCAAAGGTGTTGAAATTGGCGATGGTTTTGATTGTGTCAATAGTAAAGGTACTTATTTTAGAGATGAAATAACTCCAGATGGTTTTTTAAGTAACCATGCAGGAGGTGTTTTAGGTGGAATTTCAACCGGTCAGAATATAGTGGCTAGAATTGCTTTAAAGCCAACATCAAGTTTACGTATTCCAGGAAAAAGTATTAACACCAAGGGTGAAGCAATAGAAGTGATAACCGAAGGCCGTCATGACCCTTGTGTTGGTATTAGAGCAACACCTATTGCTGAAGCGATGATGGCTATTACCCTGATGGATCACTTGATGCGTCATCGAGCACAAAATATTGATGTTGATTCGGGGTTGCCTCATTTAAGATAAAATGACTATTAACCTATCACAGGTTACTCTTGATTTTGATGTTTGTAGGTTAACTTCACCAAAGGTGTCATTCCGACCAACGGGACGACTGTATAGATACAGGAGGTAGAGCAATGCAGCGCGATTGCCAAGGAATCTTGAGTCTAAGCACAACTTGAGTAACAAGATTTCTTCCGCTGGTCGAAATGACAACCCATTTAAAGTTTGATCAATGCTTTATCCTAGAAAAATCAGTTGGATCACGGATTCTAGTACAAGCTCTTGATTCCACAGCACTTCAAAAAAATGCCCGCTTAACCTAATGGGTGAAGCTCAGATTTTTTTAAATCACTGTGAAACCAATATCTTGCACTATAATTCCGCGCCCAACTGATCTTTCTAGGTTTATTATTAATAGCTATTTAAATATTTAGGATAGAGTTTACGGATAATATGAAATTAAAAAAAAGCAGGAAGCTGTCTATTCCTTACTGGCGATTGTCTGGTTTTTATTTCTTCTATTTTGCAACCCTAGGTGGTTTTCTTCCTTATTGGAGTCTTTATTTAGAACATATTAAATTTAATGCTCTGGAAATAGGTGAATTATCTGCATTAATGGTGGCAACTAAAATTGTTGCGCCTAATTTATGGGGTTGGGTAGCTGACCATACAGGAAAAAGTCTTAGAATTATTCGTATAGTTTCTTTTTTTGCAGCGGTGATATTTGCCGGTTTTTTCTATAAAGATACATACCTATGGGTTGCAATGGTGACTGTAGGTTTCAGCTTTTTCTGGAATGCAGCATTACCCCAGTTTGAAGCGGCCACGTTGTTTCATTTAAAAAAAGAACCTCATCGCTATAGTAAGGTAAGACTGTGGGGGTCTGTAGGCTTCATAATTTCAGTACTTGGTATTGGCTGGATTGTTGAACTTTATACTATAGATTATCTTCCCGAGCTGATTGTATGTTTATTGGCTATGATATGGCTAGTCAGTCTGGTAACGCCAGAGGTAAATGTTTCAGTAAAGGATAACAAGGGGGTTGGACTGTTACAAATCATAAAACAACCAGAAATAATTGCTTTTTTTATGGTTTATTTACTATTGCAAGTGGCACATGGGCCATATTACGTTTTTTATTCCATTTATTTAAATCAATTTAATTATACAGCTACAATTATAGGATTGTTATGGGCTTTGGGAGTCTGTGCAGAAGTAATACTGTTTGTTTTTATGAAACGAATACTGGCCAGGGTTAGTTTACGAAGCATATTGTTAATTAGTGTTTTTTTAAGTATTTGCAGATGGCTGATTATTGCTTTCTTTGTAGAATCTTTACCTTTGATGATTTTTGCACAGTTATTACATGCCGCTACTTTTGGTTCATCGCATGTGGTAGCCATTCATTTAGTGCATAAATATTTTGGAAATTACCATCAAGGTAAAGGGCAGGCACTTTATAGTAGTTTAAGTTTTGGGCTGGGAGGAATGATAGGCAGCTTGTACAGTGGCTATTTATGGGAACCATATGGTTCTATGTTGGTATATTCCATGGCTGCTGTTTCTTGTTTTATTGCATTTATTATTGCATTTATATGGGTGGGACGGGAAAATCGAACAGCGTTAGGTTAAAATAGTATTAATCATTAATAAAGGTTATGTTAAGTGTTTGAATTGATAAAAAATGGAGGCTGGCTAATGCTTCCAATTATTTTGTGTTCTATCGGTGCAATGGGCATTGTTGCCGAACGTTTTTGGACATTACAGCGAAAAAAAATTCTGCCACCCGAGTTAGTGCCTCTGATTTGGAAGCTGGCTAAAAAAGGCGGTCTGGATGACGCGACACTCAGGCGAGTCAAGAGCAGTTCTCCGCTAGGGGCAATTTTAGCGTCTGGACTGGTAAATAGTCATCATGGTCGTGAAATGATGAAAGTCAGTATTGAGGAAACGGGAAGACAAATTGTTCATGATTTAGAGCGTTTTTTAAATACTTTAGGTACGATAGCTTCGATAACACCTCTGTTAGGATTGTTAGGTACAGTAGTTGGTATGATCAAAGTATTTGCTGCTATTATGATTCATGGTGTCGGTGACCCTGGAATTTTAGCTGGCGGAATTTCAGAAGCTCTGATTACAACTGCTGCAGGATTAACGGTGGCAATTCCCAGTCTGATTTTTCATCGGTATTTTGAACGTTTAGTCGATGAATATGTTTTAAATATGGAAGAAGAAGCATTAAGACTGATTGATGTGATGCATGGGGATAGAGAGTTTATCGAATGAATTTCTCTCGAAAAAAAAGACAGCCACTGGAAATAACCTTAACACCGATGATTGATGTGGTTTTTTTGTTGCTAATTTTTTTTATGGTAACAACAACGTTTAATCAACAATCAGCGATAAAAATATCTTTACCCGAGGCGCAGGGCGAGGAAACTTTACTTGATGAAAAAATAATTATGTTAACGATCAATGCCGATGGCATTTATTTCATTTCTGGTGATGATGATTTACCTCATCAATTAGTAAATCAAAAAATTGACACTTTAAAGCGCGCATTGATGCAAGCTGCAGGTAATTCCCGACAAATCCCTTTCATTATCAGTGCAGATGGTAAGACACCCCATCAAGCTGTTATCACTGTTTTAGATGTGGCGAGTCAATTGGGATTTACTCGTATTACATTTGCTACCAAAAAAGCACCAGGGGGATAAGATGAAACAAAATATTTCCCGTTGGCTGCAAGATGCCTGGTATAAAGAAATGTATATTTCTTCCGCATTAATGCCACTTTCCATGTTTTATGATGACTATATGCGTTTTAGGCTGTTCCTTTATAATAAGGGCCTATTAAAAAAAACCAAATGTTCCGTTCCTGTCATTATAGTAGGTAATATTACAGTAGGGGGTACGGGGAAAACCCCGTTAATTCTCTGGTTGGCTCGGTTTCTTAGAGAACAGGGTTATAAACCTGGGATTATTAGTCGTGGATACGGTGGCAATACTGATAGTTGGCCGCAATGGGTAGATGAACAAAGTAATCCAGAGCAAGTGGGTGATGAAGCCGTGCTGATGGCAAAAAGGGCTGATTGTCCTATTGCAGTAGGACCTGAACGAGTGAAAGCAGCACAAATGATACTGGATAAAACGGATTGTGATGTCATCTTATCCGATGATGGTTTGCAACATTATGCTTTGGATCGCGATATTGAAATAGCGGTTATTGATGGTGATAGACGTTTTGGGAATGGATATACTTTACCTTGTGGGCCTTTAAGAGAACCCATAGAACGGTTAAATAAAGTGGATTTGATTATTGTTAATGGTGTTGCCAGTGAAGAAAATGAATTTTCCATGATAATTCAAGGTGATACGGTTGTTAATTTAGCCACTCAAGAACAAAAATTATTAACTGAATTTAAAAATAGTCCATGTCATGCAGTTGCCGGAATAGGAAATCCAAAGCGTTTCTTTGATTTACTCAAACAAGAAAGCATTTCGATAGAGTGTCATGCCTATCCAGATCATCACCTATTTAATGTTGATGACATCACTTTTGATGACGATAAGCCCATATTAATGACAGAAAAAGATGCTGTTAAATGTCTGGGTTTTGCTTCTGATAAACATTGGTATCTACCGGTAAAGGCATTCCCGCAACAACAATTTATAGACAAACTACTTACATTGATAAAAGAGAAAATACGTGGATAATAAATTACTTGATATTCTGGCCTGCCCACTATGCAAAAGCACTTTGATATATAAGAAAGATGCACAAGAATTAATATGTAAAGCCGATCGACTGGCTTTTCCAATCAGAGATGATATTCCGGTAATGCTGGAAGATGAAGCACGTGAATTATCAAATGAAGAAATAGATGCTTTAAAAAAATAATGACTATACCTTTTAAGGTTGTAATACCTGCGCGCTATGGGTCAACTCGTTTGCCAGGAAAGCCGTTATTAGATATGGCAGGGCTACCCATGATTGCTCATGTATGCCAGCGTGCTATCGAAGCAGATGCTGAAGAAATCGTGGTGGCAACTGATGATCAAAGAATTTTTGATCGCGTGACTGATTTAGGTCTTAAGGTGGTAATGACTGATGTCAATCACCACAGTGGGACGGAACGAATTAATGAAGTTGCTGAAACCTTAGCTTGGAATGAAAAAGATATCGTGGTTAACTTGCAAGGTGATGAACCGTTAATTCCGCCAGCCTATATTAAAGATGTTGCTCTTGCACTTGGAAACCAACAGCAAGCGGGTATAGCGACGTTAGCTGCTGAAATAACTGAGAATGAAGAAATATTTAACCCCAACTCTGTTAAGGTAGTACTTAATAATGCGGGATATGCATTGTATTTTAGTCGAGCCCCGATACCTTGGGATCGAAACTCTTTTACTGCCACGAGTGGAGAAGTTTCCCATGCAATGCCATATCTCAGGCATATAGGCATGTATGCTTATACCGTTAAATTTTTAAAAAATTACTGTTCCTGGCAACCTTCGGTATTAGAGATCGTGGAGTCTTTAGAGCAATTAAGAATTTTATGGTATGGTCAGCCGGTTTTGGTAAAAACGGTAACAAAAACACCACCCGCTGGTGTGGATACGCAGGCAGATTTGGAACGTGTTGAGAAAGTTATGTTACAAACCCGCAAAGGTATATAAACAGGTTATAATAGTCGATTATAGTTTTTATATAAATTTAATATTATCTACTAACAACAGTAACTTAAGCGATATATCACTATTTATTGTTACCTCCTGTTATTTATAAGAGCCATTAATGGAAGAATTTCGTCGTATCAGTCGCCTCCCTCCTTACGTATTTAATATCGTTAATGAGTTGAAGGCAAAGGCCCGCTCAGAAGGTGAGGATATCATTGACTTTGGTATGGGCAACCCTGATCAGCCCACACCAAAGCATATCGTTGCTAAAATGGTTGAGGCTGCAGAGCGGGATGATACTCATCGTTACTCAATTTCTCGAGGAATCCCTCGCCTACGAAAAGCAATTTGTCAATGGTATAAAAATCGTTTTGATGTTGATTTAGATCCTGAAACTGAAGCTATTGTTACCATAGGCTCAAAAGAAGGTCTGGCTCACTTGGCACTGGCAACCTTAGGCCCTGGCGATGTGGTGCTGGTCCCTAATCCTGCTTATCCTATACATCCCTATGGTGTAGTGATTGCAGGCGCAGATTTAAGGCACGTCAAAATGGTACCTGGCGTTGATTTTTTTGATGAGCTACATAAGGCAATTTTAGACTCCTGGCCTAAACCAAAAATGCTGATTCTTAATTTTCCTGGCAACCCGACCAGTCAATGTGTCGAACTGGAGTTTTTTGAAAAAGTAGTTGCAATAGCTAAAGAACATAATATTTGGATAGTGCATGATATAGCTTATGCAGATATTGTTTTTGATGGTTATAAAGCACCTTCTATATTACAAGTAGCCGGGGCAAAAGACATAGCGGTAGAATTTTATTCATTGTCAAAAAGCTATAACATGCCTGGCTGGCGTGTCGGCTTTATGTGTGGAAATCAAACCTTAGTTGCAGCATTAACCCGTATTAAATCCTACCTGGATTATGGCATGTTTACCCCCATACAAGTTGCAGCTATAGCAGCCCTCGAAGGACCCCAGGATTGTGTGGCAGAAATTTGTGATATGTACAAGAACAGAAGAGATGTACTGTGTGATGGTTTAAATGGCATGGGCTGGAAAGTAGAAAAACCGAAAGCGACCATGTTTGTCTGGGTTCCCATTCCAGAACCGTATAAGGAAATGAAGTCAGTGGAATTTTGTAAAAAGATGATTATTGATGCGAAAGTGGCAGTTTCACCTGGAATTGGTTTCGGACAATACGGTGATGATCATGTCAGGTTTAGTCTGATTGAAAATGAGCACAGGACACGACAGGCACTAAGAGGTATCCGAAATATGCTAAAAAAAGATGGTATTGTTTAAACATATGTAAAGCGAGTGGACTCTAGTCCGCTGTTCTCAAGGGGAGTGTGGTCTCAAATGGCCTCCTGCCTCAAGCGACAAATAGACATCCCTGTAAGGCGGACGAATGTCCTATCTACAAATATTAGGAGTTACAATTGGAAGCGGTAAAAATTGGTGTTTTAGGGTTAGGTACTGTGGGCGGTGGAGTCGTTAATGTACTTAAAAGGAATGCAACAGAAATTTCTCGTAGAGCTGGACGAGAAATAATTGTAACTAGGGCATCGGCAAGAGATTTAAGCCGGGAAAGAATTTGTGATACTCATGATATAACCCTGACCACGGACCCATTTGAAATTATTAATGATCCTGACATAGACATAGTGCTAGAACTTATAGGGGGCACGGATCTAGCCAAGAAATTGGTATTGCAGGCTATAGAATGTGGTAAACATGTTGTAACAGCGAATAAAGCGTTAATTGCCTTACATGGCAATGAGATTTTTGCTAAAGCCAGTGAAAAAGGGGTCATGGTTTTATTTGAATCTGCTGTAGCTGGTGGAATCCCCATTGTTAAAGCAATTCGCGAAGGACTAAGTGGAAATCAAATCGAATGGTTAGCTGGAATTATCAATGGCACTGGTAATTTTATTCTGACTGAAATGCGCGACAAAGGACGTGATTTTGCAGACGTATTAGCTGAAGCACAGGCATTAGGTTACGCTGAAGCCGACCCTACCTTTGATGTGGAAGGAATTGATGCCGGTCATAAACTGGCTATTCTGGCTTCATTAGCCTTTGGTATACCGCTGCAATTTGACAAGGTGTTTACCGAAGGGATTACTAAAATCACCCGGGCTGATGTTGAATATGCTGAAGAATTAGGCTATCGGATTAAACATTTAGGCATAGCCAGAAAAACGGAACAAGGTATTGAATTAAGAGTACATCCAACATTAATTCCTGCAAGACGATTAATTGCAAATGTTGATGGCGTGATGAATGCCGTTTTAGTGCAGGGAGATGCAGTTGGGCCAACTTTGTATTATGGCGCTGGAGCAGGAGCTGAGCCAACAGCATCAGCCGTTATTGCAGATGTTGTTGACGTTGTAAGAGTATTAACGGGTGACCCTGAACACAGGGTGCCACACTTGGCATTTCAAGCTGATGCCATTTCTGATATTCCCGTTTTGTCTTCTGAACAAATAAAAACAGCATACTATTTACGTTTAAATGCAGAAGATAAGCCAGGAGTTCTAGCAGAAGTCACCAGAATTTTAGCTGACCACCAAATTAGCATTGAAGCGTTGATTCAAAAAGAACCGTTAGCGGGTGAAACAACTCTACCGGTCATTATGTTGACTCAAACAACGTTAGAAAAAGAAATGAATGCTGCACAAACTGAAATTGAAGCATTACCTACAATTACTGGCTCAATCAGCCGAATTCGCTTGGAAACATTAGGATAAACAATATGTCTACTCGATACACGGGTTTAATTGAACGCTATAGAAACCGTTTACCTGTCAATGATGATGCACGTATCATCAGTATTGGAGAGGGAAACACCCCCTTAATTCAACTACAAAATATTCCTAAGATTATTGCTAAAGATGTAGATATTTATGTCAAATACGAAGGTTTGAATCCTACCGGATCTTTTAAAGATCGTGGCATGACCATGGCTGTCACCAAAGCAGTTGATGAGGGCAGCCAGGCTATTATCTGTGCATCAACAGGCAATACCTCTGCATCAGCTGCTGCCTATGCAGTGCGTGCAGGCATTAAAGCTTTTGTATTAATCCCTGAGGGCAAAATTGCTTTAGGAAAATTAGCGCAAACTTTAATGTATGGCGCTGAAATTATTCAGATTAATGGTAATTTTGATGATGGCATGTCTTTGGTTAAAGAAATAGTTGATCACGCACCTGTGACTATCGTAAACTCCATCAATCCGTTTAGAATTGACGGGCAGAAAACAGCAGCTTTTGAAATTGTTGATGAATTAGGTGATGCGCCTGATTATCATTGTTTACCCGTAGGTAATGCTGGAAATATAACGGCTTATTGGAAAGGTTACACGGAATATGCTGCTGATCAAGGTGCTATAGCAGCAGTTGCAACTAAGCGTCCCATCATGTGTGGTTATCAAGCAGCCGGGGCAGCACCCTTCATCAGTGGAGAAATGGTTGATAACCCGGAAACTATTGCTACCGCAATCCGTATCGGTAGACCTCAATCATGGGATTTTGCCTGGAATGCTCAAAAAGAATCGGGTGGCTGGTTTGATTGTTTTACCGATGAAAAAATATTGAAAGCGCATAAAATGCTTTCACAATATGAGGGTATCTTCTGCGAACCTGCTTCAGCGACTTCTTTAGCCGGTGCTTTAAAGGATATAGCCAGTGGAAAAATCCCTGAAGGTAGCAAGATTGTCTGTACTTTAACCGGCAATGGTTTAAAAGATCCTGATACGGCGATTAATCAATGTAAAGATTCACATCCAGTAACCATTGATGCGACACTTGATGCAGTTAAGAAAGCTATTTTGGATCAAATGTAATTAGAAATATAGAATTGCAGTCACCTTAATTAAGCCGGCTAATGTCGGCTTTTTTGGTCTATTTATTGGTCATATGTATGTATCATCAAGGCGTTAAAAAAAACATAGTTCCTCGTCCTAAAAGAAAGAAAAAATCACACTTAAAAGATATTGATCCGATTTTGAGCAAGATATTTGCAGCTCGGGGTATTACGGAAAATGAACAATTAGAGCGTACTTTAGTAAAACTGCCATCACCGTGGCTTTTGTCTGGAATGGAGACAATGGTCGAGCATTTAATTACAGCAATAGATCAACAGCAAAAAATCACAATTGTTGCTGATTTTGATGCTGATGGTGCTACAAGTTGTGTTGTTGCAATGAAAGGTCTTGAACTGTTAGGTGCAAGCAAGGTTTCTTATGTTGTTCCTAATCGCTTTGAATATGGTTATGGACTGACACCCGAAATTGTTGAACTGGTCATGCAGCAACAACCTGATATCATTATCACTGTAGATAATGGAATTTCCAGTATTGATGGTGTTAACGCGGCCAAAGATGCGGGCATTAAAGTGCTTGTTACTGACCATCATTTACCGGCAGATCAATTGCCTGCTGCTGATGCCATAGTGAATCCAAACTTGATTGATGATGAATTTCCTAGCGGCAATATCGCAGGGGTGGGTGTTATTTTTTATGTATTGCTGGCACTACGGAGTCGGTTACGAGAACAAGGCCGGTTTCAACAACAAGGTGTACAACAACCAAATCTAGCTCAATTATTGGATTTTGTTGCGCTAGGGACAGTTGCGGATGTAGTTGCTTTGGATCAGGTTAACAGAATATTAGTGCATCAAGGTCTATTAAGAATTCGATCTGGACATGCTCATCCCGGGGTTAGGGCGCTTATTGAAATTGCCAAAAAACAATTTAATTCAATTAACTCATCAGATTTAGGTTTTGCTTTAGGTCCACGGCTCAATGCTGCAGGACGTATGGATGATATGTCTCTAGGTATACAATGTTTACTGACAGATGATGAAGCATTAGCCAAAGACATTGCTGAACAACTGGATGAGCTCAATAAAGACCGCAAAGATGTCGAAGCGCAAATGAAAAATGAAGCAATGTCATTGTTAAAAGACATGAAGGCGCTTGATGAAAAGCATTTACCGGCTGGCGTTTGTCTTTTTGAGAAATATTGGCATCAAGGAGTAATAGGAATCCTGGCTTCCAGAATTAAAGATCGTTTACACAGACCTGTGGTTGCTTTTGCTTCTGCAGATAATGGTGAAATCAAAGGATCTGCACGTTCAATTCCTGGTGTTCATATACGTGATGTGTTGAGTGAGATAGCATCATCTCACCCACAAATACTGAGTAAATTTGGTGGCCATGCAATGGCAGCTGGAATGAGTATCAAGATGCATGATTATCCAGTTTTTGCCTTGGCTTTTGATGAAATAGTAGCGAAACACCTTGATAACGTAGATTTGGAACAAAAAATATATACTGATGGACAATTGTCTGAAAAAGAAATTACGCAGGAATTTTCTCAGCATTTAAAAGAGTCAGGAACCTGGGGGCAAGAATTTCCTGAGCCGGTATTTGATGGCGTTTTTGATGTTATACAATGCAGAATTGTAGGGCAGCAACACCTAAAATTTGTACTCAGATTTCCATTTAGTGAATTATTATTTGATGCGATAGCTTTTTTTGTCGAAAAGCCAGAGATGTGGCTGGGAATTCGGTCAATCAATACTGCTTATAAGCTTGATATCAATGAATACCGAGGTAATAAAAGTGTGCAGTTAATGTTGCAGTATTTTGAAAAGCTAGAATAAAACTTTACCCAGTATTGTTGGCGTAATAGCAATCTGATGATTCACGGAATCATGGTATCTACAAGAATCCGTGATCATCTGGAAGGGGATTTGCTGATTTGATTGTTATTAATCCTTATCCTTATCCTGCTGGAATATGTCATTGAGTAAATGTCTTTCACCTTCAGTCAATAAAGGATTCAGTTTTGAGGAGATGGGTGATAAAGTTGTACGAGGTGGTACTCGACGGGATTTTATTTGTCTACGCTCAAAGCTACGTCTATCAGAAGAACGACGGTCCTGAACAGGCCATAATGGCTGTTCATGTTTAATGTTTGCTAACCAATTAAGCGTTGAAAAGTGATGAAGTATTACCCGTCTTTGTACAAAACGTCGTTCGACTTTTCGTCTAAACTGTTGTCTGGAATCATTAAAAGCCATAATTATAAAACTTAGTCTTGATGTAAGGTATATATTATAAATGAGTTAACTAATGATCGGTATTATATTTTTTTTCAAATGCTGAAATAAATTCAGCTAATTCTGCAATGGCTAAATGATTTATTCCAGCCGCGGCTTTTCTTCCTCCTCCGGTAGGAAATAATGAACATAGTTCATCAGCTCCCGATTTATTGTTTAATGGAGCTCGAACACTTATTTGATAGCCTTTTTTACTATTAACACTTACAACAGCATGTGCTCGGTCAGGATGATTATTTGCAAGTTTGTTACCAAATACGCCATTTACTCGCCGGGCCCATATTTCATCCGGAAATAAATAAACAGCCACGTTTTTTGTTTGATATTCAGGGTTGATATGTTCAGCACTTGCCATATCATCAGCATAGCCAGCTAATAGCTTTTCATACACATCCACACTGTCAGCCATGAAGTCAAAAGGGGAGGCATAGGGTTGTAGCTCATGATAAAGTAGATCAGGGGCAAAATGTAAATCAGCGATACTGCTGCCATAGCTGTTGTAGTTTATGCAAATGCCCAGTAATTTAAGCTGTTCTAATTGATTTTCTGATAAGGAAAGGGGAAATGCAGCTTGTGTGGCACTGTTGAATAAATTATCGCCAAAAGCTGCAGTGACGGCCCATTCTCTGTATTTGCCTTCCAGATAGTCATTGACCAGAAGACTGGTGCATGTGTTAGCATCAGTATTGATCAGTGTTTGTAGTTTTTTATGTGTTGGGATGTCACCCGAACGATGGTGATCAACATAGAAAACACTGGCTCCTTCTTCAAGTAATCTCTCTACTGAAGATCTGTTTTTTTCAAAAGAAATGTCAAGTACCGTGACTTGATCCCCTTGCTGGACTTTAACTTCATCCAATAGTTTAATATCTCTTTTTACACCGCTAACCAGTTGTGACTTTACAGGGTTAGCCAGTCGTAATTGTAATAAAGCACAAATGCCATCTGCATCACCATTAAAAACATCTATTTGCATAAATCGAACTCCTTATGATATGAAACAATACGATTAACTTCATTTTTGGCTCCTAAAATAACAGGAACCCGTTGATGAATTTCTTTAGGGTCTATTCCTAATATACGTTCACGCCCTGTGGAACAAAGACCTCCTGCCTGTTCAACAATGAATCCAATTGGGTTGGCTTCATACATTAAACGTAATCTACCTTCTTTGCTTGGGTCACGAAGGTCAAAAGGATACATAAAAATTCCTCCACGTGTTAATACCCTATACACCTCCGCAACCAAAGATGCAATCCAGCGCATATTAAAATCTTTCCCTCGTGTGCCATCAGTCCCTTGTAAACATTCTGCAATATAGCGTTGCATAGGCGGTTCCCAGAATCGCTGGTTAGACATATTAATGGCAAATTCCTGAGTATCATCGGGAATTTTCATGTCTGGATGAGTCAGATAGAATTCACCTATTTCCTGATCCAGGGTAAAACCATTGACACCTAACCCCGTCGTTAAGACAAGCATAGTCGATGGACCGTAAAGTACAAATCCTGCGCAAATTTGTTCATAGCCTTTTTGTAAAAAATCATCTAGTTGGGGGGTAATGCCATTGTCGCAGCGTAAAATTGAAAATATAGTGCCAACCGTCAGGTTAACATCAATATTCGATGACCCATCTAAAGGGTCAAATAATGCCAGGTATTTTCCTCGTGGATATTGTTCAGGTATTGCTATAGGCTCATCATCTTCTTCAGAAGCCATGCCGGCAAGATGTCCAGTCCATTTAAGCGCATCGATCATAAAATTATTGCTGATAATATCCAGTTTTTTCTGCACCTCACCCTGCACATTTTCTGACTCAGCACTACCCCATGTACCCATTAAATCACCTTGGTTGACCAGGTGTGATATTTGTTTACATGCAGTGATAATGTCATTTAATAGAGAGCTTAATTCTGCATTTGTATCAGGGTGTTTACGTTGTTGTTCGGTAATAAATTGCGCTAAGCTAATTTTAATAGCCATAGTGATAATCTCCGCTTAAATTAAGAATTCAATCGTTAACAACCGCGTCAGTTGTTTGAGAAAGGATAGGGTTTAAAAGTTCGTGCCATTAGCGATTACTATACCTTGTATGAAGCATTAACAGCAGATATTTACAGTCGTTCTTCAGCTCAGTTTTGTAAGTTATTGAAATAATTTAATACTATAAAATAATCAGTAAAAAAACAAGAAAACACAATATATTGTGCTATTATTTAATTAAACCACTATATGTCCATATTTGATGAAATGCTACATTTCATCAAATATCTGTTTTATAAGTATTTATTAGAAAGGAAATCATCAATGACTGCACAGCTTCATGTTGTTACCGATAACATAACTGAAATTCCACTACAAAGTGCCTCGTTAGATATTTGGGATACAAAATATCGCTTAAAAACAAAAGACGGGGAAGCCATTGACAAGACAATTGATGAGACCTATAAAAGAGTGGCCAAAGCTTTAGCCAGTGTAGAAAAAGGTAAAACAGCCCAAGAGAAGTATTATAACGAATTTCTATGGGCGTTGCGTCAAGGTGTCATACCTGCCGGTCGTATTGTTTCCAATGCGGGTGCAAAAGAACATAAACCTGCCACATCAACCATTAACTGTACCGTTTCTGGCTCTATTGCTGATTCAATGGACGATATACTGAATAAAGTACATGAAGCAGGTCTGACATTAAAAGCCGGTTGTGGCATCGGTTATGAATTTTCAACTTTACGCCCTAAAGATGCCTATGTTTCAGGCGCAGGTGCTTATACATCAGGACCTCTATCGTTTATGGACATCTACGATAAGATGTGTTTTACGGTCTCATCAGCAGGCGGTAGACGTGGCGCACAAATGGCAACTTTTGATATAGCACATCCCGATGTTGTTGAGTTTATCAGAGCAAAACGTGAAGATGGCCGTTTGCGCCAGTTTAATTTATCCCTGTTAATTACCCGTGAGTTTATTGAGGCAGTAAAACAAGATAAACCCTGGTCTTTATCTTTTCCTGTGACCGAAGCAGAAAAAGTAATGGATGCATTGGACCTGGACAACAAAGAACAGATTGTCTGGCGTGACCTGCCAAACAAATCAGGCTATATTGCAAATGAAGACGGCCTGGTTGCCTGCAAAATTTCCAAAACCATGCCTGCTCGCCGTTTATGGGACATAATTATGTCATCAACCTACGACTATGCTGAACCTGGTTTTATTCTGATTGATAAAGTCAACGAAATGAATAACAACTGGTTCTGTGAAAATATTCGGGCAACAAATCCTTGTGGAGAGCAGCCACTACCCCCTTATGGCAGCTGTCTTCTTGGCTCAATTAACCTGACACGATTTGTAGACAAACCTTTCAGCAAAGAAGCGCGTTTTGATTGGGAAACTTACCGTAAAACTATTCGCGTATTTACCCGTATGTTGGATAACGTAGTAGAAATTAATGGTTTACCATTACAAAAACAACGTGATGAGATTGTCGGTAAACGTAGACATGGTATGGGCTATCTAGGTCTAGGGTCAACTCTGACTATGTTAGGGATGAAATATGGGGATGAAGAATCGCTGATTGTTACAGAAGAGATAACTAAAACGTTAGCAATAGAAGGCTGGAAAGAAGGCCTGAGCTTATCAAAAGAGAAGGGTGCTGCACCTGTCATGGAAAAGGAATACACAGTAACAGGGGAAATGCTGCATAAACGCCCGGAAATGAAAACGGATGGATATAAAAAGGGCGATAAAATTTTAGGTAAAGTATTACATGCAAAATACAGTCGCTATATGCAGCAATTGGCAAAAGAAGAACCTGAATTGGTAAAAGAATTAATACAACAGGGCTGCCGTTTTACTCATCACAGTTCAATAGCGCCCACAGGAACGATATCATTATCGTTAGCCAATAATGCCAGTAATGGTATTGAACCGAGTTTTGCTCATCATTATTCACGTAATATTATTCGTGAAGGTAAAAAAAGCAAAGAAAAGGTGGATGTGTTTTCGTTTGAATTATTAGCTTATAGAGAACTGATTAACTCTGAAGCGATGCCGTATAGTGAAAATCCGGATACACAACTGCCTGGTTATTTTATATCAGCTGATGACATAACGCCTAAACAGCATGTAGATGTACAGGCAGCCGCACAAAAATGGATAGATTCATCGATCTCGAAAACAGCAAATGTACCAACTGATTTTCCTTATGAGGACTTTAAATCTATCTATGAATATGCCTATGATAAAGGGTTAAAAGGGTGTACCACTTTCCGTTTTAATCCGGAAGTTTTTCAAGGTGTTTTGGTCAAAGAAGAAGACCTGGAAAAAACAACCTATCAATTTACCCTGGAAGATGGACATGTGATAGAAGTGAAAGGTAATGAAGAAATTGAATATGACGGTGAAATGCACACCGCAGCCAATCTGTTTGATGCATTGAAAGAAGGCTATTACGGGAAATTCTAATGACACATAAAATTGCGAAAAAAATTGTTGGCTTTAAAGTAATAAACGAACAGGACAACAAACCAGAGAAAAAAGACATACAACCTTCTTTGGAAAGTATGCATGAAAATGTACAGCGTCCCGAAGTGTTATTAGGCTCTACCTATAAGATTAAAACACCACAATCAGAACATGCCCTATATATCACCATTAATGACATGGTATTAAATATGGGTACAGAGCATGAAGAGCGCCGTCCTTATGAAGTGTTTATCAATTCCAAAAATATGGAACACTTCCAGTGGGTACTGGCCTTAACCCGGGTTATTTCAGCGGTATTTCGTAAGGGTGGGGATGTCACCTTTCTGGTCGAGGAAATGAAAGCCGTTTTTGACCCAAAAGGCGGGTATTTCAAAAAGGGCGGTATCTTCATGCCATCTCTGGTTGCAGAAATAGGTCATGCTATTGAGTCTCATATGAAATATATAGGACTGATCAAAACAGAAGAAATGAGCGATCAGCAAAAACAGTATTTAGAAGAAAAGCGTAAGGAATTTGAAGATAAGCATGGAGCTGCACCTGCTAATGATGAAACAGATTTTCCTGATAAAGCGGTTTTATGTTCTAAATGCAGTACTAAGGCAATGGTGTTGATGGATGGTTGTATGACTTGTTTGAATTGTGGGGAGAGTAAGTGTGGGTAGGGTTTTTGGGGTAATAGTTTCTTTTAGGTAAATTTGCCCGGTTTACTGGTCGATATCAACTTGTCAGGGCAAATTCTCCTGATAATTAATTATCAAGGCGGATCTGCCTAAGAAGAATAGTTATGTATTAAAAGATGGAAAATAAATAAGTGTCTGATTTGAGTGCAATGGAAAAAAGAAAACTAGAACGGGCTTTCAACATGGTAAGTGGTTATGTTTTAGCGTTTTCAAACCGAACATTTGAAGAATTTGTTGCAGATTATACTGGCATAGAAATATATAACGATAAATATGCATATGAATCAGGTTCAAAAGCTAACCGATTAAGAGCTTTTTGGAAAATTGAACCTAATTATATTGTTGGAAAGCTATTAGACGAAATTTTTAATAATTGGGATGAGTTACATTATGGTTTTGATAAGCCGCCTATTCCTGACGATTGCTTAAAAATTGTTCAACGATTAAAGTCTGGCAGCCCTGTTCCAGAAATTGGCGCCATCGTTCCAAATTCTGATGGTAAGGATTTTGAAGTATTAGCAAAATCAGTTAGAGAATCAATTGAACGTAACGAACCAGAAATTGGTTTAGATAGGCTACATACATTTGTTACTAAATATTTACGAGTTTTGTGTGGTAAACATGGAATAACTACAGATTGGAATAAGCCTTTGCATAGCTTAGCAGGTGAGTATGTTAAAGCACTTAAAAAAGAAGGGCTAATTCAGTCAGAAATGACAGAACGTATTTTGAAATCAAGTATTTCAGTTATGGAAGCATTTAACAAAGTACGAAATGAACAAAGTCATGCACATGACAACAATGTGCTAAATTATGATGAAAGTATTTTGATCTTTGGGCATATTACCAATTCAATAAAATTTATAGAGGTACTGGAAAAGTCTACTGATTCAAAAGGAACAGAGCCTCTTAAAGCAGTTGAAGTTGAAGACTTTCCGTTTTAGAAAATACATAACAAAAAATTCAGGATCAATAGGGATCAATAGGGGACAGACCACGATTAATTAAGATATAAAGAAAGACCAGGGGCAGGTCTTTACTTTTGTTTAAGTACCAAGGGATAAGCCAACTTGAAAAGCATGAGTGTTCCCATTAAAACATAAACTTGGAAGGAAACACCCTGAAAACTAGGGCTCTAAAGCCCACCAAGACGAGTTTCTTCATATTTTACAAAATATGCTGCCAGCGATAAAGGAGACGAAGGT